>NZ_JAWRYI010000008.1:0-312226 GCF_046534705.1 Pseudomonas sp. SIMBA_068
GGCGCAGCGGACGGGACTCGAACCCGCGACCCCCGGCGTGACAGGCCGGTATTCTAACCGACTGAACTACCGCTGCGCAGTGCGTTCCTCTCTGGCTATCGGCTTCTTGCGAAACTTTTGCACCAGGAACTTCTCAGGAAGTGGTGGGTGATGACGGGATCGAACCGCCGACCCTCTGCTTGTAAGGCAGATGCTCTCCCGGCTGAGCTAATCACCCTCGCTGTGTTGCTTGTTGCGTTTGCTTCTCTGAGGCCGCGAAATTTACGCAGGTGGCGAAGCTAAGTCAATAGCCCCATTGAATTTTTTTCAAAAAAAGCAAAAACAGAAAAGGGACCTTTCGGTCCCCTTCCCTTACAGCGCCGAGCTCAGGTGTAGATCATCTTGCGGGTCATGCCGCCATCGACCACAAACTCCTGACCGGTGACAAACGCCGCCTGGCGCGACAACAGCCAGGCAACCATCGCCGCCACATCTTCTACGGTGCCTACCCTGCCCGTCGGGTGTTGGGCATGGTCGGCCTCGGTCAGCGGCTCGGCACGGCGCTGCGACGGGTCACGGGCATCGATCCAGCCCGGGCTCACTGCATTGACACGAATCTCCGGGCCCAGGCTCATGGCCAGGGCATGGGTCAAGGCCACCAGGCCGCCCTTGCTCGCTGCGTAGGCCTCGGTGTCGGGCTCGGACTGCTGCGCCCGGGTAGAAGTGAGGTTGACGATGGCCCCGTTGTGCGCACGCAGGTACGGCGCACAATGCTTGGCCAGCAGCATCGGGCCATTGAGGTTAACCGCCAACACCCGGTTCCACTGTGCCAGGCTCAGGCTTTCCAGCGTCTGGTTGTGCGGGTTGGCGATGGCCGCATTGCACACCAGCGCGTCCAGCCGACCGAACTGCCCAAGCACTTCGGACACCCCGGCAATGACCTGGGCCTCGTCGGCGACGTCCATGGTGATGAACCAGGCATTGTCGCCCAAGGCCTTGGCCACTTTGCCGCCACGCTGACGGTCCAGGTCGCTCAGCACCACCTGCCAGCCTTCACAGATCAGCCATGCGGCAATGCCCAGGCCGATGCCGCGCGCGGCACCGGTGACCAAGGCTACCCGGCCATTCTGGCCCGGGGTACTGCCGCGGATTTCGATCACAGTGCGGCCAGCCCGCGTGCAAGGTCAGCCTGCAGGTCGGCCACATCTTCCAGGCCTACGGCAACGCGGATCAGGCTGTCGCGGATACCGGCGGCTTCACGCTCCTGCGCCGACAGGCGGCCGTGGGAGGTGGTAGCCGGGTGGGCGATGGTGGTCTTGCTGTCACCCAGGTTGGTGGTGATGGAAATTACCCGGGTGGCGTCGATGAAGCGCCAGGCGCCCTCTTTACCGCCCTTGACCTCGAAGCTCACCACCGCACCAAAGCCACTCATCTGGCGCTTGGCCAGTTCGTGCTGCGGGTGGCTGGGCAGGCCGGCGTAATGCACCTTCTCCACGCCGTCCTGCTGCTCCAGCCATTCGGCCAGGGCCTGGGCGCTTTCGCAGTGCGCACGCATGCGCAGGCGCAAGGTTTCCAGGCCCTTGGTGAAGATCCAGGCATTGAACGGGCTGAGCGTCGGGCCTGCGGTACGCAGGAAGCCCACCACTTCTTTCATCTGCTCGGCACGGCCGGCAACCACGCCCCCCATGCAACGGCCCTGGCCGTCGATGAACTTGGTGGCCGAGTGGAACACGATGTCGGCACCCAGCTTCAGTGGCTGCTGCAGCGCCGGGGTGCTGAAGCAGTTGTCCACCACCAGCATGGCACCGCGCGCATGGGCGATTTCACTGAGCGCGGTGATATCGACCAGCTCGGCCAGCGGGTTGGACGGCGACTCGACGATCAGCAGCTTGGTATTGGCCTTGATGGCCTTTTCCCAGCCGCCGAGGTCGACCAGTGGCACGTAGTCCACCTGCACGCCAAAACGCTTGAAGTACTTCTCGAACAGGCTGATGGTCGAGCCGAACACGCTCTGCGACACCAGCACGTGGTCACCGGCACTGCACAGCGACATCACCACGGCCAGGATCGCCGCCATGCCGGTAGATGTACCCACGGCCTGCTCGGCGCCCTCCATGGCCGCCAGGCGCTCCTCGAAGGCACGCACCGACGGGTTGGTGTAACGGGAATAGACGTTGCCCGGCGTTTCACCGGCAAAGCGCGCGGCCGCGTCGGCGGCCGTGCGGAACACGTAGCTGGAGGTCAGGAACAGCGCTTCGCTGTGCTCGCCCTCGGGTGTACGGTGTTGACCGGCGCGCACCGCCAGGGTGTCGAAACCGACACCCTCGAGGTCGCTGTCCAGTCGCCCGGCATCCCATTGATCTGTCATGCCGTCGCTCCCTGAATCAGTTGTTGTAGAGGTCGATGATCGCGCTGACGGCCTGGTTCTTGACCTTGGCCAGGTCATTACGGGCCTGCTCGATACGCTCGAGGTAGGCATCGTCGATATCGCCGGTGACGTACTCACCGTTGAACACCGCGCAATCGAAGTGGTCGATCTTGATCTTGCCGCCACCGACCGAGTCGATCAGGTCTGGCAGGTCCTGATAGATCAGCCAGTCGGCGCCAATCAACTCGGCCACTTGTTCGGTGGTACGGTTGTGGGCGATCAGTTCGTGAACACTCGGCATGTCGATGCCGTAGACGTTGGGGTAGCGTACTGCTGGGGCCGCGGAGCAGAAGTAGACATTCTTGGCACCGGCTTCGCGGGCCATCTGGATGATCTGCTTGCAGGTGGTGCCGCGTACGATCGAGTCGTCCACCAGCATCACGTTCTTGCCGCGGAATTCCAGTTCGATGGCGTTGAGCTTCTGGCGTACCGATTTCTTGCGCGCGGCCTGGCCGGGCATGATGAAGGTACGGCCGATGTAGCGGTTCTTGACGAAGCCTTCGCGGAACTTGACGCCCAGGCGGTTGGCCAGCTCCAGCGCGGCAGTGCGGCTGGTGTCCGGGATCGGGATGACCACGTCGATGTCATGCTCCGGGCGTTCGCGCATGATCTTGTCGGCCAGTTTCTCACCCATGCGCAGACGGGCCTTGTACACCGAAATACCGTCGATGATCGAGTCCGGGCGCGCCAGGTAGACGTGCTCGAAAATGCACGGCTGCAGTTTTGGCGATTCGGCGCACTGCTTGGTGAACAGCTGGCCTTCTTCGGTGATGTACACCGCTTCGCCCGGCGCCAGGTCGCGGATCAGGGTGAAGCCGAGCACGTCCAGGGCCACGCTTTCCGAGGCGATCATGTATTCCACGCCTTCGTCGGTGTGGCGCTGGCCGAACACCACCGGGCGGATGCCGTGGGGGTCGCGGAAACCGACGATGCCGTAACCGGTGACCATCGCCACCACGGCGTAACCGCCTACGCAGCGGCTGTGCACGTGGGAAACAGCAGCGAACACGTCTTCTTCGGTCGGCTGCAGCTTGCCGCGCACCGCCAGCTCATGGGCGAACACGTTCAGCAGCACTTCCGAGTCGGAGTTGGTGTTGACGTGGCGCAGGTCGGACTCGTAGATCTCCTTGGCCAACTGCTCGACGTTGGTCAGGTTGCCGTTGTGGGCCAGGGTGATGCCATATGGCGAGTTGACGTAGAACGGCTGGGCCTCGGCCGAGGTCGAGCTGCCCGCAGTCGGGTAGCGCACGTGGCCAATGCCCATGCTGCCTACCAGGCGCTGCATGTGGCGCTGCTGGAAGACGTCGCGCACCAGGCCATTATCCTTGCGCAGGAACAACCGGCCGTCATGGCTGGTCACGATACCGGCAGCGTCCTGGCCGCGGTGCTGGAGGACCGTAAGCGCGTCATACAGCGCCTGATTGACGTTCGACTTACCGACGATACCGACGATGCCACACATGCGACGCAACCCCTACTTTGACGAAACTTGAGTGAATAGCGCTCAGGGCCGGGACGGACCGAGCAACTGTTCCTTGAACGGAAGATCAGCCGGAGCGCTGATCAACCCACTGGGCGACCACTGGCCGGTGAAACCCAAAATCAGGTTTTTCGACCAGTCGGCGACCAAGAGAAATTGTGGTATCAGGCGTGATTCCTGCCACCAGGTGTCTTGTTGAACAGGCCCCAGGCTGATCAGGCCGATGGCCACCACTACCAGCAAGGCCCCGCGCGCGGCGCCGAAGGCCATGCCCAGGAAACGATCAGTACCGGACAGCCCGGTCACACGGATCAGCTCACCGACGAGGAAGTTGACCATGGCCCCCACCAGCAAGGTGGCGACGAAAAGAATGGCGCAGCCGGCGATGACGCGCATCGATGGCGTCTGGATGTAGCTCTCAAGATACACCGAGAGCGAACCGCCGAACATCCAGGCAACCGCACCGGCAATGATCCAGATGAGCAAGGACAAGGCTTCCTTGACGAAGCCGCGCTTGAGACTGATCAGTGTGGAGACGGCGATGATCGCGATGATCGCCCAATCAACCAAGGTAAATGCCACGGTGCTGCCTGCAGACGTTTGAGGCGGCGCATTTTACCAGAGCGATGCGCTGGGAGTAAGCGGAATGTCAGGCGGAATGGTGTTGGCTTCATCGCGGCAAGCCAGCCCCCACAGGGAGAGCTCAGCCCTTGAGGTCCGTGCGATCGGGGTGGGAACTGGCTGGCCGGCGATGGGCGGCAAAGCCGCCCTGGTGATTTTCAGCTGCGCTCTGGCTGGAAACGCACCACAAAGCCCTTGAGGCTGTTCTGGCGGTTGATGGCGTCGCGCGTGCGCTCGGCTTCGGCCCGCTCGATCAGCGGCCCGACATACACCCGGTTCATCCCGCCCGCCGAGCGGATATAGGCGTTGTAGCCCTGACTGCGCAGCGTTTGCTGCAGCTTCTCGGCACCGGCTCGGTTGGACAGGCTGGCCAACTGGATGGACCAGCTGACAGGCAAGCCATTGACGTCGATCTTCGAGGGGGCAGCTGGCTTGGCCACTGCCGTGGCAGGTGCCGGGGTGGCCGCCGGCCTGGGCTCGACCTTGGGTGCCGGGACCTGCGGTTTGGCCGGCTGAACCTGCGCCTGGGTCTGCGGCGATGGCGTGATTGGCTGGCTGGGCGTAGCGGCCGGCGCAGTGGACTCGTCGACCACCACCGGTGGCTGCTGCGGCTCTTCAGGAATGACCTGCGGCTCCGGCACGGCGACCGGATCCACTTTCACTTCCGGCAGGCTTGGCATGGCCGGTGCCTGCGGGGCTTCGACGTGCACCTGGCGCATCTCGTCCTCGCGGGTGAACAGCATCGGCAGGAAAATAACCGCCAGCGCCACCAGCACCAGCGCACCCACCATGCGCTGTTTCATCCCTTTATCCAGCACTGCCATCTACTCCACCCTCCTGGGCGTGCCGCTCCAGCCACTCCAGCGCCTGGGCAACACAGAAAAACGAACCGAACAGCAAGATCTGATCATCCGCCGTCGCCTGCGCGCATTGCCCTTCAAGGGCGGCATCGACGCTGACATAAGACTTCACCGCAGCACCGAGGTTCGTCAAGGCCGTAGCCAGTTCCGCAGCCGGGCGGCTGCGGGGGGTATCCAGGGGCGCCACGGCCCAGTCGTCGACCAGGCCCTGCAGCGGCGCGACAACGCCGTCCAGGTCCTTGTCTCCGAGCAGGCCGAACACCGCCAGGCGACGCCCTTTGAGCGGCCGGGCCGCCAGGCGCCGGGCCAGGTACTCCGCTGCATGGGGGTTGTGCCCCACATCCAGCAGCAGCTCCACCGGCTTGCCCTGCCAGTTCAGCAGGCGGCGGTCGAGGCGGCCGGTGATGCGGGTATCCAGCAGTGCCTGGCGCACCTGCGCGGCATCCCACGGCAGCCCCATCAGCAGGTAAGCCTGCAGGGCCAGCGTGGCGTTTTCCATGGGCAGGTCAAGCAAAGGCAGGTCACGCAGCTCTACCTGCGCACCATCAGCCGCCGTACCGCGCCAGCTCCAGTTGCCATCGGCACTGGCCAGATCGAAGTCACGACCGCGCAGGAACAGCGGCGCTGCCAGTTCGGCGGCCTTGTCCAGCAACGGCTTCGGCGGGTCCAGGTCACCGCACAGGGCCGGCTTGCCCGCGCGGAAAATGCCGGCCTTCTCGAAGGCCACAAGCTCGCGAGTATCGCCCAGGTAATCAACATGGTCGACGCCGATACTGGTCACCAGAGCCAGGTCGGCATCCACCACGTTCACGGTGTCCAGGCGGCCACCAAGGCCAACTTCCAGCACCACGGCATCCAGCTGCGACTGGTAGAACAACCAGAACGCGGCCAGCGTGCCCATCTCGAAGTAGGTCAGGGAAATTTCGCCCCGCGCCGCCTCGACGGCGGCAAAGGCTTCGCACAGGCGCTCATCACTGGCCTCTAGGCCATCGATCACCACCCGCTCGTTGTAACGCAACAGGTGCGGCGAGCTGTAAACGCCGACCTTGAGCCCCTGGGCGCGCAGCAGCGAGGCCACGAAGGCGCAGGTCGAGCCCTTGCCGTTGGTGCCGGTCACCGTCACCACGCGGGGCGCCAGCTTGCCCAGCCCCAGCCGGGCAAGCACCTTCTGCGACCGCTCCAGGCCCATGTCGATGGCCGAAGGGTGCAACTGCTCGAGGTAGGCGAGCCATTCGCCCAGGGATCGTTGTTTCATCACGCGACGGCAGCCGCCTCACGCGCTTGCTCCGGGGTTTCCTGGCCGGTCATCTGCGCCAGCAGGCGGGCCAGGCGCGGGCGCAGTTCGCCACGGGAGATGATCAGGTCGATAGCACCGTGCTCCAGCAGGAACTCGCTGCGCTGGAAGCCTTCTGGCAGCTTCTCGCGTACGGTCTGCTCGATCACACGTGGGCCAGCGAAGCCGATCAGGGCCTTTGGCTCACCGACGATGACGTCGCCGAGCATCGCCAGGCTGGCGGAAACGCCGCCGTACACCGGGTCGGTCAGCACCGAGATGAACGGGATGCCTTCTTCGCGCAGGCGCGCCAGCACGGCCGAGGTCTTGGCCATCTGCATCAGCGAGATCAGCGCTTCCTGCATGCGCGCACCGCCCGAAGCGGAGAAGCAGACCATTGGGCAGCGGTGTTCCAGGGCGTAGTTGGCCGCACGCACGAAGCGCTCGCCGACGATGGCCCCCATGGAGCCGCCCATGAACGAGAATTCGAAGGCGCTGACCACGATCGGCATGCCCATCAGGGTGCCACTCATGGAGATCAGCGCGTCTTTTTCGCCGGTCTGCTTCTGGGCGCCGGTCAGGCGGTCCTTGTACTTCTTGCCGTCACGGAACTTCAGGCGGTCGACCGGCTCCAGGTCGGCACCCAGTTCGGCACGGCCTTCCGCGTCGAGGAAGATATCGATGCGCGCACGTGCGCCGATGCGCATGTGGTGGTTGCACTTGGGGCAGACATCCAGGGTCTTTTCCAGCTCCGGACGATACAGCACGGCCTCGCAGGACGGGCACTTGTGCCACAGGCCCTCAGGCACCGAGCTCTTCTTCACCTCGGAACGCATGATCGAAGGGATCAGTTTGTCGACTAACCAGTTGCTCATGCTTTCTTTCTCCAGTATTGGCAAGCGGGGGTCGGCTTCACCGGCCCTGCCCTGCCCTTGAGCTCAAAATCTTTTATGAAACGATGATGGACCGGCCGCCGGGGCTTCCAGCGTGCCACTCCACCGCTAATGTGTTGTTGTGCCGCCACCGGCGGCTGCCCCGCGGGGCTGCGAAAGCTATGGACGATGGCGCGCAGCCAGCCGTCACATCTGCCATCACGCCTGTTTCACCGCCTGCATGAAGGCCTCGATTTTCGCCGCGTCCTTGATGCCCTTGGCCTGCTCCACACCACCGCTGACATCCACCGCATAAGGCCGCACCTGGGCGATGGCCTGGCCGACGTTATCGGCCGACAACCCGCCCGCCAGGATGATGGGCTTGCTCAGGTGTGCCGGCACCAGTGACCAGTCGAACGCTTCACCGGTTCCCCCGGGTACGCCTGCGACGTAGGTGTCCAGCAATATGCCGCGGCCCCCTGCGTAAAGCTGGCAGGCCGCTTCCAGGTCATCGCCCGGGCGCACACGCAGGGCCTTTATCCAGGGGCGGTGGTAGCCTTCGCAGTCTTGCGGGGTTTCATCGCCGTGGAACTGTAGCAGGTCCAGCGGAACCACTTCGAGGATCTCGTTCAGCTCGCAACGCGAAGCGTTGACGAACAGCCCGACCGTGGTCACGAACGGTGGCAACTCGGCAATGATCGCCCGTGCCTGGCGCACGTCAACGGCTCGCGGGCTCTTGGCATAGAAGACAAAGCCGATGGCATCGGCACCCGCTTCGGCAGCGGCCAGTGCGTCTTCGATACGGGTAATCCCGCAGATCTTGCTGCGAACATTGCTCATGGACAGCGAACCCTGATTGTTACGGTGAAAGGCCGGATGTTAGCAAATGGCTTTTCGTCCGTCAGTCTGCCAACGCTTCGTAGCCGGTCAAAAAGTGTGGGCCGATGTAACGCTGGGGCAGCACATATTCCTCGGGGTACTCCACCTTGACCAGGTAAAGCCCGTACGGATGGGCGGTGACCCCGGCTTCACGGCGGTCGCGCCCTTCCAGCACTTCACGCGCCCAGGTGACCGGGCGCTCGCCGGCGCCGATGGCTGTCAGCACACCGACAATGTTACGCACCATGTGGTGCAGGAAGGCGGTGGCGCGCACGTCCAGCACGATCATCTGGCCATGGCGGGTAACGCGCAGGTGGTAGATGTGCTTGATCGGCGACTTGGCTTGGCACTGGCTGGCGCGGAAGGCGCTGAAATCGTGGGTGCCAAGCAGGAACTGCGCCGCTTCGGCCATGCGCTCGACATCCAGCGGGCGGTGGTTCCAAGTCACTTCCTCGGCCAGGTGCGCCGGGCGGATCGGGTCGTTGTAGATGACGTAGCGGTAGCGCCGCGCACACGCCTTGAAGCGGGCATGGAAGTCGGCCGGCATCGGCCGCGACCAGACCACGCTGATGTCGTGCGGCAGGTTGAAATTGGTGCCCAAGGTCCAGGCGCGCTCGTCGCGTACGGCGCGGGTATCGAAATGCACGATCTGGCCGCAGCCATGCACGCCGGCATCGGTACGCCCGGCGCAGATCACCGAAATCGGTTCGTTGGCGACCTTGGACAACGCTTGTTCAAGCGCTTGCTGGACACTGGGCACTCCACTGGCCTGACGCTGCCAGCCGCGATAGCGGGCGCCCTTGTATTCCACGCCCAGGGCGATTCGGGAGTAGCCTTCGGCCGCGGATTCGGCGGCAGCGGTGTCGATGATGTCCAAGCGCATGAAACCTGTGGGGTGTACGGAATGGCGGGGATTATAACGACAACGGCAGCCTTGTAGGGCTGCCATTGGAGGTGTGTAGCGCTTGCGGGCGTCTTCGCGGGCGCGCCCGCTCCCACAGGTTACTCACAAGGACGAAGACTTGTGGAGACCCTATGGGAGCGGGCAAGCCCGCGAAGAGGCCTGCCCTGCTTGCATCAGACCAGGCGAGAGAGCATGTCCTCGGCTTCCTGGCGCTGGGTGTCGTCGCCGTCCTTGACCACTTCATCAAGGATATCGCGCGCGCCCTGGTTGTCGCCCATGTCGATGTAGGCGCGGGCCAAGTCGAGCTTGGTGGCTACTTCGTCACTGCCGGAGAAGAAGTCGAAGTCCAGGTCGTCCAAGGGCTCGGGCTCAGGCTGCGCAACCGCGTCCTCGCTGGTGAAGTGCGGCTCCAGCGATGGCGATTCGAGGCTCTGCGACAGCTTGTCCAGCTCGGCGTTGACGTCGTCCAGCTCCGAGGCAAAGCTTTTGGCGGCCGGCGAATCGTCGTCCAGCGACAGCGACAGGTCGAAGTCCGACGGCATGTCGAACTCGGAAACCGGGTCAAACTCCGGCACGCTGTCGAAGGCAGCCAGTTCAGCGGCGATGTCCACGGGGACCTCTTCCACCGCTTGCGGGGCGGCCGGGGCAACCGGCTCAGTGACATCGAGGTCGAAATCGGACAGGTCCACGGCAGGCTGTGGCTCTGCCTGGGCCAGCATGGCCTCGAAATCAGCGTCGGCGTCGGCTTGCAGTTCGGCATCCACGGCAAACGGCTGCTCTTCTGGCTGAGCCTCTTCCAGCGCTGGCTCATCCAGCACAGGCTCGGCAATTACCAGCTCGTCGGGTACAGGTTCCTGTGCCGCCGGCTCGTCCAGCAACGGCGCTGCCAGCGGATCTTCCTCCGGCAGGTCTTCACCCAGGCTCAGGTCAAAGTCGCTGTCCAGGTCCGGTTCACCCAGACCCGGTGCATCAAGGGTTGGCACTTCTTCGAAGGCGTCCAGCTCGGCTTCAGGCTCTGCTTGCGCCAAAACCTCCGGCTCAGCGTCTGCCTCTGGCGCGAACTCAGGCACCTCGTCAGGCACCACATCGGCAACCACCGGCGCCTCAGGCTCGTCGTGCAGCAGCTCCTGCACGTACTGCTCATCCATTTCGGCAGCCAGTGCCGCCGCACCCAGGCCGGCCGCGGCCAGGCCAAGCATGGCCGGGTAGCGCTCTTTCAGGTCGGCAACCTGGGCAGTGTTCTGCTCGCTGGCCGGCAGCTTGCGCTCCTGTTCGGCGAACGCGCTCTGGTCACCCTGGCGGGCGTACACATCCATCAGTTTCAGGCGCAGGTCGTCACGCTCTGGCGCGGCGGCCACAGCGGGCTCCAGCAGTTCGGTGGCGCGATTCAGGCGGCCTTCGGCCAGGCATTCATGGACTTCCGCCAGCAGCGCGGCGTGCGGGTCGGCGTGCGGCTCAGGCTCAAGGTCTGCCTCGGCGACTGGCGCTGCCACTTTTTCCGCAGCAACGGCAGCGGCAGCCGAAGCTGCGACCACAGCGGGGGACAAGGTCACGCTCGGCTCCGAGACTTCGACGCCGTCGAGGCTCTCGGTATCAGTGTCAAAACCTGGGGCTTGCTCTTCTTCCAGCGCCCGCGCCATGCGCAGGTGCTTTTCAGCTTCTTGCTGGGCCTTGCGCTTGCGCGCCAGCAACCACAGCAGCAACGCCAGCACCAGAATGCTGGAGCCGGCAATCAACCCAAGCAGCCACGGGTTACCCAGGACCTGGTCGAGCGCACTGTTCGGCTGGTTGGCTGGCGCAGGCTTGGCGGCCGGCACCGGCTTGGGCGCGGTATCCACAGCAGCTGGTGCCGGCTTGACCACCGGCTGGGCTGCCGCTGCCGGGGCGGCTGCACCCTGGGCTTCAAGGCGCGCCAGCTGGTCGTTCTTCAGCTCGATCAGACGCTGCAGCTTGTCCAGCTGGCTCTGCAGGTCGGTCATGCGGCTTTTCAGTTCGTCGTTGTCGCGGCGGCTGGTGTCCAGGCTTTCCTGGGCCACGGCCAGCTTGTCGTTGAGTGCCTTGGCCTGGCCGGCACCGGTCTGGTTACCCGGGCTTACCAGGCGCAGGTTGTCACCCTGGGCGATGCGCGCCGGGGCAGCTTCGGCGGCGCCACGGCGGGTAGCGTCGAGCTGGCGGGCACGCGGGCCCAGGCGGCGGCCTTCACGCCAGGCGGCATACTGTTCGGCCACCTCGCTGTTTGCCTCGCCCTGGGCAATGCTCTGGATCTGCTGCTGGTCGGGCAGGCGCAGTACCTGGCCAACTTTCAGCTGGTTGATGTTGTTGCCGATGAAGGCGTCGGGGTTCAGCGCCTGGATCGCGATCATGGTCTGCTGGATCGAGCCACCCTGGGTGTTGCGCGCAGCAATTTGCCACAGGGTGTCGCGGCGCTGGGTGGTGTAGCTGCTGGCACCGGTTGTGGCCGGTGTGACATTACCTGCTGCTGGCTTGTCGCCTTGGGCCTTGGCCTGGTCGAGCAGCACGCTGTAGTCGCGCAGCAGGCGGCCCTGCGGCCACATCACCTGGACCAGGAACTTGACCACTGGCCCCGGCAGCGGCTGGCTGGAGGTAACACGCAGCACGCTCTTGCCGTTGGGGTTGATCACCGGTGTAAAGGTCAGGTCTTCGAGGTAGGTCGGAAACGCCACCCCGGCCTTGCTGAACTCTTCCGGTGGCGCCAGGCTTGGCGCCACTTCGGCGGCCTTGAGGTCGCGCACGTCGAGCAATTCGATCTCGGCGTCCAGCGGCTGATTCTGTGCCGACTTCAGGGTCAGCTCCCCCAGGCCCAGCGCATTCGCCATGCCAGACGACAGCGCGGATGCTGCAGCCATGGCCAGAACCAGTTTGCGAATTCGAAGCATGACCTCTTCCCTTGTATGAATCGTCCCGAAACCTGCAAGCAGAGCAGGACAAAAGTGCTCGCCAGTATCTTTTACGGCATCTGTTTAATCAACAATTGTGCCACTTGCACGGCATTGAGCGCGGCGCCTTTGCGCACGTTGTCGGTGGTCAGCCAGAGGTTGAGCTGCTGGTCTTCATCAACACCGTGACGTACACGACCAACATAGACCACGTCTTGGCCCACTGCGTCACCGACCGGGGTCGGATAATCATCACGTTCCACCAGCTCGACACTATCAGCTGCCTCCAGTGCCTGGTTGACCGCTGCCAGGTCGACCGGGCGACGGCTCTGCACGGCCACACTGAAGCTATCGCCGAAAAACACCGGGACTTGAACGCAGCTCACGGAAATCTTCAATTCAGGCATGCCCAGCAGCACGCGCAACTCGCTGACCAGGCGGCGCTCCGGCGCTGTATGGCCTTGCTCATCGGCGGCCCCCACCTGGGCCAGCAGGTTGAATGCCACCTGGCGGTCGAAGAAACGCGGCTCCAGTGGCCGGGCATTGAGCAGTTCGGCCGTTTGCCGGGCCAGTTCGCTGACCGCTTCGCGGCCTTGCGCGGACACCGCCAGCGACGCCATCACCTGCACCCGCTCAATGTCCAGCAGGCCCTTGAGCGGTGCCAGCGCAACCGCCACGGCAACCGCGGCCGAGCATGGGCTGACGATGCGCGCCGGCAGCGTCAGGCCAGCCAGGCGCTCTGCGTTGGCCTCAGGCACCAGGGCCAGGGCGTCGTCCAGGCCACCAGACAGGTCGATCACCGTGCAGCCCGCCTGCAGCGCCTTGCTGGCAAAGCTGCGGCTGACTGCGGCGCCAGTGGCGAAGAAGGCCAGCTTGACCTGGGCAAAGTCGAAGCTGTCCACTTCACGCACCTTGAGCTTCTTGCCGGCGAACATCACGCTGCTGCCTGCCGACTCCATGCTGGCCAGCAGGTGCAGGGTGGCGACCGGGAACGCCAGCTCTTCGAGGATCTGCACCAAGGCTTCACCGACGCTGCCGGTGGCGCCGACGACGGCGATGTCCAAAGGGTGTGTCATGGTAGGGATCCTCTTGCAGAAAACGGCGGGGGCGGCACTTTACTCGGATTGTAGGGTTTTGTCTGTGCTGGCCGTATCTTCGTCGCTGTGGGTTGCGTGAGGGCTAGCGGGGATGGCTTGGGATTTGCGGTGTTTGTGATATCGAGCGCCGCGCGGGCGGCGCTCGATATCACCGGCACTAAAAATGCTGTGGCGAACACTCAAAAAAAACCCGCGCTGTCGCCAGCGCGGGTTTTTAGTCAAAGCAGAACGATCAACGCTCCAGCAGGATCCGCAGCATGCGGCGCAGCGGTTCGGCAGCACCCCACAGCAGCTGGTCACCCACGGTGAAAGCGCCCAGGTACTGCGAGCCCATGTTCAGCTTGCGCAGGCGGCCAACCGGGATGTTCAGGGTGCCGGTGACCTTGGTTGGGGTCAGTTCCTGCATGCTGATTTCACGCTGGTTCGGCACCAGTTTCACCCAAGGGTTGTGCTGGCTGATCATGCCTTCGATGTCGGCGATCGGCACATCCTTGTTCAGCTTGATGGTCAGCGCCTGGCTGTGGCAACGCATGGCGCCGATGCGCACGCAGATGCCGTCGACCGGGATCGGGCTCTTGAAGCGGCCGAGGATCTTGTTGGTCTCGGCCTGGGCCTTCCACTCTTCACGGCTCTGGCCGTTCGGCAGTTCCTTGTCGATCCACGGGATCAGGCTACCCGCCAGTGGCACGCCAAAGTTCTCGGTCGGGAAGGCTTCGCTGCGCATGGCCTCGGCAACCTTGCGGTCGATGTCGAGGATGGCGCTGGCCGGGTTGGCCAGGTCGTCGGCAACGGCGGCGTGGGTGGCACCCATCTGCTTGATCAGCTCGCGCATGTTCTGCGCGCCGGCACCCGAGGCTGCCTGGTAGGTCATGGCGCTCATCCACTCGACCAGGCCGGCTTCGAACAGGCCACCCAGGCCCATCAGCATCAGGCTGACGGTGCAGTTGCCGCCGATGTAGTTCTTGGTACCGGCGTCCAGCTGCTGGTCGATGACCTTGCGGTTGACCGGGTCGAGGACGATCACGGCGTCATCCTGCATACGCAGGGACGAGGCAGCATCGATCCAGTAACCCTGCCAGCCGGCTTCACGCAGCTTGGGGAAGACCTCGTTGGTATAGTCGCCGCCCTGGCAGGTCAGGATAACGTCGAGGGTCTTGAGTTCTTCAATCGAATACGCGTCCTTGAGCGGCGCTGTATCCTTGCCCACGTTCGGGCCTTGGCCACCCACGTTGGAAGTAGTGAAGAACACCGGCTCGATAAGGTCGAAATCCTGCTCCTCCAGCATCCGCTGCATGAGCACGGAACCGACCATACCGCGCCAACCGATCAGACCTACACGTTTCATCGCAACTACACCTTTGCTAAAAGTGGGCCGCCACCGGGAATTTGGGGTGGCGGGCCAGAGAGATTACAGATTCCGCAGCGCTGCGACTACTGCGTCGCCCATTTCCTGCGTACCAACTTTGCGGCAGCCTTCCGAGTAGATGTCGCCGGTGCGCAAACCCTGGTCCAGAACCAGGCTAACGGCCTTCTCGATCGCGTCGGCGGCGGCCAACTGATTGAAGCTGTAACGCAGCATCATCGACACCGAAAGGATGGTCGCCAGCGGGTTGGCGATGCCAAGGCCGGCGATGTCCGGCGCCGAGCCGTGGCACGGCTCGTACATGCCCTTGTTGTCGGCATCCAGCGATGCAGAAGGCAGCATGCCGATGGAACCGGTCAGCATGGAAGCTTCATCCGACAGAATGTCACCGAACATGTTGTCGGTCACCATCACGTCGAACTGCTTGGGTGCACGTACCAGCTGCATGGCAGCGTTGTCGACGTACATGTGGCTCAGTTCGACATCCGGGTAGTCCTTGGCCACGTCTTCGACCACTTCACGCCACAGCTGGCTGGACGCCAGGACGTTGGCCTTGTCCACCGAGCACAGCTTCTTGCCGCGCACGCGGGCCATGTCGAAGCCGACACGGGCAATGCGGCGCACTTCGCTTTCGCTGTACGGCAGGGTGTCGTAGGCCTGGCGCTCGCCGCCTTCCAGCTCGCGCTGGCCACGCGGGGCACCGAAGTAGATGCCACCGGTCAGCTCACGGACGATGAGGATGTCCAGGCCCGAAACGATTTCCGGCTTCAGCGACGAGGCATCGGCCAGTTGCGGGTAGAGGATGGCCGGGCGCAGGTTGGCGAACAGGCCCAGTTGCGAACGGATTTTCAGCAGGCCGCGCTCCGGGCGGATGTCACGCTCGATCTTGTCCCACTTCGGGCCACCCACGGCGCCCAGCAGCACGGCATCGGCCTTGCGCGCACGCTCCAGGGTTTCGTCGGCCAGCGGCACACCGTGCTTGTCGATGGCCGCGCCACCGATCACGTCGTGCTCCAGGCTGAAGCCGAGCTGGAACTTGTCGTTGGCCAGTTCCAGCACCTTGACCGCTTCGGCCATGATTTCCGGGCCGATACCGTCACCTGGGAGAATCAGAATCTGCTTGCTCATGCTTTCCTCTATTCATTCACGCGGTGCGGCCAGACGGGCCCCACCGAAAAGTGCTTAACGCTCGGCCCACAACACCAGCACATCGGTGCTGAACGAGCCATCGGCCTCGATCTGGTAATACTGCCGTACTTCTTCACCCATGGCTTGCTGCAATTGGCGGATGGCCACGCGCATCGGCTCGGGGGTACGCATGCGCTCGACCCAGCTGGTGAACTCCAGGCGCAGCGGCTGGCGCGTGTGGCTGCGCACATGCAGGCCGGCTTCGCTGACCTGGCGCTGCCATTCGGCAGCGGAGTAGTCGCGCACATGGCTGGTGTCGCGCAGCACTTCGACCGTTTGCAGGTAGGTGTCGAGCAGCGGGCTGCCGGGCGACATCACGTCGATGAACGCCGCCACGCCACCTGGCTTGAGCACCCGGCGCACTTCGCGCAGGGCCAGGCCCAGGTCGCTCCAGTGGTGGGCCGAGTAGCGGCTGAAGACGAAGTCGAACGAGGCATCGGCGAACGGCAAGCGTTCGGCAGCACCACGCTCGGTGGTGATATTGGCCAGGCCGCGCTCGGCGGCGGCGCTGGCGACCACGTCGAGCATGGATTGCGAGAGGTCATAGGCGACCACCTCGGCAACCAGCGGGGCGACGTGGAAACTGACATGACCGGCACCGCAGCCCAGGTCCAGCACGCGGGCATTCGCCTGCCCCGCCAGCTCGGCCTGCAACAGGGCGAATTCACTGCCCTGGGCGTGCACGGCGCTGCTGAGGTAGGCGCTGGCCTGTTCGCCGAACTGGCGCTGGACCACGTCGGTGTGTTGGGTGCTGGTCATGTCTAAATCCTTTTGGTCTTGGGTTGTTTTTACTGGCCCTATCGCCGGCAAGCCAGCCCCACAGGAAACCAACAGCATTCAGGCCTGTGGTGATCCTGTGGGAGCTGGCTTGCCGGCGATGAGGCCAGCAAACTCACCTACATCACTCAGGCATCACGGAACAGCCAAGGCTGGCTGGCGCGGTGCTTGCCTTCGAAGGCCTTGATCGCATCGCTGTCCTGCAGGGTCAGGCCGATATCGTCCAGGCCGTTGAGCAGGCAGTGTTTGCGGAACGCATCGATCTCGAAGTGCAGCACCTTGCCATCCGGGCGGGTCACCGCCTGCGCTTGCAGGTCGACGGTCAGCTGGTAGCCCGGGTTGGCTTCGACCTGCTTGAACAGCTCGTCCACTTCTTCATCGCTGAGGATGATCGGCAACAGGCCGTTCTTGAAGCTGTTGTTGAAGAAGATGTCGGCAAAGCTCGGCGCAATGATGCTGCGGAAGCCGTACTCATCCAGTGCCCACGGGGCGTGCTCACGGCTGGAGCCGCAACCGAAGTTCTCCCGCGCCAGCAACACGCTGGCACCCTGGTAGCGTTCGTGGTTGAGCACGAAATCCTGGTTGAGCGGGCGCTTGCTGTTGTCCTGGTAGGGCTGGCCCACGTCCAGGTAACGCCATTCGTCGAACAGGTTAGGGCCAAAGCCGGTGCGTTTGATCGACTTCAGAAACTGCTTGGGGATGATCTGGTCGGTGTCGACGTTGGCACGGTCCAACGGCGCGACGAGGCCAGTGTGCTGGGTAAAGGCTTTCATGCTGCGCTCCCTTGGATCAACTCGCGGACATCGATGAAGTGGCCGGTCACTGCGGCAGCGGCCGCCATGGCCGGGCTGACCAGGTGGGTACGGCCACCGGCGCCCTGACGGCCTTCGAAGTTGCGGTTGGAGGTGGACGCGCAATGCTCGCCGCTCTCCAGACGGTCCGGGTTCATCGCCAGGCACATCGAACAGCCTGGCTCACGCCATTCGAAACCGGCTTCGACGAAGATCTTGTCCAGGCCTTCGCGCTCGGCCTGGGCCTTGACCAGGCCCGAGCCCGGCACGACGATGGCTTGCTTGACGGTAGCGGCGACCTTGCGGCCCTTGGCGATTTCGGCCGCGGCGCGCAGGTCTTCGATACGCGAGTTGGTGCACGAGCCGATGAACACGCGGTCCAGCTGGATGTCGGTGATCGCCTGGTTGGCGGTCAGGCCCATGTACTTCAAGGCACGCTCGATCGAACCACGCTTGACCAGGTCGGCTTCGGCAGCCGGGTCCGGCACGCGCTGGTCGACGGCCAACACCATCTCGGGCGAGGTGCCCCAGCTGACCTGTGGCTTGATCTGGCTGGCATCCAGCTCGACCACGGTGTCGAACACGGCATCGTCATCCGACACCAGGTCTTTCCACGACTCGACCGCTTGCTTCCACTGCTCGCCCTTCGGCGCATACGGGCGGCCTTCGACATAGGCAACGGTGGTGGCGTCAGTGGCCACCAGGCCCACACGGGCACCGGCCTCGATGGACATGTTGCAGATGGTCATCCGGCCTTCCATCGACAATTCGCGGATGGCGCTGCCGGCGAACTCCATGGCGTGGCCGTTGCCACCGGCGGTGCCGATCTTGCCGATCACGGCCAGGACGATGTCCTTGGCGGTAACGCCGGCAGGCAACTGGCCTTCAACGCGCACCAGCATGTTCTTCATCTTCTTGGCGACCAGGCACTGGGTGGCGAGCACGTGCTCAACCTCGGAAGTACCAATGCCGTGGGCCAAGGCGCCGAAGGCGCCATGGGTGGAGGTGTGCGAGTCGCCGCAGACCACGGTCATGCCAGGCAAGGTGGCCCCCTGCTCCGGGCTGATGACGTGGACGATGCCCTGGCGTTCGTCATTCATCTTGAATTCGACGATGCCGTATTCGTCACAGTTTTCGTCAAGGGTCTGCACCTGCAGGCGCGACACCTGGTCGACGATGGCCTCGATACCGCCCTTGCGCTCTGGCGTGGTCGGCACGTTGTGGTCGGGGGTGGCGATGTTGGTGTCGATGCGCCACGGTTTGCGGTTGGCCAGGCGCAGGCCTTCGAAGGCCTGGGGCGACGTCACTTCGTGGATGATGTGGCGGTCGATGTAGATCAAGGACGAGCCGTCATCACGGCGCTTGACCTCATGGGCTTCCCAGAGTTTGTCGTAGAGCGTTTTGCCAGCCATCAGACTGTTCCTCATCAGCGTCTTTCTATGCCAAAGACCCCTTGGCTTGTACGGACGATGCTATGGGGTTAGATTGAATAACTCAAATTCATAATTTTTATGCTTTGGATAACCCAAAGGAATACAACTACATGGACCTGGCCAACCTCAGTGCCTTTATCGCCATTGCCGAAACCGGCAGCTTTTCCGGGGCTGCCGAACGGCTGTTCCTGACCCAGCCGGCCATCAGCAAACGCATCGCCGGGCTGGAGCAGCAACTGGGTGTACGGCTGTTCGACCGCCTGGGCCGCGAGGTGACTTTGACCGAGGCTGGGCGCGCCCTGCTGCCACGGGCCTACCAGATCCTCAATGTCCTTGATGATACCCGACGCGCGCTGACCAATCTGACCGGGGCCGTGAGCGGTCGTCTGACCCTGGCCACCAGCCACCACATCGGCCTGCACCGCCTGCCACCACTGCTGCGGACGTTCACCCGCCAGTACCCGGCCGTGGCGCTGGATATTCAGTTTCTGGATTCCGAACAGGCCTACGACGAAATTCTGCATGGCCGCGCCGAAATTGCCGTGATCACCCTGGCGCCCGACCCGCATCACCTGGTCAAAGCCGTGCCGGTGTGGGACGACGCCCTGGACTTCGTCGCCGCCCCCGAGCACCCGCTGGCCAACAACCATGAGGTCAGCCTGGCGGATGTCGCCCGCCACCCGGCGGTATTCCCTGGCGGCAACACCTTCACCCACCATATTGTCCAGCGCCTGTTCGAAAGCCAGGGCCTGACGCCGAACATCGCCATGAGCACCAACTACCTGGAAACCATCAAGATGATGGTATCGATCGGCCTGGCCTGGAGCGTATTGCCACGCACCATGCTCGACGAACAGGTTGCACCCATCGCCTTGCCGGGCATACAGCTGTCGCGCCAGCTAGGCTACATCTTGCACACGGAGCGAACGCTATCGAACGCGGCCAGGGCATTCATGGCCCTGCTCGACAGCCACGCAGGGCCCGCCTGACCGGCCGTCAGCCCGGTACTTCCAATTCAAGGACGCGTCATACGCCAAAGGTCTGGTACCGATGCCCAAATCAGCAAACCGCTTTTTGCGCCTGCCGCGTATCCCAGCGGCCGATCCCCAAGAGTCGGAACAGGCCTGGCAAAACGCCCCACAACTGCTGGCCGCCCTCAACGGTGCGCGCCTGGGGGCTTGGCTATGGGATATCGAAAGCGGCCGGGTCAGCTGGTCACGGGGCACCCAGGCCCTGTTCGGCTTCGACCCGCAGCGGCCGTTGCCCGCCGATGTCGACTACCTCGACCTGCTGCCCGAGGAAGACCGCGCGCGCACGCGCCAGGTATTCCAGGCGGTATTCAACGGCGAGCCGGTGGAACAGGCCATGCGTCACCGTATTCGCTGGCCGGACGGTAGCCTGCACTGGCTGGAGATCAACGGTAGCCTGACCCACGACCAGCATGGCCGGCCACAAATGATCGGGGTGATCCGCGAAATCACTCGCCAGCGCGAACGGGAAACAGCGCTGATCAATTCGGAAAAGCGCTTCGCCACCCTGTTCCACCTCAGCCCCAACGCCATTCTTCTCACCCGCCGCCACGACGGCATGATCTTCGAGGTCAACCAGCACTTCGAAGACATGTTTGGCTGGCCGGGCAGCCAGGTAATAGGCAAGACCAGCCTGGAGCTGGGCCTGTGGGTCAACCCCGAACAGCGCCACCAGGTGATGGAGTCGACCCGCGCCAGCGGCGGCCCGCTGATCATGGAGGTGCAGTTCCGCGCCACCAGCGGCAAGGTGCACGACGGCATACTCTGCACCCAGGGCATCGAACTGGAGGGCGTCACCTTCCTGATCAGCACCTTTGTCGACACCACCGAACGCAAGCGCGCCGAGCAGGCCCTGAAGGACAGCCAGGAGCGCCTGGACCTGGCCCTGGACTCGGCGCAGCTGGGCACCTGGGACTGGCACATCCCCAGCGGCATGCTCTACGGCTCGGCCCGCGCCGCGCAGCTGCACGGCCTGCCGCCCACCCCTTTTCACGAATCGTTCGATGCGTTTTTCGAGGGGGTGCCAGAGCAGGAACGCAACTCGATGCGCCAGGCCTACCGCAGCCTGCGCGAAGGGCCCGCCGGGAACTACCAGATCACCTACCGGGTGCAGCTGGAAAGCGGCATTTCGCGTTACATCGAAAGCCGTGCACGGCTGTACCGCGACGAGCAGGGCAACCCGCTGCGCATGGCCGGCACCCTGCTCGACATCACCGACCAGGTGGAGCGCGAGCAGCGCCTGAGCGCCTCGGAAGAGAAGTTCGCGAGCCTGTTCCAGGTCAGCCCCGACCCGATCTGCGTGACCCGCCAGGATACCGGCCAGTTCATCGAGATCAACCCGGCGTTCAGCCAGACCTTTGGCTGGGACAGCGGCCAGGTGATCGGCCGCACCGCCGAGGAAATCGGCCTGTGGGCCGAGTCCATCGAGCGTGCGCAACGTATCGAGCGGGTGATCCGCGAACAGGCCTTGAGCAACGTCGCCGTGGTGGTCAACCACCGCAACGGCACCCCGTTGACCTGCGTGATCTCCAGCCGCCTGATCACCGTTGACGACCAGCCCTGCAGCGTTACCACCCTGCGCGACATCACCCAGCAGCAACGCGCCGAGGCGGCGCTCAAATCCAGCGAAGAGAAGTTTGCCAAGGCCTTCCACTCCAGCCCCGACGCCATCACCATCACCGAACGCCACAGCGGCCGTTACCTGGAAATCAACGACGGCTTCTGCCGCCTGACCGGCTACAGCGCCGCCGATGTGGTCGGCCACACGGTGTACGAAATCGGTATCTGGGCCGACGACAAGCAGCGCAGCGCGTTGCTGGCCGAATTGCGCGACCGCGGCCGGGTGCATCACCGGGAAATGCTCGGCCGTAACAAGCGCGGCGATATCCTCACCGTTGAAGTCTCTGTCGAGCCGATCACCCTCAACGAAGTCGACTGCCTGCTATTGACTGCCCGCGACGTCAGCCAGTTGAAGAACGCCCAGGCGCAGATCCGCCACCTGGCCTATCACGACCCGTTGACCAACCTGCCCAACCGCGCCCTGCTGATGGACCGCCTGAGCCAGCAGATCGCCCTGCTCAAGCGCCATAACCTGCGCGGCGCCCTGCTGTTCCTCGACCTCGACCACTTCAAGCACATCAACGACTCACTGGGCCACCCGGTGGGCGACACGGTGCTGAAGATCATCACCGCCCGCCTGGAAGCCAGTGTGCGCCTGGAGGACACCGTGGCCCGCCTGGGTGGCGACGAGTTCGTGGTACTGCTCAGCGGCCTGGAGGGCAGCCGTGAGGTGGTGGAGGAAAAAGTGCGCGAACTGGCCGACACGCTGCGTGAGCTGCTGGCCGAACCGATGTCACTGGATGGCCAGCGCCTGCAGGTAACACCCAGCATCGGCGTGGCGCTGATCCCCGACCACGGCACCACCCCGGCCGATCTGCTCAAGCGTGCCGATATCGCCCTTTACCGGGCAAAGGACTCCGGGCGCAACACCACCCAGCTGTTCCATACCACCATGCAGAAGGCCGCCAGCGAACGCCTGCGCATGGAAAACGACCTGCGCCTGGCCTTGGCCCGGGGCGAATTGGCGCTGCACTTCCAGCCGCAGGTGGATGCCCGCGACAACCGTATCGTCGGCGCCGAGGTGCTGCTGCGCTGGCACCACCCGCAACTGGGCCAGCAACCGCCCGCGCAGTTCATTCAGGTACTGGAAGAAAGCGGTCTGATCCTGGAAGTTGGCAGCTGGATCCTTGACGAAGCCTGCGATGCCTGCGCACGCATGCTGGCCGACGGGCTGATCGACGCCGATGATTTCAGCCTGTGCGTGAACATCAGCCCGCGGCAGTTCCGCCAGAACAACTTTGTCGAGCGCGTGCTGCGCAGCCTGGACGATTACCGGCTGCCTCGGCACATGCTCAAGCTGGAGATCACCGAAGGCATCGTCATCCAGAACCTGGAAGACACCATCAGCAAGATGCGCGAACTGAAGCGTTACGGGGTGAGTTTTGCCATGGATGACTTTGGCACTGGATATTCGTCGCTGACTTACCTCAAGCGCCTGCCGGTCGATGCGCTGAAGATCGACCAGACCTTCGTGCGCGACGCACCGTTCGACCCCAACGACGCTGAAATCGTCCGAGCCATTGTCGCCATGGCCCGCAGCCTCGACCTGGCAGTGATTGCCGAGGGGGTGGAGCTGACCGAGCAACTTGAGTTTCTCGAACAGCTGGGCTGTCACCTGTACCAGGGCTACCTGCACAGCCGGCCGCTGCCGTTGCCGGAATTTCGCAAGTTGTTGCTGGAGGCGCCGGCAGACTACTGAAGCAGATGCAGGCGACTACAAAAAAGGGCACCCGAGGGTGCCCTTCATCATTGCAGCGTGATCAGTTCAGCGCTGGTTTTTCGCCATTGATCGGGATGCGCTTGGCCTTGGCTTCTTCAGGCACGATGCGCAGCAGGTCGATGCTGAGCAGGCCGTTGGCCAGGCCGGCGGCTTTCACTTCGATATGGTCGGCCAGGCGGAACGACAGCTTGAAGGCGCGTTGCGCGATACCCTGATGCAGGTAGGTCACTTCAGTGGCGCTATTGTCGCGCTTGCCACCGGTTACGGTCAGGACACCTTTCTCGACCTGCAGGTCGAGGTCCTGCTCCTGGAAACCGGCTGCGGCAACCACGATGCGGTAGTGGTCCTCGCCATGCTTTTCCACGTTGTAGGGCGGGTAGCTGCTACCGGCCTCATTGCGTGCCGCGGATTCGAACAGGTCGTTGAAACGGTCGAAACCAACGGAATGGCGGAACAGTGGAGCAAGAGAGAAAGCGGTAGTCATGGTCATAAACTCCTGAGATTCAGCAAGTAAGTCACTACGCGACCCGACTTCGGCATCGCGTACTCAAGAGATATGGCCGAGGGAAAGGCTTTCAAGGGGCAAGGAGAAAAAATTTGAAATCGGTGCAGCCCTTTTCGCGGGCCTGCCCGCTCCCACGAAGAGGCCAGCTCAGGCAACACAGGCCTCCAAAGCCTGCACCTCCACCCCCAGCAGCCGGCTGATCCGCGCGCAGTCATCCTCCCGGCGCAACTCGGCAAACAACACCACCGCTTCGGGGTAACTGCGGGTCAGCATCGCCAACCACTGCTTCATCCGCCCCGGCGCATAGCGCGGTGACAGTTTGGCCTGGGCCTGACGCCAGAACTCGCGCAACAACGGCAGCAGGTCATCCCAGCTCATCGGCTGATAGTCACGCCCGTCACGCGCCGCGGCAATCTGCAGGCCCAGGTCAGGGCGCGATACCAGCCCTCGGCCCAGCATGATGTCTTCGGCCCCACTGACCTCACGGCAGCGGCGCCAGTCATCGACGGTCCAGATCTCGCCATTGGCGAACACCGGCACCTTGACCACATCCTGCACCCGCGCCACCCACTCCCAATGCGCCGGCGGCTTGTAGCCTTCGACCTTGGTCCGCGCATGCACCACCAGATGCGCCGAGCCCCCCTCTGCCAGGGCCGTGGCACACTCCAGCGCGCCGTCGGGGCTGTCGAAGCCCAGGCGCATCTTCGAAGTGACCGGGATATGCGCTGGTACCGCGCGGCGCACCTCACGCACGATGGCGTGCAGCAACTCCGGCTCTTTGAGCAGCACGGCACCACCCCGTGACTTGTTCACGGTCTTGGCCGGGCAGCCGAAGTTCAGGTCGATCACGGGCGCACCCAGCTCACAGGCCAGCGCCGCGTTTTCCGCCAGGCATACCGGGTCCGAACCCAGCAACTGCACGCGCATGGGCACCCCGGCGGCCGTGCGCGCACCCTGGCGCAACTCGGGCGCCAGCTTGTCGAACGAGGACGCCGGCAGCAGGCGGTCGCACACGCGAATGAACTCGGTGACGCACCAGTCGATACCGCCCACGCGGGTCAATACGTCGCGCAGGATGTTGTCAACCAGCCCCTCCATGGGGGCCAGGGCAATTTGCATGTCGGGGTCTCGGCGGAAAAGCCGGCAGTCTAACAAAAATTGCCGGCGATTCAGGCGCCGATCAGCGCCGGACCGTAACCTTCGACGAATTCCGCCGGCATGCGCTTGGGCTTGCCACTGGACAGCTCGATGCAGGCAAAGGTGGTTTGCGCGCGCAACAGGGTTACCCCGTCACGCGGGCGCTTGAGCTGGAAGCGCCGGGTCATGCGCAGGCGCTGGTCCCAGTCGATGATCCAGGTGGCCAGTTGCAGTTCGTCGTCCTCATAGGCGGCGGCCAGGTAGTCGATTTCGTGGCGCACCACAGCCATCGCCCGGTCCAGGCGCCGATACTCGGCCAGGTCCAGGCCTAACCGCTGGGAGTGACGCCAGGCGCACCGCTCCAGCCAGGTGACGTACACCGCGTTGTTTGCGTGGCCTAGGCCGTCGATATCCTCGCTACCGACGCGCAGGTCGATGACGAAGGGTGTTGCCAGGTCCCAGCTCATGCACACTCCTGAGAATCGAAAATGTAACCCTCCCCTGTAGGAGCAGCCTTGTGCTGCGAAGAGGCCATTACGGCCACAACAGATGCGCTGCTCCTAAGGGCCTCTTCGCAGCACAAGGCTGCTCCTACAGGATTCGCACAGAGTGTAACGGATGCTCAAGCGCTTTGGCGCGCCGGCGAAGCTGCCCTGGCCAGCAGTTCGAGCACACCTTCACTCACGCGCGGATCGGACAGCACCCGCTGGTGGCCACCCTCCTCCAGCAGCATCAGGCGGCTGTCGAACCAGGCCCTGTGGATTACCTGGGCTTCATCGGCGGCCACCAGGGCATCATCGGCGGCATGCACCACCAACCCCGGAAGCTCCAGCTGGTAACCGGTAACATCCAGCCGCGCGATCTGCATGCCCACATCCCGCTCAACCTGGCGAATGAACGCCGCCCGCGCGCGCGCCGGCATCCCCAGGCGATGGGCAAAACCGCGCAGCACGCCCAGCAGCCGCGCCGGCGCGGCAATGCTGACCGCGGCCTGCGCGCGCAGCCCCATCTGCAAGGCCAGCAGCACACTGGCACCGCCCATGGAGTGGCCAATGACCGCACGCAACGGCGGCAGCTCGGCAGCGGCCTCCAGCAGCGCCCGGGCAAACAACACCACATTTGCCTGCTCGCCAGGCGAACGGCCATGGCCCGGCCCTTCCAGCGACACCACCGTGTGCCCGGCCTGGACCAAGGTCTCGATCAAGGCGGCAAACTGGGTCGGGCGCCCTTCCCAGCCGTGCATCAGCAGCACGGTCGGGCCTTTGCCCCAGCGCAAGGCAGACAACCCGAAGCGCAGGGTGATGCGCTCGGCGCTGGCCAGCACGGGCAGCTCCCAATCCCGAGGCGGCAGATTGCGCGGGGTCATGAAGGCACGGCGCATCTTGCCCGCGACATGCTCGGGGGCCAGGCGGCCCAGGGTGCCATTGACACCACGAATCCAGCTCAGGGTAGTCATCGCCATGCTCCAGGGTTAAAGCACCGCCGATTTGGCGGCGCGCAGAATACGGTCAGACAGCTCGCTGGTGCCCAAGGCGCGGGCCAGGGCAAGGCCACCGACCATGAGCGCCAGGTCGGCCAGGGCCTTGTCGGCATCTTCAGGGCGGTCGACCATGGCTGCAGTCATCAGCTCGATGTGCTCGGCCAATACCTCGCGGAAGACCTCCGGAAGGCGCTGCATCTCGCCCAGCGAGTTGGGCAGCGGGCAGGCATGCACCTCGGCATCCCGGTGTTTGCGCGACAGGTAGAAGGCACTGGCCAGCGCTCGGCGGCCCGCACCATCGAGGTTGGGGTCGATCTGGGCGAGCAAGGCGCGGCGCTCACCCAACAGCTGGCGGAACGCTTCGAGCATCAGCTCGTCCTTGCTGTCGAAGTGGGCATAGAAACCGCCGACGGTCAGCCCTGCTGCGCCCATCACCTGGCTGACGCTGGGCTCGGCCGGGCCGTGCTGGATCAGCGCGCTGCGTGCCGCTTCCAGAATGCGCTCGCGGGTTCTGCTCTTCTTGTCGCTCATCAGGCACTCGCCATTCAAAATATGATGCTCGAAATATTATCAATATCATATTTTTTGGCAAGCGTAATTTCACGCCACTTGTCAGCTGCGAAATGTTCGGAAGGGAGAAAAAACAAAAGGCTCATTCAATAAGCGAATGAGCCTTTAAAGTCCCGCAAAACGCGGGTAAAGATGGCGTCCCCTAGGGGACTCGAACCCCTGTTACCGCCGTGAAAGGGCGGTGTCCTAGGCCACTAGACGAAGGGGACGTAACCTTCGCGAAGATTCACTTGCGTGAACCCTGGCAGAAATGGTGGAGCTAAGCGGGATCGAACCGCTGACCTCCTGCATGCCATGCAGGCGCTCTCCCAGCTGAGCTATAGCCCCGAAACAAAAGGCTCATCAATAATCGACGAGCCTTTTTAAGCCCTGCAAAACGCAGGAAAAGTGGCGTCCCCTAGGGGACTCGAACCCCTGTTACCGCCGTGAAAGGGCGGTGTCCTAGGCCACTAGACGAAGGGGACGTAACCTTCGTGCCGGCCCGCTTACGCGAACCGCGGCAAAATTGGTGGAGCTAAGCGGGATCGAACCGCTGACCTCCTGCATGCCATGCAGGCGCTCTCCCAGCTGAGCTATAGCCCCGGATTTCTAGCCTCGCGGCCCAGCGACATCATGAAACATCGCTTGTGTAAAACTGGCGTCCCCTAGGGGACTCGAACCCCTGTTACCGCCGTGAAAGGGCGGTGTCCTAGGCCACTAGACGAAGGGGACGAACCTTCTTACCTTCAAGACCCGGTTGCTGGACCCGGTCTTGCTCGCCAGCCGTGACTGACAAGCGGAATTTGGTGGAGCTAAGCGGGATCGAACCGCTGACCTCCTGCATGCCATGCAGGCGCTCTCCCAGCTGAGCTATAGCCCCACAATGTCGCTTTGAACTGAATCGCTGGCTGGGTGGCTGGCGTTTCGTTTTCGTTCATCGCTGTGGACGGGGCGCATATTAAGATCGGATTGCAGGGCTGTCAAACGAAATTTTGAAAATATTCAAAAGTTTTTTCACAGATAACAATCACTTACCGCCCTGCCCCGGTTTTTCGGGCTTCAGCTGGACCTTGTGGGAGCGGGCGTGCCCGCGAATGCGATGGTAGATCAAACACCGCATTCGCGGGCACGCCCGCCCCCACAGGTTAGGTGTAACGCTGAATCAGGCGATCGAAGCCAGCAGCTTTTCCCACTCTTTGTTTTCTTTCTTCGACACACCACCCAGCAGGTCCAGGGCCTGGCGCAGACGGTAGCGGGTCAGGTCGGGGCCGAGGATTTCCATGGCGTCCAGCACCGACACCGAGCTGGCCTGGCCAGTAATGGCGGCGAACATCAGCGGCATGGCATCACGCAACTTCAGTTCCAGCGCCTCGACCACGGCCTGGATGCAGCCGGTGATGCGCTCTTTTTCCCACTGGCGCAGGCTTTCGAGCTTCCACAGGATCAGCTGGATCACCTGGCGCACCTGGTCGGCCGACAGTTTCTTGCTTTCGAACAGCTTGGCATCCAGCTTCAGCGCACCTTCGAAGAAGAACCCGCCCAGCGGGGCTACCTGGCTGAAAGTCTCGACCCGGCCCTGCACGTGCGGGGCAATCTTCATCATGTAGTCGCTGTTGAATGCCCACTTCTGCAGGCGTGTGGCGAATTCCTCGACCGGCAGTTCGCGCAGCCACTGGCCGTTGAGCCAGGACAGCTTCTCGATGTCGAAGATCGGGCCACCCAGCGAAATACGCGACAGGTCGAAGTGCTCGACCATCTCGTCCAGCGAGAACTTCTCGCGCTCGTCCGGCATCGACCAGCCCATGCGGCCCAGGTAGTTGAGCATCGCCTCCGGCATGAAGCCCATGCGCTCGTAGAAGGTCACCGAGGTTGGATTCTTGCGCTTGGACAGCTTGGACTTGTCCGGGTTACGCAGCAGCGGCATGTAGCACAGCTTGGGCTGGTCCCAGCCGAAGTATTCGTACAGCTTGATCAGCTTGGGCGCCGACGGCAGCCACTCTTCGCCACGCAGGACGTGGGTGATGCCCATCAGGTGGTCGTCGACCACGTTGGCCAGGAAGTACGTCGGCAGGCCGTCGTTCTTCATCAGCACCTGCATGTCCATGCGGTCCCACGGGATTTCGACATCGCCACGCAGCATGTCCGGCACCACGCAGATACCTTCGCTCGGCACCTTCATACGGATCACGTGTGGCTCGCCAGCATCCAGGCGGCGCTGCACTTCCTCGGCGCTCAGCAGCAGTGCGCGGCCGTCGTAGCGCGGGGTTTCACCGCGGGCCTGTTGCTCGGCACGCATCTGCTCCAGCTCTTCGGCGGTGCAGAAGCAATAGAAGGCGTGGCCGGCGTCAACCAGCTCCTTGGCATACTTCGCGTAGATCTCGCCACGCTCGCTCTGGCGGTAAGGGCCGTGCGGGCCGCCCACATCCGGGCCTTCGTTCCATTCGATGCCGAGCCAGCGCAGGGCGTCGAAGATTTGCTGTTCCGACTCGCGCGTGGAGCGCAGCTGGTCGGTGTCTTCGATGCGCAGGATGAACTCACCGCCGTGCTGCTTGGCAAAGCAGTAGTTGAACAGGGCGATGTAGGCAGTGCCGACATGGGGGTCGCCGGTAGGCGATGGCGCGATACGCGTGCGTACGGTGGTCATGGAAGGTCTCGAACTGAAGATGAAACAAAGGCGGGATGTTAGCAGGAGGCAGGCACCGGGCTCCAGCAATGGCGCGAACGTCACTTGTGGACAGGCCCTGCGGCACTGTTAAATTTGCTTACATTTCTGGAACGATAGTCCCCATGCCTGCCCAACTCAAACGCCGCCTGGCGATCTTCTTCACCCTGGTGGCCATCATCGCCCTCGCCTTCCTGGCCCACTGGTACTTCAAGGGCCGCTTCTACGAGAGCACCGACAACGCCTACGTACAGGGCGAGATCACCCGTATCTCCAGCCAGCTGGGCGCACGTATCGACGCGGTGCCGGTCGAGGATAACCAGCACGTTAACAGAGGTGACCTGCTGGTACGCCTGGAAGCGGCAGACTTTGACCTGGCGGTTGACCGCGCCCGCGCCACCCTGGCCACCCGTGAAGCGGAATACGCACAGGCACAAAGTCGCCTGACCCAGCAAGGTAGCCTGATCGCCGCGGGGCAGGCTCAGGTGGCAGCCAACCAGGCCACGTTCGACCGTTCCCGAGTGGACCTGAGCCGTGCCGAAAAGCTGCGCAAGCCAGGATTCATCTCCGAGGAGCGGGTCACCACCCTATCGGCAGACAGCCATGTTGCCGGCTCTCAGGTCGACAAGGCCCGCGCCGACCTGCAAAGCCAGCGCCAGCAGGTCAACGCCCTGAACGCCGACCTCAAACGCCTCGATGCACAAATCGCCAATGCCCGCGCCGACCTGGCCCAGGCCGAGCTTAACCTGACCCGTTGCGAAATCCGCGCGCCGATCAGCGGCACTATCGGCCAGCGCAATGCGCGCAATGGCCAGGTGGTGCAGGCCGGTGCCTACCTGCTGTCGATCGTGCCCGACGAAGACATCTGGGTGCAGGCCAACTTCAAGGAAACCCAGATCGGCCACATGCAGCCTGGCCAGCGCGCCGAGCTGCTGTTCGACAGCTACCCGGACACCCCCATCGAAGGCCGGGTAAACAGTGTGTTCGCGGCCTCGGGGGCGCAGTTCAGCCTGCTGCCACCCGATAACGCCACCGGGAACTTCACCAAGGTGGTGCAGCGCATCCCGGTCAAGCTCACCTTCAGCGCCGACAACCCCCTGCATGGGCGCATCCGCCCCGGCATGTCGGTGACCGCCACCATCGACCTGCGCAGCGAGAGCGAAGGCCACGATGGCCGGTGACCAACTGCTCAGGCCCAGCGACGAGCCTACCCGGCGCGACTGGATCGCGGTGATGAGTGTGATGCTCGGCGCGTTCATGGCGGTGCTGGACATCCAGATCACCAACTCGTCGCTGAAGGACATCCAGGGTGCCCTGTCGGCAACCCTGGAAGAAGGCTCGTGGATTTCCACCTCGTACCTGGTGGCGGAAATCATCATGATTCCGCTGACCGCCTGGCTGGTGCAGCTGCTGTCTGCCCGGCGCCTGGCCGTGTGGGTTTCCGGGGGCTTTCTGTTGTCGTCACTGCTGTGCTCGATGGCCTGGAACCTGGAGAGCATGATCCTGTTCCGCGCCCTGCAAGGCTTTACCGGCGGCGCGCTGATCCCACTGGCGTTTACCCTCACGCTGATCAAGCTGCCCGAACACCACCGCGCCAAAGGCATGGCGATGTTCGCCATGACCGCCACGTTTGCCCCCTCCATCGGCCCCACCCTGGGCGGCTGGCTGACAGAGAACTGGGGCTGGGAGTACATTTTCTACATCAACATCCCGCCGGGCCTGGTCATGATTGCCGGCCTGCTGTACGGGCTGGAGAAGAAAGAGGCGCACTGGGAGCTGCTGAAAAGCACCGATTATGCAGGCATCGTCACCCTGGGCCTGGGGTTGGGCTGCCTGCAGGTGTTTCTTGAAGAGGGGCACCGCAAGGACTGGCTGGAGTCGCACCTGATCGTCGGCCTGGGCAGCGTCGCCCTGGTCAGCCTGATCACCTTCGTCATCCTGCAGTTCTCCAAGCCACACCCGCTGATCAACCTGCGCATCCTCGGTAACCGCAATTTCGGCCTGTCGAGCATCGCCAGCCTGGGCATGGGCGTAGGCCTGTACGGGTCGATCTACCTGCTGCCACTGTACCTGGCCCAGGTGCAGGGCTACAACGCCTTGCAGATCGGCGAGGTGATCATGTGGATGGGGGTGCCGCAGCTGTTTCTGATCCCGCTGGTACCACAGCTGATGAAAGTGGTGTCGCCCAAGCTGCTGTGCGCCCTGGGGTTCTGTCTGTTCGGCGCCGCCAGTTTCGGCTCGGGGGTGCTCAACCCGGACTTTGCCGGGCCGCAGTTCAACCATATCCAGATCATCCGCGCCCTTGGCCAGCCGATGATCATGGTGACCATTTCGCTGATCGCCACGGCTTACATCCAGCCGCAGGATGCGGGGTCGGCATCGAGCCTGTTCAATATCCTGCGTAACCTGGGGGGTGCGATTGGCATCGCCTTGCTGGCCACGCTGCTGGATGCGCGCACCAAGGTGTATTTCGACTACCTGCGCGAAGCGGTAGTGCCGAGCAACCCGCAGGTAGCGGAACGGCTGGCGCAACTGGCCGAGCGGCTGGGCAATGACAATGCGGCGCTGGGCAAGTTAAGCGAAATCACCCACCAGCAGGCCATGATCATGGCCTACAACGACGCCTTCCACTTTGTCGGGATCGGGTTGGCGGTGAGCATGGTGGCAGTGTTGCTCACCCGCAAGCTGCCGGCGGGGTTGAAGGCTGGGGAAGCCCACTAGCTTGTGCTGGGCCTATCGCCGGCAAGCCAGCTACCACAGGTACCGGGCAAATTTTGAATGCAGCGGCACACCTGTGGGAGCTGGCTTGCCGGCGATAGGGCCAGTTCAGCCACCCAAAGGGATCAGCTGGTAATCAACCGCTCGCGCAGCTGGGTAATCTCGTCGCGCAGCTGCGCCGCAGCTTCGAACTCCAGGTCGCGGGCGAACTGCATCATCTTCTCTTCAAGCTGCTTGATACGCTTGGTGATCTCGCCCGGCGTACGCAGCTCGGCCTCGTAACGGGCGCTCTCTTCTGCCGCCTTGGCCATGCCCTTGCGCTTTTTGCTGCGCGCGCCAGGCACAGTGGCGCCTTCCATGATGTCGGTGATGTCCTTGACCACGCCCTTGGGCACGATGCCGTTGGCTTCGTTGAAGGCGACCTGCTTTTCACGGCGTCGCTCGGTTTCGTCAATCGCCCGCTGCATCGAGCCGGTGATGTTGTCGGCGTACAGGATGGCCCGGCCATTGAGGTTACGCGCAGCGCGGCCGATGGTCTGGATCAGCGAGCGCTCCGAACGCAGGAAGCCTTCCTTGTCGGCATCGAGGATCGCCACCAGCGAAACCTCCGGCATGTCCAGGCCTTCGCGCAGCAGGTTGATGCCCACCAGCACGTCGAAGGTGCCCAGGCGCAGGTCGCGGATGATCTCTACCCGCTCCACCGTGTCGATGTCCGAGTGCAGGTAGCGCACCCGCACATCGTGGTCGGCCAGGTAATCAGAGAGGTCCTCGGCCATGCGCTTGGTCAGCGTAGTGGCCAGCACCCGCTCGCCCAGCGCCACGCGCTTGCGGATTTCCGACAGCAAGTCGTCCACCTGGGTCAGTGCCGGCCGTATCTCGACCTGCGGGTCTACCAGGCCGGTCGGACGCACCACCTGCTCCACCACGCGCCCGGAATGCTCGGCTTCGTAGGGGCCCGGGGTAGCGGACACGAAGATGGTCTGCGGGCTTACATCTTCCCACTCATCGAAGCGCATTGGCCGGTTGTCCAGTGCCGAGGGCATGCGGAAGCCGTACTCGACCAGGGTTTCCTTGCGCGAACGGTCGCCCTTGTACATGGCACCGACCTGCGGAACGCTGACGTGTGATTCGTCGATCACCAGCAGTGCATCGGCTGGCAGGTAGTCGTACAGGGTGGGCGGCGGCGCACCGGCCGGGCGCCCGGACAGGTAGCGCGAGTAGTTCTCGATGCCGTTGCAGTAACCCAGCTCCATGATCATTTCCAGATCGAAACGGGTGCGCTGCTCCAGGCGCTGCGCTTCCACCAGCTTGTTGGCCTTGTGCAGGTACTCCAGGCGCTCCTTCAACTCTTCCTTGATGCCCTCCACGGCCTCCAGCAGGGTTTCCCGCGGGGTAACGTAGTGGCTCTTGGGGTAGAAGGTGAAACGTGGCAACTTGCGGAAAACCTCGCCGGTGAGCGGGTCGAAGGCGGCGATGTTCTCCACCTCGTCATCGAACAGTTCGATGCGGATGGCTTCAAGGTCCGACTCGGCCGGGAAGATGTCGATCACATCACCGCGCACGCGGAAGGTGGCACGGGCAAAGTCCATTTCGTTGCGGGTGTACTGCAGGTCGGCCAGCCGGCGCAGCAGTGCGCGCTGATCGAGCTTGTCGCCGCGGTCCACATGCAGGACCATTTTCAGGTAGGACTCGGGGCTGCCCAGGCCATAGATGCACGACACGGTGGTCACGATGATTGCATCGCGCCGCTCCAGCAGCGCCTTGGTCGCCGACAGGCGCATCTGCTCGATATGGTCGTTGATCGAGGCGTCCTTCTCGATGAAGGTGTCCGACGACGGCACGTAGGCCTCGGGCTGGTAGTAGTCGTAGTAGGAAACGAAATACTCCACCGCGTTATTGGGGAAGAACGCCTTGAATTCGCCGTACAACTGCGCGGCCAGGGTCTTGTTCGGCGCCAGTACGAGGGTCGGGCGCTGTACCTGCGCGATGACGTTGGCGATGCTGAAGGTCTTGCCCGAGCCCGTTACGCCGAGCAGCGTCTGGTGCGACAGCCCCGCCTCGATGCCTTCGACCATCTGGCGGATGGCCTCGGGCTGGTCGCCGGCCGGCTGGAAACGGGTGACGAGCTGGAACTCGGACATGTCGGACCTCGCGGTATTGCAGCAACTGTAAATTTAGCCAGTAGTCTATACCCAAATGCGGCTATCCGGGCGCGCTTTCAAGGCCGGGCTGTGAGCGCTTGTTACAGTGGACACGGCAATTAGACCAATGGTCGAAAAATATTTGCGCAAATAGCCGGAAAAGCTGTGCCAGAGTGTCGCAGTGACCGGGCGGTATCACTATACTGACTCCCCGTTTGTGCACCGCTTCAGTGCATTCGGCTGGAGCGTGTACGTCCTATCACTCTCCAATCAGAGCCAAGGTAACAATGAGCCTGTTTTCCGCTGTCGAGCTGGCACCCCGCGACCCTATCCTGGGCCTCAACGAAGCATTCAACGCCGACCCACGGACCGACAAGGTCAACCTGGGCGTTGGCGTGTACTGCAATGAGGAAGGCCGCATTCCGCTGCTGCGCGCCGTGATCGAAGCCGAAACCCAGCGTGCCGCCCAGCACGCCTCGCGCGGCTACCTGCCGATCGACGGCATCGCCACTTACGACCAGGCCGTGCAAAAACTGATCTTCGGCGCCGAGTCGCCACTGCTGGCCGCCGGCCGCGTGGTCACCGTGCAGGCCGTTGGCGGCACCGGCGCGCTGAAGATCGGCGCCGACTTCCTCAAGCGCCTGTCGCCCAATGCCGTGGTTGCCATCAGCGACCCGAGCTGGGAAAACCACCGCGCACTGTTCGAGACCGCCGGTTTCCCGGTACAGAACTACCGCTACTACGACGCGCCGAGCAACGACGTCAACCGTGCCGGCATGCTCGAAGACCTGAACAACCTGCCGTCCGGCTCGATCGTCGTGCTGCATGCCTGCTGCCACAACCCGACTGGCGTCGACCTGGGCCTGGACGACTGGAAAAACGTCCTGGAAGTGGTCAAGGCCAAGGGCCATGTGCCGTTCCTCGACATGGCCTACCAGGGCTTTGGTGACGGCATCGCCGAAGACGCCTTCGCCGTGCGCCTGTTCGCCGAGTCGGGCCTGGACTTCTTCGTTTCCAGTTCGTTCTCCAAGTCGTTCTCGCTGTATGGCGAGCGCGTTGGCGCACTGTCGATCGTCACCGGCAACAAAGACGAAAGCACTCGCGTGCTGTCGCAGGTCAAGCGCGTAATCCGCACCACCTACTCCAACCCGCCGACCCACGGCGCGACCATCGTCGCTACCGTGCTGAACAGCGGCGAACTGCGCCAGATGTGGGAAGCCGAGCTGAGCGAGATGCGCCAGCGCATCCACGGCATGCGCCAGCAAATGGTCAGCCTGCTGGCTGAATATGGCGCCAAGCGCGATTTCAGCTTCGTTGGCCGCCAGGCGGGCATGTTCTCCTACTCGGGCCTGACCGTTGAACAAGTGGCGCGCCTGAAGAACGAGTTTGGCATCTACGCGCTGGACACCGGCCGGATCGCGGTTGCCGCGCTGAACCAGGGCAACATCCACGTGGTGACCAAGGCCATCGTCGAAGTGCTGTAACCTATTGATTTGCCTGGGAGAGGCTTGACATCTCCCGGGCAATCAGTAACATATGGCGCAGATTCCGCGATAGCTCAGTCGGTAGAGCAAATGACTGTTAATCATTGGGTCCCTGGTTCGAGTCCAGGTCGCGGAGCCAAACATTGAAAAGCCCCCGGGTGCGCAAGCAACCGGGGGCTTTTTCGTTGTTCACCGGAAGTATGTCAGCGCCTGGTAAATCGAGCGCCGCCCGCGCGGCGCTCGATTTACCAGGCAGCACAAGACTCAAGACATGCGCCTTCCAGCCCCAGAGCCCTCAACTACTGCGCCCAATCGGGTAAAACTCCCCCCGGCTCCATACGCCCAACCATTCCTCCCCCTCGATTACATGCGGCACCGCCAGTTCCACCAGCTGGTAAAACACATTGCGATGTATCAGCGCTTCCAGGTTGCTGCGCATCAACACATACGGCGATGGCTCCTGCGTCACCGGGTCGATCACTACCCGCAGGGGATTATCCGGCCCGGCGTCAACCTGGTCCTCGACATTGCTGGTGAAGCGCAGCACCTGCTGCTCCCCTTCCCCCAGCACCTCCAGCGCCACGGCCACGAATGGGGCATCGTCGACGCGGATGCCAACCTTTTCTACCGGGGTAATCAGGAAGTAGTCATCGCCATCGCGGCGAATGATCGTGGAAAACAACCGCACCATCGGCTTGCGCCCGATCGGCGTGCCCAGGTAATACCAGGTGCCATCGCGGGCAATGCGCATGTCGATGTCACCGCAAAAATCCGGGTTCCACAGATGCACCGGCGGCAGGCCCTTGGCCTTGGGGATCTGTGCCAGAAGATCATTGGCCTTGCCGGAATCACTCATCACGCCTGCCTCATTCGCTCATACCCAGAAGGCTACGAGCGTACTCGCGCATCGGCGCACCAAGCAAATCCTCCGGGGTGTTGTCATGGAACGTCAACAAACCGCCACGGCTCTTGATGCGTGCGGTGTCGATCAGGTAGCGGGTATTGGTTTCGATCAACATCATCTGCACCACGCCAGTGTCCCACCCCAGCCGGTCGACGGCCTGTTCGTCATACCACTCATCGCCATTGCCGATGCGGTCATCGGTACGGGCGAAGCGGGTGTACAAGACGTAGTCGGCACCCACCGAACGTGCCTGGGCAATGGCGTCTTCCAGGCCCAATGGGCCTTGGGCGCGGCGCACCAACGGGAAATACTCGACAAAGCTCTTGAACGCCTCGTCAGCCACCGCGTTCTGCCGTGGCACCGGCCCCTTGCCCGGCGGCACGAATGCACCCTGGCCGATGAAGATGAACGAGTCGGGCTGCAGGCGGATCGACAGGGTACGCCGGGTATCACTGTGGTCCAGCAGACCGGCATCGCTCATGTGATAGCGGACGCCTTCGCCCATATCGCTGACATTCATGCAGCCGCCCAGCGCCATCAGCGCCAGCAGCAAGACCAGGCTACGCATCTTTCCTCCAGTGGCCGGCGACGAAAAACCGGCGAATAGCCGGCGGATGCAGCTTTTGCGCCAGCTTCAGCCGCCAATCACCTTCATCACCATCACATCACCGGAAAACGCCAAGTCCTGCTTGTCTGCCAGCGCCTTGACCAACAGGCGCTGCAGGGCCGGCAGGGCCTGATGACGCGGCTTTTCCAGCAGGTCACCGACGAAGTGGCGATTGCTCGAAGACAGGCAGCCATGCAACCAGCCCGTGGAGGACAGGCGCAAGCGCGAGCAGGTACGGCAAAACGGTACGCTCTCGTTGGCGATGATGCCGAAGTGGCCAATGCCCGGGATTTCATAGCGCAGGGCTGTGGCGTCCAGCGGCGCATCGACCTGGACATAGGCATGCTTGCCGCCGATCAGCGCCAGCAACTGGTCGAGCCCGACGAACTGCTGCACAAAGGCATTGTGCTCACGGGCCAGGTGGCCCATGCGCATGAGTTCGATGAAGCGCAACTCGAAGCCGCGCTCCAGGCAGTAATCCAGCAGCGGCAATACCTGCTCGAGGTTGTGCCCGCGCATTGGCACCATGTTCACCTTGATTCGCATGCCCAGTGCACTGGCCTGCTCCATACCCGCCAGCACACTGGTCAGGTCGCCGCCCCGGGCAATGCGGCTGAAGGCCTGAGGGTCGAGAGTGTCGAGGGAAACATTCAGGCGTCGGATACCCGCCGCTTGCAGCTGGGGCAACTTACGCGCCAACAGCTGGCCATTGGTGGTCAGCGAAATATCGTCGAGGTCGAGCTTGGCCACGGCGGCCAGAAAGGCATCCAGGCGCGGGCTGACCAGCGGCTCACCCCCTGTGATGCGCAGGCGTTCGATACCAGCCGCTTCGATCAGGTAGGCCACGCCGCGGGCCAGGGCATCTGCCGAGAGTTCGTCTTGCGCCGCCACCAGGCGTTTGCCGTCTGGCACGCAGTAGGTGCAGGCATAATTGCAAGCAGCCGTCAGGCTGACACGCAGGTTGCGAAAGCGCCTGCCTTGACGATCGACAATCATGAATGACTCCGGCATGGATGATAAGGGGCAGGCGAAACCTGACTCATAAATCAGGTTTTTGCAAGCCCCCGCACCCTGCCGGTTTCAGCGTCAAGTGACGGAACGCTTCAGTTCGTCGGTTCCGGATCGCGTTTGCGTTTGTTGCCCATGCGCACACCGATGTCCATCAGGAACTGGAAGAAACCTTCCTGATCCTCAAGCACATTGCTCCAGAACGGCGAGTGGTACAGCGCCACGGCGCCGTGCACCAGCGCCCAGGCCGCGCAGTAATGGAAATACGGCGGTACGTCTTCGAGCTTGCCTTCGCTGATGCGGCCCTTGATCAGCTGAGTCAGGCGATCGAAGTTGGAAGCACGGATACTGTGCAGTTGCTCGACCATTTCCGGCACCTGGTTGCCCTTGACCACCTTCTCTTCCAGGCGATCGAACAGCCGGTAACGTTGCGGGTCGCGCATGCGGAACTCGAAGTAGGCGCGTGACAGGGCTTCCTTGTCACGGTCGACGTCGGCCGAGTGCAACAGTTCGTTCAGGTCGCGCTCATAGTCGAGCATCAGGCGCAGGTAGATTTCCGCCTTTGACTTGAAATGCTTGTAGATCGTGCCTTTGCCGATACCCACGGCGTCGGCGATCATTTCGACGGTGACGCTGTCCTCACCCTGTTCGAGAAACAGCTTGAGCGCGGTGTCGAGGATTTCCTGTTCGCGACGGCGAAACTCACGGACCTTACGAGGTTCTTTCTGCATGGGAAGGACTGGATGACAATCGAAGCGGTTTATTATGCCTAACTTGCAAGAAATTGCACGGATCATCCACGCATGTCTGTGTTTCACCATGCTTACTGCCATGCGCTGCGGAAGGATTGAAACCTCGGCGTATTCCAAATTTGTTTAAAAAACGACCAATATACGCTGGCACTGCGCCAAACCTGACCAATACTTGAAGTGTTGGCGCGGCGCATCCCCCCCAAGTGGCGCGCCGATAAAGGTGCTCAGGGACCGCGTACCTTTGTTTTACTCCTAATGGTCTTAACCCGGATTCCCCCCCCAGAACCCGGGTTTTTTTTGCTTGCGCGACGGGTCGCACAGCGACCCGCACTCCCCGCTCGATGTTTGTGCTGTACCGTGCCTGTGATCTTGATCTTGATCTTGATCTTGATCTTGATCTTGCTTTTGATCTTCGCGACTTCAGGAGGCCGAACGCAGGCCTTGCGGAGGGAGGTGACGGGCATGGATGCCCGTCAAGCGCTGGGCCCCAGGATGGGGCCTGCAGCGCGGTCCTCCCGGGAGCGAGGCCGGAGTGAGGGAACCCCGGAGCGCAGCGCAGGGGCCGGATGATCGGAGCGCAGCGTTTTTTGGTTACTTTTTGCCGCGTTTGGCAAAAAGTGACTCGCCGTAAGGGCGAAAAGGTGAGTCAGCGTCGCCATCGCAAATGGACTGTTCGCTGAGCCAATACAGCAAGATCCACTTTTCGCTTCTTGCGATGTGTCCGGTCTCTACATCTTGGCCAAAGTAACCAAAGCCGTTCGCTCCCATCATCCGGCCCCTGCGCTTCGCTCCGGGGTCCCCTCGCTCCGGGCTTGCTCCCGGGAGGACCGCGCTGCAGGCCCCATCCTGGGGCCCAGCGCTTGACGGGCATCCATGCCCGTCACCTCCCTTCGCAAGCCCTGCGCTCGGCCTCCTGAAGTCGCAATCTGTGTTGCCTGAGCTACCGCGCGCTTAGAAGCCAAAGCAAGAGCAAGTGCAAGTGCAAGTGCAAGTGCAAGTGCACTCAGGCTCATGCGCCATCAAGCCACCCGCGCCAACGGGAACAACCGCTTGAAGTTGGCAGTAGTCTGCTCAGCCAGTTGCTCATAACTGGCGCCCCGCAACGAAGCCACATACTCCGCCACTTCCCGCACATACTGCGGAAGGTTCGGCTTGCCACGGTACGGAATGGGTGCCAGATACGGCGAATCGGTCTCGACCAGCAAACGATCGACCGGCACCTGCCGCGCCACTTCGCGCAGGGCATCGGCATTGCGGAAGGTAACGATGCCAGACAGCGAGATGTAATACCCCAGGTCCAGCGCGGCCTTGGCCATTTCCCAGTCTTCGGTGAAGCAATGCAGCACCCCAGCCTGCGGCAGGTTGGCCTCGCGCAATAGTGCCAAGGTATCGGCGCGTGCCGCACGGGTGTGCACGATGACCGGCTTGCCGGTCTGCCGCGAGGCCTCCAGGTGCAGGCGGAACGAAGCCTGCTGCAGCTCGGCAGCTTCCGGCTCATAGTGATAGTCCAGCCCGGTTTCGCCAATCGCCACCACATGGGGGTGGGCCAGCTCGCGCAGCAGCCATTCCAGCGCAGGGGTTTCACCCGGCGCCAGGTCCAGCGGGTGCACACCCACCGAGCAATCGACGTCAGCATACTGCTCGCTCAACGCCTTCACCGCACCGGCGTTTTCGGCACTGACGCCGATACACAGAAAATGCCCGACCCCGCGCTCACGGGCCGCCTGCAAGGCAGCATCGAGGGAGCCCTGGTGGGCGCTCAGGTCAAGACGGTCGAGGTGGCAATGGGAATCTACGAGCATGGGATAACGGCACACATGAAAAAATGAAAATCAGCGGGCACCCGGCAGTTGCAGCCAGTGAGCCAGCAGCGATTCGAGCAGCAGGGCGCGGTTGAGGTTGGCCTTGCCCAGCACCTTCTGGCGCTGCTCCAGAATCCAGGCCTGCACCTCCAGCACCTTGGACTGGCGGCTCTTCTGCGCCAGGTATTGCACCACCTTGCGCATATCGGCCAAGCCTAACCCCTCCTCGTCCTGGGTCAACTGGTAGCGCAGGATCAGATGCGACCAATCGCAGAACCAGTCGAACAGCAACAGCAGTGGCACGCCGTTCCAGGCATCGGCCAGCTGGCTGGGCGATTGCTGCTGCTTGATCAGCTTCTTCACCCCGTCAGTAACCAGCGCACGTTGCTCGCGCACACCCTGTGCCTGCAGGCTGACCGCCATCAATGGCGAACCAGCGGCCAGCGTCAGTAGCTCGTCACGCTCGGCCTCGTCACTGTCAGGCAACGCACCGGCCAGCCAGGCCTGGCTCTGGGCCAGGCTTGGCTGCGGGCACGCCACCTGCTGGCAGCGGCTCTTGATGGTCGGCAACAAGCGGCTGGGCTGGTGCGTGACCAGCAGCAGCACCGTATTGCCAGATGGCTCTTCGAGGCTTTTGAGCAGCGCGTTGGAGGCGTTGACGTTCATCGCCTCGACAGGCTCGATCAGCACCACCTTGCGACCGCCCAATTGCGCCGTTTGCACCACGAATGCCACCAGCTCGCGCACCTGGTCGACCTTGATCGGCTTGTCGGCCTCTTCAGGCTCGAGCACAAAGTTGTCCGGGTGGCTACCGGCCTTGAGCAACAGGCAGGACTTGCACCCGCCGCAGGCATCCAGCCCTTGGGGCTGCTGACACAGCAGGCGGGCCATCAGGCGCTCGGCCATGGCCCGCTTGCCGATACCCTGCGGCCCGTGCAGCAGGTAGGCGTGCGCGTGCTGGCTGCGGCCGGCCAGTTGCTGCCAGAGGGCCTGCTGCCAGGGGTAGGCGTCAGCCACGGCAACGCTCCACAATCGCCGGCAGCAGCGCATCGATGGCGCGCTGCACGGCTTCCAGCGTTTGCGCGGCATCGAGCATGCTGTAGCGCTGCGGCTCGCGCTGGGCGCGCTGCAGGTATGCCTGGCGCACCGCTTCGAAAAACGCCTGGCCTTCTTGCTCGAACCGGTCCAGGCGGCCGCGGGCGGCGGCACGGGCCAAGCCCACTTCCACTGGCAGGTCGAAGACCAAGGTCAGGTCCGGGCGCAGGTCACCCTGGACGAATTGCTCCAGGGTAGCGATGCGCTCGACCGACAAACCGCGCCCACCGCCCTGATAGGCATAGGTGGCGTCGGTGAAGCGGTCACACAGCACCACGGCGCCGCGGGCCAGTGCCGGGCGGATTACCTGCGCGAGGTGTTGGGCGCGCGCCGCGAACACCAGCAACAGCTCGGTGTCGGCCGCCATGGTTTCATCGGTGGGGGCAAGCAGCAGCTCGCGCACTTTTTCGGCCAGCGGCGTACCACCGGGCTCACGGGTCAGCACTACATCCAGGCCCTGCTCGCGCAAGCGCGCAGCAAGGTAATCGCGGTTGGTGCTCTTGCCCGCGCCTTCGGGGCCTTCCAGCGTAATAAACAAGCCGCTCACAGGCAGTCCTTAATGTTGTTCGTCAGGCGTCGGCCGTTCGGCCGCTTGCGCACCACCAGCAGGGGCATCCTGCGCAGGCAGCGCTTCGGGTGCTGGCTGTGCAGCCGGCTCGTCAGTTGCGGGCACCTGGGGCTGGGCGTCGTCAGTACCCGGCTGTGCCTCTTGCTGCGGCGCAGGGCTGGAGCGGTAGTCTGTACGACGCTTGAGCTGGAACTCGCGCACCGCCGAATTATGGTCGTCGAGGTCGTCGGAGAACACATGGCTGCCATCGCCGCGGGCGACGAAGTACAGGCTGGTGCCATCGGACGGGTTGAGCGCCGCGTGAATCGCTTCGCGGCCGACCATGGCAATAGGGGTGGGCGGTAGCCCTGTCATGGTATAGGTGTTGTAGGGCGTCGGATCGCGCAGGTCGGCGCGGGTAATCCTGCCGTTGTAACGCTCACCCATGCCGTAGATCACCGTCGGGTCGGTCTGCAGCATCATGCCCAGGCGCAGGCGCCGTACAAATACGCCGGCAATCTGCCCACGCTCCTGGGGGATACCGGTTTCCTTTTCCACCAGCGAGGCCATGATCAGCGCCTGGTACGGGTCGCGATACGGCAGGTCGGTGGTGCGCTCGGCCCACTCCTTTGCCAGCACTTCGTCCAGGCGCATGTAGGCCTGCTGCAGCAACTCGACATCGCTCATGCCACGCACGAAGCGGTAGGTGTCCGGGAAGAAGCGCCCTTCGGGGAACACGCCGGTGTGGCCGAGCTTGTCCATCACTTCGGAATCCGACAGGCCGTCCAGGGTGTGCTTGATCTTTTCATGCTTGGCCACAGCCGAGCGCACCTGACGGAAGGTCCAGCCCTCGACCAGAGTGAGGTTGTATTGCACCACATCGGCCCGGCGCCAAGCGTCGAACAACTGTTCGACCGTCATGCCTGGGGTGAGGCGGTATTCGCCGGTGTGCAGGGCGGTGCCAGCCATGTTGAAGCGCCAGTACAAGCGCAACCAGACAGCATCGTCGAGCAACCCTTCTTGTTGCATGCGGTAGAACATGCGGTTGGGGTTGGTGCCATTTGGCACGTCGAGCAGGCGCTCCTGCGTCACGTGCAGGGGCTGCTCCAGGACCGAGTTGACCTTCCAGGCCGACCAGCCAAGCGCCAGCCCGGCAAGTATCAAGCCCATTTCCAGCAGTAGCAGGAATTTACGTCTCACGAATTCAGGTTTCCAGTAACGTACGGGCAACGGCCTGCAGTTTACGGGTGAGCGGGCCAGGCGACCAGTTTAGCGCGGCTACGCCCCGCACGGGCCAGATGCCGTAAACGCTATTGCAAACAAATACTTCATCTGCCTGCTCCAGCGCGTCAAACGGCAGGTCAGCGACCTGCGCCGGGATGCCCAGCAGCGCGGCCTGTTCCAGCAATGCAGCACGCATCACCCCGGCCACACCACAACGGCTGAGGTCGGCAGTGAACAGCACGCCATCGCGCACCAGGAACAGATTGCTGTACACCCCTTCGATCACCCTGCCCTGCCCGTCACGCATCAGGCCTTCGGCATGCTCGCTGTCCTGCCATTCGGCACGGGCCAGCACCTGCTCCAGGCGGTTGAGGTGTTTGAGGCCGGCCAGCAGCGGTTGTTCCCCAAGCCGGGTCTGGCACGGAAACAAGCGCACGCCGTGCTCGGCATGCTCCACAGGATAGCTGGGTAACGGGCTGCCCTGCAGGATTCGCCGCGGCGCGGCACCGGCAACCGGCGCATAGCCACGCTGGCTGTCACCACGGGTAAGGATGAGTTTGGCTACACCTTCACCGAGCTGGCTTGTATAGCGCAGGAGCTCGTCGCGCACCAGCGCCATGTCGGCACTGATCGCCAGGCGCTGACAACCCAGCGCCAGGCGTGCGAGGTGGCCGTCCAGCAAGCTGGGCTGGCCGCCGCGCACGGCAATGGTCTCGAACAGGCCATCGCCGTAGGCCAGGCCGCGGTTCTGCAGGTTGACTGCAACCGCGGGCTGGCCATCGACCCAGCTGTGCATCAACCGGCGAACCGGCGGAACACCAGCGAGCCGTTGGTGCCGCCAAAGCCGAACGAGTTGGACAACACCACGTCGATCGGCATGCTGCGCGCCTGGTGCGGAACGAAGTCGAGGTCGCAACCTTCGTCCGGTTCGTCCAGGTTGATGGTGGGCGGGGCCATCTGACTGTTGATCGCCAGCACACTGAAGATCGCTTCCACCGCGCCTGCGGCGCCCAGCAGGTGGCCGGTCATCGACTTGGTCGAACTGACAGCCAGCTTGTAGGCATGCTCACCGAACACGCGCTTGATCGCGGCCACCTCGGCCACGTCGCCCGCAGGGGTCGAGGTACCGTGGGCGTTGATGTAGCTGACCTCTTCCGGCTGGATACCGGCATCGCGCAAGGCGTTGGCCATGCAGCGGGCAGCACCCTCGCCGGTGTCGGGTGGCGAAGTCATGTGGTAGGCGTCGCCGCTCATGCCAAAGCCAACCAGCTCGGCATAGATGGTCGCACCACGGGCCTTGGCGTGCTCCAGTTCTTCGAGCACCAGGGCACCGGCACCGTCGGACAATACAAAGCCGTCACGGCCCTTGTCCCACGGGCGGCTGGCCCGGCTTGGCTCGTCGTTGCGGGTGGACAGCGCACGCGAGGCACCGAAGCCGCCCATGCCCAGGCCACAGGCAGCCATCTCCGCGCCACCTGCAATCATCACGTCAGCTTCACCGTAGGCGATATTGCGCGCGGCCATGCCGATGCAATGGGTGCCGGTGGTGCAGGCGGTGGCAATGGCGTAGTTCGGCCCCTGCAGGCCCAGGTGGATCGACAGGAACCCGGAGATCATGTTGATGATCGAGCCCGGCACAAAGAACGGGGAAATGCGACGCGGCCCCGAATCGTGCAGCGTACGGCTGGTTTCCTCGATGTTGGTAAGGCCGCCGATCCCCGAGCCCATGGCCACGCCAATGCGTTCACGGTTGGCGTCGGTGACATCCAGGCCGGCATTACGCACCGCCTGGAAACCGGCCGCCAGGCCGTACTGGATGAACAGGTCAAGCTTGCGGGCCTCTTTGGCCGACAGGTATTGCTCGACCTCGAAGCCTTTCACCGAGCCGCCAAAACGGGTGGAGTAGGCAGACAGGTCCGTGTGTTCGATCGGACCAATGCCACTGCGGCCAGCCAGAATGCCCTGCCAGGTGCTCGGTACATCGGTACCCAGTGGCGACAGCATACCCATACCGGTGACCACGACGCGTCTACGCGACACAGTACTCTCCTTTTCTAATAACAGAGTCTCTTGCGATTACATTCAAGCGCAGGAATGGAATGGCAACAGGCTCTTGGTGCGCGGTCAGCGAAGCCGGCTCGCCCGAAAGCAGCACGTTCGCAAAGAAAAAACCGCACGCCGGCAAAGGCAGTGCGGTTTTTCTCGTCAAATAGCGACGACTACAGCGTCTTAGGCCTTGTGGCTGTTGACGTAGTCGATAGCGGCTTGAACGGTAGTGATTTTCTCGGCTTCTTCGTCAGGGATTTCGGTCTCGAATTCCTCTTCCAGAGCCATCACCAGCTCAACGGTGTCAAGCGAATCGGCACCCAGGTCATCGACGAAGGACTTCTCGTTAGTCACTTCCTCTTCCTTCACGCCCAGTTGCTCGGCGACGATTTTCTTGACGCGTTCTTCGATGGTGCTCATACCTAGTTTTCACTCCTAATGGATATATGTCAGGCAGCTGGCCGGTGGCTAATTTTATAGAAAGACGTTCGCTTTTCAAGCTAAACGCACCTTCAAACCAGTCACCGCACCCGCCGCCTGGAATCTGGTTGCAGCTTTATAACGGATTTTAGGCTCGCAGTATGACTCTTTTTTTACGAAATCCGTCACATTGAGTTGCAGTGTTACATGTACATCCCGCCGTTGACCGGCACGGTAGCACCGGTCACGTAGGCCGCGCCGTCGGACGCCAGGAACGAAACCACCTTGGCGATTTCATCAGCCTGGCCCAAGCGGCCCAGCGGAATCTGGGTTTGCAGGGCTTCACGCTGCGCTTCTGGCAGTTCGCGGGTCATGTCGGTGTCGATGAAGCCCGGAGTCACCGAGTTTACGGTGATGCCACGCGAGCCCACTTCACGCGCGAGGGCGCGGCTGAAGCCTTCCAGGCCAGCCTTGGCGGCGGCGTAGTTGGCCTGGCCAGCGTTACCCATTGCACCGACGACCGAGCCGATGCTGATGATACGACCCCAACGTGCCTTGGTCATGCCACGCAGCACGCCCTTGGACAGACGGTAGAGGCTGTTCAGGTTGGTGTCGATCACGTCGAACCACTCGTCGTCCTTCATGCGCAGCATGAGGTTGTCGCGAGTGATACCGGCGTTGTTGACCAGGATGGCCGGCGCGCCAAACTGTTCGGCGATGGCACCCAGAACAGCTTCAACGGATTCGGCGCTGGTCACGTTCAGCTCCATGCCGGTACCGGTGATGCCGTGCTCTTTCAGGGTGGCAGCGATGCGCTCGGCGCCGGAGGCCGAAGTGGCGGTACCGATCACGGTCGCGCCCTGGCGGCCCAGCTCGAGGGCGATGGCCTGGCCAATGCCACGGCTGGCGCCGGTGACCAGTGCAACTTTACCTTGCAGGCTCATGCAAGCTTCTCCAAATCAGGCCAGTGCCGCGCGGGTGGCGGCAACGGCGTCAGGGGTATTGAGGTTGTAGGTGGTCACGCCGTCGGCGCAACGCTTGTTCAGGCCAGCCAGGACCTTGCCCGGGCCGCACTCGACCAGGTTGACCGCGCCGTTTGCGGCGAGCGTCTGCACGCACTCGACCCAGCGTACCGGCTGGTACAGCTGCGCCAGCAAGTCATGCTTGAGCGCATCGAGGTCGGCGGCGATGGCGGCGGTGACGTTCTGCACCACCGGAATCTGTGGGGCCTTCCATTCGATGGCGTTGACCGATTCGGCAAAACGCTCGGCAGCCGGCTTCATCAGTGCGCAGTGCGACGGCACGCTGACCGGCAGCGGCAGAGTGCGCTTGGCACCGGCCTCTTTGCACAGCGCCATGGCGCGGTCTACCGCCGCCTTGTTACCGGCGATCACGACCTGGCCTGGCGAGTTGAAATTCACTGCGCTGACCACTTCGTCTTCGGCAGCCTTGGCACAGATCTCGACAACGACAGCGTCGTCCAGCCCGAGAATCGCGGCCATGGCACCGTGACCGGCAGGCACGGCTTCCTGCATCAGTTCGCCGCGGCGCTTGACCAGCTTCACTGCATCTTTGAGCGACAGGCTGCCCGCCGCGACCAACGCACTGTACTCACCCAGGCTGTGACCGGAAACGAAGGCCGGCTTCGCGCCGCCCTCTTCCAGCCATAGGCGCCACAGCGCGATGGAGGCAGCGAGGATCGCCGGCTGAGTCTTGTCGGTTTGGTTGAGTTGCTCTTCCGGCCCTTCCTGGACCAGCTTCCACAGGTCGTAGCCCAGAGCTTCGGACGCTTCCTTGAAGGTCTCGACGATTACCGGCTTCTCGGCGCCGAGTTCATTGAGCATGCCCAGCGACTGGGAACCTTGACCGGGAAAGACAAATGCGAGGGATGCAGACATTGAACAAGCCCTTATGATCTTGTCGTCGGATAGGGTGCGCCGAGCCCGGGGCTAGACGCAGAATCTGAAAACTTGGATGGAAACACAGACCAAGCGGTCACATTTAAGCACTTCATCGGCGAAATGCCTAAGGCAACAGGTCTTCGAGGCGCCCATGCAGGCGCTGCGGCAGGTTTTCCTGGATCTCGATCAGCGCGCGCTGAATGGCGCTCTGAAAACCCTGCACGCCTGCCGAGCCATGGCTCTTGATGACGATACCCTGCAACCCCAGAAAGCTCGCACCGTTGTGACGCGCCGGCGCCAGGTCGGCCTGCAGGCGCTTGAGCAGCGGCATGGCCACGGCCCCGGCAACCCGGGCAAATGCACCGCCCTTGAACAGCTTTTCGATGCGCGCACCGATCATCGTTGCCAGGCCCTCGCTGGATTTAAGCAGGATGTTGCCGACAAAACCGTCGCACACCACCACGTCCGCCTCCCCTCTGTACAGGCCATCCCCTTCGACGAAACCGACGTAGTTAAGGCCGCGAGCGTTCTGCAACAGCGTGGCCGCCAGCTTGACCTGCTGGTTGCCCTTGATGTCCTCGGTACCGATATTCAGCAATGCCACACGCGGCCGATGCACACCCAGGGCCTGGGCGGCCACCGAGCCCATCACCGCGAACTGATAGAGGTTCTCGGCGCTGCAATCGACATTGGCACCCAGGTCCAGCAGCTGGCAGTAACCCGCCTGGGTCGGGATCGCCGCCACCATGGCTGGCCGATCGATACCCGGCAAGGTTTTGAGCACGAAGCGTGACAGCGCCATCAGCGCCCCGGTGTTGCCGGCACTGACGCAGGCCTGGGCCTTGCCGTCACGCACCAGTTCGAGGGCGATGCGCATCGACGAGTCCGGCTTGCCGCGTAGCGCCTGGGAGGGCCGCTCGTCCATACCGATCACCTCACTGGCGGCGACAATCTGCAGGCGCGCGCGATCCGCAGCTGCAAGGCCGCTGACAAGATCTTCTAGGAGGGAGGGTTGACCGACGAGGGTCAGGTGCAGCGAGGGGGTAGCCGAAAGGCAGGCAATGCTAGCCTGGACAATGCTGCGGGGACCGAAGTCCCCGCCCATTGCGTCGATCGCGATGATCTGAGCGGACAAGGATTACTCGTCAGCGCCCTTATCGATCACTTTACGACCACGGTATACGCCTTCTGGCGAAACGTGGTGGCGCAGGTGAATTTCACCGGTGGTTTTCTCTACCGACAGCGCGTTTTCCGACAGGGCGTCGTGCGAACGGCGCATGTCACGGGCAGAGCGGGATTTTTTGTTCTGCTGAACAGCCATAATTGATTAACTCCTAAACGTTTGGGTCACGCTTTAACTGCGCCAAAACACTGAACGGGTTGGACCGCGATACCTCGTCCTTGCTCGATTCGGGCTCGTCTGCGCCCGCCGGCTGCTGGCATTCTTCCGGATGGTGAGCAGGCACGATTGGCAAGGCGAGCAGAAGCTCCTCCTCGACCAATGCCTGCAGATCCAAAGGATCTTCGCCCAGTTCCAGCACGTCATAGCCTTTCGGCAACGACTGGGTATTCGCACCCTCCTTCACCACAGCGTATGTACATTCGCTGTAGATCGGCAGGGTGACCAGCTCAAGACAACGCTGGCAAACCATCTTGACCTCGACGTTCAGCTCGGTGTGGATAACCACCACGTGCTGTTCATCTCGTTCAAAATCGAACTTCGCCTGCACCGTACCGACATTGTCGGAAAGCGGGTCGCAGAGTCTTTCCAAATCAGCGAGTTGCAGCGAACCGTTGAGGGTTACGCCACGATCGGCTAATTTGCGCGGGTCAACGTGAGGTGGAATCGGGTCATTCAACATAGGCGCAGCATTCTAGGGATGCCCCCCGTCCCTGTCAAAGGAAATTCGGCGGCATCGTGCGTGATAGGATTGGTTCAACCGAAACGGAGTCTACCATGCTTCCTTTGTTACTGGCTTCCAGCTCTGCCTATCGCCGCGAACTGCTGACACGCCTGCGCCTGCCCTTCACTTGGGCAAGCCCCGATATAGACGAACAGCGACGGGATGACGAGCCCGCCGTGGAACTGGTGCGCCGGCTGGCCAGGCAAAAGGCCGAGGCCTTGGCGGGTAGCCACCCCGCGCACCTGATTATCGGTTCGGACCAGGTTGCAGTACTGGGCGAACAGGTGCTGGGCAAACCACACACATTCGAGCGGGCTTGCGAGCAACTGCTGGAGTGCAGCGGGCAGCAGGTGAGCTTTCTGACCGGATTGGCATTGCTCAATAGCGCGACCGGGCACTGCCAGGTGGACTGCGTGCCGTTTACGGTGACGCTGCGCGAATTAAGCCGGGAGCGGGTGGAGCGCTATGTGACGGCGGAACAGCCACTGGATTGCGCAGGGAGCTTCAAGGCAGAGGGCTTGGGGGTGAGTTTGTTTCAGAGCACCCACGGGTGCGATGCGACCAGCCTGATCGGCCTGCCGCTGATTCGGTTGGTGGATATGCTGACCAAGGAAGGGGTTGTCATCCCTTGATATTTGGGGGCCGCAAAGCGCCCCCAGCAGCTTCAGCGTAGCTGAGGCCCTTGGAACCCCATCCACATCGCCAGGTGCTCAGCCACGCTGGCACCTACGCGCTTGGAGAAACGGTCGAAAGGCGACTCCTGGACGGTGAAGTCCACCAGCTCTTTCTCGCCGACAATCTCACGCGCCACATAGCTGGCACTGCCCAGCCCATCTACCAGCCCCAACGCCTTGGCCTGCTCGCCCGACCAGATCAGGCCGCTGAACAACTCAGGATGCTCCTTGTCCTTCAGCCGCTCGCCCCGCCCCTGCTTGACCATGGCAATGAACTGCTGGTGAGTGGTATCCAGCACACCCTGCCAGAATCGGGTTTCTTCGGGCTTTTCAGGCGAGAACGGATCGAGGAAGGCCTTGTGCTCGCCCGAGGTATAGGAACGCCGTTCCACCCCTAGCTTCTCCATGGTGCCGACAAAGCCATAACCGGCCGCCGTCACACCAATGGAACCCACCAGGCTGGCTTTATCGGCGTAGATCTCATCCGCTGCACTGGCAATGTAATAGGCACCAGAAGCGCCGAGATCCGCGATGACTGCATACAGCTTGATAGCCGGGTATTCAGCACGCAGGCGGCGGATTTCGTCATACACGTAACCCGCCTGCACCGGGCTGCCGCCCGGGCTGTTGATGCGCATGACCACGGCCTTGGTCTTGCTGTCCTTGAACGCGTCGCGCAGGCTCTTGACGATGTTGTCGGCGCTGGCGCCCTCCTGGTCGGCAATCACCCCGCGCACCTCGACCAGCGCGGTATGGCTGGCACTGCGCGATGCCGCCTTGTCCATGTCCATCAGCGGCGTGAACAATGCCAGGAAGCCGAAGAGGTAGATGAAAGTCAGCAGCTTGAAGAAGATCCCCCAGCGCCGCGCCCGGCGCTGCTCCTGCACACTGGCCAGCAAGGTCTTTTCCAGCAGCTGCCAGCTCTTGCGCTCTTCGCGCCCTTCGCGCTCCTCGGGTTCGGCCTCGGGGGCTTTCCATTCGTCTGCCATGCTTACCTACCTTGGAAGTGGAATTGCGGAACCGCCCAGCCACTCACGCAGCTGGGAAAAGTGATCGATGCACACCTGCGGACCAAACTCGGCCAGCGCCTGCAGCGACATGGCACCATAGCCCACCGCCACCGAATGCATGCCGGCATTGCTGGCCATCTGCAGGTCGAATGCCGAATCTCCGACCATCAGCGCCCGCCCCGGTTCGACGCCGCAATGGCCGAGAATTTCCTCAAGCATCAGCGGATGCGGCTTGCCGCGGGTTTCGTCAGCAGCGCGAGTGATGTCAAAGAACGCCTCCCAGCCATTGGCCTTGAGCACCCGATCCAGCCCACGACGCGCCTTGCCTGTGGCCACCGCCAGGCGGTAACCCTCGGCACGGAAGGCATCCAGCGACTCGACCACGCCCTCGAACAGCGGCGAAGGCTGCTGGTCCAGCGCCATGTAGATATCGGCATAGTGCTGACGGAAGCGCTCGACCTGCACAGGCGCCAGGTGCGGGTACAGGGTATGGATCGCCTCACCCAGGGCCAGACCGATGATGCCCTTGACCGCGTCGTCTTGGCTGGGCGCCTCGCCGGCACGCTCGGCGGCGGCATTCATGGCCTCGACAATACGCCCGATGGAATCGGCCAGGGTACCGTCCCAGTCGAAGATCAGTAGCTCATAGCCTTTATTCATGGATCAGGACGCACTCAGACGTTCAATGGTTTTCGCCCAGACTTCATCCACAGGCGCTTCAAGCTTCAGCTCACCACCGTCCGGCAGCGGCACGGTCAGCGCATAGGCATGCAGGAACAGGCGCTTGCCCCCCAACTCGCGAATTTCGCGACTGAAGTCTTCGTCACCGTACTTGCTGTCACCGGCAATCATGTGCCCGGCATGCAGTGTGTGCACGCGGATCTGGTGGGTACGCCCAGTGATCGGACGGGCCTCGACAATGGTGGCGAACTCGCCAAAGCGGCGCAGCACGCGGAACAGGGTCAACGCCTCCTTGCCCTCTTCGTTCACTTCGACCATGCGCTCGCCGGAGCGCAGGTTGCTCTTGAGCAACGGGGCGTTTACCTGCTTCTTCGAGGTCGGCCAGTGGCCGCGCACCAGCGCCATGTAGCGCTTGTCGACGCCATCGCCACGCAGGGCGGCATGCAGGTGGCGCAGCATGCTGCGCTTCTTGGCGATCATCAGCAGGCCGGAGGTGTCACGGTCCAGGCGGTGTACCAGCTCCAGCTCCTTGGCGTCCGGGCGCAGCTGGCGCAGCGCTTCGATCACGCCAAAGCTCAGGCCGCTGCCGCCATGCACGGCAATGCCGGATGGCTTGTTCATCACGATCAACGCCTTGTCTTCGTAGACAATGGCCGCCTCAAGGCGTTGCAGCAAGCCCTGAGCCACCGGCGCCGGCTCGTCACGCTCCGGCAGGCGGACGGGCGGTACCCGCACGATATCGCCGGCCTGGATCTTGTACTCAGGCTTTACCCGACCTTTGTTCACCCGTACTTCACCCTTGCGCAGGATGCGGTAGACCAAGGTCTTGGGCACGCCCTTGAGGGCCGTGATGAGGAAATTATCGATGCGTTGGCCGGCAAGCTCCGGCGCGACTTCGATCAGCTGTACGCCGGAAGTCGGAGGGGTATTGGTCGTCATTGCGGGATCATAACAATTTTTTATGGAATTGAAGCACTTAATCATTGCTGCTATAGTCGCGAACGCCGCCAAAAGCGGCAGGCCAGCGGCACCAGGCTTTCAGCCGGCCCTGACCAACGCAATTCTCCAGGACGCGAGGCCGTCCTACGGGGTTTTCGCCAGTTTACCGAATTGCCTGGAATCGCCACCAGCGCTGTGTAGAGAAGAGCGAAAAAAAACGACAAGTGCGGTGTTTCACCTGCTTACCCGATTCTTTTCGCAGTACCTCTGCCCGCGAGTCGCTTCCACGCAACGCACGGCGAATGCTTCGGAAATACCTGCCTTGGACATGAATGGCGCCAGTGCAGTACCTGCAGTGGCGAAAAATGCAACCCGTTGCGGATTCAGCGCGCGGCAGCACCCGAATTATCAGGGATACGTGCAGGGTGGAGATGCACAGCCCTCGGACCGTGTAGCACCGCGTCCGGCCACCAGCCACTGACGGCTGGCGAGCGGATAAGGTCCTGAACAGATGCCCCCGGGCGTCCACGGCTGAAGGTTGATTCCTCCTCCTGACTGAGTGCACAAGGCCCGCTTGGTTGATTCGATATCCATTCGAAGCCACCGGGGCCTTGTTGGCACCGCAGCAAACAGGACGCGTCGTCGTGACAACGGCAGGCTGGGCAACCGGCTGGTGCCGAACGTCGCTCGACACGGGGGTGGCCCGGCCACCCTTTGCGCACCTTGGCACCGACCATGAGACGTCGTGTGTGCCGAACGCCGTTTCCGGCAGCCCGGAAACCGACGGTACAACATGAAAAGAATGCTGATTAACGCAACTCAACCCGAAGAGTTGCGTGTAGCCCTGGTGGACGGCCAACGCCTCTACGACCTGGACATCGAGTCCGGCGCACGTGAGCAGAAAAAGGCCAACATCTACAAAGGCAAGATCACCCGCATCGAACCCAGCCTCGAAGCCGCCTTCGTCGACTTCGGTTCCGAACGTCACGGCTTCCTGCCGCTGAAAGAAATCTCCCGCGAATACTTCAAGAAAGCCCCCGAGGGCCGGGTGAACATCAAGGAAGTGCTCAGCGAAGGCCAGGAAGTCATCGTCCAGGTCGAGAAGGAAGAGCGCGGCAACAAAGGCGCCGCCCTCACCACCTTCATCAGCCTGGCTGGCCGCTACCTGGTGCTGATGCCCAACAACCCGCGTGCTGGCGGCATCTCCCGCCGCATCGAAGGCGAAGAGCGCAACGAACTGCGCGAAGCCCTGAACGGTCTGACCGTGCCGGGCGACATGGGCCTGATCGTGCGCACTGCCGGCCTTGGCCGCAGCAGCGAAGAAATGCAGTGGGACCTCGACTACCTGCTGCAGCTGTGGACCGCCATCAAGGAAGCGTCCCTGGACCGCGCCGCGCCATTCCTGATCTACCAGGAAAGCAACGTCATCATCCGCGCCATCCGCGACTACCTGCGCCAGGACATCGGTGAAGTGCTGATCGACAGCATCGACGCCCAGGAAGAGGCCCTGACCTTCATCCGTCAGGTGATGCCGCAGTACGCCAGCAAGGTGAAACTGTACGAAGACAGCGTACCGCTGTTCAACCGCTTCCAGATCGAAAGCCAGATCGAAACCGCCTTCCAGCGCGTGGTCGACCTGCCGTCCGGTGGCTCGATCGTGATCGACCCGACCGAAGCCCTGGTGTCTATCGACATCAACTCGGCGCGCGCCACCAAAGGCAGCGATATCGAAGAAACCGCCCTGCAGACCAACCTGGAAGCGGCCGAGGAAATCGCCCGCCAGCTGCGCCTGCGTGACATCGGCGGCCTGATCGTGATCGACTTCATCGACATGACCCCGGCGAAGAACCAGCGCGCTGTTGAAGAACGCGTGCGCGAATGCCTGGAAGCGGACCGTGCCCGCGTGCAGGTTGGCCGCATCTCGCGCTTCGGCCTGCTGGAAATGTCCCGTCAGCGCCTGCGCCCATCGCTGGGCGAAAGCAGCGGCATCGTCTGCCCACGCTGCTCCGGCACCGGCATCATCCGTGACGTGGAGTCGCTGTCGCTGGCCATCCTGCGCCTGATCGAAGAAGAAGCCCTGAAGGACCGCACCGCCGAAGTCCGTGCACAAGTGCCGATCCCAGTGGCCGCGTTCCTGCTCAACGAGAAGCGCAACTCGATCACCAAGATCGAACTGCGCACCCGTGCCCGCATCATCATCCTGCCGAACGATCACCTGGAAACTCCGCACTTCGAAGTCCAGCGCCTGCGCGACGACAACCCGGAAGTGCTGAACAACCAGTCCAGCTACGAGATCGCCACCACCGAAGCCGAAGAGGCACCGCAGCAGACCGCCACCCGCACCCTGGTTCGCCAGGAAGCAGCGGTCAAGACCGCCCCGGCCCGCACCAACGCGCCGGTACCGGTTGCTGAAGAGCCTCAGGCTGTCGCCCCGGCCGCCCCGGCCCCGAGCGCCCCAGAGCCAAGCCTGTTCAAAGGCCTGGTGAAGTCGCTGGTCAGCCTGTTCGCCGGCAAGGACGAACCTGCCGCTGCTGCACCGGTCGTCGCCGAGAAACCGGCCGCCGAGCGCAGCCCGCGCAACGAGGAGCGCCGCAACGGCCGTCAACAGAGCCGCAACCGCAACGGCCGCCGCGACGAAGAGCGCAAGCCGCGTGAAGAACGTGCCGAGCGCGCCCCGCGCGAAGAGCGTGCACCTCGTGAAGAACGCGCGCCACGTGAAGAGCGTGCACCTCGTGAAGAGCGTGCACCTCGTGAAGAACGCGCCCCACGCGAAGAACGCGCCCCACGCCAGCCACGCGAAGACCGCCGCAGCAACCGCGGCGAAGAGCGCGTGCGCGAACTGCGTGAGCCGCTGGATGCCACCCCGCCAGCCGAACGCGAAGAGCGCCAGCCACGTGAAGAGCGTGTAGCCCGTGAAGAACGCGCCCCACGTGAAGAGCGTGCACCTCGCGAAGAACGTGCTCCGCGTGAAGAGCGCGCACCTCGCGAAGAACGTGCTCCGCGTGAAGAACGTGCTCCGCGTGAAGAGCGTGCTCCTCGCGAAGAACGCGCCCCACGCGAAGAACGTGCCCCGCGCCCACCACGCGAAGAGCGCCAGCCACGCGTAGCCGAAGAAGCGGCCGAGCAGGCTGCCGAACTGGCCGAAGAGCAACTGCCGAACGAAGAGCTGCTGCAAGACGAACAGGAAGGCACCGATGGCGAGCGTCCGCGCCGCCGCTCCCGTGGCCAGCGTCGTCGCAGCAACCGTCGTGAGCGCCAGCGCAACGCCAATGGCGAGCTGATCGACGGTGGCGAAGAGGAAGAAGGCAGCGAAGGGCAGCCACAACAGCACCAGGCCACCGAGCTGGGTGCCGAACTGGCCGCCGGCCTGGCCGTGACTGCCGCTGTTGCCAGCAGCAACATCAGCGCGGACGCCGAAGCCCAGGCCAACCAGCAGGCCGAACTGGCCACCGCCGAAGTCGCTGCCGCAGCAGAGACCGACAACAGCCAAGCCGCCCAGCCGGTCGAGAAGGCTGAAAAGGTCGAGCAGGTTGAAGCTGTCGCCAAGGCTGAAGAAGTTGCCGTAGCCCCAGTGGTGGAGCAGCCTGTCAGCGAGCCGGTTGTCGTGGCCGAGGTCACCGCCGAGCCTGTGGTCGAAGTCGCCCCGCAACCCGTGGTTGAAGAAGCGCCTGCTGCCGAACCGGTCATCGTCGCCGAAGCCCCTGTTGAAACGCCTGTTGTCGAAGCGGGCGAAATCGAACAGGCTCCGGCCGTGGTTGAAACCGCTCCGGTTGCCGAGCAGCCTGCACCGGCTGTCGAAGCACAGCCAGAAGTAGTCGCAGAGCCTGCACCTGTGGTCGTCGAACCTGCCCCGGTCGAAGCCCCGGTAGAGGCAGAAGCTGCCACCGTCATGCTGGCCAACGGCCGTGCGCCGAACGACCCGCGGGAAGTGCGCCGCCGCAAGCGTGAGGCCGAGGCCGCCGCCAAAGCCGCGCAGGAAGCTGCTGCAGCGACCGAGGAGCCAGCCCTGGAAGCCGCCGATGAGCACAAGCCTCATCACGGTTGATAGCCAAGGCTGAATGAAAAAGCCCCGCCAGTGCGAACTGGCGGGGCTTTTTCTTGTGTTCGTCGCTACTGCCGCATTGCCTATGAGATCGAGCGCCGCCCACGCGGCGCATCGCGGGCGGCGCTCGATTTCTGCCACCCCGCAATTACAAAGCCGAACGCTCAGTAGAGGTTAGGCTCCATCTCCAGCTCAACCCCGAACCGCTCCAGGATATCCGCCTGGATCTGCTGAGCCAGCGCATGCATCTGCGCCCCGCTCGCATGCCCGTAATTGACCAGCACCAGCGACTGCAAGCGATGCACGCCCGCATCGCCGTCGCGATGGCCCTTCCAGCCAGCCTGCTCGATCAACCAGCCCGCGGCCAGCTTCACTTGGCCATCGGCCTGAGGATAAGCGACCACTGCCGGGTATTGCGCACGAATACGCTCAACCAGCCCAGCCGACACCACCGGGTTCTTGAAAAAGCTCCCGGCGTTGCCGAGCTCCACCGGGTCTGGCAGCTTTTCACGGCGAATGCTGCAAATAGCATCACTGATCGCCTGCGCAGTCGGCTCGGCCACGCCCTGCTCCGCCAGGCGCTGACGCACCGGGCCATAGTCCAGATGGGCCTGCAAGGTACGGCTCAAGGCAAAACGCACGCGCAGGATCAACCAGCGCCCGGGGTTGCGCTTGAACAGGCTGTCGCGATAACCGAAGGCACATTCTGCCAAACCGAAGTCATGCAGTTCGCCCGTCTCGCGGTCCAGGGCGGTCAGGCCGGCAAACACGTCCTTGATCTCCACCCCATAGGCGCCCACGTTCTGCATCGGTGCGGCGCCCACGGTGCCTGGGATCAGGCTGAGGTTTTCCAGCCCGCAAAAGCCCTGCGCCAGTGTCCACTGAACAAATACATGCCACGGCTCACCGGCCTCGGCTTCGACCACGACATGTTCACCATCGTCGCTGAGCACACGGCAGCCACGGCTGGCCATGTGCAGCACCAGCGCGTCGATATCGCGGGTGAGCAGCAGGTTGCTACCACCACCGATGACCAACACCGGCAGCCCGCGCTGCTGCGCCTGGCCCAGTGCCTGACGCACCTGCTGGTCATCCTGCACCTGGCTGAAGTAACGCGCCTTCACGTCTATGCCGAAGGTGTTGTACGGTTTGAGCGATACCTGCTCCTGCCACTGCCCTGTCATAGCCGCCCCTTGATTTCCAGCACCAGCGCCTGGCAGGCCGCCTCGACCAGGTCGAGCACCTGCTCGAAGCCGTCAGCTCCGCCGTAGTACGGGTCAGGTACCTCATCCAGCACCGAGCCATAGCGGCGCAGGAACAGGTCGAGTTCGCCCGCTGCGGTGTGCGGGCGCAGGGCGCGCAGATCGCGCAGGTTGCTCTCGTCCATGGCCAGGATCAGGTCATACTCGGCAAAATGCGCCGCCTTGACCTGCTGGGCGCGCTGCGGCGACAGGTCGTAACCGCGCGCCAGCGCCGCCTTGCAGGTGCGACTGTCTGGCGCCTTGCCGACATGCCAGTCGCCGGTGCCGGCAGAAGCCACTTGCACCCGGTCGGCAAGCCCGGCGGCCTGCAATTGATGGCGCAGCACGCCTTCGGCGGTAGGCGAGCGGCAGATGTTGCCCAGGCAGACGAACAGGACGCGCATCAAGCCTCCAGCAAGCGCCTTACGCGCTCCAGGTCTTCAGGTGTATCAACGCCCACGGCAGGCGCCTCGATGGCATCCTCGACGTGAATACGCACGCCGTGCCACAAGGCACGCAGCTGCTCCAGCGCTTCGGTCTGTTCGAGCCCGCACGGGCCCCAACCGACAAAGTCCTGCAGGAAGCCGACGCGGTAAGCGTACATGCCGATGTGGCGGCGATACGGCACGCCTTCTGGCAGCACGTTGCGGTCCCTGGCAAAAGCATCGCGGGCCCAGGGCAGCGGCGCGCGGCTGAACGTCAGGGCCAGGCCGTTCTTGTCGCTCACCACCTTGACCGCGTTGGGGTTGAACACGGTTTCCGGCTCATGAATCGGCTCGGCCAGGGTGGCGATGCCAGCTTCCGGGTGCGCAGCCAGGTTGGCCGCCACCTGGTCGATGATCATCGGCGGGATCAGCGGCTCGTCGCCCTGCACGTTGACCACGATGGCGTCAGCCGGCAAGCCCAGGTGCGCCGCCACTTCGGCCAGGCGGTCGGTGCCCGATTCATGGTCGGCACGGGTCATCAGCACTTCGGCGCCGAAAGCCTGGCAGGCTTCCAGGATACTGGCGTCGTCGGTGGCGATGACCACACGGCTGGCAGCACTTTTGCGCGCCTGCTCCCACACATGCTGCACCATCGGCTTGCCGGCAATCGCCAGCAACGGCTTGCCTGGCAGGCGTGTGGAGCGCAGCCGGGCGGGGATCACCACGGTGAAGTCCAGGCTCATTTGTCCAGACGCTCGTCGTCAGTCAGGGTACGCGCCTCGCTTTCCAGCATGACCGGGATGCCGTCGCGGATCGGGTAGGCCAGGCCAGCGCCCTTGCTGATCAGCTCGGTCTTGTCGGCGCTGAGCTTGAGCGGGCCCTTGGTGATCGGGCAGGCCAGGATATCGAGCAGTTTGGTGTCCATTGGAGGCTTCCTTCTAGGCCAGGTGGCCGAAAATTGAAAACGGGCTCAGGGCTTGCGCAGCAGACACTGCAGCTGGTTGTCGAACCAGGCGCTGAAAGCCGGCGTGGGCTGCGCCTCGACGGCCAGGTACCACCAGTCATCAGCGGCGAAGGCCCGGCATTTCACCGCATCCTTCTCGGTCATCACCAGCGGCAGCGGCGGGCTGAAGGCCAGGCTTTGGACACTGAACTGTGCATGGTCGGCGAAGGGATGCGGAACCGGCTGCCAGTTTAGCCCCAGCAGGGTATTGAAGAAACGTTGCGGGTTGCCAATACCGGCCACCGCGTGCAGGCGCTGGCCTGCGGGGAAATGGTCGAGGGCACGACGCTCGCCGCTGCGCAGGTTGACCAGGGCGGACGGCTGCAGGCAGAAGCCAAAACCATCGGCGCGGTCGGCACTGGCACCGTTGAACAGCACCGCGTCAGCATCCTGCAGGCGTTCGGCGGGCTCGCGCAAAGGGCCGGCTGGCAGGCAGCGGCCATTGCCCAGGCCGCGGGCGGCATCGATCAGCACCAGTTCGAGGTCGCGGGCCAGGCGGTAGTGCTGCATGCCGTCATCGCACAGGATCAGGTCGAGCGGTTCGCTGGCCAACAACGCCTGCACAGCGCGGGAGCGGTCGGGGTCGATCATCAGCGGCACGCCGGTGCGCTGCACGATCAGCAGCGGTTCATCGCCCGCCTGGTCGGCCGGCTGGTCGGCCTGCACCCGCCAGGGCAGCTGCGGCGGCTTGGCACCATAGCCACGGCTGACCACGCCCACCTTCAGCCCCTGCTGGCGGCAGTGCTCGATCAGCCAGAGAATCATCGGCGTCTTGCCGGTGCCGCCCACGGTGATGTTGCCCACCACGATGATTGGCACTGGCGCCCGGTAGCTGGCACTTTCGCCACTGAGAAAACGTGCCCGCTTGCGCGTGACCACGCGGCGGTACAACGCCTCCAGCGGGCGCAGCAGCGCCAGCGCTGGGTGCCCGGCGTACCAGGCGGCGAGCAAACGGTCGGCGAAAGCCATCAAGGCGTGCCCTGGGCCGCCTCGACGGTGGTCATGCGCAACTGGCTGAAACCGAGCTTGCCGGCGGCGTCCATTGCGGTGACCACAGCCTGGTGCGGGGTCTTGCCGTCGGCGCTGATGGCCAGCGGCAGCTTGTTGTCACCGCCCGACTCACGCTCGATGGCCTCGCTCAAGGTGGCCAGGTCGCTCTTGGGCAGCAGGTGGTTGTTCACCGAATACACGCCTTCGGCGCTGATGGTGATTTCCACCAGCTTGTCCTGGTCGGCCGGCGCCTTCTCGGCGCTGGCAGCTTCGGGCAGCTCGACGCGCAGCTGGGTCTCGCGGGTGAAGGTGGTGGTGACCACGAAGAACAGCAGCAGGACGAACACCACGTCGATCAACGACGCCAGGTTGATGTCAACGTTCTCCCGCTGGCGATTGCGCCGGAACTTCACGCCTTGCCTCCGGCCACTTCCACTTCACGGTCGCCCTGGATCACTTCCACCAGCTTGATTGCCTCCTGTTCCATGCCCACCACCAGCTCATCAATGCGGCGCAGCAGGAAGCGGTGGAAGAACACCGCCGGGATACCGACCATCAGGCCGGCCGCAGTGGTGACCAGGGCCTTGGAGATACCACCGGCCAGCACGGACGCATTGGCATTCATCTGCGAGCCCATGAAGGCGCTGAAGATGTCGATCATGCCCAGCACGGTGCCCAGCAGGCCCAGCAGCGGGGCCATGGCGGCGATGGTGCCGAGCGTGCTGATGTAGCGCTCCAGTTCGTGAATGACGCGCGAGGCGGCTTCCTCGATGCACTCTTTCATGATTTCGCGGCCATGGCGCGAGTTGGCCAGGCCCGCGGCAAGGATTTCGCCCAATGGCGAATCGGCGCGCAGGGCCTTGAGCTTGTCACTGGTCAGTTGCTTGTCCTTGATCCACATCCACACCTGGCCCAGCAGGTGCGGCGGGGTGACGCGACTGGCGCGCAGGGTCCACAGGCGCTCGACGACGATAGCCATGGCAGCGATGGAACTCAGAATGATCGGCAGCATCATCCAACCACCGGACTTGACCAATTCCCACACAGTAAACGCCCCTTCGCAAAAAGGCCGCCACTCTACCATAGGCGCGCCGAGGGCTCATCTGCCGGAGGTCAGGGAATTGGCGTATGCACCGGCCTGCCTCCCGCTCACTCAGCTCGAACCCGCCAAAACCGCCGCTGCCCCCTCATACCTTCGACTTCGCCATGCTGCCCCACCACCAACCTCAATGCCCCCTCCACCGCCGTGTCATGCACCGCCAGCCCATGCCGCTGATAACGCTCCATCACCCGAACATGCGGGTGCCCGAAGCTGTTGTTGCGCCCTCGCGAAATCAATACCCCACGCGGCGCAGTAGCCCGGATGAACGCCTCGGTCGACGAACTGCGGCTGCCATGGTGCGGTGACTGCAACCAGTCGATACGCGGCGTTTCATGGTCCGCCAGCCAGGCCCGTTCGGCAGCAGCTTCCATATCCCCCGCCAGCAGCAAGCGCTCGCCCTGCGCCTCTACCAACAGCACACAGGAACGGTCATTGCTGCTCTGCCCGGCCGCCCAGCGCCACAGCGAAAAGCGCACGCCATCCCAGTCCCATTGTTCGCCACTGGCACAGGGCTGCAATGGCACTTCTTCCAGCGCTTCCCCGCCGATCAGCCGCCTGACCGGCAGACCACGCTGTATGGCCGAGGCACCACCCGCATGGTCGGCATGCGCGTGGCTGATCACCATCGTGTCCAGGCTGCCCACCCCCAGCTTGCGCAACGTCGGTAGCACCACCCGCTCCCCAAGGTCGCTTTCGCCTCTGGCCGGCCCGGCGTCGTACAGCAGGCTGTGATGCCGGGTGCGCAACAGCACCGCCAGCCCTTGGCCAACGTCCAGCTGCCAGACCTCGACCTGCCCGTGGGGCACCGGTTCCCTGGGCACCCACAAGGCCAGCAGCATCACCCCGCCCAACCCGCGCAGCGGCACACCACGGGGCAGCAAAACCAACAGAGCGCCCAGGCTCACCAATAGCCAGGCCCATAATGGCAGGGCCGGCGCCACCCATGCCGGACGCTGCTGCGCCACCAGCGCCAGCAGCCGGAACAGCCCATCCAGCAGGCCACCCGCCAGCCATAGCAACGCCTCCCCTACCCCGCCCAGTGGCAGCAGCAACGTACCCAGCAGTGCCAAAGGCAGCACCGCCACGCTCACCCAAGGCACTGCGACAAGATTGGCCAGCGGCGCACTCAGGCTCACCGGCAAGCCCGTGGCCAGCAACACCGGCAGCAGGCCGATGGCGATCACCCATTGCGCGCGCGTCCAGGCCTGCCAAGGCCGCCAGCCCCCTAGCCGGGCACTGAAGCAATAGACAAGCGTGGCCACCGCCGTAAATGACAGCCAGAACCCAGGCAGCAGCGCTGCCAGTGGTTCGACCAGCAGCACCGCGACCAGCGCCAGCAACAGCGGCAGCGTCGCACCGAGGTGGCGAAAGCGCAGGCGCCAGAGCAACACCACCGCCAGCATCAGGCAGGCGCGCTGCACCGGCACCCCAGCACCGGCCAGCCAGCCGTAGGCCAGCGCCGCCGCCATGGCCAGACCACACGCCCAGGGCAGCCACGGCAACCGAGCGGGCCACAGCCCCCAACGCGCCAGTCCGGCGACCAGACCGTACAGCAAGCCGGCCACCAGGCCGATGTGCTGGCCAGAGATCACCAACAGGTGCACCGTGCCGGTGGCTTGCAACGTCTGCCAGTCCTCCCGGGCCAGGCCTGTGCCGTCGCCAAGCACCAGTGCCACCAACGCGGCCTGCCGGCCATTGGCTTCGACCGCCAGCAAACGCTGACGCAGCACATCGCGCCAACCACCGGTTACCGGCGCCAGCAGTTGCCCGGCTTTTACCGTACCGGTGGCACCCACCCGCCGCGCCAGCAGTTGCGCCTCCCGGTCGGGCCCATGGGGGTTGAGCAGCCCGGCGGGGCGCTGCAAGGTCACGGCCAGCCGCCACTGCTCACCGGCCCGCAGCGGCGGCCCGTCGAACCAGCTCAGTTGCAACCGTTGCGGCAGCTCGGCCCGCCGCGAGTGTGCTACCTCCAGCTCGAAGCGCACGCCTTGCGCCGTTCGGGCTGGCAAGCCGACCACCCGCCCCTCCAGCCACAAGGTGCGGCCATCCAGGCCGTCAGCCAGGCGATCATCCAGGGCGTGCTGAGCAGACCAGCACGCCCAGCACAGGCCCAGCAGAAAGCAGCCCAACGGCCAAGCGCGGGAAAACAGGCTTAGGACAGCGAAGGTCGCCAGCGCTAGCAGCCATCCGACCGATGGCAATACGGGGAGAAAGCCCAGGCACAGCAGCCCGAGCGCGAGCGCAAACATCCCTGTGCGCATGAGGTAGAGCTCCAGAAGGTAAATCACCCCCTGAGGCATAGCTCAATTGCCGGCAAAGCTTGCTCAACAATTGTCACAAACTCTAAACGAGACTGCGCAGGATTAAGGGCATACTGCGCGGATCAACGCTCCGGGAGCCTACATGCCGCGCCGCCTTTTCAAACGCTACATGCCGGACCCGACCAGCATTCGGGAACACAAGTCCTTACGCTTTTTCGGCAAGTTGCTGCACGACCCCAACCTCTGGCACCTGAACCGCCATTCGGTGGCACGGGCCATGGGCGTGGGCCTGTTCGCGGCGTTGATTCCCGTCCCCATGCAGATGCTGCTGGCGGCGGCGCTGGCAATCCCGGTACGTGGCAACTTGCCGATCGCGGTCAGCCTGGTGTGGCTGACCAACCCGCTCACCATGCCGCCGGTGTTCTTCGTCACCTACATGACCGGCGCCTGGCTGATGCAGGTGCCGCCGCGCACATTGCCCGACGAACTGACGTTCGACTGGATCACCGACCAGCTTGCCACCGTGTGGCAGCCGTTCCTGCTGGGGTCGGTGGTGTGCGGGGTGGTGCTGGGCATTGCCGCCTACTTCACCACCCTGCTGTACTGGCGCTGGTGGATTGGCCGGCAGTGGCGCCGGCGCAAGCTCAGATGTTCACAACAGGGCTCATGCCCGCATCCCGCGGCCGCTGACCAGCAGGCGGATGCACAACGTGTAGAGCACTGCGGTGGCCACAAGCATGAAGGTGATCGCCGTGCCAATGCTGATATCCGACACCCCTAGGATGCCGTAGCGGAACGAGTTCACCATGTGCAGCACCGGGTTGGCCAGCGACACGGTCTGCCAGAATGGCGGCAGCAGGTTGATCGAGTAGAACACCCCGCCCAGGTAGGTCAGCGGCGTCAGCACAAAGGTCGGGATAATCGAGATATCGTCGAAATTGCGCGCAAACACGGCGTTGACGAAGCCCAGCAGCGAGAAGATGGTGGCCGTCAGCAGCACCACGACCACGGTCACGCCCAGGTGGTGCACCTGCAGGTCGGTGAAGAACATCGACAGGATGGTTACGATCACCCCCACCGCCAAACCGCGCAGCACGCCGCCCAGCACATAGCCGACAAGAATGGTGTGCGGCGACACCGGTGACACCATCAGCTCTTCGATCGAACGCTGGAACTTGCTGCCGAAGAAGCTCGACACCACGTTGCCGTAGGAGTTGGTGATCACCGACATCATGATCAGCCCCGGCACGATGTACTGCATGTAGGTGAAGCCACCCATGTCGCCAATCTGTCGGCCGATCAGGTTACCGAAGATGACAAAGTACAAAACCATGGTGATCGCAGGCGGCAGCAACGTCTGCGGCCAGATGCGCAAGAAGCGCCGCACTTCGCGGTAGACGATGGTGTTCAGGGCGACCCAGTTGGTGCGCAGCTCCACACTCATACGGCCACCTTCGACAGGTTTTTTTCCACCAGGGACACGAACAGCTCCTCGAGTCGGTTGGTCTTGTTGCGCAAGCTCTGCACCTCGATGTTCTGCAGCGCCAGCTGGCCAAACAGCGCGGTGATGCCGATGTCCTTCTCCACCTGCACTTCCAGGGTATGCGGGGTCAGCAGCCGGCACGGGTAGCCCTGCAATACCGGCGCCGCGGCCAGGTCCTGCTTGAGGTCGAGCACGAAGGTTTCGACATGCAGCTTGCCCAGCAACTGGCGCATGCTGGTGTTCTCGACGATGGTGCCATGGTCGATGATGCCGATGTTACGGCACAGCTGTTCAGCCTCTTCCAGGTAGTGGGTGGTGAGGATGATGGTGATGCCCTTCTGGTTCAGCTCGGTGAGGAAGCTCCACATCGAGCGGCGCAGCTCGATATCCACCCCGGCGGTGGGTTCGTCCAGGATCAGCAGGCGCGGTTCGTGGATCAATGCACGGGCAATCATCAGACGCCGCTTCATGCCGCCGGACAACGAACGCGACTGCACATCACGTTTGTCCCACAGGCCCAGCTGGGTCAGGTACTGCTCGGCGCGCTCCTTGGCCAGCTTGGGCGGAATACCGTAATAGCCGGCCTGGGTCACGACGATGTCGAAGGTTTTCTCGAACTGGTTGAAGTTGAATTCCTGCGGCACCACACCCAGGCAGCGCTTCAGCGCTGAAGGCTCGCGGTCCAGGTCATGGCCGAACACGCTCACCGTGCCGCTGGTCTTGTTTACCAGGGTGGAGAGAATGCCGATGGTGGTGGATTTGCCGGCGCCGTTGGGGCCGAGCAAGGCGAAGAAGTCGCCTTCGGCAACATCGAGGTCGATGCCTTTGAGGGCCTGGAAGCCATTGCCGTAGGTCTTGGTCAGCTGTCGGATGGACAGGGCGGAACTCATAGCGGGTCATTTACCGAAAAAAGGTGCAGGACACGCCAGGTAAAGTCACTGGCGCAGTGAGTGCAGCCATGGTGCAAGGCCAGGCCGCACAAGTACAGTCACATCTATTGATAATGACTATCGAAGCAGGTTCAAGTGAGCGCGGTCATCACCGCGGCCTGGTAGGCCGGGCGTTGTTTCAGGCGTTCATACCAGGCTTCCAGGTTGTACATGGCCGGGCGCTCGATGGGCATTTCGAACCAGGCATAGATGAAGCTACCCAGTGGGATGTCGCCCATGCCGATCCGGTCACCGGACAGGTAGGGCTGTTTGGCCAGGGTTTCATCGGCAATGGCCAGCAGCTGGGCGCACTGCTTGTGCGCGGCGTTGATCGCCACCCAGTCGCGCTGGTCTTCCGGGGTGCGCAACAGGCCCCAGAACAGCGGACGGAACGGTGCGGCGAAGGACGAGGTGGTCCAGTCCATCCATTTGTCGGCCAAGGCGCGCCGGCGCGGGTCCTCCAGGTACCAGCCCTGCTCTGCGCCGTACTCGGCGCACAGGTAGCGGACGATGGTGTTGGACTCCCACAGGGTCAGGTCGCCGTCTTCGAGCATGGGCACCAGCCCGTTGGGGTTGCGGGCGCGGTAGTGCGGCTCGTTGACCACGCCGAAAGCGCCACCGGCGTCGATGGACTCGAAATCAAGGCCCAGTTCCTGGGCAATCCACAGTGCCTTGCGCACATTGCTCGAATTCTTGCGGCCCCAGATCTTCAGCATGGCAACGTCCTTATAAATGCGGAGGTGGTGCAGTCTACTCCAGACCTTCGCCGCCTGTACCGGCCTCTTCGCGGGCACGCCCGCGAAGAGGCCGGTACAGGCGAACAAATCAACTGAAACTCCCGCTGCCACACCCTGTCACTGTTCTGAAGCTGCCGTTCACAGCATTGCGTCTAAGCTGTCTGGGACGGCTCAAGCCCTTGGTTCCAAGGAGGACCGATTATGTTGCTGTTGTGGTTGGTAGTGCTGGTGATCGGCGCGGCGTACCTCACGCACCGGCGCCTGGCGCCCTTGCAGATTCTCGGCATCATGGCGGCCTATGTGCTGCTCATGGGCATTTTCAGCAGCGCGCCCGGCTGGCTTCTGGCTGTGATCTGGATCGTACTGGCCTTGAAGACCGCCCTGGTTGCGCTGCCGGAGTGGCGCCGCAAAGTGTTCACCGGCCCGGTATTCAGCTGGTTCCAGCGCACCCTGCCGCCAATGTCGCAAACCGAGCGCGAGGCCATCGATGCCGGCACGGTATGGTGGGACGGCGAACTGTTCAGCGGGCGCCCCGATTGGCGCACATTGCTGGCTTACCCGGCACCGAAGCTGACCGAAGAAGAACAGGCCTTCATCGACGGCCCCACTGAGGACCTGTGTGCCATGGTCAGCGACTGGCAGATCGGCCAGGACCTGGACCTGCCGCCCGAAGCCTGGGACCACATCAAGCAGCATGGTTTCTTCGCGCTGATCATCCCCAAGGAATATGGCGGCAAAGGCTTCTCTGCCTACGCGCATTCGCAGGTGGCGATGAAACTGGCCACCCGCAGTGGTGACCTGGCCTCCACGGTGATGGTGCCCAACTCCCTCGGCCCTGCCGAACTGCTGCTGCACTACGGCACCGACGAACAACGCAACCACTACCTGCCCCGCCTGGCCCGAGGCGAGGAAATCCCCTGCTTCGCCCTGACCGGCCCGCTCGCTGGCTCTGATGCCGGCGCCATGCCCGACACTGGCATCATCTGCAAAGGCCAGTGGAATGGCGAAGAAGTGCTGGGCCTGCGCCTGAACTGGGAAAAGCGCTACATCACCCTGGGCCCGGTCGCTACCCTGCTGGGCCTGGCATTCAAGGCCTACGACCCGGACCACCTGCTGGGCGATGAGGAAGAACTGGGCATCAGCCTTGCGCTGATACCCACCGATACCCCCGGGGTGGAAATCGGTAAACGCCACCTGCCACTGGGCGCCGCGTTCATGAATGGCCCCAACAGCGGCAAGGACGTGTTCGTCCCGCTGGATTCCCTCATTGGCGGCCAAGCCATGCTCGGCAAAGGCTGGATGATGCTGATGAACTGCCTGTCGGTGGGCCGCTCCATCTCACTGCCTGCCGTGGGTACAGGGGCTGCCAAGTACACCAGCCTGGTCACCGGCCAGTACGCCAATATCCGTGAGCAGTTCAACGTGCCACTGGCGGCCTTCGAGGGCATCCAGGAATCACTGGCACGCATTGGCGGCAACGCCTGGCTGATGGACAGTGCCCGCCTGCTGACCGCCAAGGCGGTGGACCTGGGCGAAAAGCCCTCGGTGCTGTCGGCGATCCTCAAGTACCACCTGACCGAGCGTGGCCGCGAATGCATCCAGCACGCCATGGACGTGCACGGTGGCAAGGGCATCATCATGGGCCCGAACAACTACCTGGGCCGCAACTGGCAAGGTGCGCCGATCTTCATCACGGTCGAGGGCGCCAACATCCTTTCGCGCAACCTGATGATCTTCGGCCAAGGCGCCATTCGCTGCCATCCGTTCGTGCTCAAGGAAATGGCATTGGCCGGGCGTGAAGACCACGATCAGGCACTCAAGGAATTCGATGACCTGCTAATGAAACACATCCTGTTCGCCGCCGGCAATGCGGCAAGCACCCTGGTCTACGGCCTGGGGCTGGGTCGCTTTGAGCGGGTGCCGGGCGATGCCCTGAGCCAGGGCTACTTCCGTGCCCTTAACCGGCAGGCGGCGGCGTTTGCCATGATGGCCGACCTTTCGATGATGCTGCTGGGTGGGGCGCTCAAGCGCCGCGAGCGCCTCAGCGCTCGACTTGGCGATGTGCTGAGCTACCTGTACCTCGCCAGCGCCGCCCTGAAGCGCTATCACGATCAGGGCTCGCCTGAATACCTGCAGCCGCTGCTGCGCTGGGCCATGGAGGAAAGCCTTGCGCAAACGGAGCGTGCGCTGGACCGCCTGCTCGACAATTTCCCCAACCGCTTCGCCGGCTGCGCGCTGCGGGTACTGGTATTCCCCTTCGGCCGCCGCCATAAGGGCCCCAGTGATGAACTGGATGCCGAGGTGGCCGAGCTGATCGGCCGGCGCAAGGGCGATCCGGCGCTGGAGGAACTGCTGGCCGGCTGCTACCGCCCGCAGGCACAACACGACCCGGTCGCGGATCTGCAACGGGCCAGTGACCTGCTCGAAGACACGGCACAGTTGAGCAAGGCCCTGTACCAAACCGTCAAGGAAGGCAAAGTCCAGCCAGCCCCCGGCCAGTCCGGTATCGACGCCGCCGTCGAGGCAGGCGTGCTGCAACCCGGCGAGGGCCAGCGGCTGCACGAGGCCGAACAGGCTCGGCGCAAGGTGATCGATGTCGATGCCTTCGACAAGGCGCAGTTGCTCGCCGAACCGGGCAAGGTGCGCTGACCCTTCGCGAGAAACGGGGGGGCGGCGTATACTCCGCCCCCGTTTCAGCCATACCGAGGACCCATTCCATGGCCAACCCCTACCTGGAATATCACCTGCAACTGCTCCAGCACCTGCGCACCATTCTGCTGGCGCTGGGTGAAGCAGAGCAGGTGCCAGAAGAAAGCCACGCCCTGTTCCTCGAACGCTTCGACGAACTGCTGACGCTATTGCCGCAGGATCCGCTTGAGAGCCAGTACCTGGGCCAGGACCTGATGTGTCAGGTTATCCAGCGTTACCCGCAGATCGCTCATCTGGTGCCGCGTGACTTGCTGTGGTTCTTCGCTGGCGATTGCCTGCACTTCATGCCAGACGAGGAGCTGGCGCTTTATCAGCAGCTTGAAGAGCGTCGTCACGAGGCCGAGTTGAACGCAGAGCCATTCGACTGGAACCTGGAAAAGCAACTGCTGAGCCAGAGTGGCCCAAGCAGTACCCATTAACCTGATTTCACGTGCCCTGGTAACGCCAGGGCACCTGTGGACGCTTACACCTCAAGATCTTGTAACAAAGCGAAAGATCGCAAAGTTTTCCGGCTTATTCCTACAGCCCGATAAATCTCATGACAAATAGAATCAGCGCCGGGGCGAAAACGGGAAACTGGAAAGACCCAGCCCACCCCCGCACTGAAACTTGACCCATTTACCCAATCAGGTTATGTCATGAAGAAGTCCTTAGTACTATCCCTCGGCCTGCTTACTGGCCTGGCAAGCAATGCTGCATTCGCTTCCGGCTCGATATTCTTTGAAGGCCGCATCACGCCCGAAACGTGCCCTATCGAGATCGTCAATCCCGGTGACGGCAATGTCAGTGACCGCGTCGCCATGGGCGAAATTCCCATGGGGCGATTCCCCGCTGCCAATGTTGAAGTCCGTGGCGCATCTTTTAACATCCGCGTACCCGACAAAACAGTCTGTGGCATCAGCGAAGACAATGCCTTCGTAAAGTTTGACGGTGCCGCTGATGCCAGCGGCGACTATTTCAGCATTGGTACCAGTGTCGGCACGGCAGAAAACATCTCGATTGTGATCAGGGACAGTTCCAAGGCCTCGATCAAACCCGGTGGAACCTCGGTTGATTATCCACTCAACGCGACAGGCCCAACCGACCTCCGGTTCGACGCCTACTACCGTTCCACTGCCAGCACCGTGACGCACGGCCTTGCATCCGCCCAGGTTCGTTACACAGTCGACTATCAATAATTACGCATAAATTCTGTGCAGTCCTTGCACGGTTAAACCATCCAGGCGTAGTTGTGCGTCTGGATGCAGCGAGTTACCCGATGACCAATCCGTCAATATTCACGATACCCGCCCGCGTCGTTGCTTGCGCCTGCCTGACCTTATGGATGCTTACCCTCTCGGTAAGCAGTCATGCCGCCTTGACATTAAACAACACACGCCTCGTTTTCAACGGTGACAAACGCAGTACATCCGTCGTTGTTCGAAACCCATCGAAAAGCATTTATGCCGTGCAGGCCTGGATAAATACGGACGCCGACGACAATACGACCAGCGTACCCTTTGCAACGTCCCCACCGCTGTTCAAAATCAACCCGAACAGTGAACAACTTCTAAAGATAATTGGACTGCCCAATACACTGCCGCACGACCGCGAGTCGCTGTTCTTCTTCAACGTGCAGGAGATTCCGCAAGTCAGCAGCGACACGGGCAATCAACTCAACATCGCCTTGCGCACACGCATCAAACTGTTCTATCGGCCGCCCACACTCAAGGGTACGCCGACCGATCACTTGAGCTCGCTGACATTTTCCTTGAGCGTACGTAACGGGGTGGAGCAGTTGGTGGTCAAGAACCCATCGCCTTTCCACATCACCTTCAACCGCCTGGAGGTGAATGGCCCAGGCCAGCAACACACCTTGAAAAACACCGCCATGCTGGAACCCTTTGGCGAAAAAGCCTACCCGCTGACCGGCATCACTCGCGCCTCCAGCCTGCAGGCCCGTTTTTCCATCGTCAATGACTACGGTGGCTTCACCGAACCGCTGAGCGCGCCTATTCAACTGGCCAACTAGGGCCTGCCTCGCACGCAAACAGGAATCGTCATCATGGTCCTCCCCCCACTACGCTGGCGCACTATGCGCCGCCAGCGCAGCGCACTGCTGTGCCTGCTGGGTAGCTCCACCTTGCTCTCAGCGCCCTATTCCCAGGCAGACTCCGGGTTCCAGAGCGGCTTCCTGCGCCAGGTGCCTGGCCAACCGCAAGCAGCGAGTGCCTGGTCGCTGAGCATGTTGACCAGCGATCAGGGGCTCGCGCCTGGCCGCTACCGGGTAGAGGTACAGGTCAATCTTGAACCTGCCGGCCAGCATGAGCTGGACTTCCAGCCAGGCCCGGACGGCGAGCTGCAGCCTTGCCTGCCAGCCAAGCTGCTTGGCGAATGGGGAATGCGCCTGGACGCACTGGCCAATCCAGAGGATCAGGCGAGTGGCTGCCTGGACTTGCTGGCCGTCGTTCCTGGTGCACAAATCGTCTTCACCCCTGCGGAGCTGCACCTGGCCATCTCGATTCCGCAGATCGCCATGCGCCGGAACACCGCTAACCAGGTCGACCCTTCCCGCTGGGACAGTGGTATCAATGCCGCTTTCATCAACTATCAGGCCTCCACTCTGAACGGCCGCAATCGCTCCTCTGGCCGGTACACCAGCAACGACCTGTACCTGAACAGCGGTATCAACCTGGGCGAATGGCGCCTGCGCAGTACCCAGTCCTGGCGCCAGGACAGCCAGGGCAAAACTGAATGGACCCGGGCACAGACCTACGCACAGCGCGATATACCGGGTACCCTCGCCAATCTGACGATCGGCGAAACCTTCACGGACAGGGACGTGTTCCGTTCGGTGCCGATATCAGGCGTACGCGTGGCCTCGGACATGGGCATGCTGGCCGACAACCAGCGCGGTTATGCCCCGATCATTCGCGGCGTGGCCCAGAGCCGGGCGAAAGTCGAGATCTGGCAGCATGGTTATCCGATCTACTCGACGTACGTCAGCGCCGGCCCCTACGCCATCGACGACCTGAGTACCGCAGGCAGCGGCGAGCTGGAAGTCGTCGTGACCGAGGCCGATGGCCAGGTCCGCCGCTTCATCCAGCCGTACTCGACCATGAGCAATCTGCTGCGCCCAGGCGTATGGCGTTACAGTGCCACGGTCGGGCGCTACAACCCCTCCAGCGCCCTCGAGACCCCTCTGCTCTGGCAAGGCACGCTGGCCGTAGGCTCCTACTGGGACACCACTGTTTACGGCGGCTTGATGGCCAGCGAATTCTACCGCGCGGCCAACCTGGGGTTTAGCAAGGACCTGGGCCACTTGGGTGCAGTGGCCTTCGATGTAACGCAGGCGTCCAGCGCAATCGACAATGCCGATGAGCGCGAGGTGCAGGGTTCCAGTTATGCCCTGAAGTATGCCAAGGCCTTCACCACCCAAACCAACCTGCGCTTTGCCGGATATCGCTATTCGACCCAAGGCTACCGTGACTTCGATGAAGTGGTGCGCCAGCGCAGCCAAGACACTACGTTCAGCGGCAGTCGCCGCAGCCGCCTGGAGGCCTCGGTCCACCAGAGCCTGGGCAGGACCAGCTCGCTGACCCTGACGCTGTCACAACAGGACTACTGGCGCAGCAATGCCACCCAACGGCAATACCAGTTCAACTTCAATACCCATCATCGGGGTGTAGGCTACAACCTGTTCGCCTCACAATCGTTGACCGACCGTTACGGCAGTGATCGTCAGTTCGGCCTGAGCGTGACGATACCCTTGCATTTCGGTCACCGCGCCAATGCGACCTTCGACCTGCAGCACAACGCCAACGGCTACAGCCAGCGCGCCACGCTCAGCGGCAGTGACAGCGCGCTGAGCTTCAGCACCAGCCTGAGCCGTGACGAACACGCCCGCAAGACAGCAGCACTGTCACTCGGCCATCAGGCGCCCTATGCCAGCGTGAGTGCTGGCTATACCGAAGCCGACAACTACCGCAGCCTGTCCTTGAATGCCAGTGGTGCGGTGCTGCTGCATGCTGACGGGCTGGAGTTCGGCCGATACCTGGGAGATACCGCGGCCTTGATCGAAGTCCCTGGCGTGGCCAATGTGGGCCTGCAAAACGCAACGGGTACGCGCACCAATTCACGCGGTTATGCACTTTTGCCCTACTTGCAACCGTACCGGACCAATTCGGTCGTCCTGGAAACCAACCGTCTCGATCCTGATGTGGAAATCGACAACGGCATCGCCCAGGTAGTGCCTCGCCAGGGTGCAGTGGTCAAGCACCGCTTCGAGGCACGCCGCGTTTCACGCCTTGTACTGACCCTGCACGATACCCAGGGTCAACCGCTGCCCTTTGGGGCCCGGGTGCTGGCCCAGAACGGTACCCGACTCGGCATGGTCGGGCAGGCGGGCCTGGTAATGCTCACCAACCCCAGCCAGGAGCAACCGCTACAGGTGAGTTGGGGCGACCAGCCCAACGCCGGCTGCCAGGTGCATCTCGATGAACTGGACGCTCCCGTCGTCGACGGCTATCGCCAGCAAACCCTGACCTGTATCTAGCAACCTTCACGCGGTGCCGCCTTACCCACGGCCGTACCGCGTCTTTCAGGACCCCCATGAAAAACATCAACAAGACCCTTTTCAAGGCGCTGCTCGCCACCCTGGCATGGCCGGCTGCAAACGCCATGGCCATGCCGGTAGACCGGACCGGCTGCGAGTTCCAACAGCTGACCAGCGCAAACCTCAAGGTCCATATCCGCGACCTGTACACCCTTTATGTGCCACGCGATGCGCGGATCGGCACAACGATCGGCACCCCTGAGCTGCTCGACGGCACTATCGACCAGAACAACCTTACCCTCCGGTGCCGGACCTACGGCGAGCGGATAAATTTCAACTTCCAGGCCGCCCGCGGGGTACATCCTCCCCTGCCTGCGGTTGATGGACGCTTCCTCGACGCCCCCGTCCTCAGGACCAACATTCCAGGCATCGGAGCGATCGTAGAGTTGCTGTACCCCTTTCTCGGTGGCACCGACCAGTTCATCCCCGACAGCAGGCCACCCAGGGTGCCGTTCACGGCCTATTACGAGCAGACCCAGTTGGGCCCGGCCACGCTATCCACGTTCAGGCACAGGATCACGCTGGTCAAGACCGGCGATCTGCCGCCCGGCGAGCATGAGTTGGATGGCGTACTGGTGACCGGCCATCTGGACTGGGGAGGCTTTGGCAAAGTTCTGGAATACACCCTCAGGGCAAAGGTCATCCAGACCCAGTGCGATGCTTCAGCAGACGTCAGTGCCAACCCGGTGGACCTTGGCGAATGGAGCGTCAACGACTTCACCGGCCCAGGCTTCACCACGCCCCCTGCAGCATTCCAGGTCCGCTTGAACAACTGCAAGGTGGACCCTGACCCGGGTAACGAGGCCCTCGCTACCATCGAACTCGATGGCATCAATGGTTCTCGACCGATTGGCCCTGCGGATGAAAACGTGTTCAGCCTGACCGACGACTCCGCAGCCCGTGGCATAGGTATTCAGATGCTGTACAACGGGGTATCGATGCCCCTGAACAAAGAGATCGACCTGGTACCCCTGACGAGCAGAAAGGTGCCTTTGAATTTTCAGGCTCGCTTCTTCCAGACAGAACCCAACAGCAGCCTGCGCCCGGGCTTGGCCAAGGGTGCCTTGAACTTCACCATTCGCTACCGCTAAATGCGACAAGGCCGGTTCCCATACCGGCCTCGTCGGCCCCGGTGCCCTTAGCCAGGTGTCGTGCCGGACAGAATGTTCTCTGGGTCATAGTTGTAGCGACAGCGTTCACCGTCCGGGGTCTCGACCCTGAGCAAACGGTTGAGCCCGTCATACGTCAGTACCCGCCCCTGCTCATCACTGATCAGGTTGCCATTGTCGTCGTAATGCAACTCTATAGCCAGCTGCGGATCGTATTTGACGATCTTGAACAACTCCTCCAGGTCGTGATCGACGTCATAGGTCTCCAGTAGCGCATCAGGCGGAATGATCCGGCTCATTTGTGCCGGATCGCTATTCTTGAATTCGTACAAGGTCCGCTGCCACGACTCGTCCGGGCTGAAAGTGATCACCGAGAGGATGTTGTCCAGGCCATCGAAGCCGAATATCTGCCTGGCAATGGTTTGACCGGAGGGGTCCACGGGCGCTTCAGGGCCATCACAGGTGTATATCTGCAGCCGCCCGCGCCGGTCGTACAGGTAAGTCTCATGCCGCAACAGCGTGGCCTGGCTTTCGTCGCTGCCCTTCGGGCGCTCTTTCAGAGTGCGGAACTTCAAACAATCGAACTCATCATAGTCCTGTGCCAACGTTTGCACGGTGTCACCAAAATCGAAGGTCCGCAGGATCTCCCTGTCGAATTCATCGTACTCGAGCAGAATTGCCAAAGCATTCCCGGTGCTGGCATCGGTGGTGGTAATGGACTCCATGCGTCCTTGGGGGTCATACCCGAACGTCGACTCCAGCAGCAGTTGCCCGGCAGGCGCACGCTGCAGCCGGTAGCGAGTCCTTTTGGGCTCAGGCGCGTGCAGCGTGGTTTTTTCCAGGCGCCCGACATCGTCGAAATCATAGAGCTGTGTCTGCCCCAGCACATCCACATAGGCACGCAAGCGACTGCGAAAACTGTAGTCGTAGGCCATGCTGAACACTTCACCATCCACCGTACGCGACTCGTGCTTGACCTCACCGTTGCTCAGGAAATGGCTACGGTCCAATGTGTAACCGGAATTCTCGTCATCCCCAGGCTCTTCGCAATGGGTAAGCCTGGCATTTTTCTCGTCATACGTGTATTTCGCTTCCTTGCCGGATAGGACCCGAAGGACGGGCTCTTCACCCAACTCTGGCCGGTAATGGTACTCGATCCGGGTACCATCCGGCGCCTCCACCCAGTGCGGTTGCCGCTCACCTGGGTCATATTCGAATTTCTGCTCTCGCCCTCCGGTGATGGCCACGGTTCGCCGCTCAAGGCCATCGAACACCTGTTCGCCCAACAACACGGCGGCGTTTTCGGTGTTACCCACCTTGATGCTGACCGGCAGGTCATTGCGACTGTGCCCGGCATAGGTGCGATAGACCGTGTTGACTCGATCTGCCAGCCGTTCCTCGCGGACACGGTCGAAAGCGTCGTAACGATACTCAACCACACGCTGGCCTGTACCGCTTCCTTGAGCTTCCCTGCTCAGCCGGCCAAGCCCATCGTAGTCATTGACCTGCAAGCTGATACTGGTGCTTCCATCCAGGGCAAATCGCTCGATCCGCACCGGCTTCTCGAACAGGTTGTACCACGTCTCGTTGATGCCGCTGACCCGTGAGTGCTCCACCTCTCGCCAGGCGCGATGCACCGGACCGTCCTTGCTCGCCACCTGGTCGATCTCCTCGACTTGAGTCGTGCCATCCGGATTCAGGACAGCGTACCTCTGGCCCCAGTCGTCGTAACTGATGTGGCTGGTCAATTCCAGCAACCCATCACCCAGCCAGTCGATTTCGGTTTCCTCGACCAGCTGGTCCAGTTCGTCGTAACGTGCGCGGTAGATAGGCCGCAAAGCACCAGCATACGTCGCGCTGTCCTTGTCTGCGCGCTCTTCGAAGATGGGTCGGCTGAGCCCGTCGAGCAGCGTGTGCGTCTCGACTTGCTTCACGTCATAGGCCCATTGCTGGGCCTGCTCGTTGTCGTATGCGCAGAGGAAGTACTTGTAATTGCGTTCCGCTTCGAAAATCTTGCCTGGCGCCACGACCTCGCGCGTTACCCGACGCAAAGCGTCGTAGTAGTATCGGATTTCGACACCGTTGTCGTCGAGGTTGAGCAGCGGCTCGCCCGTTTCCAGGGAATGTCGCAAGGTGATGGTCTTGGACTCACCGTCAACACCCACCAGCTTTTCCACCGTCTGCAGTGCACGCTCATCGTCCGGCAGGGAGTAGCCATAATGGGTCAGGGTGTCGAACGGGCTGCCCCCATCGACACCGGGGTAACTGACGGTTTGCTGCCTGACTCGCCCATAGCTGAAGCGCTCGGCCGATTCCTCCCGGTAAAGCTTGCTGATTTTTTCCAGGAACGTATCAGGCGCGCTACCTGATTCGCTCAGGGTCTCGCTTTCCAGCAAGCGCCAGGGCTGCTTCAGGTAGCTACCCAGCGGGGTCAGCGCCCGGTACTGGTACGCCTGGGTCAAGGTGGCCGCCGCCCCGTGTCCTGTCGCTGCGGGTTGCACGGTCCGGGTCTTCAGGTTGCGCACGAAACCGTGCTCATCACCCTCCTCCTCAGCCGAGTACCAGACATTGGTTTCCAGTACCTGATTCGGCAAAAGGCGAGTCAACACGTTGCCGTGGCTATCATAGCGGGTGACTCGCTGCTCTTCTCGCTGCCGGGAGGAGTTGCTGATCAGCGACCAACGCTGGGTTTCGTCATGGGGCAGCTGGAAATAAGGCTCCTGGCTCTCGAATTTGCCAGCCTTGTCAGCGTAACGGGTGAAGGCTTGCAACAGCTTGTCACCCTGAGCGGTGGCTTGCTCGGTGAGCAAATGGAAGCGGTTGAATGTACGCGTGATCGTACGCACAGGCTGCCTGAGCACTTCCTGTATCTGTAGCGACTGGTAGGTATAGTCCTCCGGCACCTCATAGAGATTGTCCAGGCCCTCGTCAGACCACGGGATGCTGCTGCCACCGCCGATGAAGTTGTGCGTGCCGGGGTATTCATACCGCACCACTTTCGCCGCCTGACCAAAGCGTGGATCGATTTCATGGCGGGTAACCCTGGGCAGATTTTTGTCACGTGCTGCGCTGCTTGGGAACTCATGCCCGGCGTCCTCGTAGAACACGCGCTCCACCCCACCATAGGGTGTTGTGCACTCAAGTACGCACAAGTACCCCAATACGTAGTCATAAGTGAAGCTCCAGCGGGCCTGATTGGCCGTGGGCAGGATGATCTCACTGACCCGGTTGTCGCTTTCGCGCAACGTCATCGCATACCGGGCCAGCGGGCCACCATCATCACCACCGGAAGGGTAGCAAAGCAGTTCGACACGGCTGTTGTCGCTGCGTAGCAGCCTCAGCAGCACGTCACTTTCATCCTGGACCTCGTCCAAACGCATGTGACCCTCGCCGAAGGGCAGGTAACTCAGGTGCAACATGTGCCCCAGCGGTGAATGCAGCTCCACGGGCAAGGCGACCTCGCCATCTTCCGAGCCCATCACTTCCAGTACCTCGACCAACCCTGAACGGTGCTCCACGCGATAACGTGCGGCACCACCGGGCCCAGGGGGATCCTCATACAGATCGAACTGCCGCAGCTTCTGTTCTTTCATTTCCAGCCGCCCGGTAACCGATGACTTACCGGTGATCCTGTACGTTTCACCACTGCTCAGCGTCACGATGTGCTTGCGTACTTGTGTCAGTTGCAGGTTCCAGCCCTTGCCGAATCCAGAGTCCTCGCCATTCAAAGGGCTATAGAACAACGTCAGTTCGAAACCCGGGCCTTGCAAATCATTACCTTGCAATTCGGGCAGCCTGATCGACACGGTGTATTGCCCGGTGCGAGGATCAACGCCGTTTTCAATATAGGAAGAAAAGTTAAAAGCGTTGGAATGCACTGAAGTGGATGTGCTCATTAGTTAGCTCCATCAAAGAATCTAGACTATTGATGATTACGGATATTCGGGCCCCGGCAACCAAATGCGCACACAAGATAACTTGCCATGGATATTGCCATGATTATAAATATGTTGATCTAGCTCCAATCCCGCCGTCACCACGTCACCTTCAGCATGCGCCTTGAGCTCTTCGATACTCATCCAACCCGTGGTAGTCGGTTGCTTTATTGTTAAAACGCGAAACCTCCAGTCATCCAAATCGCGGCAGTTTGCTTCGGAGTTAAACATCACCGTTGCCGTTGAGGGTACATTATTGAATTTGAAGTAGGAAGCCGAATCATTTTTACAGGTGGTGTCCGACATTACGATGTTTTTGAATCCACCACCCTCTTTCCCCGAGACCGTACATTGCTTGCCACTGGGTAGCCCTGACGGGTCCATATTCTCGGCGAACTGAATCGTACCTGGACGAACTGGCTCAGTCGCTGCCTGGCCCACACTGTGGAAGCCGAAAAACATACCGATTACAAGGGGTGCCATGCAATAACGTTTCATACGTGTTCTCCTTCTTGGTAATTACTAAGCCGGACAATCGAAGTTTGTCTGCCCGTCGGTCGCCAAGGGACCGTGTGGACAAGAATATTACGATCACCGATGGTGTCAGCGGGCAGGTAATCGATCTGGACAATATGCAAATTCGCGTGAGCGTCGCGCAACTGAACAAATAACGGTTTACTCAGCTTATCAAAGACAGCCTTATTATTGGTCGCCTCACCATAGGACAGGTCCCGCCGACGGAAATTGACAATTGCCAAAAGACCGGCCTGGTACACCGAGCTGACTTCACGTTCGACGCCATCGATCAAAGGCTTCGAATCGGGGTCAAAGGAAACAAACTTCGGCAGCGGCTCGTTGTAGCCCTGAAAAACATACCCTGTGTAACTGCGATAGTTCTCTCCAGGAAAAGAACTTTCCCAGCGTACCATCGAGGTATTCACATCCCTGTCGTTATCACTTTCCCTGGCCTTGACGAATTCGGCCGTATAGAAGGTCCCGTGGTTGTAGCTCAACATCCAGTAATCGTCGGTCTCCGGGTGCAGGTCGAAATCTTCGTGCTCCGGTTCTGTCGAGCCCGAGTTACCACCGCCACCCGCCGCCCGTATGCGGGTAAATGTGTAGTCTGTGGATTTGTAGGCGTCCGGCGTGTGTACCTTGACCTCGATTTCGGCATTCTGATGACGGGTGTCGTTCGAGTAGTGCCATATCCCGCTCCTTGCCTGGAAACCGGCGTAAAAAACTTCCGACGAAGAGGTTCCGCGGCGGTGCAAGAACAGCTGCAGGCGGATGGTTCGGTCCTCCACGCCTTGTGGCGCTGCGGGCTGCGGCCCCTGCCCTTCAGTCGCCATCAGACTTTCATTGGCGAGGATAAAATCATTCCGCTCCAGGTGTGTGCGCCAGACATTGCCAGAGCCCGAGCCTATCCCGTCCTCGCACAGAAAAGGAATCTTCTGCCCCGACCTGTCGAACAGCGAGATGGAGGCTATCTCGTCCAGATTCAGTTTATAATCCTTGCCATCCGCCTGCATGGTTTCGATGGTGACCTCGAGTTCCAGTTGCTGGTAACCATTGGAACCCACGGTGCCGGTCACACCGTCAGGGCTCTTGCCGACCGTGAGGGCAAAGCGCTGCAGATCCACCCAGCCGCTGATGGCTTTGACCGCGGTCTCTTTCACCACGCTGTAGCCCGCCGCGAACACGACACCGTTGCGCACCACTTCACAGGTCACTACGTTGGGTTGCGAAACAGCAAGCTCAGAAGCCCGGAAATGGCCCGATGGCGAGACGCTGCCCGGCCCTGCCAGCATCCGCCAACGCCGCGCTTCGTTGGGCATGATACGGTTCACCTCGCTCAGCTGGGTGGCCTCACCGTGGCCGAGCCTGGGTACGAAAGGTGGGTCAACCGAAACCAGTGGCTGGTTGTTCACCAGGACAAGCGCGTTGTAGCCCTTTGCCGTTGAACTGGCTTGCAATCGTTGCACGCCCAGAATCCGCCGGCTGGCTTGCTGATCAGGCACAAAGCGCGAGCGCCCATTGCCCAGGCTGGCTATCTGGCCCAGCGGCTGCCCGAGCATTTCAAAGCTGACGTTGCCTTTACCTGCATTCCACAGATCGATCCCGTTCGCACTCTCTTGCGGGCGATATGCGCCGAAGGCAGGCATCGCCAGCACTGGCTCGGAAATCACCAGTGCGCGGGCGGCGGCATGGTAAGTGTCCTCACCCTGCTTGTATTCAGCTTTGATGATGAATGTCTGCACTTCCTGTCCGATCACTTCCGGTGAAGGGGCCGTGAAAAGGCCATCTCCATCGATCGAACCATGCCCTGCGTCATCATGGCTTTGCGGGTTGATCACCGACCAGGCGCTGGCAGTGATCACCTGATCCTTGCCGTCGTACAGCCGAAACTGCTGCGTCTTGCCGGCCGTCACCACGGTGTCCATGGTCGGTTTCACCGTCAGTTGCGTGCGCAACGGGTCGATATTGCCGAACATGACGCGGTCCAACGGCGTACTGTCCACTTTCTTGACAAAGGCATTGAGCTCAGGGAACAGCAGTCGGGCGAGTAGCTCCAGGCCGTCGTCGGAGGCATGGCCAAGCATGTCCTTGTTCAGCACCAGCGTTGCCGAGTAATCGCCGTCGGGCAACAGATACGGGTAGCTTGTGCCTGGCGGCTGACCATCGATCAGGCTATCGCGCAGGCGGATGAACACCAGCACTGCGCCATCGCCGTAGTTGACGCCATCGCGTACTCGCGCACCAGGTGCCGCCTGGGTGCGCAGGATGAAGCCTGTAGGTGTCAGCGGGCCATAACCAGAAAAGTCCACGGTGCCCAGCTGGAACCTGGCGCAACGGCCAGGCATCTCGCCCATCCAGGCTTGCAGTGCGTCGATCAGCTGCTGAGCGAGGTCGGGTTTATCCTCGAACAGGTTGCTGGTGAACCGCCCCCCCTTGGCAAGGTTGAGCGCAACGAGGCCGTACGGGTGAACCTCACCGCGCACGGTCTCCAGGTCGACCTCCATCTGCAGCCAGTACCCCGACGCCTCGGTGATCTCGACGCTGCTGACCAACTTGCCACTGTTGTTCACCGTACCTTTGATGATGTTCATGGTCAGGGTTGCTTTGGCATCGCTCGTCGACGCATTGCTGAACGACAGCAAGGGCGTACCGAACTCCAGCGACTTAACGCTCACGGCCTCCTTCACCCCCACGCCTGCGAACGTGTGACTGAAAGGCGGGAGGTAGCGGTTTTCCTTGAAGCGCGTCAGGTATTGCTGCTCCAGCAAGCGGTTGAGCCGGTCACGGCTATAGACAGCAACCGCCCCCCAGCCTAGCGTTACTGAGCCCTTTTTCATGTGCTCGAGCAGTTCTTCCAGTGAATTGGACATGGTCTCAGCCTCCAATGGATGGTGATGTGGCCACACGCAGGCCTGTCGGGCTGGCAGCGCGCCGTGCGGCGTCGAAGTGCAAGGAAAGGGGCAGCGGCAGAATGAGGTGGCCTTCGAGGATGAAGACAGAACCTGGAATCGCCCATTTGGCGGTAATCAGCGCGAAACGCGCATCGGCGTCGGCAGATGCAGGGGAATAGCGGCCAGTGGCCTCATCGATCTCCCCAGTCCCTGCAATTGGCAATGCCCACTGGGTGTCTGGCCGGCCTACCCCATCGAAAATACCTGTCAACTGCAGGTCGCCATCGGGCAACTGCTCGACGTCGATCACCAGTTCAGGCCGCCGCTGGCGTACCAGCACATAAATTGAACGCGACTCGCTGGTCTCCCGGTTCTGTACCCTGACCTGATCGAGCACGTAGGCCACGTTGGCATCCACCTTACTGCCTGCGGTATAGGTGCAACGCCTGCCATCGCCCTCAGCGACGACCGAGCCCCGTCCTTCTTCGCCATCATCGACCACAGACCAGTCAAGGTCTCCGGTCAGCGCCCCCGCCGTGAGGGTCAGTTTGTCGTCGAAGTAGCAGACCCGGATCAGTGGATTGACCGTCAATGTCGCGGGCGCCACAGAGGCCATGCTGATGGCCTGCTTGTTGGTACCCGGGTCGGTGGCGATGATCCGGACCCGCACGGGTTCCCCCGCCATGGCGTGCGCAGGCGGTGCCCGGTATTCACCGCTGGCGGGGTCGATGCGCCCCAGATCACCGACGGTGCCTGGCAAAGCCTCCAGGGACCATGTCAGCCCTTCACGCGGCGGTTCAACGCTGAACGTATGCCGCTGCCCGGGTGCCAGCGTCACGGGGCGATCGACGATGCGCATGCCGGCCGTGCCATAGCCGCTGTCGAACACGGCCATTCCATCGGGTAACTGGAAGTCGAACGGTACAAGGCGCTTGCCATCTGCCAGCGACAGACCGGCCATCACCTGTTCCGGGATCATCGCGGTCAACTCCCTGGCCAGCCCTTCAAGTACCGCCTGCTTGACCAGGAAGGCGACAAACGCATAAATCTCCTCTCGCAGGGCCGATGGCGTGTCGCTGGGCAGGCCACTGACTTCCGTCACTTCGGCCGCCTGCCACGGCCACAAAACCTGCCCTAGCAACATACAACCAGCGCTTTCCTCAGGTGATGCAGGTGCATTCAGGGTGAACACCGTTTGCAGGTCGAACTGGAACGTTGCGGTTCGGCTGTACAGGGGACCTGTTGGCTTGGGCTTGTAGGTGAAGGTCAGCGTGCAATGGGACTTCCATTGCTGGCGGACCTCATCGTGTTCGAAGGTGACACTCAGAAGGGGCTGAAAATCCGCCAGGGCAGCCCGCGCCTGATCGCTGGCCGGGGCCCCTGCGTCCACGGCAATTTTGAAACCCTCGCAGGCAAACTGATAATTGTCGCTCTCGTAAGTGCTGGGGTACACCTCCAACAGGCCGGCCGTGGCATTCAGCCGCTGCAAGTTATTGTCTTCATCGAACTGGGCCTCGAACGCGCCCCCCTCGAGCATCTGCGCCAGGCCTGTGGCGTAAGCCGCACGGTGCAGGAAGCGCGCCGTCAGCAACAATGTGCTGTCGACCGGTTGCGCAAGATCATCGGGTAGCAGGAACGGGTAATCGGACTGCTCAGCGGGCAGGTTGCCCACAGAGCCATTGTTGATACCCGCAAATATCACCAGTGCGGACTTGCCGTCGGCTTTGCTGACGTGGGTGCGTACTTCACTGTGCCGAACCGCCAGGTAGGGGTTGCCAGACAGCGCCTTAAAGTCCGCCAAGGGATAGACCTGCCGGGCGCTGCCCAACCCGCTGAGCACCTCCTTGAAGAATCGCCCGGCGGCCTGCCGCTGTGGCAAACCACCGCCCAGGTCCAGCTCGGTGTCCGTGCCTTCACGCAGGTCGGCGCTCACGCCCTGGGCATCGGCGCTCAGCGGCACTGTCTGAGTAACCGGCAACGGGTCGAGGAGGTCATGAACCGACAGGCTGAGCAACCCGTCGGTCTTGTCCATGACCAGGTGGCTGCCACCTTCCAATGCCAGGCTTTGCCGGACCTTGGGCGACGTGTAGTTCGCTTGCATATCCACCAGTGCGGGCGGCCCCATGCGGTAGCCCGTCAGGATGTGGGTGACATCGGAATCGGGCATGGCGATCTCACCTTCGATATCGCCCAAGGCACTGTCTGGTTGGCTGCAATGTGCCAACGCGAGCAGGTCGTTGATGGCCTCGGGACGCGTGGCGAACGTCAGGTCCCAGTTCAGGTGTTTGTGGTTATGCTTCATCCAGGCCGTGATGACCGAGAGGTAATTGGTAGGCATGATGTGGCCCCGCTCAACTGGAGTGCTGAAAGGTATGGGTTTAGGTGAACGCCGGTTGACTACCTGCGCGTTGCCCTTTGCGCTGCCTGCTCAAGGGCCTGATAGGCTTGGCTGTGCTGCCCCAGCGGCAGCGGCAGCACGATGAAGCCCTGGAGCGTGATGGGTAATTCGGGGGAGGGCCTCCAGACCGCGTCAACCACGCAGAAATGTGCGGGGCTCGCGGCGTCGGCCTGGTAGTAAGGCTTGCCGTCTTCATCGATATCGATCTGCCCCGGGCCATGCACCACCGTCAACTGGTCGACACCTGACACCCCGCTGAAATGGATCGACAGCCACACCCTGGCGTGTTGTTCATCGCGCTTTTCCACCACCACATCAGAGGGACGTTTCAGGGTCATCTGGGTAACGATGCACAGCGTCCGGTGCTCATCGGTCAAGCTGTTACGGACCTCGACTTCTTCGACGATGAATGACTTGTCGGGCAGGTTCTCGCCGGGGATATAGCGATTGGCCGTGCCCGATTCCTGCGCCAGCCTGCCATGGGGTGAAGCGCCGAGGATGCGCCATTGCAGCGGTCCTTCAACGACACTGTCCGCCTTGAGGCTGACGCCCTCATCGCCCACCTGGCAGACCGACAGCAATGGGCTGACCTGCAGCGCGTTCTTGACCACGGTGAGCAGGGCCGAACTGGCAACGCTTGAGCCTGGAACAGTGGCAGTGACACGCACCCGGGTAAATTCACCTTCGATGCCCGTGGCCCCGGGCGCCAGATACAGGCCATGGGTGTGTTGGTCGAAATGGCCGGGGTCATCCGAGGAGCCCTCTACCGACTCGGCCGACCAGGTTACGTTGGCTTGCGCCGGGACGGTGGCAAGCTGCAACGGGCTGCCGTGGGTCACGATTTTTTCCAGGGGGGTGACGGCGAACGTGGTCCGCTGTGGAGCGACGCTGCCAAAACAGGCAATGTCGCGGGGCATGTGCCGCTCGCCTGCGACTATCGCGTCACCAAAGTTCAGTTTGATGGTCTTATCGATTAATTCCTCCATGTACAGGTCTGAACGAAGGTCCTTGGCGAGTGCGGCTCTTGCCGCGGCAAGGGGGCCGCGATCGCTCATCAGCGAGACAAATGAAACATTCGGCGCTGCAACTCCCCACAGTACATGGAAAAGGCTCAACGCCCTGATCTGATCTTCGTAGGGGTCACCTTCAAATTTAAACGAACCGTCCTCTTTGGGGTATATAGAGTGCTTATACTCTTCAAGTTTCAACGTAGCGCCTTGCAGGTCTTGCATCTGCCAACTGGCTGTTATTTCCACATTGATTTCAGCATGCCAGAGCCCCACGCACGCGTACCCCCACGTCCAGGAATGCGGCGTGGCGACGATTTCTTCATATCGGGTAAAATCCGCAGTGGCTGTATGAACGGTGACCAGCTCCATGGACACACGCTCCCCTGACACACGAAACTTCAGCACATCCTTGAGCGGCAGCTCATCGGTAATTAAATCGATGTACGCCCGGCAATCAACACTACCGCGCCAGTTTGCCTCATGGTAAGGCTCAACACGACTTTCTGTCTCTGAGGGTATTACACCTGCAATGGCAGTCGCTGTCAGATCACCGTTTTCTGCACGTTCAAGTTTAAATTCAACATTCTTGAAAAACTCCAAAGGCAGTTTGCTTAACACGGTAGCCAACGCCACCCAGGCTTTATCAAGCAGTACCGTCGCCGAGTAATCACCGTTGTCATCGGGAATCAAGTAACGGTATTCCGGGCCAGGCATATTCTGCGGCCCGTTGCTGGGCCCCATGGCGACCAGCCCCACCAGTGCACCGTCCATGTCAGCGGCGTCATCGCTTTCCATCGGGGCCAGGGCGACCGAGGGGTTACGCTGGGTACGCAGGATGAACGACTCGGGCCGCATCAGGTCATTTTCGCCATGTTCGATGCTGCCGAATGACCAGACACGTTGATGGTCCGGCAACCCGCGAAACAGCTCCTTGAAGAAGTCCCCCCCTAGCTCGCGAACGCGCCTGGAATCCGAGAAGGTCACCACAAAGTCATCACTTTTGTGCAAGTCCAGCGTCAATGCGCCGTTGTCAGCGACATAACCAGGCACGTCGGACAGTTCCAGTCGCAGGCGCAGCTCTGGCCCGACCAGAGGTTCTATCCGATCGATCCGCTGTGGGTACCAATGGGCCCCCACCTGCTTCAGCCCTACCTGGTTGCCGCCGAGTATTTTCATACGCAGGCTGGCACGCGAACCGGTGATATCGGCATTATCGAATGACAATCGCGGGTGATCCAGAACAAAGTTCTGCATATAAACCTTGTAACCATTGTCCGGCGCCGTCTCACCGCTGATAGGGTCCAGGTAAGAGCTGGTCTTGAAGCGCCGTATATATTCCTGGGTCAACAAAGTGTCCGCCTTGTCCTTCTGGATAGCGAAAATCGTATTCCACCCCAACATCCGGTAGTCAGACTGCAACCACTCCAGCAAATCCTGTTTCGAATTGCTCGACATACATCACCTCACATTTACACACACGCAGGCGCGTCTGCTTAAGGGAACAGCTTAATATCAACGATTGGAAATGCCCGCCAGGTTTCGCCGTCATCGAAACTTGCAGATACGCTCAACCTGAAATCTTTGCCAAATTCCAGTTTTTCGAGAAACTGTTTGGGCAGGTAGGCTTCAATAACGCCATCAGAATATTCGTCGTATGTCACCGCCTCGGTGGGGGGACGCAGAATATGCGTGACATCCTGGTCAGATGGCGAACGGCCTAGCGCCTCGATACCCAGCAATTGCCCTTCTGCCATGAACGGCCAAAAAGGCAGCGTGCACAAAGCACCACCCACTGGAACTTCGTGCAGTTTCAATTCCCGGTTCTCGGCACCTTTGACCTGAAGTATCGAGTATTTGCGCTGATCGAAATCGCTTACCCGCAGCTCGAACTTTTCTGATGTGCGTGGCGGTTCGCCGGTGCGGGTGACGGTGTAGTACACCCACAGACGTCTACCCAGATTGGCGGCCATGGCCGACCGCGGCACGGTGAACAGGCGTGTGTCACCAGTGGACGGCCGGGGAATGATGGCCGCCCCCGTGCTGCCGTGCCCTTCCCAATGCAGGTTGACGGTCAGCGCCGGCTCCTCGCCATCACCCAGCTCGGCCTTATCCGGGATTCGCACGGTGGCGCCAGACTCCAGCTTGCTCGGATGGACCACGCCCTGGTACGGCGCGTCACCGTCCTCCTGCGTGGCGTCCGGGATATTCGGTAAAGGCAGGTAAAGCTTGCGCTGCAAGACCAGATGCAGCACTTGGGAGCGCATCTGCACACCCTGACGCGAAAACTCATAGCTGAACGCGAACCGCTTGCCGCGGTTGACCTCGCTCTGCAGCCACTCCCGCTCCAGGTGGAAGGTCAAGCGTTTGCTGTCCACCGAAGTCGCATCCACACGCAGGCTGCGCAGCGTCACCTCCGGCCCTACGGTATAGAGCACCAGTGAATCGCCCAATTCCAGCTCCGGATAGGGATCCACCTCCACCAGAAGGCCGGTGCGATAGGTTTCGTCATCAGGATCCAGCGCGCCATCCGTCGCCCCGGGGATACGTGGCGCCGCCAGCAAAGGTGCCGGCGGTGGGTCGCTGGCGGCGGGCGAAACGATGTCGAAGCGCTGCACTGGCGACCGGCTGCTGGTGCCATCGGCGAATTCGATGCGATAGTGCAAAAAGGCGAACCCGCCGAGATACATGAAGACCACGCCGAGCTCCAGGTGCCACAGCAGTGGTCGGCCAGGATCAGACTCCTGCACTTCCAGTACTTGCTCGAACAGCTCACCTGGCAAGGACTCGTTGAACCAGGGCTCCCAACTCAGGAAAACCTTGTCACCTTCGGCCATGGCGGCATAGGGCGCTGTTGCCAGCAATATGCCTTCGGGATTGAGCAGGTTGACGTCGATCACCCCCTCATGGGCATCTTGCAAGTGGGCAACCGGCAAAGCCCATATGCCTTCAGCGGGCCGGTCAACGAAGAAGAAACGACGCTTGGACTCAGGCCCCACAGGATCGCCGGCGTTGTCCAGACGCGTGAACGAATAGAACACTTGGCCACCGCGCAAGGCAGTGACGAGTGCGTTATCGATCAGGATCACCCCGCGGCCGGCATCCAGGCTCAATACTTCGCGTTCAACAAAGAGGTCCTCGGCACTGTTGTCGGCCTTGCACCCCCGCCAGTTGATAGATACCAGGTCGTGCTCGGCAATGCCGGGATAGCTAATCCAACTCATCAGATCAGCGGTGCCAAGCGCGTCCAGGTCGACAGAGTTCATACGTTCGTTAAGGTGTGAAACGTCTGGCATGTCCATGTATGAATATCTCCGCCTTGCACATGTCCGGTTCGAGACTTGGCATAGATATAACACCGCCCCTGAACCTGAACACCTGGCAAAACTGATAGGTGTCAACACACGAAACTTCCACTACTGTCGACACGTATTCGGCACGCGCAACCCCTGTCTTACAGCGCCCGCCCCCCTGACAAGCAGAGTGAGAACGTTCATTATGAGTACGGAATCTTCACTGCATTCCAACGCCCTTAACTTCATGAGCTTCATGGAGAGCGGTGTCGATAGCCGCACCGGACAATACACACTGTCCATCAAACTTCCCGAGTTGGGCGCCAATTATTTCTCCGGCCCCGAGCTTGAACTCAGCCTAAACTTCAACCCGCTCAATACGATTGATTCGGGTTGGGGGCGGGGATGGAATCTGTCACTGACGCAGTTCGCACCACATACACAGGTCATCACCACGTACAGCGGTGAATCATTCAAAGTGACCGGTAGTTCGGGTTCACGCTTGCTAATGCAGGAGCAACGGCTGGCGCACTTTCACTTCTACCGCGAACCTGCCGGGCCAGGCGGCAACGCGCGCTATCGCGTGGTGCACCGTTCAGGCCTGGTGGAAATCCTCGAAGAAATGGGCAGCGCGAACGGGCGTATCGCCCTGCCGGTGGAGATATACGCGGCCACGGGGCACAGGATCGACCTCGAATACAAACCGTTCAACCCGTCTTACATGATGCTCTGCTCGATCAGCGACGAGCGTAAGGAGATCCTGCTGGAAATCGAACGCGACGATGGCCGCATCGAATTGCGCGAGCGCCCTTATAAGGGCGACAACGGCCAGCCCGTTGCCCTTTATACGATGAACCTGATCAATACTGACTGGGTCACATCGATCGTTCTGCCAACCCGTGAGCTGGCCAGTTGGCGCCTGGAATACCGCCTGGTGAACGGGCTGTTGTGCGTGAGCAAGGTCGAGCCACCTACCGGTGCCCGTGAATATCTCTATTACGAGGACCGTGGCCATCTGTTCCCCGGTAACGCTCGGCCAACAGCCCTGCCGCGGGTGACCCGGCACGTCATCGAACCGCGCGGTGGCCAACCTGCGTTCCAGCGAACCTATACCTACCCGGGCTCAAACAACTTTCTGGGTTACGGCGCCGGGATCGGTTGGTCTGACAACGGGCTGGACAACTTGTACGATTCGAAACGGTATGACTTTGAGTATCAAACGGTCGAAACCTTGCGCGACAAGGACGGAACGGCACTGCGCGACATCACCCGCACCTTCAACCGCTTCCATCTGCTGACCTCGACCAGAACCGTGCAGAACAACTGCGTACATGAAGTCACCAAGCAGTACAACATCAAGGACGCCCCCTTCGCTCTACAGGCGTCGACCCTGCAAATGCCGATCAGGGAACAGACACGCTGGTCGCTGGCGGACAACATCACGCGCAGCCGCCTTGAAACCGTCGAAACCACCTACGATTCATCGGGCAACATCATCTGGCGCAAACTTGCCAACGGCGTGACCGAGACCCAAGAGTGGTATGGCACGCAAGCGGAAGATGGCTACCCCGGTGATGCCAATGGTTTCGTTCGTCACCTGAAGAGCAAAACCACCACCCCGGCGAGCAGCGGCCGGGGGCAAGCCCCTGTTCTCACTCAGCACTACCGCTACAAGGCGCTGGCGCCACTGGCAGGCAACGCCATCACCCTCAACCCGATGATTGTCGAGCACAGTGAAACCCTGACGCAGGCGCACGATCCGGCGCACCCCCTGGAAGAGAAAATTTACTATTACCTCGACGCGCCCAAGTCCAGCCTGCGGCATGGCCGTCGTTATCAGGAGGTGGTCAAACGCAACAAGCTGGAAACCACCACCCAGTACCAGTTCAATTCACTGCTAGACCCTCTGGGCGGCCATCAGGTACTGGAAACCCGCAAGACCCTCTTTGGTTACGACGGCGCGCAACGATCCACCGTTCAACGGCGCTCGCTGCTGCATGGCGAGAAGCTCTACGAACTCAACGAGAACGGGGTTCACACACAATGGGCGTACGACGCCCTGCGCCGAGTCACCGAGGAAAGGGTATCGCCAGAGACACTGTTCGAGGCCAAAAAACGCTACGATTACGAACTCTGTGCCAGCGATGTCGATATTGCCCGCGCCCGAGTCACCAACGCTCGCGGCATCACCACCGAAACCGAGCTGGACGGCCTCGGACGGCCGACCCGGGAGAGCCGTGACAACGTGCTCGAGGCGAGGCCGGGCGCTTTCTACGAAATCCTGGCCATCCAGTACGATGCCTACGGCAATCGGGTGAAGGAAAGCGTTACCGACTGGCTGGAAGCCCAGCAGTACCTGCACCTGGTAACAAAAACGCGGTACGACGACTGGGGTGAGCAATGCTGCACCATCGGCCCGGACGACGTGGAGCAGCACAACGTACTGGACCCGATCGGCGACGCCAATCACCAGGGCGCCATTCGCTACAGCTGGCGCGTAGCCGGGAAAGAGAGATCACGGCCCCAGGTGCAGAACCGCAACGGCAGGAACATCCGATTCACCCACCAGGCACGGGCCATCAGCGGCAAGACCGAGACCTGGCTCAACCTGTTCAACAAGCCGGTGCTGCGCAAGCGCCTGGATGCGTTGGGGGAGCTGATTGGCGAACGTCGCTACAGCTATGACGGCCTCGGACGCACGCTCACCGAAACGGATGAGCGAAACCACACCACTGCATTCAGCTACGACGCCTGGGGCCGGATGCTCACGACCGAGCAACCGAATAAAACCCTGCTCACCCGCACCTACGCCGAACACTCTGCCGAAGACCTGCCGACCCGCCTGGTGGTGACCCCGGCGAATGTGCAGTTGCCCGCCCGCCAGATCGGCGCGCAGTACTTCGACGGCCTGGACCGCCTGATAGGTACCACCACCGGTGACCGGACGGAGTACTTCCTGTTCCGCGACGGTGAATCGATACCGCGCCAACGCATCAACCCCGCTGGCGAGACCATCGAGCTGGACTACAACCTGCAGCTGACCAATGAGCCGATCAGCAACACCGCACCCGAGGACCACGCCAGCTTCGCCTACGACCCTGTCAGCGCCCGATTGCTGAGCGACGACAACCGGCAATGCGCGCGGCGCTTCGAATACAACAAAGCCAACCAGCTGACCGCCGAACACTGGGAGGACAAGCGCGACGGCAAGACCTGGAGCCGCATTCATAGCAGCACCTTGCAGGATCGTCTGAAGAACACCCACGAACCCTACGGTGAAGACACCACCCACGAATACAACACCCAGGGCCGCCTGATCTCAACCCTTCAGGGGCAGCTGCAGGCCGAGTTCATATACGATGACCTGGGCCGTATCAAATTCATCACAAGCCATGACCGAGCCAGCGCACAGGCCCTGGAAACCGAGATTGAGTACGACGACCAGGACCGTGAGGTCAAACGCACCTGGCGTCAGCCCGGGCAGCCAGAACGCACACAACAAACCGTCTGGGACAAGGATGACCTCCTGCTCAGCCGCACCCTGCAGGTCGGCGGAGTATCGCAACTGGTCGAAAAGTTCGGTTACGACAGCCATGCACGCCTGAACATGTACAACTGCACAGGGCCGGACCAACCTCGCGATGCGCTGGGCCGCAGCATCGCCATGCAGGTCTTCAACTTCGATGCCTACAATAACATCGAGTTGACCGTCACTTCCTTCACAGGTGGGCCGGCCGCTGAACGCGCCAAGTTCATTCATGCCGAACGAGACCCCTGCCAGCTGCAGGGTATCGAGTACACACCGCCGCGCACCGAGCCCAATCCTGAGTTCAACTACGATGCCAATGGCAACCTGACCCGAGACGAGCGAGCCCGGCCGATTCGCTACGACAGCCAGAACCGGTTGCTGGGCCTTAACGACAGCGGCGCCCCGGACACCTATGGCTACGACGCAGGCGGCTTGCTGGTCAGCAGGCCCGAGGCCGGCGAGCGCACGCTGCTGCTGCATGACGGCCAGCGTTTGCGCATGGCCGTGCGTGACAGCCTGCAAACCCTGTACCTGCATCATGACGAGCAAGCGCTGGGCCAGCAGCAGAAAGGCAGTGGTGCGCAATCGCCCCTGCTGCTGCACACCAGTGCCAGCCACAGCGTGATCGCCGAGAGCCAGGCCGGCAGCACGCGCGCCGTCCGTTATACCGCCTATGGCGAACGGCACGCCGACGATCCACTGCTCGGCACCCTGGGCTACAACGGCGAAGCGCTCGATCCCGACAGCGGCTGGTACCTGCTCGGTAGTGGCTACCGCGCCTACAACCCGGTGCTGATGCGCTTTCACAGCCCCGACGCACTCAGCCCCTTCGGCGCGGGGGGGCTGAACTACTACGGCTATTGCCAAGGCAACCCGATAACCTTCCGCGACCCGACCGGGCACTACAGCATCGGCTATAGCGGGCAGAGCCGATCGCTGGCAGATCTGAATAGCTACAGCATCTCGCGGGGCATGGCCTTAGGTGCGATCGGCTGGATCGGGATGGGCCTGGGCATACTCTTCGCCGCAGTTGCCTCCGTGGCCGCCGTCGTGGTGACAGGTGGCGTAGCTGCGCCGGCAATCGCGGCTGCCTGGTCAGCCGCCGGTGGCGGCATCAGTGGCGCGGGTGCGGCACTTTCGGCAGGTGTCGGGGCAATTGCCAGCGTATCGCTCGCCGCCGGCATCAAGTTGGCGGCCACGGTGGCTACAGCCGCGTTGTCAGTCGCCGGTACGACGCTACAAACGGAAGCGATACTTTCGGGACATGAAACGCGGAATAATATTGGGACAATCCTGAATTACTCGGCAGCTATTTTAGGGCTTGCGGTGGGCGCGATGCAGTTGGCTTCACAAGTGCCAAAGCTGGCAAATTTATTTACACGCAGTGGAAGTTATACACTCGACCATGCATTTGAAACTTTTCAAAATAGCGGAAGAACCCTCCACCAAGTAAAATCAATCAATAACTTCTCCAGACCAGAAACCCTCATCACTCCAACTGAAAAAAGCTGGCACTTCACAAAATCAGTCAATCAAATAAGGCTGCGACGCAAAATATATTTACCATCCACCACTGATATCAGACACTGAATAACAACCCGAAGCCACGAACACGAAACCCGTCGCTGCAGTTCAACACCTCATGTAGTCATATTTGTTGGAGACAACAATGAAACCACTAACGTTCAGCACGCAGCAACATGACCGCACCACCAAAGCCCGGCGCAAGTATCTGAACTTGCAAGATGCCCCTGACAAGACAGCGCCGTTACCGGTGACCGCCCCCAATGTCCAAGGCATCATCGACAGTGACGATGGCACGCTGCACAAAGACCGCTTGAAAACCGACCTGACCGTCGAGATCCCCGCATGGTCTGACCTGCCACCGGGCAGTGATCCAAATGACTACTCGACGTTACAACTGCAGTTCACCTTGACTGGCGCCGAAAACACCTTCAGGGCCATTGGCCCTGTCAAGAAGTTCCTCCCGCCCCTCGTGCCAGGAGACTTTCCGTTAGCACTGGCTTTTCCCCAAGCGTCCATTCCACGCAATGGCAAACTGTGGATTCGCTACGAACTGGTCGACCACAAGAGCGACCCATATGTTTCGCACCCCATCGAGCTGATCTGTGACAGTGTTCCGCCCTGGGGGGATGAGCCCGCTCCCCGGCTGACCGCGCCCACGGACATCATCAACGAAGCCTACCTGACCAACCACCAGGCCGGCATTGAACTGGGTATACCCGAGTACCCGGACCGTACATCCAAAGATAAATACCAGGCGTTCTATCTGAAGGAATGGCCTGAAGAAAATGCGGACTACGATAACCCTGTCGTTGATGGCACCGTCACAGACGACCGCAAGATAACCATTCCGGCAGATGTGGTACGCAGCCTGGGTGATGGCAGGTTCTACATCGTCTACTACCTGTTCGATAAAGCCCAGAACCGCAGTCGCATCCGGCTGCCGGCGACGGTCGATGTGGTGCTCACACCAGAGCCCAAAGACCTGCTGCCACCAGAGGTGCCGCTAGCGGTAGATGACGGCGTACTGAGCCTGAAAGATGCACAGGCGGGTGTGCAGGTAGAAATACAGGCTTACACCAATTCCCGCAAAGAGGACAAGATCGCGATCAAGTGGGGCACGACGCCCCTGATCGCCGAACAGGTGGGCTCACGCTCATTCCCTATATCGATATCCGTACCCAGCGATATCTTGCGAAACGAATACGGCAAGGCTTCCGGGGAGGTAGCGACCCCTGTCAGCTACCAGGTGCTGCGTGGCCACGCCGCCTATGGACCGGCGGCCGATAACTTCGCTGTCGACTTTTCCGTTGCTGGCCCGGAACGCCCTGACCCCGACCCCGACTGGCCGGACCCGGTCAACGACAAGATGCTCGCCCCCACAATCACCAGTTTCAGCGGCGATACGAACCTCATTCCCCCGGCCGACCGCGGCAAAGACGCCACGCTGACCTTCAGGGTATTCGAGGGCGCCGCAGCCCCCCAGGTAGTGGACTTCTACTGGGACGGCACGCACGTGACAAGCTGGGTTGTCAATGAGGCACCCGGTGCCGACAAGTCCGTCACGATTCCGTGGAGCTATATCGAGGCTGCTGGTAACCAGCTGGCGCTGCCTGTGCATTACACCGTGAAGGGCGACGAAAACGCGCTCAATGAACAGGAGTCGCTTCCACAGTTCGTAGAGGTATCGGCCATCGACATGACGGCCGACGATCTCGAGTTCCTGGGTTTAACGGACCGGCTCTGGCTGAGTTGCCGATCCCTCTGGGACCCTGATGACCCCTCCGCCGCCCCGGCGATCAGGGTGCAGGTACCGCCCTGCAGCCGCTTCAATGTGCCACCAAACACCACCATGACACTGAACTGGGTGGTGTATGACCAAATTGTGGATGGCAACCTGATCGATGGCGTTGAGAAAACCTGGACTGTGACCTTGAACGCCGAGCAGATCGCGAACGGCTTCGTCACGCGAGTCGAGCCGTACGATCAGCACATCAAGCCCATCTATGACGCCGCGCCGTCCGGCGGGCGGGCCGAGGTGAGCTACGTCCTCAACACGCAGCCACCCATTACCTCCAATACCACGGCCAACAAGATCAGCGTCGCCGATCAGGGTACCGGGGGCTCGTGTGACGTAAGCCAACCTTGAGCAAGCCTCGGCAGCGGCTTTGGCAATCGTCCGCTGCCGATCCACTTATAGGAATTTTCCGTTGAGGAGTAGGAATTTCCTTACATTTTTTGCGATTTAACGCGCTTAGCCTCGCGGTATGCGGATTGTTCTCCAACGAAAAGCAGAACGGTCTTACAAAAATTTGTTCACTTCGAGGTTTTCCCTGAATGCCGAGCCGCCTTTTTCACACCCTTCGCCACTGTTCAACACCCGCTCATCTCGTGCTGGCAGGCCCGTTGTTTTTCGCCAGTGCCTGCTGGGCAGAAACCCTCATAGATGCCGATACTCAGCTGGATGCCGGCAGCACACTCGACAGCTACCGGGTGATCGGCCCGGCCATTCTGACAGCCACCGGGGCGACGACGTTGCAGATCGCCGGCCAGGCGGGCGCCACCGTGAACCTGTCGGATAGCCAGGTCACCGCTGAATCGAATGGCAATGGCCTGGCGCTCAATGGTGCCAGTGCCACCGTACACCGCTCGACCATCCGCAGTGACGCCCGTGGCCTGGCGCTGAGTGCTGCAGGGGCGGGCAACGGCTCGCGCGCCTCGATCAACGACAGCGTGATCGAAGGCGGCGTACAAGGCGCGACCATCAATGCCAGTTCTGCCGAACTGCAGCGCAGCGAACTACGCGGCACGGGCGCCAGCAGCGAGGGCGCACGACTGGTTGCCGGCACCCTGATTGCCAGGGACGGCAGCACCATCAGCGGCGGCAATTATGGCGCGCGCATTCTTGAGGACGACGGCCGCGGCTCTACGCTGGTGGTCGACAACAGCCTGATCGAGGGACGCAACGGGCCAGCGATTGCCGTCGGCCGAGGGGCCGGCTTTGCAGCATCGGCGCAGATCGACGTTATCAACGGTGCCAGCCTCAGTGGTGGCAACGGCGTGCTGCTGCAGGTGGCGGAGGATGCTGCCGCCAACCTGCGGGTCAACAACAGCCACCTGGTCGGCGATATCGTCGCCGCCAGCGGCGGCACCGCCAACGTGCTGCTGGAAAACTTCGCCACCCTCAAAGGCCGGCTGGACAACGTTGCAAGCCTGGAAATCAACAGCGGTGGCGAATGGGCCCTGGTCGACAACAGCCAGGTGACCGACCTGTCACTGGATAACGGTGCCGTGCGCTTCGGCGGGCCGGGCGAATTCTTTACCCTTTCCGTGGAAAACCTCACCGGCAACGGCACCTTCATCATGGAGGCCGATTTCAGCACCTCGCAGTCGGACTTCCTCGACGTGACGGGCACCGCCAGCGGCAACCACCAGTTGCTGATCAGCGCCAGCGGCAACGATCCGCTGACAGACAACAGCCTGCATGTGGTGCATACCGCTGCTGGCGATTCACAATTCTCGCTGCTAGGTGGCTCTGTGGACCTGGGCGCCTATTCCTACGACCTGGTGCAACGCAGCGACAACGACTGGTACCTGGACGCGACCACCCGTACGGTCAGCCCCGGGACACAAACAGTGATGGCCTTGGCCAACGTCGTGCCGACCATCTGGTACGGCGAGCTCGGCGTGCTGCGTAGCCGCATGGGCGACGTGCGCCGCAACCCTGGCAAAGCCGGTGGCTGGGTACGCAGCTACGGTAACCAATTCAATGTCTCGGCGACGTCTGGCGCGGCGTACCAGCAACAGCAACAAGGCCTGTCGATCGGCGCAGATGCGCCCCTGGCAGCTGGCGACGGCAACTGGCTGGTCGGGATCACGGCCGGCTACAGCAATTCCGACCTGAACCTCGCCCGCGGCTCTTCGGCCAGCGTCGACAGCTACCATGCCGGCGCCTACGCCACTTGGCTCGATCCCGAAAGCGGCTATTACATCGACACCGTGGCGCGCATCAACCGTTTCCACAACCGGGCCGACGTGCGCCTGAGTGACGGCAGCAAGGCCAAGGGTGACTACAGCAACCTGGGTGCTGGCGTTTCGCTGGAGGTGGGACGTCATCTGAACCTGGCCGACGACTGGTTCCTCGAACCGTTCGCTCAACTGTCCGGGCTCGTGGTCCAGGGCAAGGACTACAGCCTGGACAACGGCATGCGCGCCAACAGCACCAGTACCCACTCGCTGCTGGGCAAAGTGGGCACTTCGGTCGGGCGCACCTTCAGTGCGGGCACAGGCCGTAGCGTGCAACCCTACCTGCGGGTGGCAGCAGTTCATGAGTTCGTCAACGACAACCAGGTGAAAGTCAACGACAACCGCTTCAGCAGCAACCTGGCCGGTTCGCGTGCTGAAATCGGTGCAGGGGTGGCGGTCGCCTGGGGCGAAAAATGGCAGGCCCACGCCGACTTCGATTACAGCCATGGCAGCAAGCTTGAACAGCCATGGGGCGTGAGCGTCGGCGCCCGTTACAACTGGTGAAAAAACGTGGGAAGGCCAATGCGCCTTCCCTTTTGCATTCATGCGTGACACATGGAGATGGACGATGACGCAGAACAAGCGCTCCGGTAACCGCAGAACTCCCACCCCTGAACTGGACTCGGCCCCTCTTGTCCCCCCAACCGTACCAAGCGTGGTGCCCGATGTTGAAGGGGGGAAACCCAACACGGTCGAGTTCCGGGCAACCTATTCCCCCCTGCGGGTAGAGTTTCACCCGTGGGCAAATTCGCACCCGGAAATAGATGAGGAATACCTTTTCCTCTACTGGAATGAAGTACTGGTCGACAAGAAGACCTTCAGCAAGCCTATCGAACCTGAAGAGCTGTTCATTTTGGTACCGGTCGACAGGCTTATTGAAGGCACGCACCGCCTGCACTACGCAGTCACGCTGCACAACGATACCCATGTGCCTTCACGGCCACTGGATATCTACATCGACAAGACCCCGCCGCTGCTCCCCGCGGATGATCGATTGATGCTTCCCGACTACGTTATTCGCGAAGGTGTCACCGAGGACTACCTCGCGGCCAACGGCGACAAGCTCGTCTGCACAGTCCCCTCGTTCATTGGTGCGGAGCCAGGCGATGTCGTGAAGTGGTTTTACAGCGAAAACGGCGCCGGGCAGGAAATGGTCGACATGATGACACTGACTCAGGAGCACATCGAAACACTGGGCCCGCTAGGCACCAGCAAACCGCTCGAGCTGACCTTCCCGGGCGCTTTCATTCGCCAGTCCGGCAACGGCACGCGTTACGTGCGTTATGAAGTGCAGGACCGCGCTGGCACACAGCCCCAGCGTGCGCTAGCGGTCGCGTTGGAGTCCGACCTTTCCCTGGCACCACGCGAATTGCCACCGCCACACATCAAGGAGGCGAAGGGCAGCGAATTCTCCAGCACGCTGGAACCTGGCAATGCATCCGACGGCGTCACATTCGTCATACCCGACGGGGCAGAAATCCGGCCGAATGAGACTGTCACCGTATTCTGGGGCCAACCCGGGACGCTCGGCGGTTACTCCACCAACACGCCCATATCGCCAGGCGCACTTGAATACCTGATCCCCAGCCAATATGTGCCGCCGCACATGAACGACCGGGTGGAACTGTATTACCAAATCGACAAGCCTGACGTGCCCCCCTCGCTTTCGCACTATGTCACGGTGCGGAAAATCGAAGGACTGCCAATCGTACAGTGCAGCGATATTCACAACCGCGCACTGAACCTGCGCACACTGGGCGAAAGCACGACCTTTACCCTGGAAAGCTGGCCGTTCCGGCATACGTCGCAATTCGTCAACGCCTGGATCGACGGGGTGGAAAGCGGCAACGTCACTCGGGAAATCAGGCTGCCGATTGCCACCGCGCTGCCTGTACCCAGCGAAACGGACGTAATGGTGCTGGGTACCGTCACGAAAACCGAGCTGTTGAGGCTGGCAATCAACTATCAGTTCCGGGTGTCGGTTGAAGTGTCGTTCGACGATAAGCTGAGCTGGTTGAAATTTCCCGATGCGGCAGCCCAACTGGAAGACAAGCCGTAGCCCGATGCAAAAAAAACGCCACCCGAAAGAGTGGCGTTTTTTGCAGTTGAAGCCAAATGTCGGGATGACCATGGATCCCGATGGCTTTGACCGAAACGAAAAAAGACGCCGAAGCGTCTATTTTCGAGGATCTACAGACTTCCGTGGAAGGCTGTAAATCTTGATTTTGGAGCGGGAAACGAGACTCGAACTCGCGACCCCGACCTTGGCAAGGTCGTGCTCTACCAACTGAGCTATTCCCGCATTGTGAAACTTTACCGCTTTCGGCGTGAAGCGCCTTGACGACCTTCACCACCACTGCACCGCATAGACGCCACAGTATTTAAACTGGAGCGGGAAACGAGACTCGAACTCGCGACCCCGACCTTGGCAAGGTCGTGCTCTACCAACTGAGCTATTCCCGCATTTGGCGTCCCCTAGGGGACTCGAACCCCTGTTACCGCCGTGAAAGGGCGGTGTCCTAGGCCACTAGACGAAGGGGACACACAACACTTTTCAGTGCACCAGAACATGAACCTCACGATTCAGCCTGGATTTTCTTTTCCTGCCCCGCCGTTAAGCAGTGCCGGAGAAACTGGAGCGGGAAACGAGACTCGAACTCGCGACCCCGACCTTGGCAAGGTCGTGCTCTACCAACTGAGCTATTCCCGCATTGGCGTCCCCTAGGGGACTCGAACCCCTGTTACCGCCGTGAAAGGGCGGTGTCCTAGGCCACTAGACGAAGGGGACACGCTGCTGGCATTACTGCCTGCTTTCACTCCCTGCTGCGTTTCGCTGTGTGCTTTACGCTGCAAGTGGCGCGCATTCTATGGATGGTTCGGGAAGGCGTCAACCCCTTTGTAGAAATTTATTTAAATCAATGACTTCCGGGTACACCCAGCGCTGTTTCGGCAAGCCTCCGGGGGGTTGCCGTTGATTTTCTGGCGTCAAGTCAGCATTAATGTGCCAGCATCCAGTTATGGCACAGTTTGCCGATAGAAAAAGAGAATGGCTGTCGGGGCCTCTCGCGAGCAAGCTCGCTCCTACACTCAATAATGCAAACCTATTCATGAGGCATTAACGGTGACACCACTTCTGATCACACTGCTCATCGTGGCAGGCATCGCGTTGCTGATCGTGATCGGCTACCTAAACAATGTGGTCGAGAACGGCAAGATCGAACGCGTCCGGACGAGGGTCGAACTGGCCGACCGCCTGCGCCGCTGTGGCGAAATCACCGAGACCTTCCCCGGCCAGTTCATGACCCCGGCCCTTAAACTGCTGCTGACCCGCCTGGAACTGAACCTTAATCAGCGCCAGCTGGCGGTGGACAAGCACAATGCCGAACTCAAGGCGCGCATTGCCGAGCTGGAGGGGCTGATAGCCCTGGGCGACAAGATCCCGGTGAACAACCCGCCCAACCCGATCCACACCGAGGTCAAGGCCAAGGACGTACGGTTCTTGCTGGAAGCCATGCACAACCAGGTAACCCGTGCGGCCCAGGAAGGCTTCCTGCCCACGCCCGAGGCCAAGCACTGGGTCAAGGAAATCCGCCACATACTGGTGTTGCTGCATATCGAGTTCTTCAACAACCTCGGCCAGCAGGCCCTGCAGAAGAACCAGCCGGGCCAGGCGCGCCTGGCATTCGAGCGCGGCGTGCAATACCTGCGCAAGCAGCCCGAGCCCAAGGTGTATGAAGAGCAGCTGACGTACCTGGAGAAGTTGCTGGCCCGGGCCAATGCCCAGGTGCTGGACCGCATGGCACCGGCGGAGGACGAGCACAACGAATTGACCGACGGGCTCAAGACCGATGAGGAAGAGACCTGGAAGAAGAAGGTGATCTACGACTAAGCCCTGCGCCGCGCCCTTGTAGGAGCGGCCTTGTGCCGCGATGGGCCGCAAAGCGGCCCCACATTTATGCACCAACGCCGATATCGCCGGGGCCGCTTTGCGGCCCATCGCGGCACAAGGCCGCTCCTACAGGGATAGCGCAAGCCTTCGAACAGTAGTCAGCAGTCGGTCAGCTCAAGGAAGACCGCCGCCAAGCGCTCCAGCCCCACCTGGTCCGCCTCGCTGAACCGCCCAACCTTGGGGCTATCCAGGTCCAGCACACCAATCAGCCTGCCCTCCTTCACCAACGGGATCACCAGCTCGCTGTTGGAGGCACTGTCACAGGCAATGTGGCCCGGGAATGCATGTACATCTTCTACCCGCTGGGTCTGCCGCGTTGCCGCCGCGGCCCCGCACACACCTTTACTGAACGGAATGCGAACACACGCCACCTGGCCCTGGAACGGGCCCAGCACCAGCTCTTCGTTGCGGTTGAGGTAGAACCCCGCCCAGTTCAGGTCGTCCACCTGGTTGTACAGAAACGCCGAAAACTGCGCGGCGTTGGCGATGAAATCACGCTCGTCGGCAAACAGCGCCTGCACTTGCGCCGCCAGCAGGTTGTAGCCGTCCAGGCCTGCGCCACTGGCATTGAGGTCGATCATTTACTTTTGCTCCAGCAATTGCAGCCCGACCCAGTAGCGGGCGAACTGATAGGCACAACGGCCATTACGGTTACCGCGGCCGGTGGCCCAGCGCACGGCGAGGATGTCGAGTTCTTCGGAGCGCTGCCAGGCAAGGCCGGCAGGTTTTGCCAACTGGCCGATCCAGTGCTCAACCACATTCAGGAAGTGGTCCTGGGTAAACGGGTAGAACGACAGCCACAGGCCAAAACGGTCCGACAGGGCAATCTTGTCCTCCACCGCTTCGCTGGGGTGCAGTTCGCCGTCCACACGCTTCCAGTTCTCGTTGTCGCTTTCCTTCTCGGGCACCAGGTGGCGGCGGTTGGAGGTGGCGTACAGCAGCACGTTGTCCGGGGCCTGCTCCAGCGAGCCGTCAAGCACACTCTTGAGCACCCGGTAATCGCCCTCCCCGGCTTCGAACGACAGGTCGTCGCAGAACAGGATGAAGCGTTGCGGCAGCTTCTGCAGCTGCTCGACCACCCGCGGCAGGTCGGCCAGGTGGTCACGTTCGATTTCGATCAGGCGCAGGCCGGCGCTGGCATGTTCGGCGAGCAAGGCGCGCACCAGCGACGACTTGCCGGTACCGCGCGAGCCCCACAGCAGCGCGTGGTTGGCTGGCAGGCCGTTGATGAACTGGTGGGTGTTGCGGCCCAGCTGGTCGCGCTGTTTGTCGACGCCTATCAGGTCGCTCAGGCGGATGTCCAGGCTGACTTCCAGCGGCAGCAGGTAGCCGCTGCGGCCATCGCGCTGCCAGCGGGCGGCCAAGGTGGTGCCCCAGTCGATGTTCGGGCGTTGTGCGGGCAACAAGGGCTCAAGGCGCGCCAGTACCGATTCGGCGCGGTCCAGAAAAGCAATCAAGCGAGCGTCCATGACGACTCCTAACAATTTCAGTTTTGGGGCGCAGAGCGGTCCCCGCTTGGAGATCAACTGAAATGAACAGACAGACCCGCCAGCAGCCGGGGCTATTCGGCTATGCTTGCGCAGCGCAAGGAACGTGAAAACCGGCTCGGGACTCATGGATATCAAGTTCACCAATCGCCTGTCATACAAGCAAGCCCGGCTGACAGTCCTGGTCGGCTTCATCCTGGGAACATTGCTCAGTCTCATCCAGATCGGCATCGATTATGCCAGCGAAGACGCGTCCATCAACCGTGAAGTGAACGCGTTGCTGCAAATCAGCCACAACCCGGCCTCGCGCATCGCCTACAACATCGACTCGGAGCTGGCGCTGGAGCTGACCCGCGGCCTGTTGCAGTCGCCGGCCGTCATCCGTGCACGGCTGATCGACAACAACGAAACAGTGCTGGCCGATGTCGAGCGGCCCAGGCTGCAGGACCGCTACCGGCCGCTGAGCGACTTCCTGTTTGGTGAGCAGCGTCAGTTCAAGGCACGCCTGTACCTGACGCACATGCCGGAGGAATACCTGGGCACGCTGTACCTGGACGTCGACACCTTTGCCTTCGGCAGCCGCTTTCTCGACCGCGCCGGCATCACCCTGCTGAACGGTTTTGCCCGCAGCCTGGTGCTGACTGGCATCCTGCTGGCGCTGTTCTACATGATGCTGACCAAACCGCTGGTCACGGTGATCGGCGCGCTCAGCGGCAGCGACCCGCGCAAACCCCGGCAAACCCGCCTGGACTGCCCACACGGCCACGAAAACGACGAAATCGGCGTGCTGGTGAAAGTCGCCAACCAGCAGTTCGTCAGCATGGCCACCGAGATCGAGCAGCGGCGTACCGCCGAAAACCGCCTTACCCAGTACCTGAACGAACTGGAAGACATCGTCTCGGCACGCACCAACGAACTGAAGGCCAGCAACAGCAGCCTGAGCCTGTCCAACCAGGAGCTGGAACAAGCGCGCCGCCGCGCACTGGACATGGCCCAGGCGCGTGCTGCCTTTTTGGCCAACATGAGTCACGAAATCCGCACCCCGCTCAACGGCATGCTCGGCATGATCGCACTGGCCCTGGACAGCCCGCTGCCCAGCGAGCAGCGCCAGCAACTGGCGATTGCCCACGACTCGGGCAAGGTGCTGGTGGAGCTGCTGAACGATATCCTCGACCTGTCCAAGTTCGATGCGGGCCAGCTGGAGCTGGAACGCATCCCGTTCGACATGGGTTCGATGGTGGAAGACACCGCCAACCTGCTGTCGCAGAACACCGCACAGAGCGTGGAACTGACCTGCCTGATTGCCCGTGACTTCCCCAGCAGTGTGCTTGGTGACCCCACGCGGGTGCGGCAGATCGTCAGCAACCTGCTGTCCAACGCGTTGAAGTTCACCCGCTTTGGCCGTGTCGATGTGCGCCTGGTGAGCATCGTCGGCGGCGTGCGCCTGGAGGTGCGCGACACCGGCATCGGCATACCCGAAGAGGCCCAGGCGCGGATCTTCCAGCCATTCACCCAGGCCGGCGCCGGCATCACCCGCCAGTACGGCGGCACGGGCCTGGGCCTGGCCCTGACGCGCAACCTGTGCAAGGCCATGCAAGGCCATTTGCGCATTCGCTCCGAAGCGGGGTTTGGCAGCTGTTTCAGCGCCGAACTACCGCTGGCCGAGCACACCGAAGCCATCGCCCCGGTACCGCTGCACGGGCGCGTAGCCGCCCTGAGCGCTGCAGGCAGCGGGCTTAACGAACTGTTGCAGGGCCTGCTGCCCACCTGGGGCCTGGCCTACCAGCGGCATGACAGCAGCGCGACGCTGGACGCCACGGCGATGGACCTGCTGATTACCGACGATGTCGACCGCCTGTTCGACCTGCGCCTAACGCTGAAAACCCCCATCCTGCTGGTGACCGCTTACGGTAACTTCCTGCCCAGCGAGCAATCGGCCGCCCTCGCCCCGCTCCATCAACTGGCCCGGCCGCTGGCGCGCAACGCCCTGTACCAGACCCTGCGCCGCACCCTGCAAGGCTTCGACCCCGAACACCCGCTGGCCAGTCCGGCCATCACCCTGGAGGCAGGCCGTGCGCGGATTCTGCTGGTGGAAGACAACCCGGTGAACCAGCTGGTGGCCAAGGGCATGCTGGCCAAGCTCGGCTGCCAGGTGCAACTGGCCACCCAGGGCGCCGAGGCCCTGGAGCTGCTGGAACTGGACGACTTCGACCTGGTGCTGATGGACTGCAACATGCCGGTGATGGACGGTTACGAGGCCAGCCGGCGCATCCGCCAGAGCGGCCGCTGGCCCGACCTGCCGATTGTCGCGCTCACCGCCAATGCCATGCCCGAGGAGCGCGAACGCTGCCGGGCTGCGGGCATGAACGACTACCTGGCCAAGCCGTTCCGCCGCGAAGAGCTACTGGCGCTGGTCGAGCACTGGGTGCCGCTCAACGGCTGAGCAGGCGCTCGATGTCTGCTTCCAGGGCCTGTGGCTTGGTAGTGGGGGCATAACGCGTCACCTGGCCGCTGGCCGGGTCGACCAGAAACTTGGTGAAATTCCACTTGATCTTCTGGCTGCCCAGAATGCCCGGTGCGCGCTGCTTGAGCTCGACGAACAGCGGGTGGGCGCCCGGGCCGTTGACCTCGACCTTGCGAAACAGCGGGAAGCTCACGCCGAAGTTGCGCTCGCAGAACTGCGCAATGTCTCGCGCATCGCCCGGTTCCTGCTTGCCGAACTGGTTGCACGGGAAGCCCAGCACCACCAGGCCACGTTCGTGGTAGGCCTGCCACAGTTGTTCCAGGCCCTTGTACTGCGGGGTAAAGCCGCACTGGCTGGCGGTATTGACCACCAGCAACGCCTTGCCCGGGAAGTCGCCGAGCTTCTTGTGCTCGCCGCCCAGGGTCACGCAGGGGATGTCCAGCATCGATCCAGCCATGTTCGGGCTCCGGTCAGTCACGCGGGCGCAAGTCGATGCACACCGAGTTGATACAGTAGCGCAGGCCAGTTGGTGGCGGGCCATCGGGGAACACGTGGCCCAGGTGCGCGTCGCAGCGGGCGCAGGTGACTTCGGTGCGGATCATGCCGTGGGAGGTGTCACGGATCTCGATCATCGCGCTGTCTTCGATTGGCGCGTAGAAGCTCGGCCAGCCGCAGCCGGAATCGAACTTGGTCTGCGCATCGAACAGTTTCGCGCTGCAACAGATGCAGTGGTAGATACCGTCGCGGCGCTCGCTGTTGTACTTGCCGCTGAACGGCCGCTCAGTGCCTTTGAGGCGGCATACCTGGTACTGCTCGGGGTCGAGCATCGACCGCCATTGTTCCAGGGTTTTCTCGATCTTTTGCATGTGGAAACCTCGGCAGGCTGAATTTCACCCCGCACCGTCTTTTCCGGGGCGCGGGTGGCACGTATATTAGTTGGCTTCGTGTGCCAGGCGTTCAGTCTGGCACCCGCTTCCTGCCGTTTCAAACCTTTCGGCGGGGCGTAGCGCGTTTTCTCATATCGGGATCCCATCATGCAGTTCAGCAAATCGAACAAGCTCGCCAATGTCTGCTACGACATTCGCGGCCCAGTGCTCAAGCACGCCAAGCGCCTGGAAGAGGAAGGCCACCGCATCCTCAAGCTGAACATCGGCAACCCGGCGCCGTTTGGCTTCGAGGCGCCTGATGAAATCCTCCAGGATGTGATCCGCAACCTGCCTACCGCCCAGGGCTACAGCGACTCCAAAGGCCTGTTCAGCGCACGCAAGGCGGTGATGCAGTACTGCCAGCAAAAGGAAATCGAAGGCGTCACCATCGAGGACATCTACCTCGGTAACGGTGTGTCCGAGCTGATCGTCATGTCGATGCAGGCGCTGCTGAACAACGGCGACGAAGTGCTGATCCCGGCCCCCGACTACCCGCTGTGGACTGCCGCAGTGAGCCTGGCTGGCGGCAAGCCGGTGCACTACCTGTGCGATGAACAGGCCGACTGGTTCCCCGACCTTGAAGACATCAAGGCCAAGATCACCCCGAACACCAAGGCCCTGGTGATCATCAACCCGAACAACCCGACCGGCGCGGTGTACTCCAGGGAGCTGCTGCTGGGCATGCTGGAGCTGGCCCGCCAGCACAACCTGGTGGTGTTCTCCGACGAGATCTACGACAAGATCCTGTACGACGAAGCCGTGCACATCAGCACCGCCTCGCTGGCCCCCGACCTGCTGTGCCTGACCTTCAACGGCCTGTCCAAGTCGTATCGGGTGGCGGGCTTCCGTTCCGGCTGGCTGATCATCTCCGGGCCCAAGCACCACGCGCTAAGCTACATCGAAGGCATCGACATGCTGGCCAACATGCGCCTGTGCGCCAACGTGCCGGCCCAGCATGCCATCCAGACCGCACTGGGCGGCTACCAGAGCATCAACGACCTGGTGCTGCCGCCAGGCCGCCTGCTTGAGCAACGCAACCGTACCTACGAGCTGCTCAACGACATCCCGGGCGTAAGCTGTGTGAAGCCGATGGGTGCGCTGTATGCGTTCCCCCGGATCGACCCGAAGGTGTGCCCGATTCTCAACGACGAAAAGTTCGCCCTTGACCTGCTGCTGTCGGAAAAGCTGCTGATCGTACAAGGTACGGCGTTCAACTGGCCGTGGCCGGACCACTTCCGCGTGGTGACCTTGCCGCGGGTGGATGACCTGGAAGCGGCGATTGGCCGGATCGGCAATTTCCTGCGGACTTATTCGCAGTAAATGATGGCCTCTTCGCAGCACAAGGCTGCTCCTACAGGTGTACGCGTTCTCCTGTAGGAGCAGCCTTGCGCTGCGAATGGGCTGCACAGCAGCCCCTTGCAATCCCACAGGGTGTTTCTTACATCCTGCAATGCTCTATCCCACTGCCCCCGCGCCATCCTCTGCCATACTCCGCCGTACACAGTTTGAAATAGTCGCACGATTGAATCCACGCGACAGGCCCCTTATATACCCCGCAGTCAGCGACAATTCATCCGTCAGGAGAACGTAACAACCATGATGCGCATTCTGTTGTTTGTGGCCACCAACCTTGCGGTGGTGCTGGTTGCAAGCATTACCTTGAGCCTGTTCGGTTTCAACGGGTTCATGGCCGCCAACGGGGTCGACCTGAACCTCAGCAGCCTGCTGGTGTTCTGCGCCGTGTTCGGCTTTGCCGGCTCCCTCGTCTCGCTGTTCATCTCCAAGTGGATGGCGAAGATGACCACCGGCACCCAGATCATCAGCCAGCCGCGCACCCGCCACGAGCAGTGGCTGCTGCAAACGGTCGAAGAGCTGTCCCGTGAAGCGGGCATCAAAATGCCCGAGGTGGGTATCTTCCCGGCGTACGAGGCCAACGCCTTCGCCACCGGCTGGAACCGCAACGACGCGCTGGTAGCCGTGTCCCAGGGCCTGCTGGAGCGCTTCTCGCCCGATGAAGTGCGGGCAGTGCTGGCCCACGAGATCGGCCACGTAGCCAACGGCGACATGGTCACCCTGGCGCTGGTGCAAGGCGTGGTGAACACCTTCGTGATGTTCTTCGCACGCATCATCGGCAACTTCGTCGACAAGGTCATCTTCAAGAACGAAGAGGGCCAGGGCATTGCCTACTACGTGGCGACCATCGTTGCCGAGCTGATCCTGGGCATCCTGGCCAGCATGATCGTGATGTGGTTCTCGCGCCGCCGCGAGTACCGCGCCGACGAAGCCGGTGCACAGCTGGCCGGCACCTCGGCCATGATCGGCGCGCTGCAGCGCCTGCGTGTGGAGCAAGGCCTGCCGGTGCACATGCCCGACACCATGAAGGCCTTTGGCATCAACGGTGGCCTCAAGCACGGCCTGGCCGGGCTGCTGATGAGCCACCCGCCACTGGAAGACCGTATCGAGGCCCTGCGCCGTCGCGGTTGATCCATCGGGTAATACAGAAAGGGCGACTTCGGTCGCCCTTTTTCGTATTACCGGCCAAGCCGGTAAACCCGCTCCAACAGGCTGGAAACCCCGGCCTGCACAAACTTGGGGCTCTCCTGAATCACCTCTACCGCCTCCAGCTCATGCAGCTCCCACCCTGCAAACCCCTGCCGCAGCTCTGGGTCCCCGACTGAAAACGGCGGCCCAGGCAGCAGTGACTGGTCATAATCCAGGGTCACAACCAAACCCCGGCAATTCGCCGGCAGCAAAGCCGTCAGCACCTGCATGTACATCGCGCGCATTTGCGCCGGCAGCGCAATCAGCGCCGCCCGGTCATACAGCCCCACGCAGTCGCCGATATCCTGCGCACGCAACGCAAAGAAATCACCACACCACAGCTCCACGTCACCACTGCGCCAAACTTCGAAGTCCCCGCGCTGCTGCACCTCGGCTTCAAGCCCGTGCTCGCGGAAGAAATCCTCTACCGCCCGCCGCGACAGCTCCACACCCAACACGCGGTACCCCTGCCCGGCCAGCCAGGCCAAGTCCAGGCTCTTGCCGCACAGCGGCACCAGCACGCGGCTGCCAGGCGCCAGGCCCAGTGCCGGCCAGTGCGCCTGCAGGTACGAATTGACCTGCCCCTGGTGAAAGCCGATCTGGTTGTCGGCCCACCGCTTGTGCCAGAACGCTGGCTCCATGGTTGCTCCTTGTTTATCGAGTAAACCGATAGAAATCGCGTAAAACTTGCGATGGTTATCGATTAGTTTCTGATCGAAGATGAGTGCATCTTAACCTTCAGGACCTTGCCATGCTGCCCAGCCTGTTCATCTCCCATGGTTCCCCCATGCTCGCCCTGCAACCCGGTGCCAGCGGGCCGGCCTTGGCCGGGCTGGCCAACAGCCTGCCACGCCCCAAGGCCATCGTGGTGGTGTCGGCGCACTGGGAGAGCCGTGAGCTGCTGGTGACCAGCAGCGCACAGCCAGAAACCTGGCACGACTTCTACGGTTTTCCCCCGGCCTTGTACGCGGTGCAGTACCCAGCGGCGGGTGAGCCCGCCCTGGCAGGCCAGATCAGCGAGTTGCTGAAGGCAGCGGGGCTGCCAGCCCGGCTGGACGCTCAGCGACCGTTCGACCACGGCGCCTGGGTACCGCTGTCGCTGATGTACCCGGACGCAAGCATTCCCGTTGTGCAGGTTTCCCTGCCCAGCCACATGGGGCCGGCGCTGCAGGTGAAGGTGGGCCAGGCGCTGGCGAGCTTGCGTGCCGAGGGCATCTTGCTGGTAGGTTCGGGCAGCATCACCCATAACCTTGGGGAACTGGACTGGCATGCAGGGCCGGATGTGATCGAGCCGTGGGCGCTGGCGTTCAGGGATTGGGTGGTGGAGCGGCTGCAGGAAGATGACCAGGCGGCATTGCTGGATTACCGGAAGCAGGCGCCACATGCCGTGCGTAACCACCCCAGTGATGAGCATTTGCTGCCGCTGTTCTTTGCCCTGGGGGCTGGGGGCAGGTTTGGGGTGGTTCATCAGGGGTTTACCCTGGGGGCGCTGGGGATGGATATATATCAGTTCGACTGAAGGGCCTTTTCGCGGGCTTGCCCGCTCCCACAGGTCCTGCACAGGCAAAAAAAATCCCCGACCTAGGCCGGGGATTTTTTTAGTGCGCCAGGATCAATCCTCGCGGTAGCGGCGCAGCTTCAGCTGCTTGCCGGCCACGCGGGTGTCCTTGAGCTTGGACAGCAGCTTCTCGAGGCCATCTTCCGGCAGCTCGACCAGGCTGAAGCTGTCGCGTACCTGGATGCGGCCGATGGCGTCACGCGCCAGGCCACCCTCGTTGAGGATCGCGCCCAGCAGGTTCTTGGCAGCGATACCGTCACGAGCGCCCAGGGCGGTACGGCAACGTACACGGCCTTCGGCCAGTGGCAGCGGCGCACGGCGCTCGCGGTCACCACGGTCAGGACGCTCGCCACGGTCAGGGCGCTCACTGCGCTCACCACGCGGGGCACCAACGCCCGGCACCAGCGGCTGCTCACGCTCTACCGCAGCCAGGTCCAGCGCCTGGCCATTGGTGGCTTTGCGCAGCAGGGCCGAAGCCAGGGCACGCGCGCTGCAACCCAGGTCGGTGGTGAGGCGGTCGAACAGCTCGCCGTGGGTGGCTTCTGCTTCGGCTACCAGCGGCGCCAGGCTCGAGGTCAGCTTCTTGATGCGGGCATCCAGCACGGCCTGGGCATTCGGCAGGCGGGCTTCGGCAACTTTCTGCCCGGTCACACGCTCGATCACCTGCAGCATGCGGCGCTCACGCGGGGTGACCAGCAGCAGCGCACGGCCTTCGCGACCGGCACGGCCAGTACGGCCGATACGGTGCACGTAGGACTCAGGGTCGTACGGCATGTCAACGTTGAACACGTGAGTGATGCGCGGTACGTCCAGACCACGGGCAGCAACGTCGGTGGCGACGACGATGTCCAGGCGGCCATCCTTGAGCGAGTCGATCACGCGCTCACGCTGGTTCTGGGCAATGTCACCGTTCAGCGCAGCAGCCTTGTAGCCTTTGGCTTCCAGCGCGGCGGCCAGGTCCAGGGTGGCTTGCTTGGTACGCACGAAGGCGATCAGCGCGTCGAACTCTTCCACTTCCAGCAGACGCAGCACAGCCGGGATCTTCTGGTCGGCGTGGACCATCAGGTGGGCCTGGTCGATCGCGGTAACGGTCTGGGTCTTGGTCTGGATCTTGACGTGCTTGGGCTCGCGCAGGTGACGTTCGGCGATCGAGCGGATCGACGACGGCAGGGTAGCGGAGAACAGTACGGTCTGACGGGTAGCCGGGATTGCGTCGAAGATCACTTCGAGGTCATCCATGAAGCCCAGCTTCAGCATCTCGTCGGCTTCGTCCAGTACCAGGTACTGCACGGTGGACAGGACTTTTTCGTCACGACGCAGGTGGTCGCACAGACGGCCTGGGGTGGCCACGACGATTTGCGCGCCGTTGCGGATTGCACGCAGCTGTGGGCCCATCGGGGCACCACCGTATACGGCAACCACGTTCACGCCCGGCATCTGCTTGGCGTAGGTTTCGAAAGCGGTAGCAACTTGCAGCGCCAACTCACGGGTTGGCGCCAGGATCAGGGCTTGCGGTTCGCGCTTGCTCACATCGATCTTGTTGAGGATCGGCAGGGCAAAGGCAGCGGTCTTGCCGGTGCCAGTCTGCGCCTGGCCGATCATGTCGTGACCGGCGAGGATGATCGGGATCGATTGTTGCTGAATGGCGGACGGCTCTTCGTAGCCGGTAGCCACAACAGCAGCAACAATGTTCGGATTAAGATCGAGAGCGGCGAAGCCGCCGGTTTCCTGGGTCATGGGTCTGCCTCTAGGTGCATCCGCAAAGACCCATGCTCCAAAGCTGCACATGCCTTGAAAGACCGTCAGGTCACCCAGGCAGCTTTGGCGGCGGGGATTTGCGAAAACGATTGAAAAAGAAAACGTGGGAAGGTCCGCCTAGCGGACGTGCAGCCGAAGCTGGACTCGGAGGATTTGCACCACCTGATTTTGCGGCCCGCTAAAAGACCGGCGCGTACTATACCCGAAATAGTGGAAGCCGTGAGGAATTTTTTCAGGGTGCAAGGCAATTACCGCGCCATCAATCAATCCACGCTGAATCGATAATTCCCTGTAGGAGCGACCTTGTGTCGCGAAAGGGCCGCAGAGCGGCCCCGGCAACGTATGCGGCGAAGCTGAAATTCTTGGGGGCGCTTCGCACCCCATTCGCGGCACAAGGCCGCTCCTACAGGGACCGCGCCAGCCTCTCAGGTAGCTGGCCGAATCTCTTTGATCAACCCTTCCAGGCTATAACCCAGCTGCGGCGCCAGCGCTTCGGCCCGGGCCCGCAACCCCTCCAGGTCCAGCGCCTGCTCCAGGTCAGCCGGCACCAGCAAGATCACATTGCCCTCCTTCACCGGCAGCTCCCAGTAATGCCGGTGGTACAGCCCGCGCAACAACGCTGCGCCCAGCGGCCTGCCGTCGTCGGTGGCCCACTGGTTGATCACCAGCCAGCCGCCCGGGTTCAGCTGTTGCTGGCAGTTCTCCAGAAACTTCCACGCCAGGTGCCCCACGCCCGGCCCGTGGTCGGTGTACAGGTCGACAAACAACAAGTCAGCCTTTTCTGCCGTGGGCAACAACTCAATGGCGTCACCGATGCGCACGTACAACCGAGGGTCGTCATCCAGGCCCAGGTGTTCCATGGCCAGGCGCGGTACGTCCGGGCGCAGTTCGATGGCCTCGATGTCTTCAAGGGGCAGAAACTTCATGCACGCCTGGGTCAGCGTGCCGGCACCCAGGCCGAGAAACAACGCGCTCTCCGGCTGTTCATGGCACAGCGCCCCCACCAACATGGCGCGGGTGTAGTCGTACTCCAGCCAGCTGGGGTCGGCCGTGAACACGCAGCTCTGCTCGATGGCATCGCCGAATTCCAGAAAGCGGTAGTCGTCTACTTCATACACGCTGATGACGCCAAAAGCGTCCTCTACCCGTGCCAGTAGCCGCTCTTCCCGTTCCGCCGTCATGCTGACCACCTACCCGCGCAAAAACGCGCATTGTCCGTCAACGCCCTTGATGCAACAAGCGCAGCGCCAACTGTTACCATGGCCTATAGCCTATAACCTACAAGACCGAGCCCGAGATGAACCAACCGTGGAGCCCTGACAGCTGGCGCGCACTGCCGATCCAGCAGCAACCGACCTACCCCGATGCCGCGCACCTGCTGAAGGTCGAACAGACCCTGGCCAGCTACCCGCCGCTGGTGTTCGCGGGCGAGGCGCGCGAACTGCGCAGGCAGTTTGCCGAGGTTACCGAAGGCCGCGCCTTCCTGTTGCAAGGGGGCGACTGCGCCGAGAGCTTCGCCGAGTTCTCTGCGGCAAAAATCCGCGACACCTTCAAGGTGCTATTGCAGATGGCCATCGTCATGACCTTTGCTGCCGGCTGCCCGGTGGTCAAGGTCGGCCGCATGGCCGGGCAGTTTGCCAAACCACGCTCCTCGGGCGATGAAACCATTGGCGACATCACCCTGCCCGCCTACCGCGGCGACATCGTCAACGGCATCGGCTTCGACCCGAAAAGCCGCATCCCCGACCCGGACCGCCTGCTGCAGGCCTACCACCAGTCCACTGCCAGCCTCAACCTGCTGCGCGCCTTCGCCCAGGGCGGGTTTGCCGACCTGCACCAGGTGCACAAGTGGAACCTGGACTTCATCGCCAACTCGGCGCTGGCCGACAAGTACCACCAACTGGCCAACCGCATCGACGAAACCCTGGCATTCATGCGTGCCTGCGGCCTGGACAGCGCGCCGCAACTGCGCGAAACCAGCTTTTTCACTGCCCACGAAGCGCTGCTGCTCAACTATGAAGAAGCCTTCGTGCGCCAGGACAGCCTGACCGGCGACTACTACGACTGCTCGGCGCACATGCTGTGGATCGGCGACCGCACCCGCCAGCTCGACGGCGCCCACGTGGAGTTTTTGCGTGGGGTGCACAACCCGATCGGGGTCAAGGTTGGCCCCAGCATGAACCCCGAAGAGCTGATCCGCCTGATCGACACGCTGAACCCGGCCAACGACGCCGGGCGCCTGAACCTGATCGTGCGCATGGGCGCGAGCAAGGTTGGCGACCACCTGCCGGGGCTGATCCGCACCGTCGAGCGCGAGGGGCGCAAGGTGCTGTGGAGCTCCGACCCGATGCACGGCAACACCATCAAGGCCAGCAGCGGCTACAAGACCCGCGACTTTGCGCAAATCCTCGATGAGGTGAAGCAGTTCTTCCAGGTGCACCAGGCAGAGGGCAGCCATGCCGGCGGCATTCATATCGAGATGACCGGGCAGAACGTCACCGAATGCATCGGCGGCGCCCGGCCGATCACCGAAGATGCGTTGTCTGACCGGTATCACACCCATTGTGACCCGCGGATGAATGCCGATCAGTCGCTGGAGCTGGCGTTTTTGATTGCCGAGACGTTGAAGCAGGTACGGCGGTGAGGCTGGGGCGCATGCCTTGAGAGGCCAGGCGCCCCGGCCCTCACTCACTTCCTCAGCGGATCATCCCAGAAATGCCGCTCGGCCTCTTGCTGGATATCCGCCCGACTCAACCCCAGGTCGTGCAAGGTTGCATCGCTGAGGCTGGCAAGCTCCTGGCGCTGGCGGTACAGCTGCAGCCAGCGCGCCGGGCGTTGCAGGGCCGCATGCCACAGGTGGTTCAGGGAAAAGGCAGGTTGCTGGGTGCTGCTGACATGACCTTTCATCGTGAAGCCCTCCGTGTTGGATGGCCTCAGTCTCGCGCCGGGCTTAAGATCAATCCAACGAATGTTTCTGATGCCATGCATCTCGGAGATTGATGCAATGTCCCAGTACCAGAGCCTCGATGCGGACGTTTTGCGCACCTTCGTCGCCATTGCCGAGCAAGGCGGTTTCACCCGCGCCGGCGAAGTGGTCAACCGCACCCAGTCGGCGGTGAGCATGCAAATGAAACGCCTCGAAGAAGACATCCTGCAGCGCCAGCTGTTCGAGCGCGACGGCCGCCAGGTACGCCTGACCGCCGAGGGCCAGGTGCTGCTGGGCTATGCACGGCGCATCCTCAAGTTGCATGGCGAGGTGTTCAACACCCTGCGTATGCCGCACATGGTCGGGCTGGTGCGCATTGGCACGCCCGACGACTATGCCATGCGTTTTCTGCCGACCATCTTGTCGAGCTTTGCACAGGCCTACCCGTTGGTGCAGGTAGAGGTGCATTGCGATTCGTCCAAGCAACTGATGCTGCGCCAGGACCTGGACCTGACCATCGTCACCCGCGAGCCAGGTAACGAGGTTGGCCAACTGCTGCGCCAGGAGCGCCTGGTATGGGCCGCCGCCGAAGGTTTTTGCCCACAGGAACAGCGACCGATGCCGGTGGCGCTGTTCAACACCGACTGCTTCTGCCGGGCCTGGACCTGCAATGCCCTGGAAGCACAAGGTATCGACTACCGCATTGCCTATACCAGCCCCAGCCTGGCCGCGATCTTTGCCATTGTCACGGCAGGGTTGGCCGTGACGGCGCAGCTGCAAAGCCTGATTACCGGGAACATCCGCATACTGGGTGAACAGGACGGCCTGCCGCAGCTGCCGGTGGCCAATGTGATGCTGGTACGCAGTACGCAGAACCCTTCGCCAATTACCGACTGCATGGCCGGTTACATCATCGAAGGGTTCAAGTAATTACCGTGTGGGAGCGGCCTTGTGTCGCGATGGGCCGCAAAGCGGCCCCAAATCTCACAACTTGAATCCCAGCATCACCGCACACACCACCAAAAACACACAGAACATCGCCCGCAACACCTTTTCCGGCAACGCATGGGCCAGCTTCACCCCCCAGCTGATGCTGAGCAAGCCCCCCACCGCCAGCGGAATCCCCACGCCCCAGTCAACACTGTGGTGCACCCCATAGGTCACCAACGTCACCAAGGTACTCGGCGCAGCCAGCGCCAGCGAAAGCCCCTGCGCCACCACCTGGGTGGTACCGAACACACTGGTCAGGATCGGCGTGGCCACCACCGCCCCGCCCACACCGAACAAGCCGCCCATGGTGCCGGCAAAGCTGCCCAGCACGCCCAGCCATGGCCAGGCATGACGCAGCTCGGCACTGGGCGGCGACACTTTCATGAACATCCGCGCCACATTCCACACCGCCAAGGCCACCAGAAAGCCGACAAAGCCCAGGCGCATGGAGTGCGCATCCAGCCCCACGGCCCAGATCGACCCCAGCCAGGCGAACAGGAAACTGCACGCTGACAACGGCAAGGCATGACGCAATTCGATGCGGTTGCGCTGGTGATAGCGCCATAACGCCAGCAGCACATTCGGCACCACCATCACCAACGCCGTACCCTGCGCCAACTGCTGGTCCAGGCCAAACAGCACACCCAGCGCGGGAATCGCGATCAGCCCGCCACCAATGCCGAACAAGCCCCCCATGGTGCCCAGGGCAGCGCCCAGCACGATATACAACAACCACTCGATCATCAGGGCCTCGTTCGCCTGTACAGATAATGCGAGCATGCTAACGGCTGGGTGCTGGCGGGGAAACGCACAGCAGCGCACAATGGCTGTGCGTTTTTCGCAAAACAAGGCAGCCATGAGCCCCGATACCCTCACCGACCAGTTGAGCCTGTTCCTCGATGTGCTGGAGACCGGCAGTTTTTCCGCCGCCGCCCGGCGCCATCCGCTGACCCCGTCCGCGGTGGCCCGACGCATCGATAACCTGGAAAATGCCGTCGGCAGCCGCCTGTTCACCCGTAGCACCCACGCGGTGCGCGCCACACCCGCCGGCAATGCCTTTGCCGAACGGGCCAGGCGCATCATCGAGGAGCTGCGCCTGGCCCGGGCCGAGGCGGTATCGCTGAGCAACGCCCCTGAAGGCCTGATCCGCATCGACGCCCCCGCCGCGTTCGGCCGTCGCCACCTGGCCCCGGCCATCGCCGACTTCCTGGTGGCCTACCCAGGCCTGGACGTGCAACTGCGCCTGATCGACAGCTTCGTCGACCTGCATGGCAGCCACTTGGGCGAGGTCGACCTGGTGCTGCGCGCCGGCCCCTTGGCCGACACCCGGCTGGTCGCCACGCCACTGGCCTACATGGTGCGCATCGCCTGTGCCAGCCCGGCCTACCTGGCCAGCCGCGGTGTGCCCACATGCCCCAGCGAACTGCCCGGGCACGACGGCCTGGACTGGGACGGCCTGGCACCGCCGTTCGCCTGGCGCTTCAACGTGGCCGGGCAAAACCGCCTGTACCGCCCCGCGCGCATGCGCATGGCCGCCAACAATGCCGAAACCCTGCTGTTCGGCGCCCTCGCCGGCTTAGGTGTTGCCCACCTGCCCACCTGGCTGATCAGCGAATACCTGCTGCGGGGCGAGCTGGTGCCGCTGTTTTGCGACGGCGGCCTGCCCGAAGCCGAGACCAGCGGCATTTATGCGCTACGCCTGGAACATGAAACGAACTCTCGCAGCCGTTTGCTGCTCGAATTCCTCAAGAGCCGCTTCAGCCCGATTCCACCCTGGGACCTGGCCTTGCGCAGTGAACTGCGCGAGTAATGCGCGCACTAAAAACAAGCGTGCCAGAATTCCCCATTGATCAATTTCAAGGACCTGCATGAACGCCGACACCCAAGCCTCCTGTGACGAGCTGCTGCTGGACAACCAGGTCTGCTTCGCCCTGCACTCCACCTCGTTGCTGATGACCAAAGTCTACAAACCGCTGCTGCAGGCCCTGGGCCTGACCTACCCGCAGTACCTGGCCATGCTGGTGCTGTGGGAGCGCGACGACCTGACCGTGGGCGAAATCAGCCAGCACCTGCTGACCGACCCGGGCTCGCTCACCCCGCTGCTCAAGCGCCTGGAAAGCGAAGGCCTGCTGCAGCGTAACCGCAGCCGGGAAGACGAACGGGTGGTGATGGTGCAACTGACCGACAAGGGCCGCGCCCTGCAACAGCAAGCCAAAGCAGTGCCGCCGTGCATCCTCAAGGCCAGCGGGCGCAGCCTGGAGCAGTTGCAGCAACTGCAAGCCGACCTGCTGAACCTGCGCGAGAACCTGCAGAAAAACCTCTGACAGCTATGCTGTGCAATGGCCGTTCGGACGAGCGGTAATGATTTATCTTGCGCGCTAATTAATTGCGCGCTAATTTAAGTCCCACACCAACCCGCGCCCTCCTTCAACCGGGAGCGCACAGCACATTAGCGAGGCTCAAGATGCAAAAGGTCACTCCGCTGTACATCGCAGAAGCTACCTCCACCGGTGGGCGCGACGGCAAATCCAAGTCCAGCGACGGCAAGCTGGTCGTCAGCCTGAGCACCCCCAAGGAACTGGGCGGCGCTGGCGGTGACGGCACCAATCCCGAGCAACTGTTCGCCGCCGGTTACTCGGCGTGCTTCATCGGCGCCCTCAAATTTGTAGCCGGGCAAGAGAAAAAAGCCCTGCCGGCCGATGCCTCGATCATCGCCAAGGTGGGCATTGGCCAGATCCCGGGCGGTTTCGGCCTGGACATCGACCTGCACATCAGCCTGCCGGGCTTGGCCCAGGCCGATGCCGAAGGGCTGGTGGAGAAGGCGCATCAGGTGTGCCCTTACTCCAATGCCACACGCGGGAACGTGGATGTGCGCCTGCACGTAACCGTCTAAGGCGGTAAATCTGACGGTTTGCGCGATTCCCTGTAGGAGCAGCCTTGTGCTGCGAAGGGGCCGGTAGGGCTAAAGATCATCTCGGCTGCAATGGCCTCTTCGCAGCACAAGGCTGCTCCTACAGGGTGCTGAGTTAGCCATGGGTCATGGTGCAAGACAGTTGCTCCCGTCAGAGCAAGCATCGAGAACTGGCGAAAACACAGGCACAAAAAACCCGGCCGAGGCCGGGTTTTTTGTGCTCATTGCAAGAAGGATTACTTCTTGGAACGGCCCTTGTACACGCCACCTTCGCGAGTGTCGATGTCGATCCACTCGTCGATGTTGATGAAGTCGGCAACCTGGAGTTCGGTACCGTTCTTCAGTTTGGCAGGCTTCATGACCTTGCCCGAGGTGTCGCCGCGAGCAGCGTTCTCGGTGTAGACAACCTGACGGCTGATGGTGGTCGGCAGTTCAACCGATACCAGACGGCCTTCGAAGAACACGGCTTCGCAGATGTCTTCCATGCCTTCTTCGATGAACGGCAGAACGGCTTCGATGTCCTCGGCGTTCAGCTCGTACATGGTGTAGTCGGTGGTGTCCATGAAGGTGTACGAGTCACCGCTGATGAACGACAGGGTCGCTTCTTTGCGATCCAGGATCACGTCGTCCAGCTTGTCGTCCGCACCGTATACGGTTTCGGTCTTGTAGCCGGTCAGCAGGTTTTTCAGCTTGGTCTTCATGATCGCGCTGTTACGGCCCGACTTGGTGAACTCAGCTTTTTGAACCAGCCACGGGTCGTTGTCGATCCGCAGGACGGTACCGGGTTTCAGCTCTTTACCAGTTTTCATTACGAAGTATCCGAATCTGGATGGATTTATAAAAATCGAGGCCGCGTATCATAGCGAATTTCGGTAAAAGTGTACTAGCGCTGTGGCAAGGTCCAGCTGAGCGGCCTGTCGAACCGCCCACAGCCGGGCATGCCGTTGCAGTTCTGGCCAGTGCTGGCGGGCTGCCTGCCACGCCTGGCCCATGTCACGGTCCATGTTCCAGGCACGCCACAGGCCCAGCAGGGCGGCATCGGCTTCATCTGACAGGCCGCGTCGATAATGCGCCAGAAACGCTTCGAGCTTTTCCCAGTGGGCGTTCTCGTCCTGCACATAGATGTGCCACAGCATCGGCTGCCCGGCCCACTGCGCACGCAAGAACGAGTCCTCGCCGCGCACCGCGTTGAAGTCGCAACTCCACAACAGCCGGTCGAAGTCGTCCTGGCTGACGAAAGGCAGCACCTGCACGGTCAGCGCCCCGCGCTGGCGCACGCTGCCCACTGGCAGCGGCGCCTCGCCAAGCCACTGGCTCAGCCCCGCGACGATGCGCCCTTGGGGCACCATCAGGTGGCACGGTTGCGCGCCTGTGGCCAGGGCATCGAGCCAACTGGCCAATTGCGGGTTTTCGTAGGCAAACAGCGAGAGCAGCAATGCCCCCTGCTCGGGCTCTACACCAAGCCCCTGCAGAAACGACTGGCGTGCCTCGGCCGATTGCTGGAACGCGTCGCGCCGCGCCAGCAGCGAGCCCTCGCGCAGCAGCCCGCCGGTTTTCTCGGTAAAGCCGGGGAAGAAAAACACCTTGCGCAGGCCGTTGGGCTGCGGCGAAGGCAAGCCATGGCAGCCCTCCACCCAGTCCTCGGCGCTGAGGTATTCAAGGTTCAGCCACAGCGGCGGCGTGGCGCGGGCACGCATTGCCTCTACGTAAGCCGCCGGCAACTGGCAGGCGAAGGCACCGATCACCACATCCGCCGGTGCCACCGGCAGCCAGGCCGCCGGCCACTGACGCACATCCACACCGTGCTGCCACTGCTGCGCAGCGCTGGCATCCGCCCCTGGGCACATGGGCGTGAATGCTTGCAGGTCGTCTACCCACAGGCGTACCGCCAAGCCATGCTCAGCCACCAGTTGCCGGGCCAGGCGCCAGGTCACACCGATATCGCCGTAGTTGTCGACGACACTGCAGAAAATGTCCCAGGTGGCTTTCATGCGCCCCTCCCGTTCTGGTGCAAAAACCGCGAATTCTGCGGATAAATTGTCGCCGACAAAAGCACCCGCACGGAAAAATGCCCAAGCGCATGCGACAATGCACCCGACCTACCCTGCCAGGAGGCTGCCATGGCCCGCCACCGTGAACTGAAAATCACCCTCAAGCCGCTGCCGTTGATTGTATGCGTTGCCTTTGGCCTGTGGCTGGGCGCCGTGGCCATTGCCGCAAGCCTGTGGCTGGCGCTGCAACTGTGGCCACAGCAGGTGCAGCCGCTGGCCCATGCCGTGGCCCCCAGCGTGTACCGGCCTGCCGCCCCCTCGGCGCCAGCCCCGGCACAAGACGCCCAGGCCGAGATGTTCGAGCACTACAAGGACATGCTGCGCAAACAGGAACTGCAACAGGCCGCCGAGGCCGCCCAGGGCAACCCGCGCAACCTCAACAGCCCCAAATGCCAGTTCTGGATGCAGCAGAACCGTACCGCCCCCACCGACAAAAGCCAGGCCAATGTGCTGGAGTTCTGCTACTGACCATGGACAAGACCCGCCTGCTGGCGCAGATCGTCGCCACCCTCGAGCATGACCTCGACGTGCTGACCCGTGCGGCGCAAAGCGCCTACGAAACTGCCACCGCCGAAGAGAACATTGCCGAGAACAAGTACGACACCCTGGGCCTGGAAGCTTCGTACCTGGCCACCGGCCAGGCCCGCCGCAGCGCCGAAATCCGCCAGGCGCTGCTGATCTACCAGCAATTGCTGCTGCGCGACCATGACCCGGCCCGCGGGGTGCAGATCAGCAACCTGGTGACCCTGGAAGATGACGCTGGCGGGCAGCGCCGGTTGTTCCTCGGCCCTGAGGCGGCGGGGTTGAAGATTGGCGAGGGGGATGAATTGGTGACCGTGATCACCCCGCGCTCACCGCTGGGGCAGCAATTGATGGGCAAGCGGGTGGATGATGAGGTGAGCCTGGGGGCGCAGGCATTGTTCATTACCGGTATTGCCTGATCGAGCCCTATCGCCGGCAAGCCAGCTCCCACAGGTTCACCACAGGCTGGAATACTGCGGGGTCCCCGTGGGATCTGGCTTGCCGGCGATAGGGCCACTACAGGCAATACACACCTAAAGGGCTTGCACGGCATCGAACCGCCCCGCCAACCCCTGTTCAGCAAACTGCTCCACCACAAAATCGATGAACGCCCGGGTCTTGCCCGGCATCAGCTTGTGCTCGGCAAAATACAGGCTGATATGCCCGTCATCCACGTACCAGTCCGGCAACACTCGCCGCAGCCGACCACCCTGCAAGTAAGGCACGGCAAACGGCAGGCTCACCAGGGCAATCCCCAGCCCCTGCTCCGCCACCGCGCAAGCCGCGTCCGAATCGCTCATGGTCATCGCCTGGCGCAGTTGCATCGGCTGTTGCACCTGCCAGCGGCTGGTCAACGGCCACGAGCGGACTCGCCCGGTCTGCGGTGAGCGGATCAGGATGCCATCGTGCCGCTGCAGCACCTGCGGGTCGTCGATCGGTGCGTGCCGCTCCAGGTAGGCCGGTGCTGCCACCAGCACCCGGTGGGCCGGGGTCAGCTTGCGCGCCACCACCCCCGGCGGCAGATCGAAACCACCGCCAATCGCTGCATCGAAGCCTTGGCCGATCAGGTCGACCTGGCGGTTGTCGAAATGCCAATCCGGGGTAATGGCCGGGTAGCGGCGCAAGAACTCGCCCAGCAAAGGCAACACATACAAACGCCCGAACACCGTGCCCATGCTCACCCGCAACAGCCCGGCTGGCTGGCCTTCGGCGCTGGCCAGGTTGGCCACGGCGTACTGGATAGTGCGGAAGCTGTCGCCGACCTCGCCAAGAAAACGCTGCCCCGCCTCCGTCAGGGTCAGCTTGCGGGTACTACGCTGGAACAACCGCACGCCCAGGCGCGCCTCCAGCTGGGCCACATGCTTGCCCACGGCGGCGGGCGTAATGCTCAGGCGCCTGGCAGCCTCGGCAAAACTGCCAACTTCGGCACTGCGGATGAAGCATTCCAACGCGTTGAACGATTCCATGGCCATGATTAGCAACCAAAGGTTTACTCTGCCGATAGTGATTGCCATCTTATCAGCAGGTAATCAAGCGCCGATACTTTGCCCATCCAAGGCATTTCGGCCTGGCTTCCAGCAGGAGATCAGCATGTCCAAGCAACTTTCACTCGAAGGCAAAGTGGCCCTGGTTCAGGGCGGTTCCCGCGGCATAGGCGCAGCCATCGTGCGGCGCCTGGCCCGCGAAGGTGCGCAGGTGGCCTTCACCTATGCCAGCTCCGCAGGCCCGGCAGAAGAACTGGCCCGCGAAATTACCGAAAACGGTGGCAAAGCCCTGGCCCTGCGGGCCGACAGCGCCGACGCAGCCGCCGTGCAACTGGCAGTGGATGACGCCGTGAAGGCCTTCGGCAGGCTGGATATCCTGGTCAACAACGCCGGTGTGCTGACGGTGGCACCGGTGACCGAATTCGACCTGGCCGACTTCGACCGCATGCTGGCGGTAAACGTGCGCAGCGTGTTTGTCGCCAGCCAGGCCGCAGCGCGCTACATGGGCCCGGGCGGACGCATCATCAATATCGGCAGTACCAACGCCGAGCGCATGCCCTTTGCCGGTGGAGCGCCTTACGCCATGAGCAAGTCGGCGCTGGTTGGCCTGACCCGTGGCATGGCGCGTGACCTGGGGCCACAGGGCATTACCGTGAACAACGTACAGCCGGGGCCGGTGGACACCGACATGAACCCCGCCAGCGGCGAGTTTGCCGAGAGCCTGATCCCGTTGATGGCGATTGGGCGGTATGGCGAGCCGGAAGAGATTGCCAGCTTTGTGGCGTACCTGACGGGGCCGGAGGCGGGGTATATCACCGGGGCAAGTTTGACGATCGATGGCGGGTTTGCAGCTTGATTTGATGGGTTGCATGTTCTGGCCCCATCAGGAACACCACAGGCCTTGAACCTGTGGTGTTCCTGATGGGGCCAGAACAGGATGGTTGATTGAGAACTAAACATTGGTGTCATGCCTGATACTTCTTGATAATTCCCCCGCTTGACTACTGCCCGCCACGAGATCCCCATGAACGCCCCCACTCTCAGCCGCGCCATGATCCTGCTGATGGCCACTGCCACCGGCCTGGCCGTGGCCAGCAACTACTACGCCCAACCGCTGCTGCACAGCATCGCCCAGCAGTTCGGCCTGAGCACTGCCAGCGCCGGCAGTATCGTCATCGCCGCGCAGCTCAGCTATGGCGCCGGCCTGTTGCTGCTGGCGCCACTGGGTGACCTGTTCGAGCAGCGCCGGCTGATCACCGTGATGACCGCCATTGCTACCCTGGGCCTGGTGATCAGTGCCTGTGCGCCGAGCCTGCCTTGGCTGCTCCTCGGCACGGCGCTGACCGGGTTGTTCTCCGTGGTGGCGCAGATCCTCGTGCCCATGGCTGCGGCCCTCAGCGAGCCGCATCAGCGTGGGCGCGCAGTCGGCACGCTGATGAGCGGCCTGCTGCTGGGCATCCTGCTGGCACGTACCGCTGCCGGCTTCATGGCCGAGCTGGGCGGCTGGCGCAGCATCTACGTGCTCGCCGCTGTGCTGATGGCGATCACCGCCGTGGCGCTGTACCGCAACCTGCCGCAGCACCACAGCCATGCCGGGCTGAAGTACCCGGCGCTGATAGGCTCGGTGTTCCGGCTGTTTATTGAAGAACCGGTGCTGCGCCTGCGCTCGCTGCTCGGCCTGCTGGCGTTCAGCCTGTTCGCCCTGTTCTGGACGCCCCTGGCGTTTCTGCTGACCAAGGGCCCGTACCATTATTCGGATGCGGCGATCGGCCTGTTCGGCCTGGCCGGTGCGGCCGGTGCGCTGTCGGCCAACTGGGCCGGGCGCCTGGCCGACCGCGGCAAGGGCGCGCTGGGTACTACCGTGGGCCTGGTGGTGTTGCTGCTGTCGTGGGTGCCGCTGGGCTTTGCCGAGCACTCGTTGCTGGCCCTGCTGCTGGGTGTGCTGTTGCTCGACCTGGCGGTGCAACTGGTGCACGTGAGCAACCAGAACGCGGTGATCGCCCTGCGCCCCGAGGCACGCACGCGGCTGAACGCCGGGTACATCACCTGCTACTTCATTGGCGGGGCGCTGGGGTCGTTGCTGGGCACGCAATTGTTCCAGCACCAGGGCTGGATGGGCATTGTGGTGGCGGGCTTGGTGATTGGCGGGCTGGCGTTGCTGGTGTGGCTTGTATCTGCCCGCAAAACCACCGTGTAACCCCAGTGGGCGACAATGCACCGCACTACCCTCCGTCGCATGGTCGTTGACTTGCCTGGCCGGGCAGCGCTCATTAGGCGCTGGTCAATGCCCTTTCCCGACAGGACGACGTTATGACAAGACTCACGGTGCAATCCGGCGATTTCTTGCAAGGTGAAGGCGAGTATCGCAATGGATCGCTCACACTCAAGACCCCGCGTAGCCCTTCCCCGGGTGAGCGGATTTCCCTGTCCCGCATCAGCGACCTCAGGCTGGCCAGCCTCGAAACCAACCGCAGCCTGGGCAGCGCCCTGGGCTGGGGCGTCGCCGGGGCCCTGGTGGCCGGGCCGGTGGGGCTGCTTGCCGGGCTGTGGCTAGGCGGCAAGGAGCAAGAAGCCACCTTCCTGGCCACCTTCAAGGATGGGCGCAAGCTCATGGCCATTACCGACGGCAAGACCTGGTCGAAGATCGATGACAGCTGGCGCCAGCACAAGCGCCCCGCCAACCAGGGCTGAATATCGCGGGGCCTGGATCGTTTTATGCTGAAGGCGGCTGCTAAGATGCCGCCTTTTTCATGGCCTGTGCCCATCCAGGAGCCCCGCATGCCCCCGTGTCACCCCCGCCTGCCCCTGAGCCTGCTCAGCCTGGGCCTGGCCCTGCATTGCCCCCATGTGCTCGCCGAAGACAGCGTGGTGCTGGCCCCACTGCAGGTGTCCGACACCTATGCCAATGACGGCTACCAGGCTCGCCAGGCAGCGGTGGGCAGCTTCCAGCCCGCGCCCTTGCTTGATACCCCGGCCGCCATCAGCGTGTTCAGCCAGCAACTGCTGGAAGACCGCCAGGTGCGCAAGCTCAGCGAAGTGCTGCAAAGCGATGCCTCGGTTGGCGAAAGCTACGCCCCCATCGGCTACTACGAAAACTTCAACGTCCGAGGCTTCGAGCTGAATGCCGCCAGCAGCTACCGCATCAACGGCCAGACCATCGCCGGCGAGCAGAACGTGGCTTTGGAGAACAAGCAGCAGGTGGAGCTGCTAAAGGGCTTGTCGGGGCTGCAAAGCGGTGTGTCGGAGCCGGGCGGCCTGATCAACTACGTAACCAAGCGCGCCGAGGATGTGCGCAGCGTGACGGTGTCGACCAACGAACAAGGCGAACGCTACCTGGCCACCGACCTGGGTGGCTGGTTTGGCAGCGAAAAACAGTTCGGCCTGCGCGCCAACCTCGCCCATGAAGACATCCGCTCCTACGTCGACCACGCAGATGGCAAACGCGACTTCGCTTCGCTGGCATTCGACTGGCAGATCAGCCCGGATGCCACCCTGCAGCTGGATGCCGAATACCAGCACCGCGAGCAGCGCTCGGTGCCGGGTTACCAACTGCTGGGTGGCACCGAAGTGCCCCACGGCATCGACCCGGACGACCGCCTGGCTTACCAGGATTGGGCAAAGCCCGTGCAAAACGACTCGCTGAACCTGGGCGGGCGCTTCGAGTACCGCTTCAACGAGGCCTGGACCGGCACCTTGAGTGCCTCGCGCAGCAAGGTGGTGATCGACGATTACAGCGCCTTTGCCTGGGGTTCGAGCGAGGGCGCGTTCTTTGGCAGCAATGGCGACTACGACATCTACGACTTCCGCAGCCCCGACGACACCCGCCGCACCGATGAAGCACAGGCCATGCTCAACGGGCACTTCGATGCGCTGGGCGTGGGGCATGAACTGACCATGGGCACCAGTGCGCAGCGACGCACGCTGGATCAGCGCCCGTACTACAACGAGTGGCTTGGCACCGGCAACATCTACACCGGGGCCCCTGCCTTCGAGCCGTCCGACAAACCCGTCGGCGCCAGCGAACGCCGACTGGACAGCCGTCAGTACGGCTTGTTCGTCAGCGACCGCATCAGCTTCAACGACCAGTGGCAGACCGTGCTGGGCGCCCGTGAAGTGCGCCTGGATGAAAAGACCTGGGACGAGAACGGTGTTGCCGGGCGCCATACCCGCCAATACGAGTTACTGCCCAATGCTGCACTTATCTACAAGCCGCAGCCAGACACCACGCTATACGCCAGCTACGCCAAGGGCCTGTCTGCCGGCGGCACGGCACCCTGGTTTGCCAGCAACGCCGCCGAAATCCTCGCGCCCACGACTTCGCACCAACTGGAACTTGGCCTCAAGCACGACTGGCAAGGCGTGAGCTTCAGCGCCGCGCTGTTCCAGATCCGCCAGGCCTACCAGTACGCACGCCCGGACGGTGCTGGCAACTTCACCTACGTACAGCAGGGCCAGCAGAAAAACACCGGCCTGGAGCTGGGCGCCAGCGGCTGGGTGAGCCAGAACCTGCAAGTGCAGGCCAGCGCCGCAGCCATTCGTGCGCGGGTGAAAAACAGCGGTACCGATGCCTATGAAGGGCACCAGGCGATCAACGTGCCCAAGTTCCGGGCAGCACTGCACGCGCAATACTCGCTGCCGGTACCGGGCTTGGCACTGTTGGGCGGGGCGCGTTACAGCGCCAGCAAGTATGCGAGCCAGGCGGGCAATGTGGAGGTTGGCGGGTATACCGTGTTCGAGGTAGGGAGCCGGTATCGTACGCGCATTGGCGGGTATGACACGGTGCTGCGCCTGACCGTAGATAACGTGTTCGACAAACGCTATTGGCGCGATGTGGGGGATTACCTGGGGGATAATTACCTGTTCCAGGGCGCGCCACGCACGGCTCGGCTGTCGGCCTCCGTCAGCTTCTAGGTTTGTTGGGGCTGCTTTGCAGCCCATTCGCAGCACGAGGCTGCTCCTACAAGGGACTGCGCCAGTTGCAAGGCTCGCGCCCTCCTGTAGGAGCAGCCTTGCGCTGCGAATGGGCCGCAAAGCGGCCCCAATGGCCCTGAAAACAAAAAGCCCCCGTGCTTTTCAGCGCGGGGGCTCTTCGTAGAATGTGGCGGTGAAGAAGGGATTTGAACCCTTGATACGATTTCTCGTATACACACTTTCCAGGCGTGCTCCTTCGACCACTCGGACACTTCACCGTTTCTCTTCAAGCCTTGCGGCCCGTCGAGGTGCGCTAATTTAGTGAAAGACATTCCCTTTGGCAAGCACTTTTTTCAAATTTTTCATGTATTTGCATTTGGACCGCGGTGAACACTGACCGACCAGTCAGCCTTGCTGCTTTACCTGGCCTCTGGCGCTGGGTAACGTCGTCGCCACGCCAACAAAAGGACTCTGCCATGAGCGAGCTGATTACCTACCACGCCGAAGACGGCATCGCCACCCTGACCCTGAACAACGGCAAGGTCAACGCCATCTCGCCAGACGTCATCACCGCCTTCAACGCCGCGCTCGACCGCGCGATCGAAGACCGTGCAGTGGTGATCATCACCGGGCAGCCAGGCATCCTGTCGGGTGGTTACGACCTCAAGGTGATGACCAGCGGCCCGAAAGAGGCCATCAGCCTGGTCACTGCCGGCTCCACCCTCGCCCGCCGCCTGCTGTCGCACCCGTTCCCGGTGGTGGTTGCCTGCCCGGGCAATGCCGTGGCGAAGGGTGCCTTCCTGCTGCTATCGGCCGATTACCGCATTGGCGTCGAAGGCCCGTACAAGGTGTGCCTGAACGAAGTGCAGATCGGCATGACCATGCACCATGCCGGTATCGAACTGGCCCGCGACCGCCTGCGCCGCTCAGCTTTCCACCGGTCGGTGATCAACGCCGAGGTGTTCGACCCGCACGCGGCGGTTGATGCCGGCTTCCTCGACAAGGTGGTGCCGGCTGAGCAACTGCAAGAAGCGGCACTGACGGCGGCGCGTGAATTGAAGAAGCTGAACATGCTGGCGCACAAGAACACCAAGCTGAAAGTGCGCAAAGGCCTGCTGGAGGCGCTGGACAAGGCGATCGAGCTGGACCAGCACCATATGGGCTGATAATCGACTCACCCCTGCGCTCACGCTCCTACAGGGAAAGTGGGCGCAGCACCTGAATTTGCCCGAACCAGTGCACACCCGTACACTCCGGCGACCGTCTGGTGTGAGTCGTACCATGCTTTATTCCTTGCGCATGCTTCTGCTGGCGCTGCATTTCCTTGTGGTTGGCGTCGTGGGCCTGGTCATTGGCCTGTGCCGCCCTTTCAACCCCGACAACAGCCGGGTATTCGCCCACCTCTACAGCCGGCCGGCCACCTGGCTGATGCGCATCAAGGTCAAGGCCGAAGTCGGCCCGCTGTGGGACCAGCCCCCCGGTTGCGTAATCATCGCCAACCACCAATCCAACTACGACCTGTTCGTGGTGGGCCAGGCGGTGCCACGACGCACCGTGGCCATCGGCAAGAAGAGCTTGGGCTGGGTGCCGCTGTTCGGCCAGCTGTTCTGGCTGGGCGGCAACGTGCTGATCGACCGCAAGAACAGCTACCAGGCCCGCAAGGCGCTGCAGGAAACCACCCGCGTGCTGCAGGATGACACCTCGATCTGGGTATTCCCCGAAGGCACGCGTAACCCTGGCGAACACTTGCTGCCCTTCAAGAAAGGCGCGTTCCACATGGCCATCGAGGCAGGTGTGCCGATTGTGCCGGTGTGCGTCAGCCGCTACGCCACGCGCATGAACCTGAACAGCTGGCGCCAGCGCACGGTGGTGGTGCGCTCGCTGCCGCCCATTGCCACCACCGGCATGACTCAAAAGGACATTCCGGCGCTGATCGAGCAGTGCCGGGTGCAGATGCAGCAATGCATCGACCGCATGGAACACGAGCTGGCCTGAAGCGGGTTGCTCTTGGGCCGGCTACGGCCCAAGCTGTACCCCGTGTTCAACCGGAATAAGCGGGCAACCATGGGTCGAGTCGTGGCATCGGCGGTGTACAGCGCCGGCAGAAAGGTCACCAACATCAGCATCGACGAAGGCAGCGAGTGGGCGCGCAAGCCGGGGCACTTTGTGTGGATCGGCCTGGAAGAGCCCAATGCCGAGGAGCTGGCCAACCTGCAATGCCAGTTCAACCTGCACGAACTGGCCATCGAAGACGCCCTGGAAAAGCACAGCCGGCCCAAACTGGAAACTTTCGGCGACGCGCTGTTCATCGTCACCTATTCGCCAGTGCGCCACGAAGGCAAGCTGGAGTTCATCGAAACCCATATCTTTGCCGGCAACGGCTACATAATCACCTGCCGAAATGGCCACTCCAAGTCCTACGCCCTGGTGCGCCAGCGCTGCGAGGCCCGGCCGCTGCTGCTGGAGCACGGTGAAGACTTTGTGCTGTACGCCCTGCTCGACTTCGTCACCGAGAACTACCAGCCGGTCAGCGAGGCCATTCATGGCGAGATCGAAGAGCTGGAACAAAGCGTGCTCGGCGGTTCCTTGCAGGAAGACGACATCCGCCGCCTGCACAGCCTGCGTCGCGACATCCTGCGCCTGCGCCGCTATGTGGCGCCGATGGTGGAAGTGAGCGAGGAGTTGCAGCGCCTGAGCTTCCCGTTTATCGACAAGAACATGCGCCCGTACTTTCGTGATGTGCAGATCCACGTGACGCGGCAGATGGAAGACCTGGCCGGCATCCGTGACATCGCCAGCCAGACCATCGAGATCGGCATGCTGCTGGAGTCGTCACGGCAGAGCATCGTGCAACGCAAGTTCGCGGCCTGGGCGGCGATCCTGGCGTTCCCAACGGCGATTGCCGGGATTTACGGGATGAACTTTCAGAACATGCCGGAGCTGGGGTGGCACTATGGGTATTTCGGGGTACTGGGGGTGATCGTGCTGGGGTGTACGGGGTTGTTTGCCAGCTTCAAGAAGTCTGGCTGGCTCTAAGATTGCCAGGGCCGCTTTGCGCCCCATCGCGACACAAGGCCGCTCCCACAAGGTATCACGATCAATCTGTAGGAGCGGCCTTGTGCCGCGATGGGCTGCGCCGCAGCCCCCGGTCATCACGCTGCGTTATCTTTACTCGCCGGCTGCTGGATAAAGCGCATCATCCACTCCCCAACCAGGTCGCCCTGGTGCTCGCTGGCCAGGCTGGCCACGGCCTTGTGGTACACCTCATCCCCCAAATACTCCTGGCGGGCATCCAGCAGCGCGCGGGAGTAGTCGTGCACGAACTCCGGGTGGCCCTGGAAGCACAGCACCTGGTCACGAATGTGGTACGCCGCATTCGGGCAGAAATCGCTTGAAGCAATGACCGTGGCGCCTTCCGGCAATTCGGTGACCTGGTCCTGGTGGCTGATCAGCAAGGTCAGCTCCGACACCTCCGGGTCCATCCACGGCGCATGGGCCGCCAGCGAGTAGCGATGGATGCCCACGCCCCAGCCCTTCTCTGCCCGCTCGGCCTTGCCACCCAGGGTCAACGCCAGCAACTGATGGCCAAAACACACACCCAACAGCTTCTCGCCACGCTCGTACAGTTTCAGCAAGTAGGCCTTGAGTGTCTGGATCCAGGCATCGGTACCGAACGAATCGGCCTTGCTGCCCGTCACAAGGTAGGCATCAAACACTTCATTGTCGGCGGGGTAGTCGCCGTGCATCACGTTGTAGACACGAAATTCGGCGGCGATCGGCTGACGCGAGAAGAGCTGCTCGAACATCCTGCCGTAGCCCTGGTACTGCGCCGTCAACTCCGGTCGCAGGACATCGGTTTCAAGGATGCAGATGCGTAACGACATAGGGGTAGTCCTGAACGACATGGGTGGGAATCTGCTGTAGAGACTGACGCGAAAGGCACGTACAAGCAAGTAGGCTGCACTGACGAACGGTCACATTTCGTCGGTACGTGCCTGGCAGTTGCGCCACTGTCTAGCCAGAGCATGCCAGCCAGATGGCACATGGCCTCATAGCGAATGGAAATCACCGGACCAGACAATTAGAACAAAGGGTTCTCAAACATGGATCACACACCCCCTACTGTTGGTTGTATATCCACTTTCAAGAGGCAGGCAGTTCTGGCACCACGCGGTGCCACTGTGATCGACCCGAAGCGCGACAAGGAAGCCAACGGGTATTCAGGAATAACAACAAGAAGGCGGTCCGCCATGTTCAGACAATCAAAAATTCGCCAAGCTGGGCTCATTCTGTTTGCCACGACTTTGCTGTTGATCTTGCCGAACCTGACACGTTTGTTCGGCTGACAGCGGCGGTGGCGCCAACAGGCAGCGCACAGGTAACCTGCCGGCCTTGATGGTCGGAGATTGCCCATGCGCCACTGCCTTGCCCTGTTTGCGTTGTTCCTGAGCCTGCCGCTGTCGGCGGCGCAACTGCACCTTGAACTGGGCACCAGCGCGCGCGAGTGGAGCAGCGCCGAGTTGCTCGGCCACCCACAGGCCCAGGATATCAGCGTCGATCAGGATGTTTCCTACAAACGCCCCATGCACTATCGGGCGGTGCCGTTGGCCACGCTGCTTGTAGGCGTGAGCCCAAGCGATCACCTGCAAGCCGTGGCACTGGATGGCTTTGCCGCCGAGATGCCCGCCGCACCGCTGCTGCAGCAAGGGCCGGCACGGGCCTGGCTGGCCGTGGAAGACCCCGACAAGCCGTGGCCCGCACTGGGCAAGGGCAAACCCAGCGCGGGGCCGTTCTATCTCGTGTGGACTGAGCCCCGGGCCAGCGGCATCCGCCCGGAGCAGTGGCCATTCCAGATTTCTACCCTGCGTAAACTGGCGGCTGTCGAGACGCGGTTCCCGGCATTGCTCCCCGACCCGAAGTTGCCAGCTGACAGCTCCGTGCGCCAGGGCTTTGCCTTGTTCCAGCAGAACTGCATGGCGTGCCACCGCCTGAACGGCGCCGGGGATGCGCAGATGGGGCCGGATTTGAATATGCCGCACAACCCGACCGAGTATTTTCAACCAGGTTATTTGCGCAAGTTGATTCGCGACCCGCAAAGCCTGCGGCAGTGGCCACAGGCAAAGATGCCGGGGTTTACTGAAAGTGTACTGAGTGAACAGGAACTGGATGCGTTGCTGGCCTATCTGGGGCATATGGCCGGGCGCAAACCGTAAGCGCAGCGTGTGCTTTTTCGCGGGCTTGCCCGCTCCCACAGGATCACCACAGGGCTAAACATTGTGAGATATCTCTGGGAGCCCCGCGAAAAAGGCAACGGATACCTTCAGGCAGTCTGCCGTTCGTGCTTGACGCCCCACCCTTCCACCTCCCCCCCATAAGGTGTCACCAGTTGCTCAAAGGTCTCTTCAAAGTCGCCAATACCGCCATAGGTGGCGTACATGACCTTGCTCAGTTCCAGGTGCCAGGCACCGTCGCCCAGCTCTTTCACCTGGGCATTGAGCGATTCGCCACGAAACTGCCCGGCGGCACGGCGTGCCCCTGCTTCGTCGGGGAATACGGCATAGAACTCGATGGGGTGGATCTGGGTGAAGTCGAAACCGCCTGCTTTCATCTGGCGCAGGACGTTGGTGCTGATATCGTCGTTCTGGCTGCTCATGAATCGTCCTCCTGAATAAAGCAATGGATAGACTTTCCGTGCACTACGCACCTGCCGGCAATCAATGGCCGAACAGTCCGAGCTGATGCAAGACGCGAATTGAAACGGCGCCAACCCGCAGAATAGGCGGGCACCTTTCATCATCGTAGCGCCTGAACAGGCGCCACGCAAACGTGTGGGTCAAGGCGCTTCGTGGATGCTGGTGATGGTCACCCCACTATGCTCCTTGAGCCAGCGGGCGGTCGGGGAAATGGTGCGGTCCTGGAAGTCGTTGAGGTCCAGCTCGTCCATCACCGGGAACAGCTGCGAACGGATGGCCCTTGCAGCTTCCTCTTCGCTGGGACGATGCTCAGCCCGCAGCATCATGGTGGACGGTTCGCCTTTTTGATCGGCAAAAGTGACTTCCCACTCTTTCATTGAACAAGTCCTCCCAATCCAGAGACACCAAGGTGTGATGCCTGATCAACTGACCTTGGGGCTGGGAGAATGTTCAGTCTGTTGGTGCCTCATCACGCGGCAAGCCCGCTTCCACAAGGTAATCCACTGGCCTAAAGCACGGTGCAGCACCTGTGGGAGCGGGCGAGCCCGCGAATGGGCCCCTTTTGCAGCCTTACTTCGGTGTGCCGTGTACCACACCGGCCGTGTTATCCAGCAGGCTCTTGGTCGCCGTCTGGATATACGCTTCCAGCTTTTTCAGCATTTCCGGCTGGTCCGGGCTTTCGATCAGTTCGGCCTTGAACTCGCTGCCCAACTGATAGCGGTACATGCGCGGTGTCATGTCCTTGGACTCGATCAGGATGCGGTCGCCTTGCACCAGGCCGACGATCTGCTCGCTGCCCGACGGCTTGATCATGCCCACGCCCTGGTCGCCCTCAGGCAGGTTGAGCAGGTCACGGCCCCAGCACTGGTGGCGGGCCTCGCCACCCAGGCGGCCCATGATGGTCGGCACAATGTCGACCTGGGTACCCACGGTGTGGTTCACCGCACCAAACTTCTCCTGAATGCCCGGGGCAATCAGCAGCAGCGGCACGTTGAAACGGCCCAGGTCCAGTTCGGTGACTTGCTGGTGGTTGCCAAAGCCATGGTCGCCGACGATGACGAACAGGGTTTCCTTGAAGTAAGGCTCTTTACGCGCCTTCTCGAAGAACTGGCCCAGCGCCCAGTCCGAATAACGCATGGCAGTGAGGTGCTCGTCCAGGCGGCCTTGCCCGGTGACCTTCTCGACCGGCAGGTCTTTGGGCAGCGCGTACGGGGTGTGGTTGGACAGGGTCTGCAGCAGCGCATAGATCGGCTTCTTGCCGTCGTGCTTGGCCAGTTCCTCGTTGCCGCGGTCGAACATGTCCTGGTCGGACACGCCCCAGGTCGGGTCGGAGAACACCGGGTTGACGAAGTCGTTACGGCCGATGAAGGTGGTCATGCCCTGGTTGCCGAAGAACCCGGACTGGTTATCCCAGGCAAAATCGCCGTTGTAGACGTACACGTCGTCGTAATCACGGGCGCTGAGCAGTGCCGGCAAGCCAGACAGCTTGTGGCCACCTTCCGGGGTCTGCATCAGGTATTCGAAGCCTGGCAGGTTGGGGAAGCAGGCCATGGTGGCGAACATGCCCTGGTGGGTATGGGTGCCGTTGGAGAAGAAGCGGTCGAACAGCAGGCCTTCTTTGGCCAGCTTGTCGAAGTACGGGGTGATGTTGTTGGGGCTGCCCAGCGCGCCCACCGAGTGGCCGGCGAAGCTTTCCATCAGGATCACCACCACGTTCTTGATCGGCAGGGTGCGCTCGGCCGGCGGCACGAAGTCGCGGCGGATGGCAGCCTCGTCGGCATCGACCAGGGTGTCGTGGGGGGTCAGCAGCTGTTCGCGCACGCTTTGCGTGGCCACGTTTTGCTCCAGCACCGGCTTCCAGATATTGGCGCGGTCTTCGCCAAAGCGGCTCTTGGCAGCGTCGATCAGGGTCAGGGTGCCGTTCAGGCCCAGCTGGTTGACGAAGTTGGAGTCGGTGGTGAAGGCATCACCCCAGCGCATTGGCGGGCCTTGACGCAGGGTGCCACGGGCAGCGACCACGGCCACCAGCAGAATCACCATGAACACCGCCACGCGTTTGTACCACGGCGCAACGCGGTGCAGGCCATCGCCACGGGTGGCGCGGTCGATCCCTTTGAACAGCAGGCTCAGCAGCCAGGTGCCGAATGCCCAGGCCAGCAGGTAGCGCACCACCGGGAAACCGTACCAGAGCATGCTCATGACGGTTTTAGGGTCTTCCTTGATGTACTGGAACACCAGGCCGTTGAGGCGCTGGTGGAACTCGCGGTAGAAGTCCATTTCCATCAGGCCAAGGAACATCACCACGCTCGAGGTGAGGGTCAGCCAGAAGCGAAACACGCCCCGCCGGGCCATGGCCCAGGGGCTGAGGATGGCCAGCAGCAGCGGGATGCTGAGGTACACCACCACCCGCAGGTCGAAGCGCAAGCCGTTGAGGAAGCCTTCGGCGACAGTCGAATAAGGGGTATCGCCGATCATGTCGCTGTTGTAGACCAGCAGCGCCAGGCGCACCAGGCTGAGCATCAGCATGATCACCAGGCCGCTGAGCAGCGTGTAGGCCAAATGGGATTTCAGGGTCGGCGAAAACGACGTTCGCGCGCCCTGTTGCTTCAAGGCGTCCGTGTTAGCCATGAATGGGAAGGTCCTAGGATTGCGGTTTGCGAAGAGGCGCTGGCGCTAGACCAACGCAGCATTGTGCGGGTGCGGATTCTGTTTAAACCAATGTGAAAATTTTGTCACGGCCCCATTACCGCTTATACCTGTTACACCGGCCGCTTCCACAATGAGCACCTCGCAGGGTTCAGATGCGCACATTCCCCCGCGGCCCGGCAATCGCCCAGATCACCAGCCCCACCACCGGCAGCAGTGCGATCAACAAGATCCACAACACCTTGATACCCACCTCGCGGCCACTCTTGATCACATTGAGGATGGCCCAGATATCCAGCGCCAGAATGATCAGCCCGACCAGGCTGTTGAATGTAGACCCCATGCTTAAACTCCTTGCCCAGAGGCTTTGCTGCACAGCATAGCCAGCTATCGCACCAATAGAAGGGAATCCTTGGCCGTTGGCGCAGGTCCCTGAGTAGACTGACTGCAATAATTGATTCGAGGTTCGCATGCCCCCCGCACACAGCCAAAGCGCCGCCCCATCGTCACTGCTGCACGCCTGGCGCCAGCAGGTAGCCAACACCCCCTGGCTCAGTGCCGGCCTGGGCCTGAGCCTGCTGGCTGTGGTCGCACTGCTGGCGGCCAGCTTCTGGAACGCGGTGAACGGCGACCATGCCGATAACCTGCACCTGGCCGTGCTGGGTGGGTTGTCCGGCTTTGGCGCCACCGCGCTGGGTGCGGTGCTGGCAGTGGTGCTGCGCGACGTCAGCGCCCGCAACCAGGATGTGATGCTTGGTTTTGCCGCCGGCATGATGCTGGCCGCCAGTTCGTTTTCGCTGATTCTGCCGGGCCTGGACGCCGCCCGCGAGATCACCGGCAACGGCCCCGCTGCGGCCTTTACCGTGGTGCTGGGCATGGGCCTGGGCGTGCTGCTGATGCTGGGCCTGGACCGTTTCACCCCGCATGAGCACGAAAGTACCGGCCCGTGCGGCCCTGAGGCCGAGCGCATCAGCCGGGTGTGGTTGTTCGTGCTGGCGATCACCCTGCACAACCTCCCCGAAGGCATGGCGATTGGCGTGAGCTTCGCCAATGGCGACATGAACATCGGGCTGCCACTGACCAGCGCCATCGCCATTCAGGACATCCCTGAGGGGCTGGCCGTCGCGCTGGCCCTGCGCGCCACCGGGCTGTCGAACATGAAAGCCGCACTGGTTGCGATAGCGTCCGGGCTGATGGAGCCGCTGGGGGCGGTGATCGGGCTGGGGATTTCGACCGGCTTTGCCCTCGCCTACCCGATCAGCATGGGGCTGGCGGCGGGGGCGATGATCTTTGTGGTAAGCCACGAGGTGATCCCCGAAACCCACCGTAACGGGCACCAGACGGCGGCGACCCTGGGCTTGATGGGTGGGTTTGCGGTGATGATGTTTCTGGATACCGCGCTGGGCTGAGGTTTTGAGGTTGCCAGTGCCGGCCTCTTCGCGGGCTTGCCCGCGAAGAAACAAACGATGAAATCAGACGTGTACAGCGACTTTCAGGGCTTCCAGGGCCGGCTCGACCTTGATGCCCAGCTCGGCACCCAGCTCTAGCACCCGCGCCAGGTCGTTCTGGCCCACCATCACCACCTGCAGCTCGTCATCCAGCAGCTGGCTGAAGTTCAACAGCACATAACCACCGGCTTCTTTGTTCAACGCGCCCATCTGTACCTGGATGCGGTTGAGCGCGGTGAGTGGCTCGGTGCGGGCCAGCTGCTTGGGCTTGAGGGTAAACGGCACGCTGTTGTCGAACGAGTCTCTGATCTGCTGGAACAGGTCCTGGTAGCTGTCGGCCTGGAACACCACCGTGTCCGGCAGGCTGCCCAGCACCACCCATTCGCCCAGGGGGATGGGGAAGCTGTCGTCGTAGTTGATGTCCGGGTTGGCTGCCAAGAAAGCGGCCGGGTCGGCGTAGGCCTGGGCGGCCTCGTCGGCGATGCGCTCGATGTCGGCCTCACGCATGCAGCCGGCGCCAATGAGGCTGATGAATTCGAGCAACTGAGTTTTCATGAAAGGGGGCCTGCGACGGGTGAAAAGTCGCCAAGGATAGCCGCAAATGCCCCCTTGCGGTTAGCCGGCCAGCGTTTGCAAGCGTGCAGCAGCGTCCACCGCACCCATGGTTTGCGCCGCCATCAGCGCGGTGGCGCCGCGGGCATCCTGGCGCGCCGGGTCGGCGCCTTGGGCCAACAGGTATTCAAGGATTTCGCTGCGGTTGAACATGGCCGCCAGCATCAACGCGGTGCGCCCGTCCTGCGCAGCGGCGTCCACCGGCACGCCGTGCTCCAGCAGCAGGCGGATCATCGCCAGGTCCCCCTTGAATGCAGCACCGGCAATGGGCAACTGGCCGTTGTCGTTGGCAATCAGCGGGTCGGCGCCCTGCGCCAGCAGCACCCGCACTGCGTCGTGGTGGCCGTGGTAGCTGGCCAGCATCAGCAGGGTGTCGCCCTTGTGGTTGCGCAAGTTGGCCGGCAGGCCACTGGCAAGCAAGCGCCCAAGCATTTCGGCATCGCCCTGGCGGGCACGTTCGAATACCTGCTCTGCGAATGCAGCGGTTTCGTCATCGGTCATGGTGGCGGGCGCGGTTTGGCTGGACATCGGGAACCTCCTGGCATAAATGATTGCCCAAGTCTTTGTCAGGCACGCCATTGCGGTCAAAGGTTCAGATTCTATAGGGCCGATAGGTAAAGCCGGATCCGTGCAAAATGCACTGTGCAAAATGCACGACCATGCAACCTGCACGGTGCCGCCTCTGAAAACAACACATAAGTTCCTGTATTTACTGGTTTTTTTTACAATCAAGTTCTGGCACGGTCGCTGCAACCATCAACTCATGTCTGCCACATAACAGCCAGGAGTTGATATGGACCTCATCCAGCAAAAGTTCGTCTCGGTATTTTCGGCCTATCAAGTGAACACCCAGGCGCGTCCTGATGGCGGGGTGTTGCTTACCCTGCGCGCGACGGATGGCAAGGTGACCCGCCGGGTGTTGACCTATGGGCAACTGCACAGCGCCGAACAGCTGTCCTGGGCAATCAGCGCCATCCGCCGTGACTTGGCTGAACAGGCCAGTGAATTGCCAGTGATTGGCATGCTGCAAAGCCAGCAACGGTTTGCCCTGCCGACCTACCGCTGAGTTTTGTGTTGCCTGATCTGCCTTCTTCGCAGCACAAGGCTGCTCCTACAAGTGAACGCGACCGCCGACCGGACGCGATCCCCTGTAGCAGCAGCCTTGTGCTGCGAAGAGGGCGGCAAGGCCGTCAGAATTGGTCAATCCCCAGAAACGCTCGCGCAGTCGCATCCCCGGTAAACTGCGCCTGCACGCCTTGCTCGCTGCCATACAGACGCAGCGCCAGGCAAAACGGCGTATCGCCCAGCTCTACCCAGCGAGGCGTGCCCGCTGGCACCACTAGCTGGTCACCCTTCTCGCACAGCACCGAATAGACCCAGCCCCCCAACCGCAGGCCAACCTGAGCACGTCCACTGACCACGGCAAACACCTCTTCGGCGCCATGCACATGCTCATCGCGTACATCGGCCTGCACCGGGGCTTCACCGTCACGGTTCAATAACACGTAGGCCTTGCTGCCGTGTGCCGTCATCAACTGGTCCAGATGCTCACGGCATACGTCCAGCACCTCGTCTTGTGCTGTGCCGGGCCGCACCCGCAGGCCATGCTCGCGGTGGGTAAAACGCACGCCCTGTTCAGCCAGGGTGGCGGCGATGTCCTCGTGGTGGGTCAGCACCTTGTTCGGCAGTTCCGGGCTGGCGGGGTGGAAAACGCTGAGAATGCTCATCAGGGGCGGGTCCTGGTCGGTTGCGAACAAAGGGCAATGATAACGGCTGCAGCCAAGGCTGCGGCACTGGCCATACCAAAGGTGAAGGTGGGGCCCAGCAGTTTCCAGCTGTAGCCCGAATACAATGCCCCCAGCGCGCCGCCGGTGCCCGACAGCGCCGCGTACAATGCCTGGCCTTGGCCCTGCTGGCGGGCGCCGAAACTGGCTTGCACGAACGCGATGCTGGCAGCGTGGAAGCAGCCGAAGGTGGCCGCGTGCAGCAGCTGGGCGAAGATCAGCACGGCCGGTTCATGGGCCAGATTGCCCAGCAACAACCAGCGCAGCGCCGCCAGCAGGAAGCTGACCAGCAATACGCGTTGCACACTGAAGCGCGCGAACAGCCGGCTCATGACCATGAACATCAGCACCTCGGCCACCACCCCCAGCGCCCACAGCAGGCCGATGGCACTGCGGCTGTAGCCCAGGTGCTCCAGGTGCAGGGTAAGGAAGGTGTAGTACGGCCCGTGGCTGAGTTGCATCAGCGCCACACAGGCGTAGAACGCGATCACACCCGGGGCACGCAGCTGCTGCACAAAACCACCCGCCCCGCTGCGCTCGCCCTGCTCCACCGGCTGGGCATTGGGCACCCACAGGCTGGCGGCGACAATGCCGGCCATGATCGTGACCAGGGCCACCGGGTAGATGTCCAGGCTCAGCCATTCGAACAGGCGGCCCAGGCCAACCACCGTCAGGATGAAGCCGATCGAGCCCCACAGGCGCACCTGGCTGTAGCGCGCTGTTTGCCCGTGCAGGTGGGCCAGGGTAATGACCTCGAACTGCGGCAGCACGGCATGCCAGAAGAACGCGTGCAGGGCCATCACCAGCGCCAGCCAGGCGTAGCTTTTGCCGAAGAAGATCAGGGCGAAGGTGGCCAGGGTAGACAACGCGCCCAGGCGCACGATCAGCAAGCGCTGGCCGGTACGGTCGCCCAGCCAGCCCCACAGGTTGGGGGCGATGCAGCGCATCAGCATGGGGATGGCCACCAGCTCGCCGATGCGCGCCGGGGAGAAGCCCAGGTGGTCGAAGTACAGCGCCAGGAAGGGGGCGGTGGAACCTAGCAGGGCGAAGTAAAAGAGGTAGAAGCTGGACAGGCGCCAGTAGGGGATGGGTTGCATGGATTTACCGTCTGAACCGGCACCCACCTGTAGAAGCAGCCTTGTGCTGCGAAAGGGCCGGTGTCGCCATAGAGATGTGTGCTTGCTGCACCGGCCCTTTCGCAGCACAAGGCTGCTCCTGCAAAGAGCGGGCCGGCGCAAGCAACACGGTCAGAGCTGGCCCAGCACCGGGGTGGTTACCTTCACATCGGCATTCTGCGCGCGGTGGCGCAGCAGGTGGTCCATCAGCGCGATGGCCATCATCGCCTCGGCGATCGGCGTGGCGCGGATGCCCACGCACGGGTCGTGGCGGCCTTTGGTGATGACGTCCACCGGGTTGCCGTCGACGTCGATCGAGCGGCCCGGGGTGGTGATGCTGGAGGTCGGTTTCAGCGCCAGGTGGGCAACGATTGGCTGGCCCGAAGAAATGCCGCCCAGGATGCCGCCGGCGTTGTTGCTGAGGAAGCCTTCCGGGGTGAGCTCGTCACGGTGCTCGGTGCCGCGTTGGGCCACGCTGGCGAAGCCGGCGCCGATTTCCACGCCCTTGACCGCGTTGATGCTCATCAGCGCGTGGGCCAGTTCTGCGTCCAGGCGGTCGAAGATCGGTTCGCCCAGGCCCGGCATCACGCCCTCGGCCACCACGGTGATCTTGGCACCCACCGAGTCCTGGTCACGGCGCAGTTGGTCCATGTACGCCTCCAGCTCCGGCACCTTGTCCGGGTCGGGGCTGAAGAAGGCGTTCTGCTCCACCGATTCCCAGGTCTTGAACGGGATTTCGATAGGGCCCAACTGGCTCATGTAGCCACGAACGGTGATGCCCTGGGTGGCCAGGTACTTCTTGGCGATGGCACCGGCGGCCACGCGCATGGCGGTTTCGCGGGCCGAGCTGCGGCCACCGCCGCGGTAGTCGCGGATGCCGTACTTGTGGTGGTAGGTGTAGTCGGCGTGGGCCGGACGGAACAGGTCCTTGATGGCCGAGTAGTCCTTGGACTTCTGGTCGGTGTTGCGGATCAGCAGGCCAATCGAGCAGCCGGTGGTGCGGCCTTCGAACACGCCGGAAAGGATTTCCACCTCATCGGCTTCCTGGCGCTGGGTGGTGTGCCGGCTGGTGCCGGGCTTGCGCCGGTCGAGGTCGTGCTGCAGGTCGGCCAGGGAAATTTCCAGGCCCGGTGGGCATCCATCGACAATGGCGACCAACGCCGGGCCATGGCTTTCGCCAGCGGTGGTGACAGTGAACAGCTTGCCGTAGGTATTACCGGACATGGACGCTCCGCGAGTTCTGCCTGAAATGGACGAAAGCGGCAGTATACAGATGGATTGGTTGTCTGTACTGGCCCTATCGCCGGCAGGCCAGCTCCCAGAGGTAATCTACAAGGCCTGGGCCTGTGGTAGACCTGTAGGAGCTGGCTTGCCGGCGATGGGGCCGATCCTGCAACACACCACCCTAGAACCTTCCCGCAAACACTGTGTCAAACCTTCATCTTTCCATGTAGTACCGCATGATGTCGCGCCTCGTCGCCTTGCTCTTCCTGCTGTGCACCGGCCTGGCCCAGGCCGCCGCCCCTACTGTGCTGCAACGCCCGATCGACCTGGACACTGGCCAAGGCGTGCTGCACGGCAGCCTGCTGCTGCCGCAACAGGCCACCCCGCCGCCGGTGGTGCTGATCATCGCTGGCTCCGGCCCCACAGACCGCGACGGCAACAACCCGGCGTCGGGCCGCATCGACAACCTCAAGCGGCTGGCGCTGCTGCTGGCCAACGAGCATATCGCCAGCGTGCGCTACGACAAACGTGGGGTGGCTGCCAGCCAGCCGGCCACGCCCGATGAGCGCGACCTCAGCGTGGAGCGCTACGTGGCCGATGTGATCGCCTGGAGCCACAAACTCAAGGCCGACCCGCGCTTCGGCCCGCTGATCCTGGTCGGCCATAGCGAAGGCGCGCTGATCGCCAGCCTGGCCGCCGAGCAGGCCGGCGCCAGCGCAGTGATCACCTTGGCCGGCAGCGGCAGGCCGCTGGCCGACGTACTGCGCGAGCAACTGGCCCAGCGCCTGCCCCCGGCGCAACTGGCCGGTGGCAGCGCCCTGCTCGACCGCCTGCAGGCCGGGCAAACCAGCCTGGAAGTGCCCGCGCCACTGCGCCAGGTGTTCCGCCCCAGCGTGCAGCCGTACCTGATCTCGCTGTTCCAGCAGAACCCGGCGGCAGCCTTCGCCCGCCTGCCCATGCCCGCATTGATCGTGCAGGGGCGCAACGACGTGCAGGTGGACGTCACCGACGCCGAACGGCTGAAGGCGGCCAAGCCGGATGCGCAGCTTGTGCTGATCGACGGCATGAACCACATGCTGCGCATCAGCCCCAGGGGCATGAGCCAGCAGCGCGACAGCTACCTCAACCCCGAGCTGCCGCTGGCGCGCGAGCTGGGGGAGCGAATTGTGACGTTCATCCAGCATTTGCCTTCGGCGTGAGGTAAGGGCTCAGGTCCGTGGCAAGCCTGCCGATACAGCAGGCATAGCCGAGGACAAGCCTGATGACCACCGCCCCCGCCGCCGTAGAGCCGGCCGATGAACCCCAGGAAAGCCCTGCCCTGCCTTGGGCCGAGCTGGCCGCCGAACACTTCCAGCTGCTGCGCCTGGCCGCTCTGCCCACCGACCGCAGCACCGGCGCACGGCCGCTGCGCTTTGTGCAGTTCGGTTATGCCGAGCGCCACGACAAGGCCCACAGCCTGCTGCGCATGGAAATCCAGTTGCCTGGGCAAAAGGTGCACAAAGAGCAAAACCGCCTGGATATCCGCGTCGACCATGCCGAGCGACTGGTGCGCATTGGCAGTGAACATGGCCTGCAACTGGAGCCGGTGAACCGTGGCATCGGCCGCTTCATGCTGGCCCAGGCCGCACAGTGGCTGCAGCGCAAATGGCCGCACTACCGGGTGGAAGGCATGGCGCTGCCGAACAAGGATTCCCTCAACGAGGACTCGCGCCTGCGCCGTGACCACTGCTTGCGCGGGGTGGGTATCGAGGTGGAGTACGAGGACGGTCAGCACCTGAAGGGCCGTACCGTGGACATGACCGTCGGCCAGCTGAAGGCCGCCTGGAGCAACGAGCGCCTGCAGCGGGTGGACATTCTGGATGCTGCCAACCTGCTGCAGCAGGCGGACCAGCAGTTGCAGGAAAAGGAAGGGCAACTGCGCGAGCGCGATGAACGGGTGGCCAAGTACCACCGCGAAGACAGCGGCCTGCGCTTTACCATTACCTGCCTGGTGGCGTTTGCGGTGTTTCAGGCGGGGTTGTTGATCTGGATAGCCACCCGCTGATATCGCGTGAGCGGGTGGATATTGGGGCCGCTTTGCGGCCCCAAATAGCCTAAACGCGGGCCTTGAACAACTCCTGATGCTGGCGGCACTGCTCCGCGGTGAGCATGAACACCCCATGCCCGCCACGCTCGAACTCCAGCCAGGCAAAGTCCACCTCGGGGTACAACGCCTCGACATGGATCTGGCTGTTGCCCACTTCAACAATCAGCAAGCCCTTGTCGGTCAGGTGGTCTGCAGCTTCCGCCAGCATGCGCCGCACCAGGTCCAGGCCGTCGTTGCCGCAGGCCAGGCCCAGTTCTGGCTCGTGGTGGTACTCGGCCGGCATGTCGTCGAAGTCTTCGGCATCGACATACGGCGGGTTGGACAGGATCAGGTCGAAACGCTGCCCCGGCAAACCGCCAAAGCCATCGCCCTGCACGGTGTACACACGGCCGTCCAGGCCATGGCGCTCGATATTCTGGTTGGCCACTTCAAGGGCCTCGAACGACAGGTCGGCCAGCACCACCTCGGCCTCGGGGAACACGTCGGCCGCGACGATACCGATGCAGCCCGAACCCGTGCACAGGTCGAGAATGCGCGCGGGCTCGCTCGCCAGCCACGGCTCGAAGCGTTTTTCGATCAGTTGGCCAATGGGCGAGCGCGGCACCAGCACACGTTCGTCGACGATGAACGACATGCCGCAGAACCAGGCTTCGCCCAACAGATAGGCGGCTGGCACCCGCTCTTCGATACGGCGCTTGAGCAAATGCTGCAGGCGTACCCGCTCGTCGTCCTCGAGCATGCAGTCCAGGTAGCTGTCGGCCACCTCCCATGGCAGGTGCACTGCGCCCAGCACCAGCAGGCGGGCCTCGTCCCAGGCGTTGTCGGCACCGTGGCCGAAGAACAGGTCGTGCTCGTGGAAGCGGCTGACCGCCCAGCGGATGTAGTCGCGCAGCGTGCGCAGACGGGATGTGATCACGGGGTACTCCTATTTCAGACAGGACAAAAGTCTAACAGCCCCACCCGCACATTTGTTCGTTTGCAGCGCCCAAAGGCTAGCCACAGGCCAGTAACCATGCCGCTTGCGTTGTCAACCATTCCCATTGGCGTCAAGGCAGGGGACAATAGGTATACAAAAGCCCTTCCAAGGAGCCCTTGATGTCCGTTCCAACCACGATGTTCCGCCTCACTGGCCGCGACTACCCGCCGGCCAAGCTGAGCCACGCCAGCCTGATCATCATCGATGCGCAAAAGGAGTACCTCAGTGGGCCCCTGCAGCTGTCGGGCATGGACGAGGCCGTGGCCAACATCGCCAGGTTGCTCGACGCCGCCCGTAAGAGCGGCCGTCCGATCATCCATGTTCGCCACCTGGGCACAGTCGGTGGCCGCTTCGATCCACAGGGGCCTGCCGGCCAGTTCATTCCGGGGCTGGAGCCGCTGGAAGGTGAAATCGTCATTGAAAAGCGCATGCCCAACGCATTCAAGAACACCCAACTGCACGAAACGCTGCAGGCGCTTGGCCATCTCGACCTGATTGTTTGCGGCTTCATGAGCCATTCCAGCGTCAGCACCACCGTTCGCCGCGCCAAGGACTATGGTTACCGGTGCACCCTGGTGGAAGACGCCTCGGCAACCCGCGACCTGGCCTTCAAGGATGGTGTCATCCCGGCGGCGCAGATTCACCAGTGCGAAATGGCCGTCATGGCCGACAACTTCGCTTGCGTGGCCCCCACCGCCAGCCTGATCTGAGCGGCAGGGCTTGACCGCCCGGCAGCCGGGCGGAACCCGATGGGCGGCGGCAGGTCGAATTCCGGATATCCACAGAGGAGAGCGGAATGAAGCTTAAAGGCAGTTTCGACGCCAAGCGCCTGCGCACGCGCCAGCCGCGTAACTGGGGCGCCCGCCTGGCGGCCGGCCTGTCGGCGCTGCTGGCGACCCTGGGCGTGCTGCTGGCCATGGCCGGCGTCGCAGGCCTGCTGGGCAACTACCCTGCCCTGCAAGAACTCAATGCCAACAAGCCATTGTCCAGCATCCTCACCGGGGCTGGCTTGTTGCTGCTGTGGCTGGGCGTGCGCTTCTGGCGGCGCAGCCGCATTCGCTTGCGTCGCGGGCGGGAATTGAACCTGTCGCCGCATCTGATGAAAAAGCACGACTGATGATTTTATGTCGCCTGTGCGGGCCTCTTCGCGGGTGAACCCGCGAAGAGGCCCGCACAGGCTGCACTTGGCCCCACAGTCGCGTAAACTACGCCGCCCACGTGGAGGCATCATGCAAGACGACGATTTTTCCCTGTTCAAGGCCGAAGTGCGTGGCGTAAAGCAAATTCGCCACGACCGCGCCGAAGTCGGCAAGCCCAAGGCCGACCGCCAGAAGCTGGCCGGGCTGCGCCACGCTGCAACCGTGCGCAGTGACAAGGCCCTGGTCATCGACGGCATGTCCGACCAGTTCGTCATCGACGTTGGCGCCGAAGACGAGCTTATGTGGCGCCGCGACGGCGTGCAGGAAGGCCAGCTGCGCAAGCTGAAGCTGGGCCAGATCCCGTTCGAGGGCAGCCTCGACCTGCACGGCATGACCGTGGAAAAGGCCCGCGAAACCCTGTGGGACTTCATAGCCGAAGCCACCAAGCTGGAAGTGCGTTGCGTACGGGTTACCCACGGCAAGGCGGCACGCCTGGACGGCAAGCGCCCGATGATCAAGAGCCACGTCAACACCTGGCTGCGCCAGCACCCGCAAGTGCTCGGTTTTGCCTCGTGCAGCGCCCGCCACGGCGGCACTGGCGCGGTGTATGTGATGCTCAAGCGAACCATGCTCGAAGGCCGCGACGAGTAACGCCGCGCTTGCAGCGCCGCCCTCACCGCCGTAACCTTCGTTTTTGCGATTTTTTCCCACAGGTAGATCCATGTCCCTGGAACAGAACTACACCGAGATCCTCAGCCAGATTGGCGAGGACGTCTCCCGTGAGGGCCTGCTCGACACGCCCAAGCGGGCTGCAAAGGCGATGAAGTACCTTTGCCGCGGTTATGAGCAAACACTGGAAGAAGTCACCAACAACGCTTTGTTCAGCTCTGACAACAGCGAAATGGTGCTGGTCCGGGACATCGAGCTGTATTCGATGTGCGAACACCACATGCTGCCGTTCATCGGCAAGGCACACGTGGCCTACCTGCCCAAGGGCAAGGTACTGGGCCTGTCGAAGGTAGCGCGCATCGTCGACATGTATGCCCGTCGCCTGCAGATCCAGGAAAACCTCAGCCGCCAGATCGCCGAAGCCGTGCAGCAGGTCACCGGTGCCGCCGGTGTAGCCGTGGTCGTCGAGGCCAAGCACATGTGCATGATGATGCGCGGTGTCGAGAAGCAGAACTCGACCATGATCACCTCGGTGATGCTGGGTGAGTTCCGCGATAACGCCGCCACCCGCAGCGAGTTCCTCAGCCTGATCAAGTGATTGGCTGCTGACCCCAAGCCGACCCAGCCGGGTCGGCTTTTGCATTTCAGGAGTTGCCCATGATCGTCAAAGCCCTGCGGGTTGGCCTCGGCCAGCTCATCGTGTTCGCTGACTGGATCAGCCGCCCGGCCAAGCGCAAGCGCGACGCCGCTGCCCAGGCCCGCGTCGAGCAAGCGGCCAAGGGCCTGGAGCTGTACCAGTTCCATGCCTGCCCGTTCTGCGTCAAGACCCGCCGTACCCTGCACCGGCTGAACGTGCCGGTGGCGCTGCGCGATGCCAAGAACGACCCGGTGCACCGCCAGGCCCTGCAGGAAGGTGGCGGCCGGGTGAAAGTGCCGTGCCTGCGCATTGAAGAAGCCGGCAAGGTGACCTGGATGTATGAGTCCAAAGCCATCATTGCCTACCTGGATGAGCGGTTCGCGTCGGCCTGACAGATTCTAGTCATCCTGTGCCGGCGATAGGGCCGGTCCAGGATGAAGATCAGCCCACCATCGGCACATGCCGCGGGTGGCTGCTGACACGCTCCAGCCAGGCGCGGACCGCCGGGTAATCGGCCAGGTCGAACCCGCCCTGCTGCGCCACATGGGTGTAGGCATACAAGGCCACATCGGCAATCGAGTACTGCTCACCTACCAGGTAAGGCGTCATCTGCAGCTGTCGCTCCATCACCCTCAGTGCCTTGTAGCCGCCCTTGTGCAGCTTGCGGTACTCATCTAACCGCTCATCCGGCAGCCCCAGGTAGAACTGGATAAAGCGCGCCACGGCAATGTACGGCTCATGGCTGTACTGCTCGAAGAACTGCCACTGCAACACCTGCGTGCGCAGGCGCGGTTCGCTGGGCAGGAACTCGCTGCCATCGGCCAGGAAGTTGAGAATGGCATTGGACTCCCACAAATAGCTGCCGTCCTCCAGCTCCAGCACGGGCACCTTGCCGTTGGGGTTCATCGCCAGAAACTCGGGCGTTTCGGTCTCGCCCTTGAGGATGTCCACCGGGTGCCATTCATACGGCCGGCCCAGCAGGCTCAACATCAGCTTGACCTTGTAGCAGTTGCCCGACTGGTAGTCGCCATAGACCTTGTACATCGCCCCTCTCCCCTGTCGCCGTATCTGTATCGCCCTTGTAGGAGCAGCCTTGCGCTGCGAAGAGGCCTTTTCAGCCCATGCATTTGCTGCGCCTGTAAGGGCCTCTTCGCAGCACAAGGCTGCTCCTACAAAAGGCAGGTGCCAAACCGTGCAGTTTTTTAATTGCGCCCAATAGTTGGCGACTGTACGGCTAAAAGCAATGGCCGCTGTATGGCAAGGATCAATCTTGCTCGCTGTAGTCTGAAAAAACTGCTTACACCTTTACAAGGACTTTGTTCATGACCGATGCCACTTCCGCACGCCTGCGGCCCCTGGCAGATACCTCCCCGTCGGCGGTGGTCGCCGGCTTCATCGCCATGCTCACCGGCTATACCAGTTCGCTGGTGCTGATGTTCCAGGCTGGCCAGGCGGCCGGGCTGACCACCGCGCAGATTTCGTCATGGATCTGGGCGCTGTCGATCGGCATGGCGGTATGCAGCATCGGCCTGTCGCTGCGCTACCGCACCCCCATCACCATCGCCTGGTCTACCCCCGGCGCCGCGTTGCTGATCACAAGCCTGGGCGGGGTGAGCTATGGCGAGGCCATTGGTGCCTATATCACCTGTGCCGTGCTGGTGCTCATCTGCGGCCTCACTGGCAGCTTCGAGCGCTTGGTCAAGCGTATCCCGGCATCGCTGGCCTCGGCGTTGCTGGCGGGCATCCTGTTCAAGATCGGCAGCGAAATCTTCGTTGCGGCGCAGCATCGCACATTGCTGGTGCTGGGCATGTTCTTCAGCTACCTGTTGGTCAAGCGGTTGTCGCCGCGTTACTGCGTGCTGGCGGCGCTGCTGGTGGGCACGGCACTGTCCGGCGCCCTGGGCCTGCTGGACTTCAGCGGCTTCCACCTGGAAGTGGCCAAGCCGGTGTGGACCACTCCGAGCTTCTCGCTGGCGGCCACCATCAGCATTGGCATTCCGCTGTTCGTGGTGGCCATGACCTCGCAGAACATGCCCGGCGTGGCCGTGCTGCGCGCCGACGGCTACCAGGTGCCAGCCTCGCCGCTGATTTCGGCCACCGGCTTTGCCTCCCTGCTGCTGGCGCCATTCGGCTCGCACGGGGTCAACCTGGCGGCGATCAGCGCGGCGATCTGCACCGGGCCGCACGCCCATGAAGACCCGAGCAAACGCTATACCGCCGCGGTGTGGTGCGGGATTTTCTACGGCATTGCCGGGGTATTCGGCGCGACGCTGGCGGCGCTGTTTGCAGCGTTGCCGAAAGAGCTGGTGCTGTCGATTGCCGCACTGGCACTGTTCGGCTCGATCATGAACGGGCTGACCGTGGCCATGAGCGAAGCGCGCGAGCGGGAGGCGGCAGTGATTACCTTCATGGTCACCGCCTCGGGGCTTACGTTGTTCTCGATTGGCTCGGCGTTCTGGGGGATTGTGGCGGGGGTGCTGGCCTTGATGATCCTCAACCCGCGCAAGGCCTGAGGTTTATTGGTGCCTGTGCGGGCCTCTTCGCAGCACAAGGCTGCTCCTACAAGGGCACCACAGCCCTAAGGCCCAATGATATTCCTGTAGGAGCAGCCTTGTGCTGCGAAGAGGCCCGCACAGGCAACAGATATTCCGGGTCAGGCTCACAACCTGAAATGCCCCACCATCCCCTTCAAATCGGTGCCCAACTGCGCCAGTTGCACACTCGACCGGGCATTGTCCTGCATCGCCAGCGCCGCCTGGTCCCCACTGCCACGAATCTGCGTGACACTGCGGCTGATCTCTTCAGCCACCGAGCTCTGCTGCTCGGCTGCCGCGGCAATCTGCTGGTTCATCTGCTGAATCAATGAAACCGCAGCCGCAATGCTGCCCAGCGCGCTTTCCGTCTGCAGCGCATCAGCCACTGCCAGGCGAACCAGTTCAGTGCTGCCACGAATCTGCGCCACCGACTGCTGGGCGTTACCGCGCAGGCTGGCAACCAGGACCTCGATCTGCTCGGTAGACTGCCGGGTACGCCGCGCCAACGCACGCACCTCGTCGGCCACCACGGCAAAACCACGCCCTTGCTCGCCAGCGCGGGCAGCCTCGATGGCGGCGTTCAGCGCCAGCAGGTTGGTCTGCTCGGCCACGCTCTTGATCACCTCCAGCACGTCGCCGATGGTGTGGATTTCGGCACTGAGGCTGTCAATGCCGGCGCTGGCGGTTTCTGCCGCCGCCGCCAACTGCTCGATGCGCTGCATGCTCTGGCGCACCACCTGTTGCCCCGACTCAACCTTGTCGTCCGCCGCCTGGGCCGCCTGCGCCGCTTCCTCGGCATTGCGCGCCACATCGTGCACGGTGGCAGTCATCTGCTGCATGGCAGTGGCCACCTGCTCGGTTTCCTCCTTCTGGCTGCCCACCTCGCGATTGGTCTGCTCCGTCACTGCCGACAACGCCTGAGCGCTACCCGCCAGCTGTTCGATGCCTTGCTGCAAGCCGCTGACAATGCCTGAAAGGCCCGCGGCCATCTGCTGCATGGCCTGCATCAGCTGCCCCACCTCGTCACGACGCGGTGCCTGGGCGTCAAAACCCAGCTCGCCAGCGGCAATGCGCTGGGCGCGGGCGATCACATGCTTGAGCGGGCCGACCACCGCGCGGGTGATCAGCCAGGCGGCCAGCACACCCACCAGCAGTGCCAGGCCGGTGGCCAGGGCAATGGCCACGGCATTGCGTTGCAGCTCACCCTGCAGCGCCTGCTCCTGCCCCAGGTAAGCCTGGTCGACCCTCCCGGTGACTTGCTCGGCACTGGCCTGCAACTGGGCTTTCAGCCCTTGCTCGCGGGCCAGCTGGTCGGTGTATTCATTGAGTTTTTCCGAGAAGCTGCCGATGTGCCCGGCCACCTCGCCCAGCACGCTCTGGTAGCCGGCATCACTGACCGCACCCTGCAACTGGCCAACCAGGCTGGCGGCTTCCACGGTCTGGGCGATACGCTCCTGGCTTACGCCCTCTTCGCCCTTGCGGCTTTTTTCCAGGCGCACCCGCGCTTCGTCCATGGCCTGCAACATCAGCCGCGACACCTGCGCCACTTGCGCAGCCTGCTCAAGAAACTCGCCCCCCTGCTGACCTTGGGACTGCTTGAGTGTGTATACGCCGTCGTCGGCCAGGCCGGCCTGCAGCACATCAAGGTTATTGGCGACGCTGGACACCGACCAGCTGGCCATGTCCAGCGCCAGCTCCTTGGCCTGCACCGCCGCCACATAAGCTTCGAACGCCTGGCCGTAGGCAGCCAGATCGGTTTCGGCCGCCACCAGCGCCGGCAGGCCTCGGGCGCGCTCGGCCAAGCCCTGCAAGCCGCTGCGCAAGGCCTCGGCCTGCTGGATGTCGGAGCGCAGGGCAAACGCCTGCTCATGCTGACGCAAACGCAGCAGGTCGGTATTGAACTGTGCCAGCTGGCGCAAACTGTCGAAGCGCTGGCCCACGCTGTGCAGCGCGGCGATGCCGATGGCCGCCACCGCCAGGGTCAGCACCAGCACCAAGGCAAAGCCCAGGCCGAGTTTGCGGGCCATGCCCAGGTTGGCCAGCACACTGTGCTTGCTCGCGCCCATCGCCGATTCCCCTTCTGCGTGCGAGGTTATCCCGAAGGCCAAGGGTGGCAACGTTGCCTGCCGATGAACAAGGGCTTGGCGTCAGGATAGTGTCAAATAGCTATGAGCGTGTCGTTTTCAGCTTGGCAGAGGTCGCCCTGCATGCTGGAGGAAGGCCTGGGCACGGGAATCCTGCCCATAGGCGACATTGATGCGCAGCCAGCTGCTGGGCGTGCCTTGGTAATCGAACGCGCTGCCCGGGGTAAGCAGCACCGCATGCTCCCGCGCCATCTGCTCAAGGCTGGCGAAGTCCCGGCCGGGCACGCGCGCCCAGACGAACATGCCGCCACAAGGCTCACAAAATACCTGCCAACCCGCCTGCTCCAACTGGCCCAGCAGCTTGGCCATGTGCTGGCCAAGGCGTACGCGCAGGCGTTGAACACTCTTGCGGTAGCTGCCATTGGCGAGCATCTGGCCCACCACCTGCTCGGCAAAGCGTGACGTGCCGATACCGCTGACCATCTTCAGCTCGGCCAGACGCGCCAGCAACGCAGGGTCGGCGACCAGGTAGCCGACCCGCACCGAACTGCTGAGGGTTTTCGAAAAGCTGGCCATGTAGATCACCCGTTGCTCGCTGTCGAGGGTGGCCAGGCGTGTAGCCGGGCCCTCCTGGAAGTCGGCGTAGATATCATCCTCGACAATGCGCAGATCATGTTCACGGGCCAGTTCGAGCAAGCGGTAGGCGACTTTGGGTGTCAGGCTGGTGCCGGTAGGGTTCTGGTAAAGGCTGTTGATGAACAGGCAGCGCGGCTTGTGCGTGGCCAGCAGGGTTTCGACGGCCGCCAGGTCCGGGCCCTCTGCGGTACGCGGTACCGGCAGCATATGCACCTGGTGCTGACGCAGCAGGTTGTACAGGTTGTAGTAACCAGGGTTTTCCACCAATACCGTGTCGCCTGGACGCAGCAGGGTACGCACCAGCAGGTCTAGACCGTGACTGGCGCCGTGGGTGGTGAGGATGTGCTCGGGGCCGGCAGCGATGCCCAGCTGCGCCAGGCGCTTGTGCAATTGCTGACGCAGGCTGGCCAGGCCCAGGGGTGGGCAGTAGTCGAACAGGTCCTGCGGGGCGCCGCGGCTTACCTGCCGCACCGCCTGGGCCAGCTCGGTTGCAGCGCGCCAATTGCTGGGCAGCCAGCCGCAGCCCAGTTTCAGCAACTCGTCATGGCCCTCGCGAAACTGCCGCCAGTTGCCGTCGCCAGACTCACCCCAGGGTTGCGTATCGTCAATCGGGGGCCCGGGCTTGCGCTCGGCGACAAAAAAACCGGTGCCGTGGCGGGCCTCCAGCCAGCCGCTGGCGACCAGGCGGTCGTAGGCCTCGATCACACAGGACGCGCTGACCGCCTGGCTGCGGGCCAGCGCGCGGATCGATGGCAGACGTGCGCCGGGGCGCAGGCGGTGCTGGACGATCCAGGCTTGCAGGTGGTCGGTGAGTTGCTGCACCAACGGGGTGGGGCCGGTGCGATCGAGGGAGAAGTGCATGGGTAAGTGTTCGCAGATTTTGAGCGAACAGTTAAGCATAAATGGAGTGACGGTGTGTCTGGCAGGTGGAATAGGCTGGCATCAGAGTGAGCAGGCCCGGCCCTTTCGCGGGTGAACCCGCGAAAGGGCCGGTACAGCCACTAGAGAAACCAGGATCCCTACCCATGCCCTCCGCCCCGGCCCGCTTGGCCTTCGCCCTCTGCCTGATCACCCTGGCCGTCAACCTGCAGGCCCCGCTGTACATCACCTACGCCGACCTTTCCGGCCAGGGCGCCGCTGCCACTGCGGTGGCGTTCTCCGGCTATGTGCTGGGCGTACTGCCCGTGCTGCTGGCCCTGGGCGGCCTGGCCGACCGGGTCGGGCGCCGGCCATTGATTGTGGCGGCACTTGCCCTGTCGATGATCGCCACCGTGCTGATGCTGCTGGCCCCCAGCCTGCAAACCCTGGGCCTTGCCCGGCTGTTCCTGGGCCTGGGCACCGGGCTGGCTTCGGCCACGGCCACCGCTTACATGGGCGAGCTGATGGGCGGTGAGCACACCACCCGCGCGGCCAACTGGGTCACCGCCAGCACCTCGCTGGGCTTTGGCCTGGGTGCGGCGCTGACCAGTGTGTTCCTGCTAAGCGGCCCAAGCCTCACCCCCGGCAGCTTCCACCTGCAACTGCTGTTGGCAGCCTTGGCCATCCTGCTGGTATGGCGCCTGCCCGACCCCCGCCCGGCACAACACAACCCCATGCTGCGCCTACCCTGCTACCCGCGTGGCAGCGTGGCCTATGGCCTGGCCATTTTGCTGGCATGGGCCTGCGTGGGCCTGGTGATCGCCTTGCTGCCAAGCATCCTGCGCCAGCATGGCCTTAGTGACTGGTCAGGGTTTTCGACTTTCTGCGTGATCAGCTGCGGGCTGTTGTTCCAGCCGATGGCCCGGCGCCTGAGCAGCCGCACGGCCACACTACTGGGGCTACTGATACTGCCCTGCAGCTATGCCGTGCTGGCTTGGGGCGCGGACAGCGGGCAGCTGAGTGCGGTATTGCTGGGTGCTGTGGCGGCCAGCAGTGCGTGCTACGGGTTTATCTACCTGGGTGGGCTGGCGGCGGTGAACCAGTTGGCTGGCAGTGAGAAAACACGGGCCAGTGCCGGGTTCTTCTTGCTGGCGTACCTGGGGTTCAGCTTGCCGGTAATCTTTACCGGGTTGCTGAGTGACCGGTTGGGGTCACGGATGGCGTTGCTGGTATTCGGTGGGGTGTTGGTGGTGGGCTGTGCAGCGGTTGGGCTGGCATTGTGGTGGTCTGGCCGGGCCCTATCGCCTGCAAGCCAGCTCCCACAGGGCTCGCGTTAACTTCGGGTACCCGCGGGCCCTGTGGGAGCTGGCTTGCCGGCGATAGGGCCAGAACAGGCTATCTGAGTTGGCTCAGATCGCCGTGGCCCCGCCATCAACCGTCAGGCAATGCCCGGTGGTAAACGCCGCGCCATCGCTGCACAGATACAGCACGGCGCTGGCGATTTCCTCGACCTTGCCAATGCGCCCCACCGGGTGCATGGCGGCGGCGAACTCGGCCTTGCGTGGGTCGGCCTCGTAGGCGCGGCGGAACATGTCGGTATCGATTACCGCCGGGCACACGGCATTCACGCGGATACCCTTCTTCGCGTATTCGATGGCTGCCGACTTGGTCAGGCCGATCACCGCGTGCTTGCTGGCGCTGTAGATACTCATCTTCGGCGCCGCTCCCAGCCCCGCCACCGAGGCTGTATTGACGATCACCCCACCGCCTTGGGCCTGCAGCAAGGGCAACTGGTACTTCATGCACAGCCATACGCCCTTCACGTTCACGCCCATGATGGCATCGAACTCCGCCTCGCTGCCTTCAGCCAGGCGGTGCTGCTCAATCTCGATGCCGGCGTTGTTGAAGGCATAGTCCAGCCGGCCAAAGGCGCCGATCAGGCGCTCGTGCAACTGGCGCACCTCGGCGTCGCGGGTGACGTCACAGGCAATGAACAACGCCACGCCGCCTGCGGCGTTAATCTGCGCGACGGTGGCCTCGCCACCCAGCGGGTCGAGGTCGGCCACTACCACCTTCAGGCCCTCGCGGGCGAACGCCAGGGCCGTTGCCCGGCCTATACCGGCAGCGCCGCCGGTGACCAGCGCTACCTGGCCGGAAAAGGTCATGCTCATTGCGTGCTCCTGAAGGGGATGCTGGGGTTCAGAGCATAGTCAGCCACTGCCTCGCCGGGCAGCATCATCACACCAACGGTTGGGCTACCATGCTTGTCAGTGATGTTAACCACCTGCCTACATCAACAAGGTAGATTGAACACCTAGCATCCTCCACTGCCCACAAGGACCCCGCCATGACCCAGACCAACCGCCGCTTCCTGCTCGCCAAACGCCCGGTCGGCGCCGTATGCCGTGACGACTTCACCTTTGAAAGCGTGCCTGCCGAACAACCCGGCGAAGGCCAGGTGCTGGTGCGCAACCTGTACCTGTCGTTGGACCCGGCCATGCGCGGCTGGATGAACGAAGGCAAGTCCTACATCCCTCCTGTGACCCTGGGCCAGGTAATGCGAGCCCTCGGCGTGGGCGAAGTGGTTGCCTCCAACCACCCGGCATTCAAGCCGGGCGACCACGTTAGCGGCGCCCTTGGCGTGCAGGACTACTTCACCGGCGAGCCCCAGGGCCTGCACAAGATCGACCCCAACCTGGCGCCCCTGCCCCGCTACCTGTCGGCACTGGGCATGACCGGCATGACTGCATACTTCGCCCTGCTGGAAGTTGGCCAGCCCAAAGCCGGCGAAACCGTGGTCATCTCCGGCGCGGCCGGTGCAGTGGGCAGCATTGTCGGGCAAATTGCCAAGGTCAAAGGCTGCCGCGTGGTCGGCATTGCCGGGGGCGCCGAGAAGTGCCAGTACCTGAAGGACGAACTGGGCTTTGACGGGGTGATCGACTACAAGGCCGAAGACGTGCTGGCTGGCCTGAAGCGCGAATGCCCCAAAGGCGTGGACGTGTACTTCGACAACGTGGGCGGCGACATCCTCGACGCCGTGCTGACGCGTATCAACTTCAAGGCCCGCATCGTGATTTGCGGCGCGATCAGCCAGTACAACAACAAGGAAGCGGTGAAAGGCCCGGCCAACTACCTGTCGCTGCTGGTGAACCGTGCGCGTATGGAAGGGTTTGTGGTGATGGACCACGCCAAGGACTACGGCAAGGCCGCGCTGGAGATGGCCGGGTGGCTGGCCAGCGGGCAGGTGAAGAGCAAGGAAGATGTGGTGGAGGGGCTGGAGACGTTCCCCGAGACGCTGCTGAAGCTGTTCAATGGGGAGAATTTTGGCAAGTTGGTGCTGAAGGTCTAACCCCTGCAGGCCTGCGCCGCACCATGAAGGGGCGGCGCAGCCCGTGAAATCGGGCGCCAGCCCTTGTTGTGGCACTTTCGCCGCTTGTAGTTTTCCCCTCCCACCGTACATTCAGGCATCGACAAACACCCATTACGCAAGGTAGCGACAAGGTGGGCAACCGATGCAGCAGCGCTTGAATGCCGGACTCGACTTTTGCAGGATCGCCGCCTGCTTCATGGTGGTACTCCTTCACATCGCGTCAGCCGGGGCGATCCAACTTGATGACAACTGGATGTCCTCCAACATCTACAACTCCTTGGTCAGGTCTTGCGTCCCGCTGTTCCTGATGTTGTCCGGTGCCCTGTTGTTGAACCGAACAGACGGTGCAATCACGTTCTACCAGAAGCGCTTCTTGCGCATACTGCCGCCGCTGCTGTTCTGGTCAGTGTTCTATGCACTGTGGCGGGACACCATGGGCGCCGGGTATGGCAGCCTGTGGCAAGCGACCGTGGCGATGCTTCACGGCCCCGTGTACTACCACCTCTGGTACCTCTACGCGATCATCGGCATCTACCTGTTCATGCCGTTCATGGCCAAGGTCTACCAACACTGCGGGCCGCAAGAGAAGCGGGTGTTCCTGGGCCTTTGGCTGGTAATCAGCTGCCTGCTGCCCACCGCCGCCCAGTTCAGCCCTGCACTGGCCAGCATGGTCCATACCTATGAGTTGTTTTCGTTCATGGGGTTTGCGGGTTATGCATTCCTGGGGGCTTACGTCTACGAACAGATTCGGCAGCACGGCGCTGGCAACCCTTGGGTAAACCTTGGCGGCTTCGCCATCACCGGCGCCCTGACCGCCGCCGCCACGCACACCCTGTCCCTGCAGCAAGGCGAGCCCAGCCAGATTTTCTATTCCTACGTATCCCCGTTCGTGGTACTGGCCGCCATCTTCGCCTTCCGCCTGCTGCTTGCGCTCGGCGGGCGACTGGTACAGCACAGCAAGCTGCTGGCCGAGCTGTCTGGTTGCACGTTGGGCCTGTACTGCTTGCACGTTTTCGTCATGAACAGGGCCAGTATCTTCTACGGCCCGCTGATCGAGGGGCATTCGCTGGCGTGGTTAATACCCGTACTGGCGGTGGCTGTGTTCGTGCTGACTTTACTCCCGATCTACCTGATCAGGCTGTTGAAACCGATGCGCACCGTGATCTGACTGCGGTAGCACCAATGAGGGAGCGGACGGATATAAAAAAAGGCCAGCACACTCGGGCTGGCCTTTCTAAATAACGCGGGTTAATTACCCACGAATCTCCGCCACCACCGCAGCCAGCGCCTGCGCCGGGTCTGCGGCCTGGCTGATCGGCCGGCCGATCACCAGGTAATCCGAACCCGCATCCAGCGCCTGGCGCGGGGTGAGGATACGGCGCTGGTCGTCCTGCGCGCTGCCCGCCGGGCGAATGCCCGGGGTTACCAGCTGCAGCGACGGGTGCGCCGCCTTCAGCGCCGGGGCCTCCAGCGCCGAGCACACCAAACCGTCCATGCCCGCTTTCTGTGCCAGTGCCGCCAGGCGCAGCACCTGCTCTTGCGGGTCGACATCCAGGCCGATACCGGCCAGGTCTTCACGCTCCATGCTGGTCAGCACGGTCACGCCAATCAGCAATGGCTGCGGGCCGCTGCGCTTGTCCAGCACTTCACGGCAGGCGGCCATCATGCGCAGGCCACCGGAGCAATGCACGTTCACCATCCACACACCCATCTCGGCGGCAGCCTTTACCGCCATGGCCGTGGTGTTGGGGATGTCGTGGAACTTGAGGTCCAGGAACACTTCGAAGCCCTTGGCACAAAGGGTTTCGACGATGCCCGAAGCGCTGCTGGTGAACAGCTCCTTGCCAACCTTCACCCGGCACAGCGCGGGGTCTAGCTGGTCAGCCAGCTTCAGGGCGGCCTCACGGGTAGGGAAATCCAGGGCGACGATCAGGGGCGTCTGGCAGGCGGACATGGGCAGGGTCTCTTGGCAAGTCGAAAACGGCGCGCATTGTAAACGAAGTGGCGCAGGCTTTGGGGCCCGCGGGTCACGGAATTGGCCCGGCGGCAGCTGGCTCCTATAATTGAACCAACGGAACGGGTTACTGCTCAAATTTCGTACAAGCACTGCCCCACCACCCGTTTAAGGAGAACGACAATGCCCTGGTATGCCTGGCTGATCCTCATCATAGCCCTCGGCTCCATCGTCGGTGGGCTGATGATGCTGCGCGATACGGCAAAAAAACTGCCACTGACTGACGAGCAACTGCGCAAGGTGCATGAGCGCAATGCCGAAGCGGATGCCAAGGATGCGCAAGACCGCTAAAAGGTTTAAGCATTGAGTTTACAGCCATTTTTTCAGGCGGCTTTTTGACGAAAACCGAATAGTACTTTTAACCCATTGTTTTATGGGATTTTTACCTCATTAAGCTTTATCCCTTCCAAACAAAAACCGCCCCTGCCCCAATCACTCTTCAACAAGGAAGGTGGTCCAGGCAGGAGCGGCCTTGAGTCGCGACGGACTGCAAAGCAGCCCCGTCTTCTAAAAGGCAACCCCACCCGCAGGCTGCCTTGCTGCCCCTTACTCCACCATCACCTTGTCCCGGTTACGCTCCAGCAACGCGTTCCCGATCCCCTTGATCTCCAGCAGTTCATCCACCGAAGCAAACGGCCCATTGGCCTCGCGGTAAGCCACGATGGCCTCGGCCTTGGCCTTCCCTATCCCGTTCAGCTCCTTCTGCAAAGTCAGCGCATCGGCCTTGTTCAGGTCCAGCCGCAGCCCTTGCTGGGCCTGGGCTTGAGCCACTACCGGCACCGGCTCGGGCACCGCCGTGGCGCTGGCCGGGGCCGCGCTAAGGGAAAAAGACAGGCTGGCGAACAGCGGCAGCAGCAGGTACGACAGAACGTTGTTACGCATTGATGAACACTCCTTGGGTTGGTCATTTTCCAGCAGCCGTTTTCCTTCGGCTGCGCAACAAACCCTAGCGGTTCTGCGATTTTGCAAACAGCGACTCGGCCCATTTAATCGTTACCGAATCCAACAGTAAAAAAAGCAACTTGGGCCACACGAAAATGATGGCGTTACGCCATATTTCAAGTTAACTTCATGAAAAAAAAGCGATAGCAAATCGCCGCCAGGTAAATTCCCGTTTAACCTGGGTTTCATTCAGACCAAACGCTGTTGTTTTTCCTACGAGCCTTGCCGGACAAGGCCCCCACCCGTTCGTCGTATACCCGAGTGATATCGACTTCATTGGCATGATGTCTGAATAACATCAAACAATCGTTTTTGTTGATCGTTTAAATATAAATAGGATCCAATCCATCGATACTTGTCGGCATTTTCCTTCGATCAGGGGAAAAAAACGTGCCAGATGGGATGTCATAGTGATGACGAAATGATAAATTTGCGGACTTAGGACAACCGCTTCGCTTGAAGGATCCGAGCAGAATGAATTTTTTTTCACCTCCCCCCTTGGCCGTGCCCGATTTCCGTCGTGCTGCGCCACCAGGCCACCCCAGGCCGATCTGAGTAACACCCGAGATCCTTACCGTTAGCGCCAGTTCCAACCGCCTTCACTCTCATACAGAAGACCGTCGCCGTGTCCCTCAAGACCCTCATCGTATTTGGCACCCGCCCAGAAGCCATCAAAATGGCACCGCTGGCCCTCAACCTTGCCCAGGACGACCGTTTCGAGTCGCGCGTCTGCGTTACCGGCCAGCACCGGCAGATGCTTGACCAGGTACTGGAACTGTTCGAGATCACGCCCGACTACGACTTGAACATCATGAAGCCCGGCCAGGACCTGACCGATGTGACCACTGCCATCCTGCAGGGCCTGAAACCTGTGCTGGCCGAGTTCAAGCCCGACGTGGTGCTGGTGCACGGCGACACCGCAACAACCCTGGCCACCAGCCTGGCCGCCTACTACCAGCAGATTCCGATCGCCCACGTGGAAGCAGGCCTGCGCACCGGCAACCTGTATTCGCCTTGGCCAGAAGAAGGCAACCGCCGCCTGACCGGCGCCCTGGCCGCCCTGCACTTCGCGCCTACCAGCAACTCGCAGGACAACCTGCTGCGTGAAGGCACCGACCCCGCGACCATCTACACCACTGGCAACACGGTGATCGATGCGCTGCTGGAAGTAGTCCGCAAGCTGGAAAGCCCAGCACTGAAAAACCAGTTCGAAGCCCAGTTCAGCTTCCTGAACCCGGAGCGCCGCATGGTTCTGGTCACCGGCCACCGCCGCGAGAACTTTGGTGGAGGCTTCGAGCGTATCTGCCAGGGCCTGGTACAGACCGCGCGTCAATTCCCTGACGTGGATATCGTCTACCCGGTCCACCTGAACCCGAACGTACGCGAACCGGTTAACCGCTTGTTGGCCGACGTCAACAACATCCACCTGATCGAGCCGCTGGACTACCTGCCGTTCGTCTACCTGATGACCCGCTCGTACCTGATCCTCACCGACTCCGGCGGCATCCAGGAAGAAGCCCCTGCACTGGGCAAGCCGGTACTGGTCATGCGTGACACCACCGAGCGCCCTGAAGCCGTGGCAGCAGGTACCGTCAAGCTGGTGGGCACCGATGTGGCATCGATCACCGAAAACCTGGCGAAACTGCTCACCGACGAGTCGACCTACCGCGAGATGAGCTTCGCCCACAACCCCTACGGCGATGGAAAAGCGTGCGCGCGAATCCTCGACGCACTCTCCGCATTCTCTAACTCCAAGGACGCAGCATGAGCTTCAACAAGATTTCCGTCGTCGGCCTGGGCTATATCGGCCTGCCAACCGCTGCCGTTTTCGCCGCCCGCAAGAAGCACGTGATCGGTATCGATGTTAACCAGCACGCGGTCGACACCATCAACCGTGGCGAAATCCACATCGTCGAGCCTGAGCTGGACATGGTGGTACACGCCGCCGTAACCGAAGGCTACCTGCGCGCCTCCACCGTGCCGGAAGCAGCCGATGCCTTCCTGATCGCCGTGCCGACGCCGTTCATGGATGACCACCAGCCGGACCTGAGCTACATCGAGTCCGCCAGCAAGGCCATCGCGCCTGTGCTGAAAAAGGGTGACCTGGTCATCCTGGAGTCCACCTCCCCGGTCGGCGCTACCGAGCAGATGGCGTTCTGGCTGGCCCAGGCCCGCCCAGACCTGAGCTTCCCGCAGACCCACGGTGAAGACTCCGACGTGCGCATCGCCCACTGCCCTGAGCGCGTACTGCCGGGCCACGTGCTGCGCGAGCTGGTGGAAAACGACCGCATCATCGGTGGCATGACCAGGAAGTGCTCCGAAGCAGCCGTACGCCTGTATCGCACCTTCGTCGAAGGCGAGTGCATCATCACCAACGCCCGCACCGCCGAAATGTGCAAGCTGACCGAAAACAGCTTCCGTGACGTGAACATTGCCTTCGCCAACGAACTGTCGATCATCTGCGACAAGCTGGATATCGACGTGTGGGAGCTGATTCGCCTGGCCAACCACCACCCGCGCGTCAACATCCTGCAGCCTGGCCCAGGCGTGGGCGGCCACTGCATCGCCGTGGACCCATGGTTCATCGTCAGCCAGACCCCAGAGCAGGCGCGCCTGATCCGCACCGCCCGTGTGGTCAACGACAGCAAGCCTGAGTGGGTGATCGACAAGGTCAAGATGGCCCTGGCCAACTTCCTGATCAAGAACCCGGGCAAGTCGGCCCAGCAAGTGAAGATCGCCTGCTACGGCCTGGCCTTCAAGGCCGACATCGACGACCTGCGCGAAAGCCCGGCACTGAGCATTGCCGAGCGCCTGGGCAACGAACTGGAAGCCACCCTGCAACTGGTCGAGCCGAACATCGAAGCGCTGCCACAGCGCCTGGCGCATCACGAGCACGTGGACTTCATCTACGCCCTGGACAGCGCCGACATTCACGTGCTGCTGGTGAAGCACCGCGAATTCCGCGGCACCTTCAACGTACGCGATGCAGCGTTCGTGATCGACGCCGCTGGCGTAACCCAGGGCTGATGGACCAAACCGCATGAATAACCCCACGCTTGAGAAACCTACCGTGAACACAGAGCTGCCTTCACCTTTGGCCGATATTCATGATCGCGTGATGGAAGCCTATTACGGCAAGCTGGGGGATCAGTTCATGCGCGAAACGCAGTCCCGCATCCATTGGATCTGCGCCCAGGTCAAAGGGCGCCGGATCCTGGATGTGGGCTGCTCGCAGGGTATCGTGCCCCTGCTGCTGGCGCGTGAGGGTTGCCAGGTTACCGGTGTGGACACCAGCCCGCAGGCCATTGAAGAGGCCAAGGATTACCTGTCTGCCGAACCTGCCCACATCCAGCAGAACGTCACGTACATCAATTCAGACTTCCTCGCGCTGGATACGCTCGAGGTTGAGCCGGACACCGTTGTGATCAGCGAAGTGCTCGAACACCTGGTACGCCCGGAGCTGTTCGTCGAAAAGGCCTACGACCTGCTCAAGCAGGGTGGTCGGCTGGTGATCACCGTACCGTTCGGGGTCAATGACTTCATTGACCACAAGCACACGTTCTACCTGATGGAACCGTTCCGCCTGCTGGCGGAGCACTTGCAGATCATTGAAGTCAAGATGCTTGGCAAGTGGCTGGGCATTGTTGCTGTGAAGAGCGAGTCGCATAAGCCTGGGACCATCGACTCGCTGACTGTCGAGCGTGTGCGTGAACTGGAAAAGGCGTTTGAGTCGATTGAGCGCACGCTGCGCGAAAACCTCGGGTCGATCGGCACCCGGCTGGCAGACGCAAACAAGAAGTATCGCAGTGCTACTGAGCAAATTGCCCAATTGAGGCCAGAGGCACAGAAAGCCGATGCGCTCGCCAAGCAATTGCAAACGCGTGATGCTGACATTGCGACATTGCAGCAAGCCAACCGCGAGATCCTCGACGCCAAAGCGAAGCGAGTGCAAGAGCTTGAGGAAATCAAGGAGCGTCTGGACGACGCCAACAGAAAGTATCGCCTGGCCACTGAACAGCTCTCCCTGCTGAAGCCCGAAGCTCAGAAGGCCGAGGCTCTGGCTCGTCAGCTTCAGGATCGCGACGCGCATATCGTCGCTATCGAGCAAGCGAACCGGGAAGCCCTCGAAGCCAGCGCGCGTAGCATTCAAGAACTGAATGCGGAGCTGGACTTGCTCAGGTCCCAGCTGGGTGAGGCCAACGAAAAATGCCTCGCAACCGCAGAGCAATATGCCCAGCTGCAACAGCAGATTGCTGCGCTTGAAGAAGCTCAGGTGCAACGCGATCAAGAAATGGACGCACTGCAGCAATCCTTGATCTCTCTCGAAGAACAATTGCTGGCGACCGATCAGCAACGCGCGGCCACTGAAGAGTTGGCAGCCAATGAGACGGCGAAGATTGCTGCACTGCAGGCCGAACATGAAGCCCTGGAATACCAGCTTCTGCAGATGTCTGAGATTCAAGCCAAAAGCCAGGCTGACAACACTGCACTGAGCGAAACGGTAGCAGGGCTGCAAAAGCATCGTATCGAGCTGGAAAGCCAGCTTGAAGTGCTATCTGAGCAGCTTGCCCAAGCTCAGCAGATCAATGATGGTCATGTAGAAACCATCACGATGCTCCGTGCGCAGCAGGCTGCACTGCAAGCCAAACTGGAAAACCAGCGACAGGCTGCAGATGAACAGCAGTCGCAAGCTGAGCAGACCAATGCAGGCCTCGTAGACACCATCACTGCGCTGCGCGCCCAACAGGCCGCGCTGCAAGCTGCACTGGAAAACCAGCAGCTGGCTTCAGCCGATATCCAGGCCAAAGCGGATCAGGCAAATGCAGCGCATGAAGGCACCATTGCAGACTTGCTGGCACAACAAGCAGAACTGCAAGCAGCACTTGAGCGCCAGGCCGAGCTGCAGGCTCAAGCAGAACAGACGAACACCGGCCATGTAGAAGCAATCACCGCCTTGCGCGCCCACAAAGCAGCATTGGAAGCTGAATTGGAAGGCCAGGCACAAGCCATGATTGAGCTTCGTGAACAAGCCGGGCAAGCCGATGCCTCCCGCCTCGAAACCATTTCCTTACTGCAATCCCGTGTCAATGACCTGGATACGCAGCTAGGCGCCGCTGTCGAGTCGAGAGACGAGGCTCTCGAGGCCAACACGGATTACACCGAGACCATTGCAAGCTTGCGCGAACTCCAAACGGCGATGGAGACCGCGCTAGAGAGTCAGAAGCAGGCATTGAGCATGCTGCAAACCGAGAGCAGCCAGGATGTTGCCGAGAAAGACGAATGCATCGCCACGCTACGCAAGCGCCAAGCGGAACTGGAAGCCGAACTTGAAAGCGAGTTGGAGTATATGAACGAATTGCAGGCCCAAACCCAACGGGCCGACGCTGCACAGGCCGAAACCATTGCCCTGTTGAAAGCACGTCAAGCTGAACTGGAAGCAGATCTGGGTAATCAGCGCCAAGCGATGAAACAGGCTTACGCAGCCCATGCGGAAACAGTAACCGCACTGCAAAACCGCCAAGCTGAACTGGAAAGCCAGTTGCTGGAAATGAGCGAAACACAAGCACGCGCCGAACGCGAGCATGCCGCACAGGCCAACACCATCAACACACTGGTGGAACTGCGCAACGGCTTTGAGGTGCAAGTGCAGGCACTGACCCACGCTAACGCCAAGGCGCAAGAAGCTCAGGCTGAACAAACGGAAACGATCGCGTCGCTGAATCAGGCCAAGGACGCACTGGTCGAACAGTTGATGCTCGAAACTGCCAGCCGTCAGGCCGCAGAAGCAAGCCTTGCAGCCACCAATGAGCAGTGGCAAGGCCTGCGCATGCAGCTGGAGAACGAGCTCAACTCCTCGAAAGCAGGCCTGGGTGCGGCGAACTTGAAGTACCGTACGGTCAGCACTGAGCAGATCCCTCAGCTGAAAGCCAACCTCAATCAGCTGCTGGAGCGCAGCGCTGCGCAGCAGCGCAAGATCGACGAGCTCAATGCCAACCTGGAGCGAGCAAACACGCAGCGCCATCTGGCCGAGCAGCGCCTAGTTAAAACGCGCACCAGCATGACCTATCAGTTGGGCTATCAGATCAAGAACAGCGCCAACTCTCTGGGCGGACTGGTCAAACTACCCGTGCGTTTGCTGCGCCTGTACCGCAAAGCCAACCTACAGCGTCAGCAGAGTGAACAAAAGCGGATCAGCAATGAGCCGATGAAGGCACTACTGCCTCCTGCGCCAGTCGTGCAGGATGAGAACTACCTGAAACTGCCAGAAGCCCTGCCGACTAGCGAGCAGAGCCGTTCCTCGCTGCTGCGCCAAGCCGACCACCCTGTAAGCCGCCTGAAAGTGGCGTGCGTAATGGATGAGTTCACGTTCGGCTCGTATCGCTATGAATGTGATCTCATGCAGCTCACGCCTAGCAGCTGGAAAGCAGAACTGGAAGGTTTCCGCCCTGAACTGCTGTTCATCGAGTCCGCCTGGCGCGGCAAGGATGAACTGTGGGGTAGCAAGGTAGGCCACAACAGCCAGGAACTGCAGGACATCCTGAACTGGTGCCGTCAGAACAAGGTGCCGACCGTATTCTGGAACAAGGAAGACCCGGTTCATTTCGAGACCTTCCTTACCACTGCCAAGCAGTTCGACCACGTGTTCACCACCGACATCGACTGCATCCACCGGTACAAGGGTGCGCTCGGTCACGACCGTGTCTACCTGCTGCCGTTCGCCTGCCAGCCAGCGCTGCACAACCCGATCGAGCTGTACGAGCGCAAAGACGCCTTCTGCTTCGCCGGCGCTTACTACGCCCGTTACCCGGAGCGTACCCGCGACCTGGGCAACTTCGTCTGCGAGCTACCGAAGTTCCGCCCGCTGGAAATCTTCGACCGCAACTATGGCAAGAACGACGCCAACTACCAGTTCCCCGAGGAATACCAGCCGTACATCGTCGGCACCCTGCCCTTCGAGAAAATCGATACGGCTTACAAGGGCTACCGCTACGCGATCAACCTGAACTCGATCAAGCAATCGCAATCGATGTTCGCACGTCGCGTGTTCGAACTGCTGGGCTGTAACACCATTACCGTCAGCAACTTCTCGCGCGGTGTGCGCCTGCTGTTCGGCGACCTGGTGGTCACCACCGACAACGGCGAAGAAATGCTGCGCCGTCTGCAACTGCTGGCCGAAGACCCGCTCAACAGCGACAAGCTGAAGCTCGCCGCCCTGCGCAAGGTGATGCAAGAGCACACCTATACCCAGCGCCTGGAATATGTGCTGAGCAAGGTCACTGGCACCGTGAAGGCTCAACGCCTGCCAGAAATCGTGGTCGTTGCTGAAGCACAAGACCGTCAGCAGTTCGACATGCTGCGCGCTCACCTGAACCGCCAGACCTACAGCCAGGTACGCATGGTCATCATCACCGATGCTTACCAGAGCAGCATCGTGAGCGACGACCCGCGCATTCTGGTGCTTAAACCTGCACAGCTGAAGAAAACCAGCCTTGGCGAGCTGGTCGGCAATACGCCTTGGGTAGCCGGCTTTGTACCGGGCGACTACTACGGCCCTAACTACCTGTTGGACCTGGCCCTCGCTACTCGCTACAGCCAAGCACAGGTCGTGGGTAAAGCCGCACACTTCACCAGCGAAGGCCAAAATGCCCAGCTGCAGTCGAATGGACTGGCGTACCGCCCGGCTCAATCATTGAGCGCACGTCGCTCGCTGGTGGCTACTGAAAACGTTGCCGGCCAACCGCTGCGCACTTGGTTGAAGAGCCTGCCATCGCTGCAATACACCCATGAACAAGGCCTGGCGATAGATCCGTTCAACTACTGCGAAAACGGCGCCGCACAGCACGAGGCTATCAGCGCCAAGGTGGACGACCTGGAGCTGAACCTTGGCATGACCATCGACCAGCTTCAAGCGCGTGCCCAGGCCATTGCCCCCCTGGAAGACAGCCACGATTCACCAGAAATCACCGGCCGCGAACTGGCGGAGATGTTTGGTGCCAAGCACAGCAAGTTCCTGAACCTGGCGGTGGATGTAGATAACTGGCGCGTCAGCTCCACGTTGGCAGATGGCAAGCATGAGTACGTGTACGCCCTGAAAGAAGTAAGCCTGGATCAACTGAATCTCGAAGACCGACAGCTCAAGCTGTACCTCGACTGCACACCCGGCCTGAACTTGCAACTGGTGGTCTTGTTCCTGGATGCTGAAAAGCAGCGGATCAGCCACGTCATGCAGCATGCCAACCGCAACCAGACATCCGAGGTACCACCGGAAGCCGCCTTCGTGCGTTTCGGCCTGCGTGCCTACGCAGCCGGCAATACCGAGATCAAGGCGCTGGTGCTTGGCCATCGCGACTTGCAGCCTTCGGAAATGCTGGGGCGTTCGCAACACTTGGTCGTCACCAACCACTACCCGGCTTACGCGGACCTGTACCGCAACGGCTTTGTGCACAGCCGAGTGATGGCCTATCAGGAGCAGAACCTGAATGTCGACATCTTCCGCCTGCGCAAGAACGAGGCTGTCAGCTATCACGAGTTCCAAAACGTAGATGTAGTGACTGGGTGCCAGACCACCCTCACAAAAATGCTCGAAAGCGGCCAGTACAAGAGCGTGTTGGTGCACTTCCTGGACCCTGAAATGTGGGAGGTGCTCAAGCGCTTCACTCACATGGTCAAGGTAGTGGTTTGGGTACACGGTGCAGAGGTTCAGCCTTGGTGGCGTCGCGAGTATAACTACTCGGATGAAAGCCAGTTGGCTGTGGCAAAAGTCGAAAGCGAAAAACGTATGGCGTTCTGGCGCGAAACGTTGAGCAACATGCCAGCCAATCTTAAGCTGGTCTTCGTTTCCCGCTACTTTGCTGAAGAAGTAATGGAGGACGTGGGCTTCCGCATTCCTGAAGACCGCTACGAGATCATCCACAACCCAATTGATACAGAAACCTTCTCGTACAAGGAAAAACCGGAAGAACAGCGCATGAAGCTGCTGTCTATCCGACCTTATGCATCGGCCAAGTACGCTAACGACCTGAGTGTCAGAGCGATTGAGTTGCTGGCGGAGAAACCGTACTTCAAGGACCTTGAGTTCCGCATGATCGGTGATGGCGTTCTGTTCGAAGACACCCTCGCCCCTCTGCGCAAATTCAGCAACGTGACGATTGAACGCGGGTTCCTCAAGCATCAAGAGATTGCTGCGCTGCATAAACAGTACGGCCTGTTCCTGTGCCCAACACGCATGGACGCCCAAGGCGTATCCCGTGACGAGGCGATGGCTTCCGGCCTCATCTCGGTGACAAATGCTGTTACAGCGATCCCCGAGTTTGTCGATGATGAATGTGGGATTCTTGCGGCCGGCGATGACGCCCAGGGGATGGCTGACGGCATCGCACGGGTGATCGAATCACCGGAGCTGTTCCGCAAGATGTCCGCTGCTGCGCGTGCGCGTGTTGAAAAGCAAACCGCCAAGCAATCAATCATTACCCGTGAAATCGAGCTGATTCGATAAGCATGATCCTGGTGCCATGTTAATGGTTGGCACCCTTGGCCGCGCGGCAGCGTAACTGCCGCTGCGGTTATTTGATCATCCATTGGCGAGCTTATTGAGTGCTTTTCAGCCCCAACAGGGCTGAGCACTTTTCACCTTTTAGAATATTTGCGAAGACATGCTCAAGATAATCCGCGATCGCTTCTTCAAGGAAGACGAAATCGAGGCCACACCCGTACCTGTGGTTGATAAGCCGGCGTTGGACTTCCTCTCCGACCGGGAGATTCTCGACTACAGGTCGTACTGCAATCACGGCAGCGAAACCGACGAACCCTTGACCCTTCAGGGCTTCAGTGGCAACGCGCGGGCTGCAATGGAAAATGACAATCCAGTATTTACCTTTAACGGTAATGCTGGCGTCTACCAGGTTCGCTTCAAGCTGCCGCGTAGCTTCCACGGCAACGGCCTGCACCTGCGCTTCCGTCTTTCCGATTGGGAAACACTGAACTACATCGGGGTTGGTTACACCTTCGAAGGCACCTACCGCCATGTGAAGATCGTGAATGCCGCCAGGGGCCAATGGGTTGATTTCACCATCGGCCACAACGACCTCGCGTTCGGCATTCAGAATGACTGGGACGCGCCACCTGCTTGCGACCTGGAAGAGATCAAGCTCTATTTCAAAGGGCACCCCAGGGCAGAAGGCTCCACGCTGGAAATCGAGCGGCTGACCTGCTGGCATGAAAGCGAGGCTCCAACGGCGTGGCTGACGGAGGGCTTTGCAAAGGAGCCTCTTCCCGAAGCGCTTTGCGACTCTCTGTATGCCTACATGGAGAAGTGCTTCAAGGATGTGCCGGCTCAGGCTAATGACTATCTGCAGAAAGGCGTTTGCCCGCTCTACGGAAACATTGGTCTGGAATGGGACTGGCAACAGACTCTGCCAGATGAGTTAGATGCTGTTGGCACCTACCGCTTCTCATGGCATTCGCTGCACCCCGCGATCATTCTCATGCTGCATGCACGGCACGAGGCAAGCGTTGCGCCTCTCTTCCCCGCCCGGGAGTTCATCAGTAACTGGCTGGAGCGCAGCTACTTCAACGCCGATGAAGACCGCAAATTTGCCTGGTATGACCACGGTACTGCCGAGCGGCTGCTGGCATTCCTGCTGATCTGGGATATCGGTGTGCGACAGCAGTTCGAGCACCGTTTCATGGTTCGCCTGCGTTCGGCCATCTTCAAGCATGCCCAGTTGCTGGCATCGGAGATGTTCTACGCGTCCCACCAGGCTTCGCGCTACCACAACCATGCATGGTTCCAGGACATGGCGTTGCTGGCGACCAGCCTGGCCATGCCCGACTTCCCGTGCTCCGAGCGCTGGCAAACGCTGGCCCTGTCCCGCCTGACCGATCAGCTTGATACCCTGATTGTTCGTGACAACGGCTATGCAGTCTTTGTTGAAAACTCCATTGGGTATCACCAAGGTGTTCAGCGCCTGATTGCTTTCGCCGGCGAACTGGCACAGCAGAGCTCGCACGACACAACCATTCCAACGGTTGCTGACGAACTGCTCAAGTTCTCCGACTTTTTGCGCTACCCGGATAACCGCTCCCCAGCACAGGGCGACACCTTCCGTCGCGCCAACCCGAACCTGGAGACGGTACGCAACAGTAAGAATTACCCGACAACATCGGCGACTATTCTGCCGACAGCTGGCTACGCCATCATCAAAGGTAATCACGCACAAACTGCGTACATGCTGACCATGTTTGCAACGTCGTTGTGCAAGACGCACAAGCATCAGGACAACTTGTCCTTCACGTTGTTCATGGATGGCATTGAGTGGCTCATCGACCCAAGCTTCTACTCACACGAGTATGTCAAGCCGATTCAGAGCTTCTTGAGAGGCGCCTACTCGCATAACAACCCCGTTATCGGTGATGTGCCTTACAGCATTGAACCTGGTCATGCCCAGTTGTCCGGGGAAGTCATTGAGAATGGCTTTAACCTGAATGGCTCGCATGACGCGTTTGAAGGCACGCTCATCAAACGTAGCATCTCCGGTTACCTCGACCGTCTGCAGCTCGACATCAGCGATGAAATCCAGGCGACGCTGAAAGACAAGCCTATGTTCAGCTTGTTCCACTGCGGTGACGGCACCGAGGTTACCAAGACTCCGGAAGGCGTGGAGATTCGTCACCCGGCCTCCAGCTATCGAATTACCATCGCTTCGAACTGCCCCTGCGCGATCATCACTGGCTGGAACGATGATCAACTCGTGAAGGGCATCAGCGGCGTTGGATTCATGCAACAAATTGACACGTCGATGGTTGCATTTGAGATGAAGAACGCTACGAAAGCGCAATTCACCATTACTGCTCACCACAACTGAAAATTACGGATTAAACATGAAAAAGATTGCACTGTACTCGGTCCTGGCTCTCTTCCTGACTGCTTGTGATGCACCTAACGTTGCCAAGGTAGATCTGAAAGAAGGCAAACAAATTACTTTCAACAACATCAAAACCACCAAAAGCTATACAGCGACCAAGGACGATCAAGATCGTCAATTGCACTTTTTCGAAACATCGACCGACCTAAACACCACGTATCAAGACTTCAACAAGACATTCGAAACAAATGGCTACAAGGCAAATGTTAGAACTCAAAACGAGTCCTTGATTCAGGTATATTACAAAAAGCCAAACGCAGCACTAATTGTTGCAAACTTCAAACAAATTCAACCTAAGGAAGGCGCTGCAAGCCAAGCAGTAATTTCCTGGCAGTTGAACTAAGCACGAAAGCCCCGAAGATTAACTCAGGCCTAGCCTGAAGCAAGGCAAGTTATTATGAGCGATGTTAAATCTGCAAACTTCAACGCAGGCCGCTGGATGTACTCCGTAGCCAATAAAATAACTCGCATAATCCCGGGGCTAACTCTCACCATTATACTCTTGACGTTAGCAGCACAAATTAGCCTGCTAGCTGCATCATTTCTCCCCCTGAAAGCGATCATACTAATTGGATCGCCAAACATCCCTTCGTACTTCCCAGAATATCTCAAAGAGTTTGAGCGTAAAGATCTTTTTCTTTTACTATGCAGTACCGCAGCACTTTTTTACGTTCTTTACCTGCTGTCCGAAGCACTTATTAAAAAACTGACAAAACTCGGTAGCGAACGGCTAATCCTGAACAGCCGTAAACTGATTCTTTTTGACGGCCAGAATGAAGTCGCTAGCAAAGCATATCTAAGGTTTACGCGAAGCCTGGCTGCGATCGTCTTCCTCAGCCTGACTATCGCTGCTCTTGGGTACATCTATCTTGAGCTCACCATTGCCACAATAGCATTCTGGCTGTGCTGGGCAGTCATTACAAAGCTGAAAAAAGAAATTAAGCAAAGCCGCAACACGCAAGCCAACGAAATCAACTACGAATCACTCAACCCAATTGGCTCCATTGGTTTCTTCGCTGCATTTTCTTATCTCGCATACGATTTACTCTCTGACACTCCACCTAAATTACTCCCCGCAATTATTGGCATTCTTCTTACTCGCCAGATCATGCAGCGAGCAACGCTACTCATACAAGATTTGACCTCACTGAAAGAACAGCACCTTCAAATTTCTGCGTTGTTTTTTAAAGACCACAAGCTACCAAGTGAGTCCCGAGGAAAACCAGAAAAGTTCTGGAGTCTGTTCACAGATGACAGCGCAAATCGGTGGGTAAGTGACTTGCTCGAAGAAGCGTCGTCAACGCGGTATGTAAAGCATGATATCAAATGGCACCAGACAGGCATTCATGACGTTTTTGCTATTGAGGTAACGAGCGAATCAAGCTCAGGTCAGAAAGACACTTATCTTGTAAAGGTCTTTAATACCAATAGGACTACATTGGCAATCAACGAAGCAACTCTCCTGATGGAGCCAAACCTGGACGGCATACCCACAGCTCGCCTCATCCAGGCTACGCTTCTGGACGGCTTCCATTGCCATATTTTCTCAGTTCACTCGCTTAATAAAATTCCTCCAGTAGAAACTGGAATTCACCAAGCAGCCTCTGCAAAAATTTTGATGCGTCACGCTCCACCACAGAGCTTGATTCAAAAATACTCTCGCTCGCGTCCACTGCTTTGGGACCGCCTTAGTGATAAAGCTCTCAATGGGTTTGGAACTGCGCTGGGTGGTAATGAGCACGCGCACGTATTTATAAAATTCATGAAGCTAAAACACCAGATTCGTGAAACTCTTCGCTGCACGCCTCTTTTCATTAGTAACAGTCAGATTGGCAAAGACCAAATACTCATTTCTGACAATGGTAAATTGAGCATAAGCTACTGGGGTAATTGGAGCCTAGAGCCCATAGGTGCTTCCCTGCAAATCAAGAATCTTTCCGCTAGCCTACCTTCATTGATGGCAGATTTGCAGGAACATCGCCAAGATACCCACCAGATGAGTGAAGAGCATCTCATGCTAGCTGCACTTTGCTTCAATCTCGATCAACTTTTATCCAGGCAGCACTACCTTTCCGCAGCCGAGTTACTCCCTGAAATTACGGCACTAATAACTTCAATTGAGACCAAAAGTCTTGCGGTGATCAAATGAAGCGCATAGCAATGGTTGTGTGGAACGAATTCCTCAACGACGCACGTGTTCTTAAAGAAGCAGAAACACTTCAGCGTTCGGGTTATCAGGTGTGTGTTTTTGCCCTGCATACGCCAGGAGTAACCAAAGCGAACGAGCGTCTAGCCGTTGGAATAGAAGTTATTCGTGTAGCACGAAGCCCATTATGGAAGTGGCGTAAGTCAGCGACTCGAAACATGCCTAATAACGGCTCTAGTTTTACAAAACCCAAAATAGGCCTAAAGCATCAAATTCTTCGAGTGATCACTAGAGCTTGGACCCATCTATGCTTGATGATTCAGATGCTTCGCTATAAAGCTGACGTAGTACATGCACATGACGTAAATACATTGCCTACAGCCTGGCTAGCTGCGAAACTCGGCAAGTCACACTTGGTTTATGATGCACATGAAATAAGCACCAGTCGCGAGGGCTACAGCAGCTTTCGCCGCCTAGTAGCACTTGTTGAAAAATGGCTTATGCCAAAAGCTGACGGCACCATAACTACAACCGACGCCAGGGCTAAGTTTTTTGCGCGTGCGTACCAAGTCAAACGTCCTACTGTTTTACAAAATCGGCCGCGCTTTACGACCTCCGATGCAACAGACCGCATTCGGACAGAACTTGGTCTCACTGAATCTTGGCCGATCATTCTATACCAAGGGGGATTGCAGCAAGGGCGTGGCTTGGAAAAGCTAATTGATACTGCTTCGCTGGTTCCAAATGCCTACTTTGTCTTTATTGGCGGTGGACGCCTGACCCAAATTCTAACTCAACTCAGCCGTGATCGCGGCTTAGAGGAGCGTGTCTATTTCATCCCCACCGTCAGCCTTGCAGACTTGCCAAGTTATACAGCGTCAGCAGACATTGGCGTGCAACCTATCGAAAATACTTGCCTCAACCACTACACTACAGACTCAAATAAGCTCTTTGAGTATTTGACCGCAGGTTTACCAGTGGTCGCGACGAACTTTCCTGAAATTCGAAAAATTGTACAACACAATGAAGTAGGCATACTTGTCCCCCATAATGATCCGCTAGCGTTAGCTGCCGCTCTTAATGCGTTAGTTTCAGATGCTGCACTGAGATCCAAGTTTGCCAGTAACGCTCGGGCAACCGCTTACCGATTAAACTGGGAGGAACAGGAGTCACGCCTGGTTGAGTTGTATGATTGCGTTCTTAAAGCGCAGACCAAACAATGATTTCAAAAATTCTTTTACTAACCTTCTACTATCCTCCGGACTTATCGGCAGGTTCGTTTAGAGCTGGCGCCCTAGTCAAAGCCTTGCGTGAAGAACTCGGCCCCAATGTAGAAATTGAAATCATCACTACGCAACCTAACCGCTATCATTCGTTTACAGCAAACGCAGTTAGCGTAGAGCGTTCGGAAAACCTCACCATTCGCCGGATACAAATTCCGGCACACCGTAGTGGCATAAGAGATCAAACTTGGGCTTTTGCGTGTTTTGCTATCAACACGCTGAAACTTACTTATGGCAGACGTTATGACTTGGTCTTTTCAACATCTTCGCGCTTAATGACAGCCTCACTAGGAGCATTGGTTTCAAAGCGCAGCCATTGCGTTCTATATCTAGATATTCGAGATATTTTTGTTGATACTATTCGAGACTTATTACCTTCCCACTGGGGGCGATTAGCAGCCTCAATCTTTTCTCCACTAGAACGCTGGACTATAAACGCTGCCGCACGAGTAAATCTCATCTCTCCTGGTTTTTTGCCCTATTTCTCTACTCGTTATCCAGGGCGATCGTTTGCATTTTACACAAACGGTGTCGATGAGCTGTTCATAAAAGATTCTCCTGCTCAACTTGTACCGCCGCAGGAATCAAGCCAACGTCGATTAAAGGTCGTCTATGCCGGAAATATTGGAGCAGGTCAAGGCCTTCATCGGATAATACCTGAGCTAGCTCAACGCCTCGGAGACAGTGTTGAGTTTCACCTCATAGGCGCAGGTAGCGCGCTTTCAACGTTGATGCGCACACTGGAAGACGCTGGCGTTAGCAATGTAAGAATATCTACGCCTATGAAAAGGGACCAGCTGTTACGCGCATACCAAGAAGCTGACATTCTTTTCTTACACCTTAACGACCAAAAAGCTTTTCGGCGCGTACTCCCCTCAAAATTGTTTGAGTACGCCGCCACTAATAAACCTATATGGGGCGGCTTGTCAGGTTATGCGAATCGCTTTGCTAAAAAGCGCATAAAAAACGTCGCACTGTTTTCTCCTTGCGACGCGGATGAAGCTATCACTGCATTGAAAGAGCTAAAACTACAAAATACATCTCGACTGGATTTTGTAGAAGAATTTTCACGCACCACAATTAAAAAGCAAATGGCACAAGACATAATCAAAGCTTCAAAGAGAAAAAACACAGCAGCATTTAGAGTTTGAATCAACACATAAAATTTTTCGCCTTAAACCATCCGAACGATACACAAAACACAACACATAGAGCGAATTGAAGTGAACAAGTACGCAGCCATTCCGACAATTACTGCACTTGCCCAGCATAAAATTGGGATTTGGCGCAAGCCTGCTACTGCCACTCCAACAGCAGTGCCAAGCAAAGAAATTATTATTCCATTTAATTTTGCGATTGAGCCTCATTGCCGGCTGGCCGTTCATGACAACCTGTATTCCGCTGGAAGCTTTACTTATTGTATGTCTTCAATGCCAGTATCTGTCTCAATAGGGCGCTACTGCTCAATTGCAACGGGGGTTCGTGTATTAGGACCTCGCCATCCTCATGAAAGAATTTCGTCCTCACCGTTTACATATGACAGGAAATTTTTTGAGATTCACTCTGAGCTCGATGACGAAGAAACGTTTTCACCTACGCCCTATAAAGGCACCGGCAAATACGGAATAACCATCGGTAATGATGTCTGGATCGGTGAAGGCGTTACGATTGCAGGAAGCGTCAAGATTGGAGATGGCGCAGTGGTGGCAGGAAACTCCCACATCGTCAAAGATGTTGAACCTTACACCATAGTCGGCGGAAACCCGGCAAAGTTTATCAAGATGAGGTTTGAATCCGAATCCCTGCTCGATGATCTTAAAGAGATTCAGTGGTGGAAGTACAAGTTCTTAGACTTTGGCGGATTCGACCTGGAAAACCCAGAAATCTTTGTGTCCCAACTTAAACAAAAAGTATCAGAAGGTTCGATAATAGAATACAGCCCCAAAAAAATCAGGCTGCAGGACTTTGCATAGTAAATCATGGCAAGCCTTCAAGTGAAGGCCTGCCACCGCAACTCAGACTACCTGACTTTTCACACCAACCTTCAATTCCATGGGGACATTAAACAACTGAGGCCCTGCAACTTCCGAGAACGAAGCAAAATTCAAATGCGACTTAGTACGGCTGTACTCGAGAACAGAGGTCAAAAGATTTTGATCAATACCCCAGTTAAACCAGTGAGCGTTATAACAAGAAGTAAAGCCAAGCTTTATTAACTTGAAAAACTCTCTAGCCGCATCAGTATTGTTAACCCATACACTACCAGCCATGCTTCGCAACCACGGGAATGCCCACTGAGCGCTTTTATTCTTATGCTGAAGAAAACTCACATCAATAAAGCTCAACTTCTTGATCGCATCAGATGGATCCTGACTCAATTGGAAATCTAGATCCGTAATCAGCAAAGGTTGGCGGTAGTGCTCGCTGAGGCGCCTAGCAACGAGGAATCTGGCCTGAGCAAAATAGGACTTTTTATCCAATACTTCATCAATTTCTTCAAACGTCACATTCAAGTCAGGGCAAAACTGTCTCGACTTATCTAGCGTCAAGCCGATAAAATCTGGAGCCTCATTCTTCTCTTTTACCCAGTGGACATGAATACCGCTAAAAGAATTAGATCCTTTTTCAGCTATCGACCGAGCATAATTCTCCAAGAACCGATTAATATACAGTGCATTCCCTGCAACTACTGCAACTGGCCCAACTTCAAAGCTGCGCGCTTCGTTAAGAAAAGCTAGCGAAGTTTCACTATGCTCAGCAGACGCCTGCTCAAACGCCGCAAGCGCTGGTAGAGCCCGCGACAAGCTCATAAATGCCGTTATGCAATTATTGCGACCCACTATGCTATTCGATTTATTAAAATAATAAACACCTAGATCATAGCGGCCACCAGCTATATGAGACGCTCCAAGCATCGCATAAGCGGAAGGAGTGTTAACTCCACTCTCTACATCCGCATTTAATTCTGCAATAAGTGGATCAAGCTCGGAACCGGAACTGAGTATAATATCAAGCTTTGCAATTTTCGCTAACTCATATAGACGCTGGCGACCATGAGGCTTGTCGGCAAAGTGCAGATGCATTGACAACTCCTCAATTTTTCGAATCTCAGCGTCTGATAATTTCTTCCCTCGGACCACACGCCACTGCTCAGCTGTAAGCTGGTCGCAGAATGGCTTCCCTGCTGGTGATAAATCTGCTTCGCCTTTGGCTATAAGTTCCTCAGCGGCACTCAGAACGGCTTCCATTAACGGCCCTCGGCATAAAAGAGAACATGATATCGCATTCCCGCAGAAAATTACCATTACTATCAACAATGCTCTACGGTCAGAAAAATCCGCCCCCTACATCGACACATCATGAGACCCAGGATTTGTTCACCCCGTAACAACCTATGCATCGCTGTTTAATTTATTACAACAAATTCACCAGATCGCATTCCGGATACCCCTTCAAATAACACAACTACACCACAGCAATCGAATTAACACCCCAACATCAATTTGAAAGAGGCTCATCACGGCTGGGCAGTCGAAAAATATGTGAGCAAACTCGCCTGGCATCGGAAAAAACTTGATATCCCCTAAAAAAAATGATAATAGATTCGGTGATTCTTGCCCAGAAATTTCACAAAGCGTTGATCGCTGTTGAGGGCATTTGGATGATGGCGCCTCTTCAAAGCGGCATCAACCACTCGCTAAGGAGAACCTTCACCGAAGGTATCGCAAGGAGCATGAATCAAAAATGAATTTTCGACAAAAAAGCTGTCTGCCGAATGCATTGACTTAACGTAATTTGTGAGCTTGCCGATGCATGGAACTCCGGCATAGAGGTTCACTTAAGAAGGCTTAAAAAATAGTGATCAAAAACTTACTAATATATGGTAGCTGCGTATCCCGGGACATATTCAACCTAGAAGAAAGCCGGAATTTTAAGCTAACCGATTACTATGCACGCTCGTCTATGGCATCATTATGCAGTGAGGCCTATGAGAACGATAATGCTTTGAGCCGCATTCCTTCAGCATTTCGCCGTCGCATGGTCGCGTGCGACTTCTCAAAAGAAATTTTATTCAACAAAGATAACTTCTCCAACGCTGACGTCATTTTGATTGACTTAATTGACGAACGATTTGACCTTATATCTCTGCCCTCTGGACAGTTACTCACGAACTCTAACGAACTAGCCGAGAGCGCACTTCTAAAAGATGACAGCGTAGCTGGATACACAACTATTAAGCAGGGCACAACTGAGCGCCGCAAACTTTGGCTTCAAGGAATGCAGAAGTTTTTTGATTTCTTAAGGGAAATTGACAAGCTCGACCAGGTTATTATCAACAAGGTTTTCTGGTCATCCAAATTTGAAAACAAAACGGACACTCCTTTTCCGGTAGCTCAATCATTTATTGAAAAAGCCAACCAAGAACTTAGCTGGATGTATGAGGCTTTGAGAAATTTATTGCGTGAAGATCAGTTTCTCGACTTCAGTCCATCTCTTCTGACCGCTGATGAACAGCACCGCTGGGGGCCTTCGCCATTTCATTACTGCAAGAATTACTATAGAGAAGCGCTTGCACAAATCATCACCAAAACTATGGCCCCCAGCGAAACCACTGATCATCGCACAACAGGCTATCACTCTCCATTAGTTTCTTCTGGTGTTAAACTAAATGTTGCCGCCTACAGGACTAATGAAGAGATTTTCGCGCACTGCTCACTTGTCAAAGACGGGGTAATTCACGACACCGGATGCTTTGCTTTTTATTTGGTTGCAAATGGTTCACGCCATAGTGTGCGTTGGTACGACACCTCTCCCAATGCAAGATTCGAAGTCCCAAACAACACCTCAAATCTTGAAGTAGTTGCATTTTATAAAGACATATTAGAAGAACAGATGTCCACCAAATGCACTGTAAAACTTTTAGACAGCTTACAAAAACGCGACACCTGATAACGCCAGATATCTCCCAATCAAAAAATCGTGACACATATTTAATGTGTCACGACCATATGCAGTCCAGCCCATTAAACCCGAAGCAACAGCCATGAAGACAAAATCAATATAAACTGTATATTTATGATGTTTCAGCGCCGCTGGATTTAACTTAGTATTGAAAATCTAGGTAAGGGCTACCGACTCAGTAAACCCTATCCCCCACCAACCGCTTCAAATACTGCCCATACCCATTCTTGGCCAATGGCTCAGCCAGCTTCAACAGCTGCTCCGCCCCAATCCACCCCTGCCTGTACGCTACCTCTTCCGGACAAGCCACCTTCAGCCCCTGCCGACGCTCGATCGTAGCGATATACCCGCTAGCCTCTAGCAACGAGTCATGCGTCCCGGTATCCAGCCAGGCATACCCGCGCCCCATGATCTCCACCGACAGCCGGTTCTGCTCCAGGTACACCCGGTTCAAATCGGTAATCTCCAGCTCGCCACGGGGAGACGGTTTGATGCCCTTGGCAATCTCGACTACGTCCTTGTCGTAGAAATACAACCCGGTCACGGCATAGCTGGACTTCGGCTTGGCGGGCTTTTCTTCCAGGCTGATGGCCTTGCCCGTGTCATCGAACTCGACCACGCCATAACGCTCCGGGTCGTGCACGTGGTAGGCGAACACGCTGGCGCCGTCGTCTCGGTCCATGGCGTTGCGCAGCAACTGCTGGAAGTCATGGCCGTAGTAGATGTTGTCGCCCAGCACCAGCGCCGACAGGTCGTTGCCGATGAAGTCTTCACCGATCAGGAACGCCTGTGCCAGGCCGTCCGGGGAGGCTTGTACGGCATAGGTGATGTTGATGCCCCACTGGTGGCCGTCGCCAAGCAGTTGCTCGAAGCGTGGGGTGTCTTGTGGGGTGGAGATGATCAGGATGTCCTGGATGCCCGCCAGCATCAGCGTGGTCAGCGGGTAGTAGATCATCGGTTTGTCGTACACCGGCAGCAGCTGCTTGGAAATTGCCAGGGTCGCCGGGTGCAGGCGGGTACCCGACCCGCCCGCCAGAATGATGCCTTTACGGTTCATAGTGGTCATTTCTCGTGTATTTCCGTGAGCATGCGGGCCACTCCCTGGCGCCAGTCTGGCAGGGTCAGGGCAAAAGCCTTCTGCAGTTTTTGGGTATCAAGACGTGAGTTGAATGGCCGCTTGGCAGGCGTCGGGTAGGCGTCGGTGGTCAACGGGTTGACCTGTTCGGCGTGGGCTTTCAACGCTACCCCTTGTGCCGCCGCCTGCTCGAGCACGAAGCGGGCGTAGCCGCACCAGGTGGTTTCACCGCCGGCCGCCAGGTGGTACAGGCCGGCCAGGGCCGGGTTGCGGCGGGTGGCGGTGATGGCGTGGGCGGTGATGTCGGCGATCAGTTCGGCACCGGTCGGGGCGCCGTGCTGGTCGTCGATCACGCCCAGGCTGTCGCGTTCGGCGGCCAGGCGCAGCATGGTCTTGGCAAAGTTGTTGCCGCGGGCGGCATACACCCAGCAGGTGCGGAATATCAGGTGCTGGCAGCCGGCCGCCTGGATGGCTTGCTCGCCAGCCAGCTTGCTTTCGCCGTAGGTGTTCAGCGGGCCGACGTTGTCGTCTTCGCGCCAAGGCTGGGTGCCCTGCCCCGGGAACACGTAGTCGGTGGAGTAATGCACCAGCAGTGCGCCGCAGTCGGCGGCGGCGCGGGCCAGCACGCCGACGGCTTCGGTGTTTACCTTGAAGGCTTGATCGCGGTCGCTTTCGGCCTTGTCGACGGCGGTGTAAGCGGCGGCGTTGACGATGACATCAGGGGCGTAGGCGCGCACGGTTTCGGCCAGGCCTGGCAGGTTGGCCAGGTCACCGCAGTGCACCTGGCTGCGGCTGTTCAGCGCCAGCACCTGGCCCAAGGGGGCCAGGCTGCGTTGCAGCTCCCAACCTACCTGGCCGTCCTTGCCCAGTAGCAGAATCTTCATGCCGAACGCCCTGCGTAGTTTTTCTCTACCCAATCGCGGTAGTTGCCGGACTGTACGTTCTGCACCCAGTCCTGGTTGTCGAGGTACCAGGCTACGGTTTTGCGAATGCCGGTCTCGAAGGTTTCGGCGGGTTTCCAGCCCAGCTCGCGCTCCAGCTTGCGGGCGTCGATGGCGTAGCGGCGGTCATGGCCGGGGCGGTCGGTCACGTAGGTGATCTGGTCGGCGTAAGGCTTGCCGTCGGCGCGGGGGCGCAGCTCGTCCAGCAGGGCGCACACGCGGTTGACGATTTCCAGGTTGGGCTTTTCGTTCCAGCCGCCCACGTTGTACACCTCACCGGTGGTGCCGGCTTCCAGCACACGGCGGATGGCGCTGCAGTGGTCCTTGACGTACAGCCAGTCACGGATCTGCTGGCCGTCGCCATACACCGGCAATGGCTTGCCAGCCAGGGCGTTGACGATCATCAGCGGGATGAGCTTTTCCGGGAAGTGGTACGGGCCGTAGTTGTTCGAGCAGTTGGTGGTCAGCACCGGCAGGCCGTAGGTGTGGTGGTAGGAGCGCACCAGGTGGTCACTGGCGGCCTTGCTGGCCGAGTACGGGCTGTTGGGCTGATACTGGTGGGTTTCGGTGAAGGCCGGCTCGTCGGCAGCCAGCGAGCCATACACTTCGTCGGTGGACACGTGCAGGAAGCGGAACGCCCGGCGGGCCTGTTCATCCAGGCCGCCCCAATGGGCGCGCACGGCTTCCAGCAAGCGGAAGGTGCCGACGATATTGGTTTCGATGAAGTCTTCCGGGCCATGGATCGAGCGGTCGACGTGGGACTCGGCAGCGAAGTTGACGATGGCGCGCGGCTGGTGCTCCTTCAGCAGGCGGGCTACCAGCTCGGAGTCACCGATATCGCCGTGCACGAAGATGTGGCGCTTGTCGCCTTGCAGGCTGCTCAGGGTTTGCAGGTTGCCTGCATAGGTGAGCTTGTCGAGGTTGACCACGGGCTCGTCACTGGCGGCCAGCCAGTCCAACACGAAGTTCGCGCCAATGAAGCCCGCACCACCAGTTACCAGAATAGTCATCGTTCAGTTCTTCCCAATTGCCGCTTTCAAACTTCACTGCGTTTGAAGTTCATGTGGGCGTTGCTTTGCCGGCAACGCCTGTTCTATTTATCAGTTCAGCGTTCAGGGCTCCAGGCGCCGCCGCTGGTACAACCAGTCAACAATTTCCCCGCCCGGCACATAGCCGCTTACGGTGTCGCGCAGCAGCTGGCGCACGGTGGCAAAGTCATCGGCCGCGGTCGCGGTACGCAGTGCATCCAGGCGCTGCTTCAGCACATCCCAGGTCAGGTAGTCTTCGTTGGCGCTCATGATCATGGGGTGGCGCGTGGCAATCACGTTGTCGCCGATCAACAATTCTTCGTACAGTTTCTCGCCGGGGCGCAGGCCGGTGAAGTTGATGGCGATGTCGCCCAGCGGGTTGCGCTCGGAGCGGATGCTGAAGCCGGACAGGTGAATCATCTTTTCGGCCAGTTCCACGATTTTCACCGGCTCGCCCATGTCCAGCACGAACACATCGCCGCCCTGCCCCATGGAGCCGGCCTGGATCACCAGTTGCGCAGCCTCGGGGATGGTCATGAAGTAGCGGGTGATTTTCGGGTGGGTCACCGTCAGCGGCCCGCCGTTCTTGATTTGTTTGTGGAACAACGGAATGACCGAGCCCGACGAGCCCAGCACGTTACCGAAACGCACCATGGTGAAACGGGTCTTGTTCACCTGCGACACATTGCCGGTATCGCCCATCAGTACCGGCGCCAGCTCGTTGCTCAGGGCCTGCAGCACCATTTCGGCCAAGCGCTTGGTGCTGCCCATCACATTGGTGGGGCGTACGGCCTTGTCGGTGGAGATGAGCACGAAGTTCGACACGCCAGCCTGCAGCGCCGCCTGGGCGGTGTACAGGGTGCCGAACACATTGTTCGACAGGCCTTCGGCAATGTTGTGCTCGACAATGGGCACATGCTTGTACGCGGCGGCATGGTAGACGGTGTCTACCTGCCAGGCGCGCATCACGTCGAGCATCTTGGCCTGGTCGCGGACCGAGCCCAGTATCGGGATCAACTGCACGGCCAGGCCTTCGCGCAGGATGCGCTGCTCCAGCTCGCCAGCGATGGTGTACAGGTTGAATTCGCTGTGTTCGAACAACAGCAGGGTACGCGGCGCCTGCCCCAGGATCTGGCGGCACAGCTCGGAGCCGATCGAGCCACCGGCACCGGTCACCATCACGGTCTGGTCGATGATGCAGTGCTGCAGCAGGTCACCTTGTGCAGGCACCGCGTCGCGCCCCAGCAGGTCGGCGATGTCCACTTCCTGGATATCGTCCACCTTGACCCGGCCGCTGGCCAGGTCCATGAAACCGGGCACACTGCGTACGTGCAGCGGGTAGCCTTCGAGCAGGTTGAGGATTTCGCGGCGGCGGCTGCGGCTGACCGAGGGCAGCGCCAGCAGGATTTCTTCGGCGCCGGTGTCGTCGATCATGCGTTGCAGTTGTTCTGGCTGGTACACCTGCAGGCCGGCGATCACCCGGTCGGTGATGCTGCCATCGTCGTCGATGAACGCTACCGGGCGCATGGCCTTGCCCATGCGCAGGGCCGCAACCAGCTGGTTACCGGCCGAGCCGGCGCCATAGATGGCAACCCGTGGCAGGCCATCGTTGCGGTTGGCAAAGGGCACATGCTGTACGGCGGTGGCAAACCAGTCACCGAGGAAGTACTGGCGCATGGCCAGGCGCAGGCCGCCGACCATGATCAGGCTCAGCCACCAGTAGTTAAAGGTGATCGAGCGTGGCACCACGTTTTGATGGTTGCTGGCCCAGTAGATGATGAAGCCCAGGATCAGCGCCGACAGTGTCACGGCCTTGATGATGGCGATCAGTGCGTCATTGCCGAAATAGCGCATGACTGCCCGATACAGGCCAAAGCGGATGAACAACGGGATCGAGATGATCGGCGCGGTGATGAACAACCAGGTGTGGTCCACAACAGGGTTGGCCAGGTCGTCGATGCCCAGGCGCACGACAAACGCCAGCCACAGCGCGAACCAGACCAGAATCACATCAGCCGCTACCTGAATCAGCCGTTTGTGGCGTCTAGGTAGTCCAAGCAGTCTTGAGCGCAGCTTATCCATAGAACCTCTTAGGGCTTTCCAACCTGACATGTCTACTGTCTTCGTCCTATCACTTTAGCTAGTGTTCGAGCTCACCGGCGCGCCAGCGCACGGCCAGATATGCCAATGGCAGGTAGGCAATGATCACACCCCACACGCCGTCCAGGCCCAGCATCAGCACACACAGGGCAACTGGCAGCAGCCAGAACAGGTTGATCGCAGCCACCGCCAGGGTTACCGGCAGGTGCTTGCCATAGTGACGAGAAGCAAACTGGTAGGCGTGGCTGCGGTGCGCTTCGTACACCTTGTCACCGCGCAGCAAGCGGCGGATCAGGGTGAAGGTGGCATCTACGACAAACACGCCCAGCAGAATCAGCCAGCACCAGAACAATTGCGGCGAAGCCCAGGCAGCCTGCAGCGACAAGCCCGCCAGTACAATGCCAAGGAAACCACTGCCGGCATCGCCCATGAAGATCTTGGCCGGCGGGAAGTTCCAGAACAGAAAACCCAGCGTTGCCGCAGCCAGCAACAGCGGCAGTGCCATCAATTGCGGCACACCGGCCAGGGCCGATAACAGCACCATACCCAGGCAGGCGGTGACCGCTTCGACGCTGGCAATGCCGTCGATGCCGTCCATGAAGTTATACAGGTTAAGCATCCACACGGTGTAGAACGCCGCAAGAATGAAGCCGAACCACTGCAGGTCGAGGGTAAAGCCGAACACCTGCAACGGCGCCAGGCCGCCCAGCCAGTACAGCATCCACGCGGCGGCGGCGAAGTGGCCAAGCAGGCGCCAGCGGGCAGCGATGTGGCCGTGGTCGTCCATGAAGCCGATTACCGCGATCAACGCCCCTGCCCCACCAATGGCGACCAGCGGCGCCAGCGGCACGGCACCGGCCATGCCCAGTAGCGGCAGGCAGGCCAGGAAGCTCAGCACAATGGCCACGCCACCGCCCCGGGGGGTGGGCACGGTGTGCGAACTACGCGCGTTGGGCACGTCGATGATCTGCTTGTTCAGGGCGTAGCGCCGTAGCGCAGCAGTCAAAAGCAGGGATGCCCCTGCGACGAGGGGAATAAGCCACCAAACCGTCATTTGTCTTGCCCTTTCAAAAAATTGAGTGCCGTGGCCCGCAGAGCCTGGTCCACATCCAGCGGGGGCTGCCAGCCCAGCAGTTCACGGGCTTTGCCACTGTCTACCTGCAGCGACCCGCACAGGCGCTGCGCAAGGCCGCCCTTGCCGGCGAGGGTCGCCGCCCCCTTCAGCCAGCTGGCAGGTACGGGCAGCAACCTGGCGGGCTTGCCCAGTGCCTTGCCCAGCCGCTGCAGCAACTCGGTGGTGGACAGGTCGTGGCCATCGCTGGCCAGGAACGTCTGGTTGGCGGCGGCCGGGTGGTCGATGCAGGTCACCAGCAAGTCCACCAGGTTATCCAGGGCCACCAGGCTGCGCTTGTTGTGGATGGCGCCAAACGGCAGCGGCACGCCTTTACTCAGCCAGTTCATCATGCTGCGGAAATTGGCTTTCACCCCAGGTCCATACACCAGCACCGGGCGTACGATCACCACTTCCAGCCCGCTTTGCGCTGCCAGCTGGCGCAGCCCGTCTTCGGCTTCGCGCTTGGAGATGCCGTAGGGGTCTGAAGGCGCTGGCGCCTCGTCCGCGCTGAAGGGCTGGCGGCCGTCGGTGGTCTCGCCATTCACCTTCACCGAGCTGACAAAGATGAAGCGCCGTACACCTGCCTGGACCGCAGCCCGAGCCAGGTTCAGGGTGCCTTCAACGTTTACCCGGCGGAACTCGGCCAGTGGGTCGGTGGCGGTTTCGTGCATCACGTGCACGCGGGAAGCCAAGTGGATAACGGTGTCCACCTGGTCGAAGTGCCCGGACGCAACGTCCACCGCCGACAGCTCGCTGAATGCACGGTAATCCACGCCCTCCAGCGGCTGCCCGGGCAACTTCCGCACCAAGGCCCGTGGCGCCCGGCGCTCGTCTGCAGCAAGCCGCTGCAGCAGCACCTTGCCGACAAAACCGCTACCGCCGGTGACCAGGATGCCTGGGCATTGTGCGTTGCCTTGCCCGGCCATCAACCTCTCCCCGCCCGGCCCAGCAATCGGGTGAACACGCTGCGATACTGCTCCGCTACCACCGACCAGCGGTAACGGCGGTTGGCAATTTCATGCAGGTGCGTCGACAGTTGCGCACGAGCGTCAGCATCGCCCAGCAGCGTCTGTACGTGGTTGCGCAGCGACGTACTGTCGGCAAAGTACAGCGCCTGGTCTTCGGTAGTGGCACGGTTGAACGACACATCGAAGGCCACTACCGGCAAGCCCAGCCACATGGCCTCGACCAGCGACGGGTTGGTACCGCCGGCGCTGTGGCCATGCAGGTACACCGTGGCATTGCTGCGCAGTGGGCTCAGTTGCTCTACGTCGTAGATCGGGTCCAGCAGGTGAATGTTGCTCACCCCTTCATACTGCTTGCGCAGTTGCACGCCGTATTCGCTGTGGTTCCAGTTGCCGATGATCGCCAGCGGCATGCCAGACCCGGCAAAGGCCTCGAGAATGACGTGGATGTTGTTCTCCGGCTCGATGCGGCACACCGTGAAGGCGTAAGGCGCACCAAGGAACGGGTACGCCTGGCGGGCTTGCTCGCTTGGCTGGCCGGCCCGGGCCTGGTCACCACCGTAGGCAATCAGTTCGCTGGGCTTGTTGTATTCGGCGGTCACATACTCCTGCAGCACCTTGTTGTCGGTGATGACCGCGTGGGCAAAGCGCACGGCCACGGCTTCAGACAGTTTCAGGAACCAGCGGGCGAAGTTGGACCATTTGGCGCGCTTCCATTCGTAGCCGTCGATGTTCACCACGATCGGCTTGCGCGTCAGCAGGCGCATGAATGGCAGGGCGATGCAGCCGGAAACCCCCAGGATCAGCATCAGGTCATGCTTGCGGTAGGCGTGCAGCATGCTCAGCACGTCGTACGGAATGCTTTGTACGCCATTGGCCTTGAGGTTCAGGTAGACCAGGCGGGCACGTTCGAAAAACTTCGGGCGCTCGGGGTAATGCGGCGCGCTGCAGTACACGGTGAGCTCGCAGTCACCCGGCAGGTTGCGCACCAATTGTTCGGTCAGTGTTTCCCAGCCACCGTATTGGGCGGGCAAACCTACCGTACCAATTACTGCAATCTTATAGGTCATCAAACACCATCACGATATTTTTCTGGAAGTTGGCGGTGGAAAACTCACTCGCTTTCATGCGTGCGCGCTCAGACAATGCCTGGCACAGCTGTGGGTCCTGCGACAGGCGCGCAACCGTGCGCACCAGCTGTTGGTTGTTTTTCGAGTCGATCTGATAACCCTCTGCCCCATCACTGACCAGCTCCACCGGGCCGCCTACCGGGGGCACGATGGTCGGGATACCAAAGGCCATCGCCTCGAGAATGGTCAGGCCAAAGGTTTCGACCCACCCATCCACATGGGACAGGTTCAGCACCAGGCTGGCTTCGCGGTAGAACCTCGCCACATCGGCGCTGGCCGGGCTGAGGGTGAGGTTTTTCGGCAATACCTTGCCGGCGAAATAAGTGTCCACTTCCTGGGCGCTGGCATTGAGCACCAGGTTGAACTTGAGCACCGGGTCCGCAGCCAGTGCCGTGGCCAGTGCGACGAACTCGTCAACGCCCTTGTAGCCCTTCAGCGACGCCAGCATCAGCACATTGAAGCGGCCGCCATGAAGATGCTGGTACGCCGTGGCCATCGCCTGCTGCTGGAAGCCCTCGGCCAGGCCGTTGTAAACAGTCACCGCTGGCACCCCGGCAACGCCCTCTTGTGCCTGCAAGTACTTCGACACGTAGACCACCTTGCTGGCACAGCCGGCAATCACCCGCCGCAGAAACGCCTTGAGCAGCGCAGGCCGAATGGAGGTTTCGTGCACGTGGTAAACCACTTTGGCACCGCGCAAGCGGGCAGCCAGCGCCGCACCGAAGGGCAGCATGGTATTGATCAGCACAACGTGCCCGGGGCGCACCTTGCGCAGCAGGCTGAAAAACAGCGCCAGTTGGGAACCGGCATACGCCAGCAGTGTCAGCCAGCGGTTGTCGAAACGCTTGTAGGCAAACTTGCACGTGCGCACCTGCAGTTCGTCGAGCACGCCGTGGCCGCTGCTGCCCACATGCAGGGTGCAGTCGGCCCCACTTTGCTGCAGCGCGGTGATGGTCTGGTTAAGTACCCGGGGGCTACCACTGTAATCATTCAGCAAATGAACAAAGTGCAACGTTTTCATGCCACCCCTTCTTCTGCGATGCGCGCCTTGATGAACTTGGCCGGCACACCGCCATAAATCGAGTTCTTGCGGTACACACCCGCAGCCACCACGGCCCCCGCGGCAAACACGCAACCGTCTTCGATCACCGCGCCATCGAGCACGGTCACCTTGGCGCCGATCCAGCAGTTGCGGCCAACCTTGATGCCTTGACGGGTCACGCCCTGCAGGCGGATGGGTTGCAGCGGGTCTTCGAAGTTGTGGTTTTCAGAATGAAAGCTGACAAAGTTGCCGATGATGGTGTCGCTGCCAATCTCGATACCGCCGGCGCAACCCAGGAAGCAACCGGCGCCCAGGCCGACGTTGTCGCCAATTACCAGGCCCTTGCCGATGTTGGCCAGGCTGCCGGTGCACTCGATGATGATGTGCTTGTTCAGCGATACCGCAGTGCCGAAGCGAATGCCGTCATTGGACAAGGCATCGACGAAGCAGCCCTGGTCGATCACCAGCCCAGGCCCGTACTGGATCTTGCCCACTTCCTTCAGTGTCACTCCCGAGCCGATGAACGCCAGCCGCCGCTGGCGAAGCCGGATCACCCCGCGACAGGCCATTACCAGCTTGCTCACGATCAGCCCCAGCAGGTAGCCCGACGAGATGCGCCGGTCGATCACCATTGGGCGCTTTTTAACCACCAACACCAGTTTTTCGAGCAAGGCATGCATCATTTCACGGCCCTCACCTGGGTAAACAAGGCCTTGATGAAAGCCGGGCGACGATAGGCCAGCGCTTTGCGAAAGGCAGCATAGACCAGGTACAGGTCCAGCAGGCCCCGCTGCAGCAGGCTGTGGGAATGAAAGCTGATTCGCAGGCCGTGGATCATTTCCTCGAAGCGGAACAAGGCACGCTCCGGGGTATCGGCGCTGTGTTCGGACAGGTCGTGGGCAATTTCCACATCCAGCACGCAGGCCTTGGGGAAATACCCCTCGTAGCGGATGAAAAAATCGGTATCGGTGGCATAGAAGCGCAACCGCTCGTCATAGAAAGGCGTCATGCGCTGGAAGCACTGGCGGGTGAAAATCAGGCCGCTATTGATACCCAGCAGGTTTTTCGAGTCCACCAGGCCAGGGGCCACATCGGGGGTAAGACGGCCCATGAACAACCAGCGCTGGCCGGGGCTGACCAGTTGCCCATGGCTGACCAGGCGGGGCATGAACACGCCCACCTGATCGCCACCCGGCGCACTGCGCACCTGGCCGATCTGCGTCAGGCAACTGGACAGGCGAATGTTCGAGTAGTTGGTGTCGTCGTCCGAGATCATGAACAGCTCGACCCCGGCGGCAAATGCCTCTTTGGCCACCTGATTGTAGATGACCGACAGCCGCTGGTTGTCCGCCTCGTACCAACGTACGCCCGGGCACGGCTGCGCCATGCCTGGAGAGTTGTTCCAGACATGCAGTTGCAGGTCGACACCCTCATCCTGCAGCAGTGCCTTTTGTGCGAGCAGCGACTGCAGGGCAATCGAGTCCTGGCTAGCTTTCCGATACAGAACGATCAGTACGGCCAAGCTCAACTTTTGTTCTTCTGTTTTCACCAATGATCACCATCACCACGATCGCGAATATGTAAAGGACCACACTGTTCGTATAGGACTGGAAAAAGAACGAGCTCAGGAAGAACGGGTAACTGGCAATCACGAAGTTGCCCAAACCGTTCTTCCATGCGCTGGCATGCGGCCTGTCCCGGACGATGATCGTCACCAGCTTGTGATACCACAGAATCAACCCGGCCATGATCAGCCCGCCAACCCAGCCGCAGGTGGCCAGCAGGTTGAGCCAGAACGAATCGAACCAGTACGGCTGGCCCGGGCCCACCGAACCAAAGCCATAGCCCATGGGGTGCGCGCTCAGCACCTCGTACATGTGCAGCCACTGGCGCTCACGGTCCAACGCAGACAAGTCCTGGGTGTAACCCATCGACAGGTAGGCAAAGATCGCCACGGTCAGGCCAACGAACTGCAGGTAACCCAGCAGCGAAATCAGCCAGGCCGTACGCAGCACCCGCGCCACCACCAGCATCGCGCAGATGCATACCAGGCCGATCATGGCCGTGCGCACCGAACCGATCGCAATCAACCCGCACAGCAGCACAAACGCGGCGCTCAGCAACAGGCGCCGGGTAAGCGACCAGTGGCGCCCGCTGAGCAACACGGCCAGCGTCATGGCGGCGGTGTTGAGAATGACGGCGGAAAACTCCAGAGTGCCGGTGAAGAAGCCGGAAACCCGCGGCAGCCCGTCACGCATCGAGTTGTACGGCTGCAGTTCATAACCTTTGGCGGTAAGCAGCGGCCAGTACCAGAACTGTTCGGCCGAGGCGATGGTCAGGTATTGGTACAGCGCATACACGCCGGTGAGCACGCTCATGGCCAGCACCGACCAGTACACATGGCGCAGCTTCTTCTCGGTCGACACCGCCTGTGCCCAGATGGCCACGGCCATACCGATAAACACCGGCACGGCCAATGCGCGGAACATGCGCAACGACCCTGCGCTCAGGTCACCGAACAGCAGGTACAGGAAAGCGAAGAACAAAAGGATCAGCAACGACCGCCCCACCTCGAGGTTGACCACACCCCGCGCCGTGATGCTGGCCAGTGCCCGTAACAGCAGCCACATGATCATCAGCAGGCTGATCATTTCGCGCCAACCGGCAAAGGCACTGCCCAGGCCGAGCGTCAGCACTGCAAAGTCGCTGAAGAACAGCAGGCCGAACAACACGCCGATAAAGATCTTGATCACACTCACCCTCGCGCTTTGGCAAACCTGGCCAGCCGCAACAGCGTGACCTTGATGAGGATCTTGATGCGCGGCACCCAGGCGTAGGAAAGCAGCGCTCGCAACGCCAGCTTTGTGTCCATACGGCACAAGGCGTCGAAGACATCCGCAGGCACCATGCTAGTGACCTTACCTGTCGGTTTCATGAAATCGAGGTTGCCCGACCACGGCAGCATGGTCGCCAGCTGGTTTTCGCTGTATTCGCCACGCTCGATGCAAGCCAGGTAGCGCGCTTTCACGGCTTCTAGCGAGTTCACCTGCTTCACGGCTTCGACCACCGGTGCACTGGGCCGCGGTTGCTCGATGCTGGCCAGCAGTTGGTCGACGCTGGCTACCTTCAGGCTGTCTGCGGGTGAATAGCCCTGAATGGGCGCAACCAACCCGACACAGCGCCGGCCCTTGAGCAGTTGTTCAGCGAACGCCGTGCCGCCGGGTATAGGGTAGCTGTCCAGATAAAAGTCGGCTTTTTCCGCAAACGCCAGGTAGTCCTTGTACGGCAGGTGACGGCGGATGAAAAAGCGCGTGGGGTAACGCAGCTTCACTGTCCACCACCAAGTGTTGGTCAGCGGGTTGGCACCAATGATCCAGCACTCGGCGTTCGGGAACCTGTCGAGAATAGCCGTGATCGACGGGCGCATGTCCAGGCCGCCATGGGGCTTGTACTTGGCCGCCGAGGCGGCACTGAACACCTTGATCCGCTCATGCGCAGGCGCGGCGTCCGGCACTTTTGCGCCGCTGGTTTCGATCGGTATCGCCAGGAAGCTCTTCTGGCAGGCGAGGTGTTTTTTCTTGTCGAGGTGGTGCCCGTAGGCGCTGATCTCGAAATACACATCAGCCACTGAAGCGCCGAAACTGAACACATGGTCGGCGTGGTTGACGAAATACACTGTCACCGCGGCGCCACGCTGCTGCTTCAGCAGGCCACAGGCGACCGTGGTGATGATGTCGTCAGGGTGAATGTGCAGCACCACCTTGTCGTACTGGGCAAGGGTGTCGACGATGGATTGCAGCCGCGCGCACGGGTCATCACCCCGCGCCACTTCGATGTGGGCGAAGTAGTCATTCAGGCGTTCGATTACCTGGGGTTTGGCGCTGCGCGCCACCAGCAGGTCCACGGAGCCCTCGTGCATGTGCGCCAGGCGCTCCATCAAACGGGTGTGCCCGCCTTGCAGGTAGGGTTCGCTGACCACGTGCAGGCAGCCCCGGGATGTGCCGCTGGCGACCGGTACCGTGACCAGGCTGGTGCACTGGGCTACCAGATGGCGCTCCAGCGCTGCGGCCTCGTAGATGTCCAGGTCCACGGCCCACAGCAGTGCACCATAAACTTGCGCCTGAGCCAAAGCCGGCCCTGGTGCTGCCTTCAGTATGCGGGCGTGCAGCTGCTCAACCACTTGCTTCATTGCTCAGCTCCGTGCCGAATCAGCGACAATCGACGACAAACGCCGGAAAACCGTGAAATACATGACGATTGCGTACAACAGGTAATTAACCGCGTAGGCAAGTGTGACCTTCTCATACCCCCAGAGTTGCGTGAGGTACACGGTCAGGGCGTAAAGCGACAAAGTGGCGAGGATTTCCGTCACCAGGTACAGCCGCGTCAAGGCCTTGCCCAGCATCAGGTAGGCCATCAGCCAGCTGGCGATCTTCAGGCTGTCGCCCACCATCTGCCAGGCGAACAGCTCGCGCATGGGTAGGAACGATTCGGAGAACAGCACCTGGATGATGAAGTCGCGCAGCAGGTAGATGATCAGCCCGGCCACTATGGTCATGGGCAGGATCAGCTTGTAGCCCTGCAGAATCTCCCTGCGCAGCTCACCGGCATCCTTCAGTTCGGACAACCGCGGCAGGTAATACACCGCCAAGGTGGTGGTGATCAGCATGAGGTACGCCGAACTCAGGCGCCACATGGCTTCCCAGTATCCCGCTTGCTCCCAGCCAAAGGTATTGCCCAGGTAGTCCCGCAGGAACACGTGGCAAACCGGCAGGGAACAGGCCGTGACCACGGCCATCAGCGCAAACTTCGACAGCCGCCTCAGGGCCTGACGGTCCAGCCCGCCAAAAAAGTCGCCAAGGTGGAACCAAGGCGTGCGCATGCAGATAACCAGGGTGGCCACGAAGCTCAGCGACTGATACACCGCCAGCGCCACAAGCGCACCGTACAGCCCAAGCTGGATGGTCAGCGCACAGGTGACCACCAGCGAAATGAGGCTGCCGAGGATATTGGCCAGCACATAGCGGGGCACATCCTTCTTGCCGTTGAGCACGCCAAGCAATAACGAGTTGAAGGCAAAGAACACCAGCGTGGCGGCAAACCAGACCAGCACCGACGCCAGCGATTCGTCATTGAAAAACCAGCTGGCCAAGGGCTTGCGCAGTCCCATGATCAGTACTGCGAGCAGCAGCGAAACCATCACCGACAGCGTGCCGGCGGTTCTCCATATCTTGCGCTGCTCGTCGGGCTGTTCGGCGAATTCCGCCGTGTACTTGGTAACGCCGGTGCTGACGGCACCACTGGCCAGGGTGGTGAACATGGTCACCGCATTCTGCAGCTGGCCGATGGCCGCGTAACCGGCCGGCCCCACATACAGGGCCAGCACTTTGTTAAGGCCAAGCAAGGTGGCCATCTTTACCGCAACCGCTATCGCATTGAGAAGACTAGTTCTGATCAGGGTCATACCTGGCACTCAAGGACGCGAAAAGCTGTTGCAGGCGTCAATGACGTGCTGGATAGAGGCCACAGTCAGGGTCGGGTCCATGGGCAGGCTCAGTACCTGCTCATGCAGCCGCTCGGTCAGCGGTAGCGAAAGGTCGGCCAACTGCGGGTAGGCCTGCTGCCGATGCGGCGGTATCGGGTAGTGCACCAGCGTTTGCACGCCCTGTTGAGCCAGATGCTGCTGCAACTGCTCACGGCATTCACTTCTCACCACAAAAAGGTGCCAGGCGTGCTGGCCGGCGACGCCCGGGTCGGGCAACTGGATCGCCGGGTTGTCGATGCCGGCCAGGTACTGCTGCGCAACTTGCTGGCGCAGGCGGGTTTCGTTGTCCAGGTACGCCAGCTTGACGCTCAACAACGCAGCTTGCAGTTCGTCCAGGCGGCTGTTGACCCCTTGGTACATGTTCATGTACTTCACATGCGAACCATAGTTGCGCAGCGATTTCAGGGTGTCGGCCAGCGCATCGTCGCTGGTGGTGACTGCACCGGCGTCACCCAGCGCGCCAAGGTTCTTGCCTGGGTAGAAGCTGAAGCCCGAGGCATCGCCCCACGCCCCTGCCCGGCGCCCATCCAGCTCGGCACCGTGCGACTGGGCAGAATCCTCAAGCACCAGCAGGCCATGCTCCCCGGCGAATGCGTTGATCGCCGGCATGTCGGCCAGCCGGCCGTACAGGTGCACCGGCATGATCACACGGGTACGCGGGGTCAGCGCTTGCGCCAGGTTGTGCGCGCCCAGGTTGAAGCTGCCTTCATCAGGCTCCACCAGCACGGGTACCAGTTTGTTCTCGGTAATCGCCAGGATGGTTGCAATGTAGGTGTTGGCAGGTACCAGTACCTCGTCGCCCTCGGCGATACGCCCCAACAGCTTCCAGGCCCGCAAGGTCAGGGTCAGCGCGTCCAGGCCGTTGGCCACGCCGATGCAGTGCTTTACCCCGCAGTAGCTGGCGAACTGGGTTTCAAACTGCTTGAGCTTCTCGCCCATGATGTACCAGCCCGAGTCGATGACCTCGGTGCAGGCATCGATCAACGCCTGACGGTATTGCGCATTCACACCTTGCAGATCGAGAAACTTAACCATTGCGGTCTATCACCCTGATAATTTTTGCTGGATTCCCTACAACAACGGCATAAGGCGGGACGTCTTTGGTCACCACTGCCCCTGCGCCCACCATCGCGTACTCGCCAACGACAATGCCTGGCAGCAAGGTCGCATTGGCACCAATGCTGGCGCCACGCTCCAGCGTAATACCGCTGAATTGCTCCGGGTAAACCTTGGAGCGCGGCATCGCGTCATTGGTAAAGGTGGCATTGGGGCCGATGAACACGTCATCGGCAATGCGGGTACCGTCCCACAGGTAAACACCGGACTTCACCGTCACGTTATCACCCAGCACCACATCACCTTCAATAAGGGTATGCGCACAGATGTTGCAATTACGCCCGATCTGCGCACCTTTCATGATCACCACGAATTGCCACACCCGGGTGCCTTCACCGATGAAGTCGCTTTTCACATCGGCCAGTTGATGAATGCTAGGCATTGCGCTTCAGCTCCATGAACGAGGTGTAGTCACGAATGTAGTCGGCCTCGTCGTAATGGGCGTCGGCCAGTACCAGCAGCACGCAGTCCGGGCTGAAATCATGCATTTCGTGCCAGACCATGGGCGGAATCAGGATGCCCTTGTTGAACGCGTCCAGCCAATGGTCTGTGCGGGTAGTGCCATCATCCATGACCATCCGGCAACGCCCTGACACGCAGATTGCCAGCTGATTGAGTGCCTTGTGGGCGTGGAAGCCACGGGAAACCCCAGGCAGCGTTTCGGTCAGGTAATACACGCGCTGTATGGCGAACGGTACGTTATCCAAGGCTTGCAGGGCTACCAACTGGCCACGATGATCACCCAGCACCTTGAACAGCTCGGTCTGGGCAAGCGCCCCTTCCTCCGCAACGTTCAGGTGGTGGCGGAACGACGGGGCCTGGTTATCCTTCTCGCTGACAATGAGGCCGTCGCGCATTGGCCATTCAATCGCCAGGTCGGGGTCATCCCAATGGATACTGCCTTCGGCGTCCTTGTTGTACACATCCGTTGTCTTGTACAGAAAATGTGTTTCGTCCTCGAGGGCAATAAACCCGTGCGCGAACCCTTCGGGAATCCACAGCATGCGGTTATTGTGTTCGGTCAGCTCAACACCTACCCACTGCCCGAACGTCGGAGAGCCAGGGCGGATATCGACCGCCACGTCATAGGCCGCACCACGCACTACCCTCACCAGCTTGCCCTGGGCATTCGGCGAACGCTGGAAGTGCAGCCCGCGCAGCACACCGCGATGGGACATCGAGTGGTTGTCCTGGACGAACGCACGGGGCTTGCTCAAGCCCAGCTCAAGCAATGCGCCATGAAAGCGTGTTTCATTGAAGGTTTCCGTGAACCACCCGCGATCATCCTCGTACACGGCGGGCTCGACTATGACTACATCGGGAATGTTCGTTTGAACAAGCTTCATCGGTAAACCTTTGGCATGATTTTTTGTCGGGGCCAGTCGCGCCGCCCCCCTTTATTAGTGCAGTTTCACCGTTTGCACGGCAAATGTCTCGCGCAAAATGTGGCGTGCGCGATGCTGTTCGTTTCCCGGGTCAGGCCCGGCGTCTTTGCAAATTCTGTACGGCATATCTCAGGGTAGCGATCAGGCAACCCAGGCCCAGGCCAACAATCACACCCAAGGCAACGATCAAGTTCCGCTTAGGTTTAATCGGTACATCTGGTTGTTCTATCGTGCCGTCAAGCTGATACACACTTACATTACGCTTCGCGGCAACCAACCCTTGGTAAAACTGCTTTCTGGTTTTTATTTCGCTGAGTTCAGGAATGAACGGGTCTTCACTTTTACGTTGCTGCAAATTGGCAATCTCGGCAGCCAACGCCTTGCTGCCACGCATGTAAGTCAGCTCGCCATCCATTTTTGACGACAACGCCTTGGAGATTTCGCCGTTTATCAGCGGGGGGTTTTCCAGGCCAATGGCATTTGCAATACGCAGTGCCTCTTGCAACCGGGCAATCTTGTCTTCACGTTGTCGCTGGCCGTTTTCACGCAGGTTGTCGAGTTCCAGCTGCAAGGCGTTTGCGCGGACATCGGCCTCTCGGGTGGCATCCTGCAACAGCTCGGCCTTGGCGGCGGCGCTGGCCTTCTCGACATAGGCAGCAGCCCACTGTGAAGCCACGACAGGATCACGCCCACGGAAGGCGACATAGGCACGCGGCGGCTCACCTGCCAGTTGCACGACATCAAAGGAGCCATTGAACGCGGCATACAATGCACCTTGCGTCCCCTGCCCCGCATCTGCGGAAGGCAAGTAAACTTCCTTGAAGAACTGACGACGCAGGGTTTCACCGTTCAAATGTTCGACGAAGATATCAAAAACCTTACGCGACGTGAAAGGCTCCAACCCGGTCTGGCTGGTACGGCCATAGTTGAGATCGGCGATATCACTGGTCGCCGGTGCCGCCAGAAATACTTTGGCCTCGTAAACCGGTTTCGCCAACAGTGCATAAGCCAGTGCAACTGCAGTGACTACAAGCGCTACCAGAAAGATGAGAAGCTTTTGCCGCCACACCCCTTCCAGAAACTCCAACAGGTCAACTTCTTCACTTTCGTTACTGCGGCGCTCAAGGTCATTGCGCATTTCTTGTGTTTTTCCTTGGGTCTGACTGTGTACACGGTTTCTGGCATACCAAAACATCACGAGCGACTGCCCGGAACCCGACCAGGCGCACGCCTCTTGAGTGTAGCGGCATTATGCCAACATCTTACACATCCAGCGCCAGGGTTAGTCGCAGTAGATAAACGCTAGCGTGATTAGTTCCCGCCTTGCGTCGGCCAGCACTCCATAGTCAGACCAAGGGTTCAGGGTATGCACACCTCCAGCCCAGCACCCTCGCGCGCGGCGCGCTGCATCAGGGCTTTTTTCAACGTGGTTTTCGCGGCTTTTTCGCCATGCACCAGCAGCACCTTGCCTGGCTGCACCGGGCCACCGAGCGCGAACTGCAGCAAGCCTGCCTGATCAGCGTGCGCCGAGTACCCTGACAGCGTCATGACCTTCGCCCACACCTCATACATCTGGCCATCCAGATCGATCTGCACAACCCCCTCTGCGCCTTCGCCGGCCTGTATCATCGCCCCTGGCGTGCCCTTGGCCTGATACCCCACAAACATCACCTCATGTCGCGCATCCGCCAGCATGGCCTTGAGGTAATTGACAATACGCCCACCCGAGCACATGCCATTGCCGGCAATCACGATCGCAGGCCGGCCGGTGCTCTTGAGGTAGTTGACCACCTGCTGGTGTCGGGCATGGGAGTCCACGCTGATCAGCTGGCTGAAGCCCAGGGGGTCGCGCCCTTCTGCAAGGCGCGCCCTGGCTTCGACATTCCAGTAGTCGTGCAGCTCCCGGTACACGCTGGTGATGCGTTGGGCCAGGGGTGAGTCGAGGATGATGGGCAACTGCGACCAGTCGAGCAGGTCGCCATCAGGCCCGGGACCAGCGCCGCCCAACAAAGCCTTGCGATGAAGGATGTCTTCGAGCTCGTATAACAGCTCCTGGGTGCGCCCCAGGCTAAAAGCCGGGATGAGGATGGTACCTTTGTCGGCCAAGGCGCGATCGATGGCGGCTTCCAGCCGCTGCCTGCGGTCGCCGGCCTGCGCATGCAGGCGGTCGCCATAGGTGCTTTCAAGCACCAGTACGTCGGCACGCTCCGGAGGCTGGACCGGGCGCAGCAACGGGTTGCCACAGGCACCCAGGTCGCCCGAAAACACATAGCGGGTATTGGCTAGCTCATGCTGCATGTCGCACTCGACATAAGCCGAACCCAGCAGATGCCCGGCGCGCTGCAGGCGAATACGGCAAACCAGGCCAGGGCGCTCGACCACCGCGTGCCACCGCTCAAAAGTCAGCGGCACGATAAGCTCACGGATGAAATCGATGTACCGCGACACCTGCGCAGGCTCGCTGCTGATGCTTAGCTTATAGGCATCTTCCAGTACCAGCGGCAGCAGCCGGGCGGATGGCTCGCTGCACAGGATAGGGCCGCGATAGCCGGCGGCCAGCAGCGCAGGAATGCGGCCAACGTGGTCGAGATGAACATGGGTAACAACCAGGGCCTGGATGCCCTGTATGTCGAAACCGAGCGCCGCGCTTTCGGCACCCGGTGCAGCCTCGCTCCCCTGCTCAAGCCCGCAGTCGATCAGCAGACTGGTGGCTGAATCAAGGTGCAGCTGGTGGCAAGACCCGGTGACACCACGGGTACCACCGTGATGGGAAAGGCTGGGGTATTCCATGCTGCGCACACTCGCCGGGGCCGAAAATGAAGTGGGCTATTACTCCATGACGGCCGGTGCATGCATAGGTGAGACTTTCCTAAGTAGGTGCAGGAAACTTCCTTAGTTGCTGCTCAGTGCCGCCTGACGGGCAGACTCCCTGATCTTGCGCTTGCTGCGCTGCACGCCGTAGGCCCCCAGCAACGGCCCTACTGCCAAGCCAATGACCAGGGCGGCCAACACCAGCACGGCCACCGGCATTTCCGGTGCAGCCCAACCGAACAGGACCAGCGACACGGCTTGCTGGTTCTCCAGTACGAAGAACAGCACCACAGCCGCCAACAGCAGCACGAACACCGCCGCCAGGGCGCGCTTGAGGTTACGCATCAGAATGCTCCTTGATTGCTCAGGCTTCAGCCTCGTCTTCTTCGTTGACCCGGTCACGCAGCTCTTTGCCGGGTTTGAAGTGCGGCACAAACTTGCCCTCGAGGCTGACCGACTGGCCGGTCTTCGGGTTACGACCCACGCGCGGGGCGCGATAATGCAGCGAGAAGCTGCCAAAACCGCGAATCTCGATGCGATCACCAGTGGCAAGGCATTGTGACATCTGCTCAAGCATGGTCTTGATGGCCAGCTCCACATCCTTGGACGAGAGCAGCCCCTGATGGGTGACAATACGTTCGATCAGCTCCGACTTCGTCATATTTTTCCCTTCGTTATCAAGCAGCTAGATCATTGCTTAACCAGTTTGTAGCACGCCGGGAGGGATTTGAACAGGGCGGTTCTTGACTTAATAAAAAAATTCAAGATTGAAGTTTTACAAGAATGGTCTAGCCGATGGGGTTACCAGGAACCGCCCCATCGCTGGCATGCCGGCTCCCGGCCCCCTCTCTCACGCCAATTGCTGCCGAGGACTTTCCTGCGAAAAGCGCTTTCGTATCGCCAGCGCAGGCTTCTCCACCAGCTGCCACGACGCATACCCCGCCACCCACGAGGCCGGCACTGCAACCAGCATTAGCCAATATGGCCCGGCCCACGGCATCGCCCCCGCCAAAATCTGCTGAATCGGAAACGCATACAGGTAGATACCGTAGGAGTAGTCCTGCACCACCGAAGGCAGCTTCAACTGCGGGCAATACGCAAAATAAAGCGTGGCGTAAATCGTCAGGATGGCGAACGCGAACACCTCAAAACGCCCTCCCTTGCTCAGCAAGAACAACGCGACGCAGCCAAGCAACAGCCACCCGGTGTGCGGTATCACCGCTCGGCACGAATAGAATGCCGACCCCGCCAGGAAACACACCACCAGCTTGAATGGGTACGCTGCAAATGCCGGATGCCAGGCATGCAACCCCAACGCAACCACGAGTGCCGCAAGCGTCAGCCCCGACATTGGCCACCGGAAAAGCCTGGCTACAAGCACCACCACTCCCAATACCAGGTACATGCGCATTTCCAGCGGAATGGTCCACAAACTGCCATTGACCGAAACCCCTTGGAAACGCGGGGTAAAGGTCACCCCAGGCAGTACGAACTGGGCATCTTTGAAAATCAGCAGCGGGCTGTAGAAGTATTTGTATACCTGGGCTTGCGAAAAATACTCTGCAAGCGGCAGCGAGGTAACGGCAGGCCCTAGCACAAAGGCCATGAGCAACAGGCACATCACCAGACCAGGCAGGATTCTGAGCGCGCGTGCCAGGTAGAAATCCCTGGCGCTATTGCGCTCACCGCTGGCAGCGATCAAGAACCCACTGACCACGAAGAACACTTCCACCCCAAGGCTGTGGACGGGCACCGGCATGCCCAGCTGCATCGCCGGGTCCGCGCAACTCAGGCACTCCAGATAGGAAAGCGCAAAAGAATGCCCAATCACCACAGCGGTCGCCGCCAGCAACCGGATGATCAGAAAATTATTATCACGCCCGCGACCTTTCATAACGTCGCCAAACATCAACATGAACACCCCCACGGCTGACGCATTTCAGACATAAAAAAAGGGCGACCCGAGGGTCGCCCTTTTTTACCGATCAAACAGAACTCAGTTCTGCTTGGCCATTGCTTCGCGCAGCAGCGCAGCCATGGTGGTGTCGGCAGCCGCTTCCGGAGCGTTTTTCAGGCTCTGGATGGCTTCACGCTCTTCAGCGTCGTCTTTCGATTTGATCGACAGGCTGATAACGCGGGACTTGCGGTCAACGCTGATGATCTTGGCTTCGATCTCTTCGCCTTCCTTCAGAACGTTACGCGCGTCTTCAACGCGGTCACGGCTGATTTCGGAAGCTTTCAGAGTAGCTTCGATGTCGTCGGCCAGGGTGACGATGGCGCCTTTGGCGTCAACTTCTTTCACGATGCCCTTGACGATAGCGCCCTTGTCATTGACAGCAACGAAGTTGGAGAACGGATCGTCTTCCAGCTGCTTGATGCCCAGGGAGATGCGCTCGCGCTCTGGGTCGACCGACAGGATGACGGTTTCCAGCTCGTCGCCCTTCTTGAAACGACGTACGGCTTCTTCGCCGGTTTCGTTCCAGGAGATGTCGGACAGGTGAACCAGGCCGTCGATGCCGCCGTCCAGGCCGATGAAGATACCGAAGTCGGTGATCGACTTGATGGTACCGGTGATCTTGTCACCCTTGTTGAACTGGCCGGAGAAGTCTTCCCATGGGTTGGACTTGCACTGCTTGATGCCCAGGGAGATACGACGACGCTCTTCGTCGATGTCCAGAACCATGACTTCCACTTCGTCGCCAACCTGAACGACTTTCGACGGGTGGATGTTCTTGTTGGTCCAGTCCATTTCGGAAACGTGTACCAGACCTTCAACGCCTTCTTCCAGCTCAGCGAAGCAGCCGTAGTCGGTCAGGTTGGTAACGCGAGCTTGTACGCGAGTACCTTCTGGGTAACGGGCAGTGATAGCTACCCACGGATCTTCGCCCATCTGCTTCAGACCCAGCGAAACGCGGTTACGCTCGCGGTCGAACTTCAGAACGCGTACGTCGACTTCGTCGCCAACGTTAACGATTTCCGAAGGGTGCTTGATGCGCTTCCAGGCCATGTCGGTGATGTGCAGCAGGCCGTCGATACCGCCCAGGTCCACGAATGCGCCGTAGTCGGTGAGGTTCTTGACGATACCTTTGACTTGCTGGCCTTCCTGCAGGGTTTCCAGCAGGGCTTCGCGCTCGGCGCTGTTCTCGGCTTCCAGCACGCTGCGACGCGAAACAACAACGTTGTTGCGCTTCTGGTCCAGCTTGATGACCTTGAATTCCAGCTCTTTGCCTTCGAGGTGGGTGGTGTCGCGCACAGGGCGGACATCAACCAGGGAGCCCGGCAGGAACGCACGGATGCCGTTAACGTCGACAGTGAAGCCGCCTTTAACCTTACCGTTGATAACGCCCTTGACCACTTCTTCAGCGGCGAAAGCTGCTTCCAGAACAATCCAGCACTCGGCGCGCTTGGCTTTTTCACGGGACAGTTTGGTTTCGCCAAAGCCGTCTTCGACCGCGTCCAGCGCAACGTGAACTTCGTCACCGACCTTGATGGTCAGCTCGCCAGCTTCGTTGTAGAACTGCTCGAGCGGGATGACGCCCTCGGACTTCAGGCCAGCGTGTACGGTAACCCAGTCGCCGTCGATGTCGACAACGATACCGGTGATGATGGCACCCGGCTGAAGATTGAGGGTTTTCAGGCTTTCTTCAAAGAGTTCTGCAAAGCTTTCGCTCATTTTAATTCCTGTAGATTCGGGCGAAACAAACGCCCATAACCACATTCCAGACAATGTGGGTTCGTTTTAAGTAAAGGAAAGCTGGCAGGACGTTGACTGGTGCCCCTGCCTGCTTTCCTGGCGATCAGGCGAGGTCGCGCAGGGCGATCTCGCTTCTGATACGTTGCAACACCTGCTCGATGGACAACTCGGTAGAGTCCAACTGAATGGCATCGGCCGCTGGCTTCAGCGGGGCCACTGCACGTTGGGTGTCGCGCTCATCACGCGCACGAATCTCATCCAGCAGACTCGACAGACTAACATCTTCACCCTTGCCCTTCAACTGGAGGTAACGGCGACGTGCGCGCTCTTCTGCGCTGGCGGTCAGAAAGACCTTCAACGGCGCGTCAGGGAATACCACGGTACCCATGTCGCGGCCGTCGGCGATCAACCCCGGCACATCGCGAAATTCGCGCTGACGCACCAGCAGGGCATCACGCACTGCCGGCAGGGAAGCCACCATCGACGCGCCGGCGCCGACGGTTTCGGTGCGGATGACATTGCTGACGTCCTCACCCTCAAGGATGATCTGTTGCAGCTTACCGGGCTGGGCAGCGATGAACTGCACATCCAGATGGGCGGCAAGCCTGGTCAGCAGCTCTTCGTTGGTCAGGTCGACGCCATGATTGCTGGCGTTGAACGCCAGCAAGCGGTACAGCGCGCCGGAGTCCAGCAGCTTCCAGCCCAGCTCGCGGGCCAGCAGGCCGGCGACCGTGCCCTTGCCCGAGCCGCTCGGCCCGTCGATGGTGATGACCGGTGCCAGCGAATTCACGACTTACCCTCTTCGGCCACGCGGATACCCACTTCGGCGCACAGCGCCAGGAAGTTGGGGAACGAGGTGGCGACGTTGGCACAGTCGTGGATGCGGATGGGCGCGCTGGCGCGCAGCGAGGCGACGCTGAAGGCCATGGCAATACGGTGGTCACCGTGGCCATGCACTTCGCCACCGCCCAACTGGCCGCCGTCGATGATGATGCCGTCCGGGGTTGGTTCGCACTTGATGCCCAGGGTGATCAGGCCATCGGCCATCACCTGGATACGGTCGGACTCCTTCACCCGCAGCTCTTCGGCGCCACGCAGCACGGTACGCCCTTCGGCGCAGGCGGCAGCCACGAACAGTACCGGGAATTCGTCGATGGCCAGCGGCACGAGCTCTTCAGGGATGTCGATACCTTTCAGCCTGGCACCGCGCACGCGCAGGTCAGCCACTGGCTCGCCGCCGACTTCGCGCTGGTTTTCCAGGGTGATGTCGCCACCCATCAGGCGCAGGATGTCTATTACACCGGTGCGGGTCGGGTTGATGCCAACGTGTTCCAGCACCAGCTCGGAACCTTCGGCAATGGAGGCCGCCACCAGGAAGAAGGCTGCCGAGGAAATGTCGGCCGGCACTTCAATGCGGGTAGCGGTCAGCTTGCCGCCGGACTGCAGCGAGGCCACCGGGCCGTTCGACTCGACCGCATAGCCAAAGCCGCGCAGCATGCGTTCGGTGTGGTCACGGGTAGGCGCAGGCTCGGTAACGGTGGTCTTGCCTTCAGCGTACAAGCCGGCCAGCAGCAGGCAGGATTTGACCTGGGCGCTGGCCATCGGCAGCGTGTAGGTCAGCCCTTTGAGCTTGTGGCCACCGCGAATGGTCAGCGGCGGACGGCCTTCCGGACCGGTTTCGACCACAGCACCCATTTCACGCAGCGGGTTGGCCACACGGTTCATCGGGCGCTTGGACAGCGAAGCGTCGCCGGTCATGGTCACGTCGAACGACTGACCGGCCAGCAGGCCCGACAGCAGGCGCATCGAGGTACCCGAGTTGCCCACGTACAGCGGCCCGGGCGGCGGCTTGAGGCCGTGCAGGCCAACACCATGAATGGTCACGCGACCGTGGTTGGGGCCTTCGATGACCACACCCATGTCGCGGAATGCCTGCAGGGTCGCCAGTGCGTCCTCACCTTCGAGGAAGCCTTCGACTTCGGTGGTGCCTTCGGCCAGCGAGCCGAGCATGATCGAGCGGTGGGAAATCGACTTGTCGCCCGGTACGCGGATCCGCCCGTTCAGGCGGCCACCCGGTTGGGCCAGGAAAATCAGATCGTTGGCGTTCATAGCGTCCACATAGGCCCGGCGGGCCAGGATTTTACTGAAATGCTCGCGGGCAACACGCGCACGGGTGAATACACCCAGCAACTGGTGCCCGTCCCCTTCTGCGATCGCGTCGCGCAAGGCGTCGAGATCGCTGCGATATGTATCAAGTGTGCGCAGGACAGCGTCGCGGTTGGCGAGGAAGATGTCGTGCCACATGGTCGGGTCGCTGCCGGCGATTCTTGTGAAATCGCGGAAGCCTCCCGCAGCGTACCGGAAGATCTCGAGGTTTTCATTGCGCTTGGCCAGCGAATCGACCAAGCCAAAGGCCAACAGGTGCGGCAGGTGGCTGGTGGCTGCCAGCACCTCGTCATGACGCTCGACCGACATGTGCTCCACATCGGCACCCAGCGCACGCCACAGGCGGTCGACCAGGGCCAGCGCGGCCGGGTCGGTTTCGGCCAGCGGCGTGAGGATCACCTTGTGCCGACGGAACAGGGTGGCGTTCGAGGCCTCCACCCCGCTCTGCTCGGAACCGGCGATCGGGTGGCCGGGGACGAAGCGCGGCAGGCGCTGACCGCTCTCGTTTACAAAAACAGAACGCGCCTCACGGACGACATTACCCTTGGCACTGCCGACATCGGTAATGATCGCATCGCCCAGGTCGAGCCGGGCCAGGAGGGCCAGGACTTTTTCCATGGCCAGGATCGGCACGGCCAGCTGGATGACATCGGCACCGACACAGGCTGCGGCGAGGTCTTCTTCGCAGCGGTCGACCACGCCCAGAGCCACGGCCTGCTTGCGCGAAGGGGCGTCCAGGTCGACACCGACCACTTCGCGGCACAGGCCACTTTCACGCAGGCCCTTGGCGAACGAGCCACCGATCAGACCGAGGCCGACCACGACCAGGCGGTTGATGATTGGCGCGGGTTTGGTTTTTGCTGCTTTTACCACTGGTGCGAACCCTGTTCTGAAATCTGGACAGCCTGCTGGACCCTATGGGGCCGCTTCGCGACCCTTCGCGGCACAAGGCCGCTCCTACAAGGACCCTGTAGGAGCGGCCTTGTGCCGCGAAGGGCTGCAAAGCAGCCCCAAGGGCCTTGAATCAAAGCACCGCCTTCGGATAAGAGCCCAACACCTTCAGCGCCACAGCCTCCTGGCTGATCCGCTCGAGGACCGCCTTGATCAGCGGGTCGCGGTGGTGGCCAACGAAGTCGATGAAGAACACGTAGGTCCACTTGCCACTGCGCGACGGGCGGGTCTCGATGCGGGTCAGGTCGATGCCGTTCTGGTGGAACGGCACCAGCAACTCGTGCAAGGCACCTGGCTTGTTGCTCATCGAGACAATGATCGAGGTCTTGTCGTCGCCGGTCGGCGGCACTTCCTGGCTGCCGATCATCAGGAAGCGCGTGGAGTTGTCCGGGCGGTCTTCGATCTTTTCTGCCAGGCGGGTCAAACCATACAGGTTGGCCGCCATGTCGCCGGCAATCGCCGCCGAGTTCCACTCGCCCTTGACTCGCTTGGCCGCCTCGGCATTGCTCGAAACCGCCACGCGCTCCACGTTCGGGTAGTGCGCGTCCAGCCACTTGCGGCACTGGGCCAGCGACTGGGCGTGGGAGTAGATGCGCGTGATGCTGTCGGTCTTGGTGCTCTCACCTACCAGCAGGTGATGGTGGATTCGCAGCTCGACTTCGCCGCAAATGACCATGTCGTGCTCAAGGAAGCTGTCCAAGGTGTGACTGACAGCGCCTTCGGTGGAGTTTTCCACCGGCACCACGCCAAAGTTGACGGCACCGGCCGCCACTTCGCGGAACACTTCATCGATGGCCGCCATCGGCCGGCTGATCACCGCGTGGCCGAAGTGCTTCATGGCCGCAGCCTGGGTGAAGGTACCCTCAGGGCCGAGGTAGGCGATTTTCAGCGGCTCTTCAAGGGCCAGGCACGACGACATGATTTCGCGGAACAACCGCGCCATCTCTTCGTTGCCCAGCGGGCCCTTGTTGCGTTCCATGACGCGCTTGAGCACAGCAGCTTCGCGCTCAGGGCGGTAGAACACCGGCTTTTCGCCTTCTTTCAGCGAGGCGGTCTTGACCCGGGCGACTTCTTCAGCGCAACGGGCACGGTCGCTGATCAGCTCGAGAATCTTCTCGTCGAGGCTGTCGATGCGTACACGCAGCGCCTTGAGTTCCTGTTCGGACATCAGCCGTGCTCCTTCTCGAATTCGGCCATGTAGCCCACCAAGGCTTCTACAGCCTCAAGGCCCAAGGCGTTGTAGATGGAAGCGCGCATGCCGCCCACCGAACGGTGGCCCTTGAGGTTGAGCAGGCCGCGGGCATCGGCGCCGGCGAGGAAGGCCTTGTCCAGGCGCTCGTCAGCCAGGCGGAACGGCACGTTCATCCACGAACGGGCGTTGACGCTGATCGGGTTGGTGTAGAAATCGCTGTTGTCGATGAAGCCGTACAGGCGCTCTTTCTTGGCGCGGTTGCGCTGCTCCATGGCGTCGACGCCACCCTGCTCTTTCAGCCACTCGAAGACCAGGCCCGAGAGGTACCAGGAATAAGTGGCCGGGGTGTTGTACATCGAGCCGTTGTCAGCCGAAACCTTGTAGTCGAGCATGGTCGGGCAGCTGCTGCGGGCATGGCCCAGCAGGTCTTCGCGCACGATGACCACCACCAAGCCGCTTGGGCCGATGTTTTTCTGCGCGCCGGCGTAGATCAGGCCAAACTGCGACACGTCAATGGGGCGCGAGAGAATGTCGGAGGACATGTCGACCACCAGCGGCACATCACCAGTCTGCGGCACCCAGTCAAACTGCAGGCCACCGATGGTCTCGTTGGACGCATAGTGCACGTAGGCAGCGTTCTTGGTCAGGTTCCAGTCGTTCTGGCCGGGGATATTCAGGTAGTCGTAGGGCTTGGCACTGGCGGCGACGTTGATGTTGCCGAAGCGGCGCGCTTCCTCGATGGCCTTTTTCGACCAGATACCGGTTTCGATGTAGTCGGCAGTGCCACTTTCAGGCAGCAGGTTCAGCGGAATCTCGGCGAACTGCTGGCTGGCGCCGCCCTGCAGGAACAGCACCTTGTAGTTGGAGGGGACGGACAGCAGGTCACGCAGGTCCTGCTCGGCCTTTTCGGCGATGGCCACGTAGTCGTCGCTGCGATGGCTCATTTCCATCACCGACAAGCCCTTGCCGCGCCAGTCCAGCATCTCTGCCTGGGCGCGCTGCAAGACAGCATCAGGAAGCGCGGCAGGGCCTGCGCAGAAGTTAAAGGCTCGTTTGCTCACATCCACTCTCGCTCTGCCAAATAGAACACATTCGTTATTGCATGCTGCTCGCCGCTCTTTGTAGGAGCAGCCTTGTGCTGCGAATGGGCCGCAAAGCGGCCCCGGCTATTCATGTGCTATCTCTGAACCCCAGGGGCCGCTTCGCGCCCCATTCGCAGCACAAGGCTGCTCCTACAGGGCCAGGCGTTGCCTGCCGTAATCAGTCAAACGGGGCGACCTTGGTCGCCCCGTTCGGGTTTACGCTTGCTTACTCCTGCGGGGCCTCTTCGGCACCCGCAGCCTCTTCATTGTCTGGCGCTTCAGCCTCGACGCCCTCCTCGTCCATCTCGATCACATCATCGAGTTCGTCCTCGGACGGCTCCTGGATACGCTCCAGGCCCACCAGGGTCTCGTCAGCCGCCAGCTTGATCAGCGTAACACCCTGGGTGTTACGGCTCAGGCTGGACACCTCGCCAACCCGGGTACGCACCAGCGTGCCCTGGTCGGAAATCAGCATGATCTCCTCGCCGTCCTGCACCTGGATAGCACCGACCAGCAGACCGTTGCGCCCCTTGGTCCCCATGGCGATCACGCCCTGGCCGCCACGGCCGCGACGCGGGAACTTGGACAGCGGGGTGCGCTTGCCGAAGCCACGCTCGGAGGCAGTGAGGATCTGCGCGCCGGACTCCGGGATCAGCATCGAAATGATCTGCTGGCCTTTGCCCAGTTTCATGCCGCGCACACCGCGGGCCGTACGGCCCATTTCACGCACGACGCTTTCGGCGAAGCGGATGACCTTGCCGGCGTCGGAGAACATCATGACTTCTTTGGCGCCGTCGGTGATGGCCGCCGCAATCAGGGTGTCCCCTTCCTTCAGCTTCAAGGCGATCAGGCCGTTGGAGCGCGGACGGGCGAACTGCACCAGCGGGGTCTTCTTGACGGTACCGGAAGCGGTGGCCATGAAGATGTAAGCGCCAGTAGGCTCTGCCACCCATTCTGCGGTGTCGCCGTCTTCTTCGTCGATTTCCTCGGTCTCTACCAGCTCACCCTCGAGCACGGTGTCATCAGCGTCTTCCAGTTCTTCGTCGAGGTCGGCGTTCTGCTGCAGCGCTTCGAGGTCGATCTGCAGCATGGCGGTGATGCGCTCACCCTCCTCCAGCGGCAGCAGGTTGACCAGCGGGCGACCACGGGCAGCGCGGGACGCTTCGGGGATTTCGTAGGTCTTCTTCCAGTACACCTTGCCCTTGCTGGAGAACAGCAACAGGGTGGCATGGCTGTTGGCGACCAACAGGTGCTCGATGTAGTCCTCGTCCTTCACGCCGGTTGCCGACTTGCCTTTGCCGCCACGGCGCTGGGCCTGGTAAGCGGACAATGGCTGGGTCTTGGCATAACCACCGTGGGAGATGGTAACCACGCGCTCTTCTTCCGGGATCATGTCGCCGTAGTTGAGGTCGTGGCTGGCATTGAGAATTTCGGTACGGCGCACATCGCCGTACTCGGTACGGATGGCTTCCAGCTCTTCGCGGATCACTTCCATCAGGCGCTCGGCGCTGCTGAGGATGCGGATCAGCTCGCCGATCTGCTCAAGGATTTCCTGGTACTCGGCCAGCAGCTTCTCGTGCTCCAGGCCGGTCAGGCGATGCAGGCGCAGGTCGAGAATGGCCTGGGCCTGCTCCGGCGACAGGAAGTACTTGCCATCATGCAGGCCGTACTGCTCCGGCAGGTCTTCAGGGCGGCAGGAATCGGCGCCGGCGCGCTCGACCATGACCTGCACGGCACTGGATTCCCACGGCGTGGAAACCAGGGCTTCCTTGGCCTCGGACGGGGTCGGCGAAGCCTTGATCAGGGCGATGACCGGGTCGATGTTGGACAGCGCAACCGCCTGGCCTTCAAGGATGTGGCCACGCTCACGGGCCTTGCGCAACTCGAATACGGTGCGACGGGTCACCACTTCGCGGCGGTGACGGACGAACGCTTCGAGCAGGTCCTTGAGGTTGAGCAGGCGCGGACGACCGTCGATCAGGGCGACCACGTTGATGCCAAACACGCTCTGCAGCTGGGTTTGCTGGTAGAGGTTGTTGAGCACCACCTCCGGCACCTCGCCGCGACGCAGCTCGATGACGATGCGCATGCCGTCCTTGTCGGACTCGTCGCGCAGCTCGGTGATGCCTTCGATCTTCTTCTCTTTAACCAGCTCGGCGATCTTTTCGATCAGGCGCGCTTTGTTCAGCTGGTACGGCAGCTCGGTGACGACGATCTGCTGACGGCCGCCCACCTTGTCGATGTCTTCGATCTCGGAGCGGGCGCGCATGTAGATGCGGCCACGACCGGTGCGATAGGCCTCGATGATGCCTTGGCGACCGTTGATGATGCCGGCAGTCGGGAAGTCTGGCCCAGGGATGAACTGCATCAGTTCATCGATGGTGACTTCCGGATTGTCGATCAGCGCCAGGCAGCCGTCGATGACTTCACCGAGGTTGTGTGGCGGAATGTTGGTCGCCATGCCCACGGCGATACCGCTGGAACCGTTGACTAGCAGGTTGGGAATACGGGTCGGCATGACCGCCGGGATCTGCTCGGTGCCGTCGTAGTTGGGCACCCAGTCGACGGTTTCCTTGTGCAGGTCGGCCAGCAGCTCGTGCGCCAGCTTGGTCATGCGCACTTCGGTGTATCGCATGGCTGCGGCGTTATCGCCGTCCACCGAACCGAAGTTGCCCTGGCCGTCGACCAGCAGGTAGCGCAGCGAGAACGGCTGGGCCATACGCACGATGGTGTCGTAGACCGCAGTGTCGCCGTGCGGGTGGTACTTACCGATCACGTCACCGACCACACGGGCGGATTTCTTGTACGGCTTGTTCCAGTCGTTGCCCAGTTCGCTCATCGCATAGAGAACGCGACGATGCACGGGCTTCAAGCCGTCACGCGCATCGGGCAGCGCTCGCCCGACAATCACGCTCATCGCGTAGTCGAGGTAAGACTGTCTCAGTTCGTCTTCGATATTGACCGGGAGGATTTCTTTGGCCAGTTCGCCCATGAGAAGCCTGATTCCTTTTTCTGGTGAAACTTCGCAGCTCCATCAAGGGCCGAACGAAGCTCGCCGCCGCAGCGTACAAGCGTGCGACGACTTACGACAAATCAATGAGTTGTGCCATGGATCTGCGCAATGAAGGCCGCCGTGATGGGCGGTCTTGGAAACTGCCGGATGTTATCACAAAGGCGGGGGCGGTGGGGAGATCTGAACGGCAGTACACGGTCATTGTGGGAGCGGCCTTGTGTCGCGAAAGGGCTGCGCAGCAGCCCCGGCAATTTTTGCTTCTTCGTCAACATCCCGGGGCCGCTTTGCGGCCCTGTCGCGACGCAAGGCCGCTCCCACAAAGTGCGCGCTCCACCGAGGTATCAGTGCAGGCGCTTGCGGCAAATCAACTGGGCCAGTTTGGCGGTATCCGGGCGCTCGACAACACCCCGCTCGGTCACGATAACGTCAATCAGGTCGGCCGGGGTCACGTCGAACACCGGGTTGAATACCTGCACATCCCGTACCGCCGGGGCACCGCCAAAGTCCAGCCACTCGTCGGCGTCACGCTCTTCCAGCGGGATATCCTCGCCGGTGGCCAGGTTCAGGTCGATGCTGGTGCTCGGCGCCACCACCATGAAGCGCACACCATGGTGCATGGCACTGACCGCCAACTGGTAAGTGCCGATCTTGCTGGCCATGTCGCCATTGGCAGCGATGCAGTCCGCGCCCACCACCACCCAGGTGATGCCCTTGGTCTTCATCAGATGCGCCAGCGCCGAGTCGGCGCACAGGGTCACCGGAATTCCCTCGTTGGCCAGCTCCCAGGCCGTCAGGCGCGAGCCTTGCAGCCAAGGGCGAGTTTCGCCGGCATACACCCGCTCCACCATGCCCTCCAGGTAGCCGGCGCGGATCACCCCCAGCGCAGTGCCGAAACCGCCACTGGCCAGGGCACCGGCATTGCCGTAGGTAAGCAGCGTCTGGGCATTGCCCTGATGACGACGGATCAGCTCGATGCCTTGCTGGGCCATGGTCAGGTTGGCTTCACGGTCGCTTTCGTGGACGGCCACTGCTTCTGCCTCCAGCGCTGCCAGCACGTCTTCATCCGGGCGCAGACGCAGCAGGCGCTCACGCATGCGGTTCAGTGCCCAGAACAGGTTGGCCGTCGTGGGGCGTGCTTCGGCAAGGGTGAGAAAGTCCTCTTCGAGGTCCATTTCCCAGTCGCCACCCTCTGCCAGCCGCTCTTCCAGGGCCAGTACCAGGCCGTAGGCGGCAGCAATGCCGATGGCCGAGGCGCCGCGCACTGCCATGTCGCGGATTGCCGCCGCCACCTGCGCGACATTGTCGCAGGCCAGCCAGCGTTCTTCCGACGGCAACAGGCGCTGGTCGAGCAGGTGCAAGATGCCGCCCTGCCAGCGGATCCCGGTCACCTTCTCCGCCGCCAAAAGTCGCTCGCGCATCGCCTCTCCCCGTGGTTCGCATGTCAAAAGCCGGCGATTATAGCGAGCCTGGGGGCCGAGCGCTCGGGTATACTCCGGCGCAATTTTGCGAAGTTTCAGAGGACTGTTCAATGAGCAACGTCGACCGCGCCGAAATCGCCAAGTTCGAAGCGCTGGCCCACCGCTGGTGGGACCGCGAAAGCGAGTTCAAGCCGCTGCACGAAATCAACCCGCTGCGCGTCAACTGGATCGACGAGCGGGCCAACCTGGCCGGCAAGAAAGTGCTGGACGTAGGCTGCGGCGGCGGCATCCTCAGCGAAGCCATGGCCCTGCGCGGCGCCACGGTCACCGGTATCGACATGGGCGAGGCCCCCCTGGCCGTGGCCCAGCTGCACCAGCTGGAGTCGGGCGTACAGGTGGAATACCGGCAGATCACCGCCGAAGCCCTGGCCGAAGAAATGCCTGAACAGTTCGACGTGGTCACCTGCCTGGAAATGCTCGAGCACGTGCCCGACCCATCCTCGGTGATTCGCGCCTGCTACCGCATGGTCAAGCCTGGCGGCCAGGTGTTCTTCTCCACCATCAACCGCAACCCCAAGGCCTACCTGCTGGCCATCGTCGGCGCCGAGTACATCCTGAAGATGCTGCCGCGCGGCACCCATGACTTCAAGAAGTTCATCCGCCCTTCCGAACTGGGCGCCTGGAGCCGCGATGCCGGCCTGCAGGTGAAGGACATCATCGGCCTCACCTACAACCCGCTGACCAAGCACTACAAGCTCAACAGCGACGTCGACGTCAACTACATGATCCAGACCCTGCGCGAGGAATGAGCATGCGTTTGCGAGCAGTACTCTTCGACATGGACGGCACCTTGCTCGACACGGCGCCGGACTTTATCGCCATCTGCCAGGCCATGCTCGCCGAGCGCGGCCTGCCGGCCATTGACGACAACCTGATCCGTGGCGTGATCTCTGGCGGCGCCCGCGCCATGGTTGCCACCACGTTTGCCATGGACCCGGAAGCCGAAGGCTTCGAGGCCCTGCGCCTGGAGTTCCTGGAGCGCTACCAGCGCGACTGCGCGGTACACAGCAAGCTGTTCGACGGCATGGCCGAGCTGCTGGCCGACATCGAGAAAGGCAACCTGCTGTGGGGCGTGGTCACCAACAAGCCGGTGCGCTTCGCCGAGCCGATCATGCAGCGGCTGGGCCTGGCCGAGCGCTCGGCACTGCTGATCTGCCCGGACCACGTGAAAAACAGCAAGCCTGACCCCGAGCCACTGACCCTGGCCTGCACGACGCTGGGCCTGGACCCTGCCACTGTGCTGTTCGTCGGCGACGATCTGCGCGACATCGAGTCTGGCCGCGACGCCGGCACCCGCACGGCAGCGGTGCGCTACGGCTATATTCATCCAGAGGACAACCCCAACAACTGGGGTGCCGACGTGGTGGTGGACCACCCGCTGGAACTGCGCAAAGTGATCGACAGCGCGCTGTGTGGCTGCTGAACTAGAGACAGGGAATACACAATGTTCGACTACACCGCCCGTCCCGACCTGCTGCAAGGCCGGGTCATCCTGGTTACCGGCGCCGGCCGCGGCATCGGTGCTGCGGCCGCCAAGGCTTACGCGGCAGTGGGCGCCACCGTGCTACTGCTGGGCAAGACCGAAGCCAACCTGAACGAGGTCTACGACGAGATCGAAGCCGCCGGGCACCCGCAACCGGTGGTCATCCCGTTCAACCTGGAAACCGCCCTGCCCCACCAGTACGACGAGCTGGCCGTGATGATCGAAGACCAGTTCGGCCGCCTGGACGGCCTGCTGAACAACGCCTCGATCATTGGCCCGCGCACGCCGCTGGAGCAGTTGTCGGGCGACAACTTCATGCGCGTGATGCACATCAACGTCGATGCTACCTTCATGCTCACCAGCACCCTGCTGCCACTGCTGAAACTGTCGGAAGACGCCTCGGTGGTGTTCACCAGCAGCAGCGTCGGGCGCAAGGGCCGGGCCTACTGGGGCGCTTATGGCGTGTCGAAGTTCGCCACCGAGGGCCTGATGCAGACCCTGGCCGACGAACTGGAAGGCGTGGCACCCGTGCGCTCCAACAGCATCAACCCGGGCGCCACGCGCACGGCGATGCGGGCCCAGGCTTACCCCAGCGAAAACCCGCAGAACAACCCGCTGCCTGAAGAGATCATGCCGGTGTACCTGTACCTGATGGGGCCGGATAGCAAAGAGGTGAACGGGCAGGCGTTGAACGCCCAATAAGCCTTGAGATTGCCAGGGCTGCTTTGCAGCCCATTCGCGGCACAAGGCCGCTCCTACAGAGGAATGTACAACCCGCCAGGAACGCTATCCCTGTAGGAGCGGCCTTGTGCCGCGAATGGGCCGGTACAGGCGGATGATCAGCCCGCCGCCAACGCCGGGCGCAAACGGCCTTGCTGGCGCCCTTCCAGCTGCATGCACCGCTCCAGGAACAGGTACATGCAGTCATAACTCTTGCAAATCGCCCTGCGCAACTCGGTACGCAGCCCCAGGGTCGGGTTCTCGCCGGCCAAGGTACAGATGATTTCCAGCGCCTCCCACGGGTGCGCATCGTCATACTGGGCATGCATCTTCAGCCATTTCATCGCCCGCTTGCGCTGGTCTTCCGGGAAGCCCTGGGCGTAGGTATCGGTCGAGCACACCACCGCCGACCATTCCCCGGTCGCACCTTCGATGGCGTAGTTGGTCGCCGCCATGGAAATGGCCAGGTTCTCGGTGGCGCACACGCGCCAGCACCAGTCGTTCAGGCCGTTCAGCTCGGGGGGTACTTCCTGGGCCTGCAGCTCATGCAGGTGCACACCATGGGCCTGGCACCAGTTCACCCAGTAGTCGGCATGGTTGAGCTCAACCCGGATATTGCGCATCAGCCAGCGCCGCGCCATGTCTTCGCCCTGATGGCGGCCATAGCGGGTCTTGGTCAGGTTGTGGGCCATGTACAGCGAGAACTGCTCCACCACCGGCCAGCCACCGATCAGGTACTGACGAATGGTCGACTGCTTGAGCTGGCCATCGCGCAGGCGCGCGTAGAACTCATGCTCCACCACCCGGCGCTTGCTCTCGCGGCAGTCTTCAATCAGTTGCTGGGCCCATTGGGGATAGCTGGCGGGGTCCATCAAAGGCCCGATACGAACGAATGCATCAATCACTTTCAGCTCCTTGATCCTTGTGATTTCTCGCTAGCGAAACGTGCCAGGCGCCCGCTGCAACAGAGGCCGGGCGGCGATCCGTTGGCGCTGCAGACTGTCACAGGTGAACACCTGGGGGCGTTCGATCAGGTAACCCTGGGCGTAATCCACGCCGATTTCCTGCAGGGCCTGCTCGATCAAGGGTGTTTCGACGAACTCGGCTATGGTGCGTTTGCCCATGACATGGCCGATGTGGTTGATGACCTCTACCATGGCCCGGTTGACCGGGTCATCGAGCATGTCCTTGACGAAACTGCCGTCGATCTTCAGGTAATCCACGGGTAAATGCTTGAGGTAGGCGAACGACGACATGCCGGCGCAGAAGTCATCGAGCGAGAAGCGACAGCCCAGCCCCTTCAACTCGTTGATGAAGCGAATGGCACTGCCCAGGTTGGCAATCGCGCTAGTTTCGGTAATTTCGAAACAGATCATCCGCGGCGGAATGGCGTACTCGACAAACAACCGCTGCAGGTAATCGAGGAACTTGTCATCGCCGATGCTCGACCCCGACAGGTTGATCGCGCAGATCGACAGCGGCCCTTCGCGGCCTTCGTCCAGGCATTGGCGCACAACCTGGAACACATTGCGCACCACCCAGCGGTCCAGCGCAGTCATCAGGCCGTAGCGCTCGGCTGCGGGGATGAAGCTGCTGGGCAGGATGGTGCGGCCACTTTCGTCGTGCAGGCGCAGCAGGATTTCGATGTGGCCTGGGCCTTCGAAGGTTTTCAGCGGGGCAATTTCCTGTGCGTACAGGCAGAAGCGGTTTTCTTCCAGCGCCACATGCAAGCGCTGGATCCAGGCCATTTCGCCAAAACGCATGGACAGCTCGCTGTCGTCGGCGTGGTACACCTGCACGCGGTTGCGCCCCTTCTCCTTGGCCATGTAGCAGGCCATGTCGGCAGCACGCAGCGAGGTTTCCAGGGTGCCCGGGGTTTGGGCGATGTGCACCAGGCCGATACTGACGGTGGTGACGAACGGCCGCCCCTTCCACACGAAGTGCAGGCTCTGCACCATCTGGCGCAACTGCTCGGCGATGCGCTCGGCCTGGTCTGGCGGGCAGCTTTCCAGCAGCACGCCAAACTCGTCGCCACCCAGCCGGGCCAGCGTGTCACCTTCGCGCAGGCCGGATTGCAGCACGGCGCAGATGTGCCGCAGCAATTCGTCACCCGCGGCATGGCCGCAGGTGTCGTTCACCAGCTTGAACTGGTCGAGGTCCAGGAACATCAGCGAATGCCGCCCGGCCTGGCGCGCAAGGCCGTTCAGCGCCTGCTCCAGGCGGTATTCGAACTCACGGCGGTTGGCCAGGCCGGTCAGGGCGTCATGGGTGGCCTGCCAGGACAGGTTGGCGATGTACTGGCGCTCCTGGGTCATGTCATGCAGCACCAGCACGATGCCACTGAGCTGGCCGTCACTGACGATCGGCGAGCCCACCAGATTGATCGACACGGTGCTGCCGTCCAGCCGCTGGATCAGCCGGGCATGCTCGGCACCGCCCTTGAGGCTGCCGCTAAGCACCTGCTCGACCAGGCTGCGGCCATCTTCCTCGGCCTGCTCGTCCACCAGGCTGAACAGCGCCGACAGTGGCAGGCCCTGGGCCTGGCCAGACTGCCAATGGGTCAGTTGCTCGGCGGCCGGGTTCATGTAGCCGATGCAACCATCCACGTCGGCAGTAATGACCGCATCGCCAATGGCCTGCAAGGTGGTCTGTGCCCGCTCTTTTTCTGCCTGCAGGGCGGTGGCGAAAGCCTGACGCTGGGCCAGCAGCTTGCTGGAGCGGCGCCAGGCAATGGTAATGAGGAACATCGCTGTCAGCAGGTTGGTGATCAGCAGCACCCGCAGCAACATGCGCGAGCCTTCGCCCAAGGCATCACTGAACGCTTTGGCAGCGGGCGTGACCCCTTCGTTGATGGTGACGATGCGCGCCTTCCAGGCATTGACGGCCTGGGCGTCGACCGGGCCACTGGCAAAGCTCTGGCGCATCTCGCCGGCCAGCACATCCAGCTTGGCCAGGTAGTCGTCGCCGATATCCCAGTAGTCGATGGCTGTCTGCATGTAGCTGATGTTGCGGAAGTTACGGTAGAACCAGATGATCCGCTCGACATCGTCGGGGTGGTTGCCGCCTTGCAGAACGGCCTGGCGAGCAGCCTCCAGGTCGGGGCTGGGCTGATCGAGCACCTCGCGCAGCTGGTGGTCGCCCTGGGGCACCGTAATGGCCTGGCGATAGCGCTGATAGGTGCTTTCGTCGCGGGTGTCGGCGTACAGGTTCAGGTAATAGATGGCGTCTTTCTGCGCCTTCGACCACAGGCTTTCGCCCGCGACATAGGCGCGCACGGCCGAGAGCGTATAAAGGCTGAGGCTGCCCAGCGCCACCTGAAAGACCACAACGGCGATGAAGGGCCAGGTGATGCCGAGCAACTTCGGCGCTTCGAGTGTGCGATGTCCCTTCATGGAGTCCCTGTCACAGAGCAGATAAGGCGCAAATCGACCCAGACAAGCACAGCGTAGGCCATCTGCCATCAACGTGACGGGGTTTTTTTAGGGGCTGGCTTGAGGTAGGTGGCGACTGTTGGATCGAGCGCCAACACACGATCAAGCCTGAACGTCAGCTTTGCTGCAAGTGCCCATAAAGCTTGGCGTACAACCCACCCTCGGCAATCAGCTGCTGGTGGTCGCCATCTTCGGCTACATGCCCGCCATCGAACACCAGCACCCGGTCGGCCTGCTTCACCGCCGACAGCCGGTGGGCGATGATCAGCGTGGTGCGGCCGCTGAGGAAGCGCGCCAGGGCCAGGTGCAGGTTGTACTCGGTGGCGGCGTCCAACGCCGAGGTGGCTTCGTCGAGAATGACCACCTTGGGCTCGGCCAGCACCATGCGGGCGATGGCCAGGCGCTGCCGCTGCCCGCCAGACAAGCGCACGCCGGAGCGCCCCACCACACTGTCCAGGCCCTGCGGCAAGGCGGCGATGGTGGCGTCCAGCTGGGCGATGCGCAGCGCCTGCCAGCAGGCGTCGTCGCTGCTGTCGCGGCCCATGGTCAGGTTGGCGCGTACGGTGTCATTGAACAGCGACGGGTGCTGCAACACCACCGCGACGTTTTCGCGCAGGGTTTCCAGGCCGATTTCCTGCAGGCTGGCACCGCCAAAGCGGATGGTCCCGGCCTGGGCGCTGTAAAGGCCCAGCAGCAGTTGCACCAGGGTGCTCTTGCCGCCACCACTGGCGCCGACAATCGCCACCTTTTCGCCCGGAGCGATAGACAGGTCGAGGTTTTCCAGCACCGGCTCGTCGGCATAGGCAAAGCGCAAGTCGCGCACTTCGATGCCCACCGTCTCACGGCCGGCGAACGGGTCGCTGGCGGCCGGGTACTGCGGTTCGTCATCGCGCGCCAGCAGCTCGTTGAGGCGGCTCAGCGCACCGCCGGCCGCGTAGTAGGCATATTGCAGGTTGAGCAGTTGCTCCACCGGCCCGATCATGAACCACAGGTAGCTGAACACCGCCAGCATCTGGCCGATCGACAAATCGGAGAACAGTACGGTCAGCATGGCTGCGGCGCGGAAGATATCGATGCCGAACTGGAACAACAAGCCGCTGGCACGGCCACTGGCATCGCTCTTCCACTGCGAATCCACGGCGTAGTCACGCACTTCGCGGGCGCGCAGGCCCAAACGGCCAAGGAAGTAACCCTGGCGGTTGCTGGCACGGATTTCCTGGATGGCATCGAGGGTTTCCGTCAGCGCCTGGGTAAAGCGCGCGGTGCTGTCGTTCTCAAGCTTTTTCAGGTGTTTGACGCGTTTGCCCAGCTGCACGGTGAAATAGATCACCAGCGGGTTGAACAGCAAGATCAGCAAGGCCAGCTGCCAGTGCATCCAGATCAGGATCGCCGCTGTACCGGTCAGGGTCAGCATGGCCACCAGGAAGCGGCTGAGGGTTTCGCCCACGAACTTGTCCAGGGTGTCCAGGTCGGTGACCAGGTGGGTGGTTACCGTGCCGCTGCCCAGGCTTTCGTATTCCTTCAGCGAAATGCGCTTGAGCCGCTCGATCAGGCGGATGCGCAGGCGGTAGACGATATCCTTGGCCAAACCGGCAAACAGCTTGGCCTGGATCACGTTGAACGCCAGGGCAGCCACGCGGAGGCACAAGGTGAGCGCCAGCATCAGCCCGATATAACCGGCTGCCACCTGCCAGTTGGAGGGCAGCAGGTGGTTCATCCACTTCAGCGCAGCATCGCCATGACCGAGCAGTACTTCGTCCACCAACAGGGGCAGCAGCAACGGAATGGGCACGCTGCAGCAAGCCGCCAGCACGGCGATGAAGTTGGCAGACCAGAGGTTCTTCTTGTGATGCAGGGCCAGGCGGCGGATTTCCGCCCAGCTCAGTCGATCACCCGCAGCGTGAGGCTTGCCCGGCACCGGGTCGGGTGACCCAGGCACATCAAGCACAGGCGGCCTGCTGCAGCCAGCGGCCAAGCAAGGGTTGCAGGCGCTCCAGCGGCTGGTAGCCGTTGGTCAGCAGGGCCAGTTGGCCATTGCGCTCGGCCAGCAGGGTCGGAAAGCCGGCAATACCCAGGTCCTGGGCCCAGCTGAAATCGGCTGCGGTGGCGGCGCGGGTATCGGCGCGGGCGAAGGTTTCGGCAAACACGGTGCGGTCGAAGCCGCACTGCGAGGCCAGCTCGACCAGCTGCGGCGCCGTGGTCACGTCCACGCCCTGCTCGTAGAACGAACGCTGGATCAGCGCCAGCAGCGGCCAGACGCGTTCGGCGTCCAGCTCACGGGCAGTGACCAGGGCGCGGCAGGCCGGCTCGGTGTCGTAGACGAAGCCCTCAGGCATGGCCCCTTCGAAACGAAATGTCTGGCCGGTGGCGTCGGCCACCGCCTGCCAGTGTTCGAGGATGTACTTGCGGGTGGAGCTGTCCAGGGCGCTGCCGCCGGTGCGCAGCCCGCCCGGCACCACGCGGGTGACAACGCCCGCCTCACGCGCCTGGGCGATCAGGGCGGCGGCTACCGGCGCGAAACCCCAGCACCAGGAGCACATCGGGTCCATCACATAAATCAGGCGTGCAGGCATGCATCAGGCCTCGGCTTTGTAGTTGTAACCGATCGGGTGCGGCAGGTTGCGGGCCTTGGCCAGCTCGATCTGCTTCTGCCGGTCGATGGCACTGCGCCGGGTTTTCTCGCTCAGGGTGTCCCAGCAATGCGGGCAGCTGACACCTGGCGAATAGTGCTCGGACGCGCGCTCCTCTGCGTTGATCGGGTGGCGGCAGGCGTGGCACTGGTCGTACTCGCCTTCGCTCAGGTCATGGCGCACCGTAACGCGGTTGTCGAAGACGAAGCAGTCGCCGTCCCACAGGCTTTCTTCCTGAGGCACTTCCTCGAAGTACTTCAGCACGCCACCCTTAAGATGATAGACCGCCTCGAAGCCTTCACCGAGCATGTAGCTGGAGGCTTTTTCGCAACGAATGCCGCCGGTGCAGAACATGGCCACTTTCTTGTGCTTGCTGGGGTCGAAGTTGGCCTTGATGTACGCCGGGAACTCGCGGAATGTTTCGGTCTTCGGGTCCATCGCGCCCTTGAAGGTGCCGATGGCCACTTCGTAGTCGTTGCGGGTATCGATCAGCAGCACTTCCGGGTCGCTGATCAGCGCGTTCCAGTCCTTGGGCTCGACATAGGTGCCGACCGCCTGGTTCGGATCCACGCCCGGCACGCCGAGGGTGACGATCTCTTTCTTGAGCTTGACCTTGGTGCGGTAGAACGGCTGCTCGTCGCAGTACGACTCTTTATGGTCGACATCAGCCAGGCGCGGGTCGTTGCGCAGCCAGGCCAGCAGGCCGTCGATGCCTTCGCGGGTGGCCGACACGGTGCCGTTGATGCCTTCGTGGGCCAGCAGCAGGGTGCCTTTGACGTCATTGTCGAGCATGGCCTTGAGCAGCGGCTCGCGCAGCTCGACGTAGTCTTGCAGGGTGACGAACTTGTACAGCGCCGCGACGACGATAGGTTGTGACATGAAGCGGGTTCTCCAGGTGGTTGCCCTCGTAAGGGGCGGACCGGGTTTGACAAAAAGCAGGGGGCGCTTTGCGCCCCATTCGCGGCACAAGGCCGCTCCTACAGGGAAATACACAACCCAACGGGTGGTGCAATCCCTGTAGGAGCGGCCTTGTGCCGCGAATGGGCCGCACAGCGGCCCCCTTGGATGGTACGGATTCTACCAGAACAACAAAAAGGTTTCAGTGCCCGCCGCCGGCGCACACCGGCGAGGCCGGCGCAACGCCGACCTTGGCCCACTCTTCCGCGGTGTAGGTATGAATGGCCAGGGCATGGATCTGGCCCATCAGCTCACCCATGGTGGCGTACACCTTCTGGTGGCGCTTGACGCTGTTCAACCCGGCAAACTGCTCGCTGACGATCACTGCCTTGTAGTGGGTCTCCTGACCACGACTGTGCATGTGGCTTTCGTCGAGCACTTGCAGGTGCTGCGGCGCCAGGGCGCCCAGCTGTTGTTCAATGCGCTGTTGCATGGTCATTGCGGCGTGCTCACTTCTTGGCAGGGACGGCAGCCTTGCCAGCGTTAGGGTCCAGTTCCTTGGTCATGTCTTCCAGCAGCTTGTTCACCACCGGCACTGCTGGCTCCAGGCTCTGCTGGGTCAGCTGGGCCGACTGCTGGGTAACCTTGGGCATTTCACGCAGGACTTTCTTGCCCAGCGGCGATTCATAGAACTTGACCAGGTCTTTCAGCTCTTGCTCGGTGAAGGTCTGGGTGTACAGGTCGACCATCTTCGGCTTCAGCTTGTTCCAGCCGATGGCGTTGTCCAGCGCGGCGTTGGCTTTGGCCTGGTAGCTTTCCAGCACTGGCTGTTTGGCGGCCGGGGCCTTGGTTTGCGCGAAGCGCTGGGCGAACATCTGTTGGACCTGCATGTACACCGGGGTGCCCAGCTTGTCGGCGTTGGCCAGGGTCAGGAATTTCTCGGCAGCAGCGTTGTGGCTGGCGGTGGCAGCGAGCACCTGGCCGCTGGCGCAAGCCAGGGCAACGGCGGCACAAAGGACACGGAGACGGGTCATTGCATTTCCTTCAAGAAGAGGGAGGCGGGTACCTCAGAGTAGAGCATTCTGCGCCGTGGTGGCGATGTGCTCAAGTGGCACGACGAGCGACGGAACCGCTCGGTCGAATCAGGGCCTAAACTGCGATTTCGAACTACACAGGAGTGAGTACAGAATGAGCCGTATCGAGACAGACAGCCTGGGCCCGGTCGAAGTTCCTGATGGCGCCTACTGGGGTGCGCAAACCCAGCGTTCGCTGATCAATTTCGCCATTGGCAAGGAACGCATGCCCCTCGCGGTGCTGCACGCCCTGGCGCTGATCAAGAAAGCCGCGGCACGCGTCAACGACCGCAACGGCGACCTGCCGGCCGACATCGCCCGACTGATCGAACAAGCCGCCGACGAAGTGCTTGATGGCCAGCACGACGACCAGTTCCCGTTGGTCGTGTGGCAGACCGGCAGCGGCACGCAAAGCAACATGAACGTCAACGAAGTGATCGCCGGGCGCGCCAACGAACTGGCCGGCAATGGCCGTGGCGGCAAAGCGCCAGTGCACCCCAACGACCACGTCAACCGCTCGCAGAGCTCCAACGACTGCTTCCCCACAGCCATGCACATCGCTGCGGCGCAGGCGGTGCACGAGCAGCTGCTGCCGGCAGTCGCCGAACTGTCGTCGGGGCTTGCCGAGCTGTCGGCCCGCCACCAAAAGCTGGTGAAGACCGGCCGCACGCACATGATGGACGCCACGCCGATCACTTTCGGCCAGGAGGTGTCCGCCTTCGTCGCCCAGCTCGACTATGCCCAGCGCGCCATCCGCGCCACCCTGCCGGCGGTATGCGAACTGGCCCAGGGCGGCACCGCTGTGGGCACCGGGCTCAATGCCCCGCATGGCTTTGCCGAAGCCATCGCTGCCGAGTTGGCGGCGGAGTCCGGCCTGCCGTTTGTGACGGCGCCAAACAAGTTCGCGGCGCTGGCCGGCCATGAACCGCTGACCAGCCTGGCAGGCGCCTTGAAAACCCTGGCCGTGGCGCTGATGAAAATCGCCAACGACTTGCGCCTGCTGGGCTCCGGCCCACGCGCAGGCTTTGCCGAAGTGCGCCTGCCGGCCAACGAACCGGGCAGTTCGATCATGCCCGGCAAGGTTAACCCGACCCAGTGCGAGGCGCTGTCGATGCTGGCTTGCCAGGTGCTGGGCAACGATGCCGCCATCGGTTTTGCCGCTAGCCAGGGGCATCTGCAGCTGAACGTGTTCAAGCCGGTGATCATCCACAACCTGTTGCAGTCGATCGAACTGCTGGCCGATGGCTGCCGCAACTTCCAGTTGCACTGCGTGGCGGGCATCGAGCCCGATGCCGAGCAAATGGCCGCGCACCTGGAGCGGGGCTTGATGCTGGTGACAGCGTTGAACCCGCATATCGGCTATGACAAGGCGGCGGAAATTGCCAAGAAGGCTTACAGCGAAGGCAAGACCTTGCGCGAGGCTGCGCTGGAGTTGAAGTACCTGACCAATGAGCAGTTCGACCAGTGGGTGCGGCCGGAGAACATGCTGGCACCGGGTGGCAAGGGCTGAGCTCTTCATTGCCTGCTCCGGCTTGCCGGCGATAGGGCCGGAGCAAGCGATCAATGAACCTGGGCCAGCCGCGCCCGCCTCGCACGCCAACTGGCCACCAGCGAGGGCCCCAGCGCCACCAGCGCCGAGCCGGACACCACGGTCACCGCCCCTACATAACCCAGGGCATTGATGTCCTCGGCCTGCACATATTCCGGCCACACCAGTGCCGCCAGCGCCACCGCGACAAAGGTCACCAGCGGTGTCAACGCCAGGGTGGCACTCACCCGCGACGCCTCCCAGTGCGCCAGCGCCTCGGCAAATGCGCCGTAAGCCACCAGGGTATTCAGGCAGCAGGCCAGCAGCAGCCAGCCCTGCACCGGAGTCAGTTGTAACGCCTCCAGCGGGTGTACCCAAGGCGTGAGCAGCGCAGCACAACTGAGGTAGATCACCATCATCACCTGCTGTGAATGCCACACGGTCAGCAGTTGCTTCTGGCTGAGGGCGTAGAACACCCAGATGCTGGTGGCCAGCAGAATGGTCAGCACGCCGGTGGTGTAGGTGCCCAATGAAGTCAGCAGCTCTTCGAGGCGCTGGTTGAAAAACAGGCCAAACCCCGCCAGCAGAATCACCAGGCCCACGCCCTGCCCCAGGCTGAAGCGCTCGCGGAACACGAACACGCTGGCCACCAGCAACAGCACCGGGCCGACCTGTACCACCAGTTGCGCGGTCCCAGGGCTGAGCAGGTTTAGGCCGATCAGGTACAGCACGTAGTTGCCCATCAGGCCCAGCACGGCCACCACTACCAGGCCTTTGCCCCTGGGTGCCAGCCGGGTGAATGACGGCAGGCGCCGCCTGGCTGCCAGCCAGGCGAACAGCAGGCCACCGGAAACCAGCAGGCGGTACCAGGTGACGGTGATCGGGTCGACCACCTGCAGTACCTGTTTGAGCTTGATCGGCAAGATGCCCCAGAGCAATGCGGTCAGAAGTGCCAGGAACAGGCCATAGCTCCAGCGGCCGGAAGTGGTGTGCATAGCGTCCTCGATCAAGCCCGTGGTGGGGGTGACTGAATTCTACGGGCTTGGAGGGCAGTGACGGGGAAGAGTGCCAAGAAAAGAATTCATCAGGTCATTCTTGTGTGGCATGGCTTGGCAGGTGTGCAGCCTGTTCTGGCCTCTTCGCGGGTTCACCCGCGAAGAGGCCAGAACAGGCAATCAAGAGCCCTGGCTATTTCTTGTCCTTGGCAAACGCCGCTTCAAGCGCCTGGTTGATGGTGCGCAGCACCTTGACCCGCGCCCAGCGCTTGTCGTTGGCCTCCACCAGCGTCCATGGCGCAATCTCGCTGCTGGTGCGGTCGACCATGTCGCCCACCGCCTGGGCATACTCGTCCCACTTGTCGCGGTTGCGCCAGTCGTCCTCGGTGATCTTGTAGCGCTTGAACGGGATCTGCTCACGCTCCTGAAAACGCTCCAGCTGGGTCTGCTGGTCGATCGCCAGCCAGAACTTCACCACCACCACACCGGCGTTCACCAACTGCTCTTCAAAGTCGTTGATCTCGCTGTAGGCACGCATCCAGTCGGCCGAACTGCAAAATCCCTCGACCCGTTCCACCAGCACCCGGCCATACCAGGAACGGTCGAAGATGGTGAACTTGCCGCGTGCCGGAATATGCCGCCAGAACCGCCACAGGTAGGGCTGCGCCCGCTCTTCTTCGGTGGGCGCGGCAATCGGCACGATGCGGTACTGGCGCGGGTCCAGCGCCGCCGCCACGCGGCGGATGGCACTGCCCTTGCCGGCAGCATCGTTGCCTTCGAACACGGCCACCAGGGCGTGCCGGCGCATGCGCTTGTCGCGCAGCAGGCCGGCCAGGCGGGCCTGTTCGGTGACCAACTGCTCCTGATAGTCAGCCTTGTCCAGGCGCAACGTCATGTCCAGGGCGCCGAGCAGGCTGCGGTCGTCGATGCTGCGGCCCAGCGGGGCGACATTGCCCTGGTGCTTGCCCTTGGGGTTGTTGGCCAGCGCGGCTTGCAGGCTGTCCAGCAGGATGCGCCCCACCGCCAGGCTACGGTAGTTCGGGTCTACCCCTTCGACGACATGCCACGGCGCATAGTCGCGGCTGGTGCGGCGCAGCACGCGCTCGCCAAAGCGCACGAAGCGGTCGTAGGTTTGCGACTGCTGCCAGTCCAGCGGGCTGATCTTCCAGCTGTGCAGCGGGTCGTCCTTGAGCGATTTCAGCCGTGCCTTCATCTGCTTCTTGGACAGGTGGAACCAGAACTTGATGATCAGCGCACCTTCATCGCACAGCATCTGCTCCAGGCGCTCGGCGCCCATGATAGCCTGATCGAGCACGGCATCCTTGAACACGCCGTGCACCCGCCCCTGCAGCATCTGGCTGTACCAGTTGCCAAAGAACACGCCCATCCGCCCCTTGGGTGGCAAAGCCCGCCAGTAACGCCAGGCGGGCGGCCGTGCCAGCTCTTCGTCGGTTTGCTGGTCGAAGGTGAGCACATCGATCATGCGCGGGTCCATCCACTCGTTGAGCAGCTTTACCGTCTCACCCTTGCCAGCGCCTTCGATGCCGTTGATCAGCACGATCACCGGGAAGCGCGCCTGCTGCTTGAGTTCGTACTGGGCTTCGAGCAGGGCCTCGCGTAAAGCGGGCACCTCGGCGTCGTAAGCCTCCTTGTCGATGCTGTGGCCGATTTCGGCGGATTCGAACATGCACTGGCTCCTTCAATGGATAAGCAAGACTAGCGGATTTCATTTATGCCTGTACTGACCTGTTCGCGCGTGAACGCGCTCCCACAGGTAACCCGGATGGCATAAAATCCCGCCATCCGCTGCAACCGAGCCAACCATGTCCACCCTCCTCCAGCACGCCCAGATCGACTGGGACGACCAGGGCCGCCCCCACTCGCGGCGATATGACGACGTCTATTTCGCGGTCAACGAAGGCATCGAAGAAACCAAACACGTATTCCTCGGCCAGACCCGCCTGGCCGAGCGCTTTGCCAACCTGACGCCGCACAGCTGCATGGTGATCGGCGAAACCGGTTTTGGCACCGGCATGAACTTTTTCTGCGCCTGGCAGCTGTTTGACCAGCACGCCCACAGCGACGCACGCCTGCACTTCATCAGTGTCGAGAAATACCCCCTCGGCCACGACGACATGGCCCGCGCCGTGCGCCTGTGGCCTGAACTTGCCGCCTACACCGAGCCCCTGCTGGAACAATATGTGGCGGTGCACCCGGGCTTTCAGCAATTCACCTTCGCCAATGGCCGGGTCACCCTGACCCTGCTGATCGGCGACGTGCTCGAGCAGCTGCCACAACTCGATGCGCGGATCGATGTGTGGTTCCTCGACGGTTTCGCCCCGGCCAAGAACCCCGACATGTGGACACCGGAGCTATTCGCGCAGCTGGCGCGGCTATCGCACCCGGGCACTGTGCTGGGCACATTCACCACCACCGGCTGGGTGCGCCGCAGCCTGGTCGACGCCGGTTTCGCCATGAAGAAGGTGCCAGGCATCGGCAAGAAGTGGGAGGTTATGAGCGGCGCCTACGTCGGCCCCCAGCCAGCCCAAGGCGCACCTTGGTACGCACGCCCCGCCCCTTCACAGGGGCCACGCGAGGCACTGGTGATCGGTGCCGGGCTGGCCGGCAGCACAACCGCTGCCAGCCTGGCCCGGCGTGGCTGGCAGGTCACCGTGCTGGAGCGCCACGAAGCGCCGGCCCAGGAAGCTTCGGGCAATCCGCAGGGGGTGCTGTACCTCAAGCTGTCCGCCCATGGCACCGCACTTTCACAGATGATCCTGTCCGGTTTCGGCTACACCCGGCGCCAGCTTGAACGCCTGCAGCGTGGCCGCGACTGGGATGCCTGCGGCGTGCTGCAACTGGCCTTCGACAACAAGGAAGCTGAGCGCCAAGGCAAGCTGGCTGCCGCCTTCGACCACGATTTGCTGCACGCACTGGAGCGCGCCGACGCCGAAGCCATCGCCGGGGTGGCCTTGCCGGCCGGCGGGTTGTTTTACCCCGAAGGCGGCTGGGTGCACCCACCTGCGTTGTGCCAGCAACAGCTGCAGCACCCAGGGATTCGGCTGGTCACCCATCAGGAAGTGCTGGAGCTGCGCAAGGCAGACCAGCAGTGGCAGGCCTGGGCAGGTGACCGCCTGATTGCCAGCGCGCCCGTGGTGATTCTGGCCGGTGCCGCCGAAGTCAGGCGCTTCGAGCCTTGCGCGCAACTGCCGCTCAAGCGTATCCGGGGGCAGATTACCCGCTTGCCCGCCACCGCCAGCAGCCGGGCGTTGCGCACCGTGGTGTGTGCGGAGGGCTACGTGGCGCCGCCGCGCGGTGATGAACATACCCTGGGCGCAAGCTTTGATTTTCACAGCGAAGACTTGGCGCCGACGCTGGCCGAGCACCAGGGCAACCTGGCGTTGCTGGACGAGATTTCCGTCGACTTGGCGCAGCGCCTGGGCACAGCCAGGTTGGCCCCTGAGCAGTTGCAGGGGCGCGCGGCATTCCGTTGCACCAGCCCGGATTACCTGCCGATCGTGGGGCCGGTAGCTGATGTACAGGCGTTTACCGAGGCCTATGCGGTGTTGGGCCGGGATGCGCGGCAAGTGCCGGATGTAGCCTGCCCTTGGCTGGATGGGTTGTATGTGAACAGCGGGCATGGGTCGCGCGGGTTGATCACGGCGCCGCTCAGTGGCGAGCTGGTGGCGGCCTGGGTGTGTGGTGAACCGCTGCCGTTGCCCCGGGCAGTGGCAGAGGCGTGTCATCCGAACCGGTTTGCCTTGCGTAAGCTGATTCGGGGGAAGTAAGAAATCGGGCCGCTGTGCGGCCCTTCGCGGGCTCGCCCGCTCCCACAGGCATAGCACGAGTCGGGCTTGCCCCCGGACATTGCCCAGCGGCCACATATAACAAATCGTTCTAAAACTCTCAAAAAGCACATCGGTCAGTTCCTTAAGGTGCCCTAATCCTGGGCACCCCCTCCCCAACGGAAAAACCGGTAAGGACTTATGTGCGGATTAGCAGGAGAGTTGCGTTTCACCCCCATCGACCAGGCCCCTCGCCCAGCCGACCTGGCTGCGGTAGAGCGCATAACGCATCACCTCGCGCCTCGCGGCCCGGATGCGTGGGGCTTCCATAGCCAAGGCCCTATTGCCCTCGGCCACCGGCGCCTGAAAATCATGGACTTGTCCGACGGCTCGGCGCAGCCGATGGTCGACAACACCTTGGGCCTGTCACTGGCGTTCAACGGTGCCATCTACAACTTCCCCGAACTGCGCCAGGAGCTGCAAGACCTGGGCTACAGCTTCTGGTCCGACGGCGACACCGAGGTGCTGCTCAAGGGCTACCACGCTTGGGGCGCGGCCTTGCTGCCCAAGCTCAACGGCATGTTCGCCCTGGCCATCTGGGAGCGCGACAACCAGCGCCTGTTCCTGGCCCGCGACCGCCTGGGCGTAAAGCCCCTGTACCTGTCGCGCAACAGCGAGCGCCTGCGTTTTGCCTCGACCCTGCCAGCGCTGCTCAAGGGCGGCGACATCGACCCGATGCTCGACCCGGTGGCGCTCAACCATTACCTGAACTTCCATGCCGTGGTGCCGGCACCACGTACCCTGCTGGCCAACGTGCAAAAGCTGGAGCCCGGCACCTGGATGCGCATCGACCGCCATGGCGAGGTCGAGCGCCAGACCTGGTGGCAGCTGAAATACGGTGCCAACCCGGATGAGCGTGAGCTGGACCTGGAAGGCTGGACCACCCGCGTGCTCGACGCCACCCGCGACGCCGTGGCCATCCGCCAACGCGCGGCCGTCGACGTCGGCGTGCTGCTGTCCGGTGGTGTCGACTCCAGCCTGCTGGTCGGTCTGCTGCGCGAAGCGGGCGTGGACGACCTGTCGACCTTCTCCATCGGTTTTGAAGATGCCGGTGGCGAACGTGGCGACGAGTTCCAGTATTCCGACCTGATCGCCAAGCACTACGGCACCCGCCACCACCAGCTGCGCATCGCCGAACACGAGATCATCGACCAGCTGCCAGCGGCATTCCGCGCCATGAGCGAGCCAATGGTCAGCCACGACTGCATCGCCTTCTACCTGCTGTCGCGGGAAGTGGCCAAGCACTGCAAGGGCGTGCAAAGCGGCCAGGGCGCCGACGAGCTGTTCGCCGGGTACCACTGGTACCCGCAGGTGGACGGCGCCGATGACGCCTTTGCGGCTTACCGCGATGCATTCTTCGACCGCAGCCACGCCGAATACCGCGACACCGTGCAGGCGCCCTGGCTGCTTGAAACCGACGCGGCCGGCGACTTCGTGCGCGAGCACTTCGCCCGCCCCGGCGCCCGCGACGCGGTGGACAAAGCCCTGCGCCTGGACAGCACGGTGATGTTGGTTGATGACCCGGTCAAGCGAGTGGACAACATGACCATGGCCTGGGGCCTGGAGGCACGTACGCCATTCCTCGATTACCGCCTGGTGGAGCTGTCGGCGCGTATTCCGGCGCGCTTCAAGCTGCCCGATGGCGGCAAGCAGGTGCTCAAGCAGGCGGCGCGACGGGTGATCCCGCATGAGGTGATCGACCGCAAGAAGGGCTACTTCCCGGTGCCGGGCCTCAAGCACCTTGAAGGCGCCACCCTGGGCTGGGTGCGTGAGCTGCTGACCGACCCCAGCCAGGACCGTGGGCTGTTCAACCCGGCCATGCTCGACCGCCTGCTGAGCAACCCGCACGGCCAGCTCACCCCGCTGCGCGGCTCCAAGCTGTGGCAGCTGGCGGCGCTGAACCTGTGGCTGAGCGAACAAGGAATCTGACCGATGAAAGCCCATGAAATCGCATACGGTCAGCGCCTGCTGCGCGGCCAGGCGCCGTCCTACGAGCGCCTGCAGGCACGCCTGGCCGGCGACGGCAGCCAGCCCCACGACCAGCCGCGTGCCGTGCACTGCGGCTGGGGCCGGCTGCTGATCGGCCATACCTACCCCGACCCGGCCAGCCTGGCCGAGGCGCTGCTGGACGAAAGCCCCGGCGAACGCGACATCGCCCTGTACGTGGCCGCGCCGCAGCAGTTGTTGGCCCAGGCCCCGCAGCAACTGTTCCTCGACCCGTCCGACACCCTGCGTCTGTGGTTTACCGACTACCGGCCAGCGCAGCGGGTGTTCCGCGGTTTCCGTGTGCGCCGGGCGCAGAACCCCGCCGACTGGCAGGCGATCAACACCCTGTACCAGGCGCGCGGCATGCTGCCGGTCGACGCCGAACTGCTTACGCCCCGGCACTTGGGCGGACCGGTGTACTGGCTGGCCGAGGACGAAGACAGCGGCGCGGTGATCGGCAGCGTCATGGGCCTGAACCATGCCAAGGCGTTCGACGACCCGGAGCACGGCAGCAGCCTGTGGTGCCTGGCAGTCGACCCGCACTGCACCCGCCCCGGCGTGGGCGAGGTGCTGGTGCGCCACCTGATCGAGCACTTCATGAGCCGTGGCCTGGCTTACCTCGACCTGTCGGTGCTGCACGACAACCGCCAGGCCAAGCGCCTGTATGAAAAGCTGGGTTTTCGCAACCTGCCCACCTTTGCGGTCAAGCGCAAGAACGGCATCAACGAGCAGTTGTTTCTTGGCCCCGGGCCGCAAGCGGACCTAAACCCCTACGCACGCATCATCGTCGACGAGGCGCTGCGCCGTGGCATTGAGGTGCAGGTGGATGACGCCGCCGCCGGCCTGTTCACCTTAAGCCTGGGCGGGCGGCGTATTCGCTGCCGTGAATCGCTCAGCGACCTGACCAGTGCCGTGACCATGACCTTGTGCCAGGACAAGCGCCTGACCCAGCACGCCCTGGGCAATGCCGGGCTGCAGGTGCCGGCGCAGCAGCTGGCGGGTAATGCCGACGACAACCTGGCGTTTCTCGACGAGCATGGCGCGGTGGTGGTCAAGCCGGTCGACGGCGAGCAAGGCCAGGGCGTGGCGGTTAACCTGACCTGCATCGATGACATCACCCGCGCCGTGGCGCACGCTCGCCAGTTCGACAGCCGCGTGCTGCTGGAAAGCTTCCATGCCGGGCTCGACCTGCGCATCGTGGTGATCGGCTACGAAGTGGTGGCCGCTGCCATCCGCCACCCGGCACAGGTGCTGGGCGATGGCAAACACAGCGTGCGCCAGTTGATCGAAGCCCAGAGCCGTCGGCGCCAGGCTGCCACCGGCGGCGAAAGCCGCATTCCGCTGGACGACGAAACCGAGCGCACCCTGCGCGCCGCGGGGTTTGGCTATGACGATGTGTTGCCGGCCAGCCAGCGCCTGGCCGTGCGACGCACCGCCAACCTGCACACCGGTGGCACCCTGGAGGATGTGACCGAACGCCTGCACCCGGTGCTGGCGGACGCTGCCGTGCGCGCTGCACGGGCGCTGGAAATTCCTGTGGTCGGGCTGGACTTCATGGTGCGCGATGCCGGGCAGCCGGAGTACGTGATCATCGAAGCCAACGAACGTGCCGGCCTGGCCAACCACGAACCCCAGCCAACGGCCGAGCGCTTTATCGACCTGCTGTTTCCGCATAGCCGGCCGTTGGCGTAACCGCTGATGGCCTCTTCGCGGGCGCGCCCGCTCCCACAGGCCCGCCACAGTTCCTGAGGCTTGTGGGGTCCCTGTGGGCGCGGGCGTGCCCGCGAAGAAGTCAACGCAACTCTAAGGAGTACTCATGTCCGAACGACTCCCCGAACCCGATCTCGACTACCTCAAACGTGTGCTGCTGGAGATGCTGGCCATCCCCAGCCCCACCGGTTTCACCGACACCATCGTGCGCTACGTGGCCGAACGCCTGGACGAGTTGGGCATACCCTTCGAGCTGACCCGCCGCGGCACCATTCGCGCCACCCTCAAGGGCCGCCAGACATCCCCCGACCGCGCCGTGTCGGCCCACCTGGACACCATCGGCGCCAGCGTGCGCCAGTTGCAGGACAACGGCCGCCTGGCGCTGGCACCGGTGGGTTGCTGGTCCAGCCGCTTTGCCGAAGGTAGCCGGGTCAGTGTATTCACCGATACCGGCGTGTTCCGTGGCAGCGTGCTACCGCTGATGGCCAGCGGGCATGCCTTCAATACCGCCATCGATCAGATGCCGGTGAGCTGGGAGCATGTGGAAGTGCGTCTGGATGCCTACTGCGCCACCCGCGCCGACTGTGAGGCACTGGGGATCAGCATTGGTGACTTTGTCGCCTTCGACCCGTTGCCAGAGTTTACCGAAAGCGGCCATATCAGCGCCCGTCACCTGGACGACAAGGCCGGTGTCGCGGCATTGCTGGCGGCACTGAAAGCTGTGGTGGAAAGCGGTCGCCAGCCGCTGATCGACTGCCATCCGCTGTTCACCATCACCGAGGAAACCGGCTCGGGCGCAGCCGGCGCCCTGCCATGGGATGTCAGCGAGTTCGTCGGCATCGACATTGCCCCGGTGGCACCCGGCCAGGCGTCCAGCGAGCATGCGGTGAGCGTGGCCATGCAGGACTCGTCAGGGCCTTACGACTACCACCTGTCCCGGCATTTGCTGAAGCTGGCCGGCGACCACGACTTGCCGGTGCGCCGTGACCTGTTCCGCTATTACTTCAGCGATGCCCATTCGGCGGTGACGGCGGGGCATGACATCCGCACCGCACTAGTTGCATTTGGTTGCGACGCCACCCATGGCTACGAACGCACGCACATCGACAGCCTTGCGGCGTTGAGCCGGTTGCTGTCGGCGTACTTGTTGAGCCCGCCAGTGTTTGCCAGCGACTCGCAGCCGGCCAATGCCTCGCTGGAAAGGTTCAGCCACCAGTTGGAGCACGATGCACAGATGGAAAGCGACACGCGGGTGCCTGCGGTGGACAGCCTGGTCGGCAATAAAAGCTGATGGCCTTGGGGGGCTGCTTGGCAGCCCCCCAATTCCCGAACGTTTCGCGTAGCATTGCCACACTTACTTCAGAAACGACCCACCATGCTGATCCCCTACGACCAACTGCAAGCCGAAACCCTGACCCTGCTGATCGAGGACTTCGTCACCCGCGATGGCACCGACAATGGCGACGATACCCCGCTGGAGACGCGCGTACTGCGGGTGCGCCAGGCGTTGGCGAAGGGCCAGGCATTCATCCTGTTCGACCTGGAAAGCCAGCAATGCCAGTTGCTCGCCAAGCATGACGTGCCCCGCGAGCTGCTCGACTAGCAGGCCCGGCCCCCTTCGCGGGCAAGACTGCGCAGGGATGCTGAAGGCACCATCAGGCCTCGCCTTGCTTGGCCTCCTTGATGCGCTTGTACACCTCGGCCCGGTGCACCTGCACCGAGCGCGGGGCTTCCACGCCAAAACGCACCACGCCCTCCCGGACATCCACCACCATGATGCGGATGTTATCGCCAATCACGATGATTTCCCCCACTTCACGCCCGATTACCAACATGTTCCGATCCTCTTGCCAAAGGGAAAACCGGAGACTGCCTGCCAGGCATTCGGCTACTCAATAGTTCCACTACAATTCAGAAGAGCCCTACATTTCAGGGTAACTTCCCCTACAGACTATTCCTCGTGAACAGGACTTGGCGCGCACTTTCACCGGCCTATCGGCATTGTGCTGCGAAGCGGCCGGAACAAGCGGTACACCGATGGAATCTTTCGCAAGCGGCGCCGGTCCGATTTAACAAGAGGCCTGCAGTTCGAGGCCCTTGCCCCTCAACCACGCAAGGACTCCACCATGACCACGATCCTTATCATCATCCTGATTCTGCTGCTGATCGGCGGCTTACCGGTCTTCCCCCACTCGCGTAGCTGGGGCTATGGCCCGTCCGGCATTATTGGCGTGGTATTGGTGATTCTGCTGGTCTTACTGTTGCTCGGGATGATATGACCCGATGCGGACAGCCACTTCAGGCGACCCCTGAAATGAAAACGCCCCGATAATCGGGGCGTTCTTGAGTGCTGCGATTGCTGCGATTTAGCGCATCAGCTGCCTGGGACTTGTCGAGCGCAGGCTTGCACCACCCTGCCCCGGTCAGTGCTTCTACAGCCCCTTCATCGCGAAGGGGCCTTTGCGCGCATTTTCACCGCCATATCGGCCATCTCATCATACAGCCGCTCAGGCGCCTGGCATTTCAGCTGCCAAGCCTGGCGCCCGGCCTCGTGGGGCAGAATCAGGAACTCGCCCACGGCGACCTGCTGGTGAATGTATCCGGCAATGTCGGCGGCGCTGATCGGCGAACCCTCCAGCAGCTTGCCCACTTGCGCCTTCATCGCCGGGTTCGGCCCGCGAAACGAGTCCAGCAGGTTGGTCTGGAAGAACGACGGGCACACCACGTGCACCGAGACCTCCAGCTGGCGTAACTCCACCAGCAGGCTTTCCGAAAGCGCCAGCACGCCAGCCTTGGCGACGTTGTAGTTGCTCATGCCAGGGCCCTGCATCAGTGCGGCCATCGATGCAACGTTGATGATCCGGCCCTTGCTGCGCTCCAGCAGCGGCAAAAAGGCCTTGCAGCCCTTGACCACGCCCATCAGGTTGACCGCGATCTGCCAGTCCCAGTCTTCCAGGGACAGTTCGGCGAAAAATCCGCCAGACGCAACGCCAGCGTTGTTGACGATCACGTCGATGCCCCCGAACTGCTCGGTGCATGCCTGGGCCAGGGCAGTGAGCTGGCTGTAATCACGCACATCGCAGCGCTGGATGAAGCCTTCGCCGCCGGCGGCACGGGCCAGTTCCAGGGTTTCGCGCAGGCCGTTTTCGTTGACATCGGCCAGCGCCAGGCGCCAGCCCTCGCGCGCCCAGCGCAGGGCGATCTCGCGACCGAGGCCGGACCCGGCGCCGGTGATCATGATGCGGTTATGCATGGTGGCTGGCCTTGTTCTGGCAGGTAGTGCAGCGAGTCTAATCAAGGCCTGGGGGGCTGGCAGGGTTCATCAGGGTAGTGAATGGGCAGACATGACTGTGTGGTCGGTACCGCCCTCGCGGCGCGGGGCATGCTCCGCGAGGTAGCGGGCAAGCCAGCGGTCCAGGCGCAGCATGGTCTCCTCCAGCGCTCTGGCGGCTTGGCGCACCTGTGACGCATCCGCCGGCCGTTGCATACACTGGGCTTCAAGCCGTTCACATGACGCAACCAACGCTTGTGCCCGCACAATGCGTGCACCGCCTTTCACCCTGTGCGCCACTTCAACGAGCGCCGAGGGGTTGTCGCTCGAGTATCTGAGCTGCGCCAGATCCGCCAGGTTACTGCGGGCCAGATCGGCCAGCAGTGCCACCAGCACAGCCCGGTCATCGCATACCAGCTTACGCAAATGGGCCAGATCAACGGCAGGCAAATGTTCGTCTGGCTCGCGGCTGACGTACTGGAAAGCTTGCAACGTTTGCATGAGGGTATCCAGGTTCAGCGGCTTGAACAGGCAGTGGTCCATACCCGCAAGCCTTGCGCGACGGCGCTCCTCTTGCAGGGCACTGGCGGTGAGCCCCACCACCCGACAGCGCGGCCTGGCCCGGCGGCGTTCGTGTTCGCGGATTGCCCGGGCCAAGGCAAAACCGCCAAGCCTGGGCATGTTGCAATCGCTGATGACGACGTCGAACGTTTGCTGCAACCAGAGGCGCAAGGCTTGATCGCCATCTTCGGCAACCTGTACCTGGTGACCGAGAAACGCCAACTGGTGCGCGAGTAGCAAGCGGTTGGCCGGGTAGTCATCGACCACCAGCACGCGCAGGGCAGCCAGCCTGGCAGGGTCGCCCTGCGGCGTTGCCGGCTTGGCCAGCACCGGCCGGGCTGCCAGCGCCAGGTCCAGGCGGATTTCAATCCGCGTACCTTGGCCCAGCACGCTGTGCAAGCGTAATTGCCCGCCAAGCATTTCACACAAGCTGCGGCTGATCCCCAGCCCCAGCCCGGCACTGCTGCGTGGCGACTGGCGCTGATTGCTGGCCTGGCGAAAAGGCTGCCCGAGGCTTTCCAGCTCGGCCTGGGCAATGCCTATGCCAGTGTCTGCGACTTCAAGCAATACACTTGCCCGCCCGGCTGCAGCCTGCATATTCAGGCTGACCAGGACCTTGCCCTGCGCGGTAAACTTGATTGCATTACTGACCAGGTTGGCCAGGACCTGCTTGAAACGCACCGGGTCAAGCATCACCCAGTTTTCCACCGCCCCCTTGCACACCATGTCCAGGGCCAGCCCCTTGCCGCGTGCCTGTTGCTCGAACAGCTGAACCACCCGGGCGACTTGCTCGCGCAGGCTCACCGGCACCAGTGCCAGCTGCAACTGGCCGGTTTCGATGCGTGTGATGTCGAGTATATCGCCGATCAACTCCTGCAGCCCGATAGCGGCATCCGCCGCTACTTCGATGGCCAGATGGTCTAGTTCGCCCTGCCCTGCCTTGCGTCGGGCAAGCTCCAGCATGCCCAGCACGGCATGCAGTGGCGTGCGGATTTCATGGCTCATGGCCGCGAGAAACTGCGTCTTGGCCTGGTTGGCCGCCTCGGCCTCGCGCTTTGCACGATGCAGTTGCACCTGCATCCGCCGCAGGTAGCGAACCCACAGCAAGGCCAGCAACAGCAGGCTGCATGCCAAGGCGATGCCCGCCAGCATGCGCCCGCCATAACGGCGCCATAACCCGTCGCCAACGATCATCGGGTTACGCCAGCGTCGCAGCATGGTCTCCATTTCTGACGGGGGCAGCGCGAGCAAGGCTTTGTCGAGAATACCCAGCAGCTCTTCGTCGGCATGGCTACTGGCAAAGGCGAAGTGCAGCGGTGGCAACGCCAGGCTGGCGGCGATAAGCAGCCTGCCGGGAAAGTGACGTGCAACCAGCGAGCACGCCTGGTCCAGTGGCAGCACGGCGGCGCCTGCCTTACCTTGCTCCAGCGCCTGCAGCGCAGCCAATGGATGAGGCACGAGCCGCTGACGGATGCCCGGGTATGACTTGGCCAGCGTCTGCGCCTGGGCGCTGCCACGTACCAGCGCCAGCGACCGCCTGCCGAGCTGCGCCAGGCTGCTGGGGGCCACCGTCTCGTTGCGCGTTACCAGCACCAGCGGCAAGCTTAGAAAACTGCGGCTGAAACGCAGTTGCCTGGCGTGTGCCGGGCTGTACCCAAGCCCGGCAATCAGTTCGGCCTGTCCCTGGCGCACCTGCCCGATCATGTGCTGTATGTCTGTGCCCCCGTGCACCTCGAAGTGCAAGCCAGTGAGGCGGCTGATGCGTTGCAGCAAGTCCATGCTCAAGCCGCGCAACTGGCCATGCTCATCGCGGTAGCTCAACGGTAGTTGGTGCTCACCGAGCAACACCTTGACCACGGGGTTTTCCGCTATCCAGCGCTGCTGGGCTTCGCTGAGTTCAACCAGGCCGGGTTTGACGGGGCTGGCAGGCTGTGGGCTCCAGTGTCCGCGAATGCGGGCATGTTGCTGTTCGGTCAGGCCTTGCAGCACGGCATCGACCAACCTGGGTAATGTGCCGCGGTCCCCGAGCATGGCAAATCCCATGGGCTGGGCTGCAAAATCGGGCCGGTCAACCCATTCCAGGCCTGGCAGTTGCCCTCGGGCCAACAGATAGCGGCTGCTCAGGGCATTGCCTAGAAACAACTCGGCTTCGCCAAGCTGTAACGCCGCCAAGGCGCTGTAGGGGCTGGGGTGCAGCTGGATCCGTGCGTTGGGATAGGCATGCTGAAGCAGGGCCAACGGTCGATACCCCTCGACCGCCAGCAGCCGCGGGCTTGCGCTGTTACCACTGACGAACCGCTCACTGGCCAGCAGCAATGGCTGGTCATCGATGTAAGGGCTGGACAGGCGCAGCTTGGCTTTCTGAGCCTGCTGTGCTGTTACCGAGCTGACCAGGTCGACACTACCCTTGCGCAAGGCCGCGAAAGCAGCGTCGTAGGTCTCGAACAGCCGCAGGCGTACCTCCAGGCCTAGCTTCTCGGCCAGCACACTGGCGTACTCGGCGCTGATGCCTTCGTAGGCGTGGCCGGTGCCGAGCATGTCGAAGGGCGGGTTGTCGCGGCCGACTACCCCCAGGTTCAGATGGCGCTTCTCCCACAGCCAGCGCAGGTCGGCGGGGGCCAGCGCCAGCGCAGGGCCCGTTTCCACGCCCCGGGTGTAGAGCTGCGGTGCGCAGAAAGCGGGTAGCGGGCTCAGGCAATACAGCAGCCACAGCAGCAGGACGCGGATTGGCACGGGTAGCGACTAGATGAGCGCATTGCGACGGGCGAAGTCCGCCAGGTCGATCAAAGAGTTGACCCGCAGTTTTTCCATGAGCCGGGTTTTGTAGGTGCTGATGGTCTTGTTGCTCAGCAGCATGGCTTCGCCGATCGCCTTGTTGCTCAGCCCGCGGGCGAGCTGCTGCAAGATCATCAGCTCACGGTCGGTCAGTGAGGCGATGCATTGCGCGTCTGTGAACTTGAGGTCCTGCTTGTGCACCGAACTCAGCACCACTTCAGGGAAGTAGGTATAACCCGACAACGTTGCGCGCACCGCTTTGCCAAGTTCGTCAAGCTCATCGGTCTTGGCCACGAAGCCCATTGCACCGGCCTGCATGCAGCGTAGCGAATAGGCTTCGGGCAATTGCGACGTCAGCACCAGAACCTTGGGCGGCTGCGTCATGGCCTTGATACGGGCGATTACCTCAAGGCCATCGAGCCCGGGCATGGCGATATCGAGGATGACCAGGTCCGGCGCCAACTCACGCGCCAGCCGCACTGCGTCAATACCATTGTCTGCCTGGCCGACGACATCGAGCCGTTCCTTGCGCAGCAGCATGCACACGGTGGCCCGGATGAACGGATGGTCGTCAACCACCACGACTTTGTACATAGGTTAACCTCGCGCATCATGGCGGTGGGCTAAAGCTCAGCGTCGAAAACGACGGTGACCTGGCCGGCATAGGTGGCGCCAGGGTATCGGAGCATGGCCTGCACGTCGTTGCGCTCCACCTGGAAACGCAACTGGCCAGGGCGATTGAGCGTGGGCATCGCCGATTCGAACGCTAACGCAGCCGCCTGCCCGCTCGGCAACGCCAGTTGCTGAACCGGCCGGCCCTGGTGCTCGATACCTCCGGGCAAGGTAATGGCCACGGTCACAGGCACTTCATGGTTGGCGTCGTTACGGATACCGCACGTACCAGCGGTGTAGTGCTGGCACAACTTGTAGGCTTTGAATGGGCCGGTGGACCATAGCCGGAACGGCAGGTCACGGTAGATGAGCCCGGGGGGCTGGCCACCGCCCAGCCAGGCCTGCCAGCCACCCTTGGGCTCAAGCACGGCGCGCTCCGAGCCAGGCGGGAACTCAAAGATGAAAGCATGCTGCACATCCAGTTCGAAGTTGATCACCAGCGTATCGCCGCTCAGGCCGGTGACGTTGTTGCCGAAATCAAAGTCGCCCCCAGGGCCTATGGTGTAAGTGAGGCTGCCGCGGTACATACCGGCGCGCAGGCGATACGGCGGGGGGATGTCCAGCTCGAAGGAAATGCCCGTGTCCAGTACCGTGGTGGTATCTACCAGATCATCCGGCGCCCATGAGTAGCTGATCAAACAAGGGGTCGGACTTTGCGGGTTGACCAACGAGGTGTGGTATCTGAAGCGGCTTTGGTTGCCGACGGAGTTCATGCCACTACAACCGCCTGAGAAGCGGCCGTTAAGGGGGTTATAAGGGCCGCCCAACACAGCTTCCTGGCTGATGGAGCGCACCTCGAAGGTCATCTGCCTGGGCTCGCCCGTCTGTTGGTGGCGTACCTCCACTTCACGACGCCCCGGCAGTTTCACGAAATATCGATCACGCAGGTCGGGGGCACGGTTGATGCTTGTCTTCTGGTAGGTAATTGGCAGGCTCACGGTGCCGGTACTGGCGCACAGGCCAGCCCAGACCCTGCAAAATTCAGCAGGCGGCGTGGTGTTTTCGAAGCGCCCCGACCCACCGCCACGGTATTGCGCCGAGAGCGTCACCTCCAGCGCGCTGGCCAAGGGCGCGAATGCCAGCAAACCTGCGACCAGCCAGACGCGTAAGTGACGGATGCGGGCCAAGCGCCCTGTGCTGCTACTCATCCTTCCACCACCATGCGCTTGCGCGCTTCGCCTTCATGCAACTCAAACTGATGGACCTTGGCCGCCTGCCCTTCGAATTGCCGTGTACGCCCCGGCAACACATGATGTTTGGTGGCAGTCTCGCAGGCCACGCCAGCCGCCTGGCACTGCCGGAACTGATCCAGCACGACAGTGGCATTGCCCTGGTTGCTGACCGTAAGGCTACCGCCCTTGCGCTGCACAGGCGTCTGGAACCGGGTTTCGCCAGGCCGAACGAACAGCAACGTGCCATAGCCGGCCAGCAAGTTGACCCCAGCCTTCAGGCTACTGCGGTAACGCTCGGCCTCTCCCTCGTCCACGGTGAACCCATCACCCAGCTCGGGCAGTACCGGGACGAAGCGCAAGCGGAAATAGCGCTCTGTATCGCGCTGGCCGCGGTACACCAGGCGCACCGCTTGCATGCCCTGCGCCGGCACGATCAGCCGCGCCGGGCTGGCCACCAGGCCGCGCTGCTCCAACGGCAGGCCTTCGGTGTCGACCTCGCGGGCATTGCCATCGCTGTCGTACACCAGCTCAGCGACACTGACCTTGACGAACGCCGTGGTATCACCGCTATTGCGCACCCGCTTGAGCAAGGTGCTTTTGCCGGAATCCAGGTAATCGTACAACGCGCCGACGTTAAGCTCGGGCGCCCCAATGGCTGCCAGCGGGGTAACCAGAAAGGCCAGGGCAAGCAGACGATGGATATTCACGTTTGAAGGTTCCTTGGATAAGTACAGCGATTGGCATACCGTAAACCGGGAGCAATCGCAGGATATGTAGGAGCCGTCTGCAACGACGGTAAGGCGGCTCTGTTACTGACCCTGAGCTAGCTCTCAACAGGCTCACCCCCGTTATCAGCGGCTTTGGCCAGGCTTGCCGGCGTGCAACGCTGGTCGCCGGCCAACAGCACATCGTCTTCACGTACCAGCTGCGTAAGATTCAGCGTCAGCAGGCATACGACCTGCCCTTGCTGACGCACCTCCAGGCTGGGGGTGGACTCGCTCATTTCCACCGCAAAGAACCCATCGGCCTCACTGACACTGCGACTGGCGTGGTTGATCACCTGCGCGCCCCGCAGCGGACGACCCTGGCTGTCGAGCAGGCGGCCGATGACGGTCAGCGTGCGCAATACCCGCAGCTGCCGGTAGCCAATGCCGCCACGGTTCAGGTGGTAGTCCACACTGGAAGGCTGAATCACCGCGGCGGTGGCTTGCGCGCCTTCAAGGTCGAATTGCACATGGCCGGCCTTGTAAGCGGCCACCGGAACCAGGTTGCGCCCAGGCCGCAGATTGGCAGTACCGCCATGGCGGTCGTCAGCGCGTAGTTTCAAACCTTGGATATCGGTTTCGACATCGACGATAAGCCCAGCCTGGTGCGGCAAGTACTGGCCGCTCACGGCCGCCTTGCCAGCCCCGACAGCCAGCATGCTTTCCAGGTTAAGGCCGCCGCTGAACTCACCGTTGTAGGAAGACCGCTGGAAATACGCATCACCGTGCAGCTGTTGGCTCTCGAACTGCGTGTCACCACCCAGGCCGGCGCCATAGCGGTCGGCGCTGGCGGTCAGGCCAACGCTGCGCAACGGGCCCAGGTCGACGTCCTGCTGATAGGCCACCGCAGCATTGAGGTCACGCCCGCCATCGCGCGCTGTACGGCTGCCGACGCTGGCCGACAGGCGCCGCCCACTCGTGCCACCCAGGCTCATGCTCAGGCTCAGGTTGACGCCGCGGCTGCGGGCCTCACCGGTACCCGCGTTGCCCGGTCGGTCGAACAGCGACAGGCGCCAGTTGGCCTGCGACCCCAGTAACTGGCCGAAGTACGACCAGCCCAAATCCACCCCCGTACCGGCGCTGGCCCCACTGCTGTGCGACACACGCACGCTGGCGGTATTGCGCGGGTCGAGGCGATGGTTGTAAGACACCGACGTCTGGGTTTGCCGCGCCTGCCAGCGGCTCGGCTGACGGTCATCACGCAGTGACTCGGGGCGGGTCAGCCAGGTGCTGCTCTGGCTGGCCACCAATGAGCTGTTTTCACCAGCGTGGATCATTTGCAGGTCGTAGCCGTTGCCGTAGCCCTGGGCCCGAAACAGGTTGCCGTACAGTTTGAAACGGTCGCGCACATCCCAGTCCAGCGACGTGCCGTATTGCAGGGTTTGGTCGATGCGCTGTGCCGAGACGCCGAGGATAGCCCGGGGGTGCACCAGGTAATTGGCCAGCACGCCTGCCGCCAGGCTGTCATCTGCGTCACGCTGCCAGTTGCTCAACAGGCTGCTCTGCCGCCCCAGGTACAGGTTGTAGCGCCAGGGGGCATCGGTGCTGCGCCAGTTGCCGGGTTTGTAGATGAATGCCTGGCTGCGCGAGGTCACCTGGCCGTCCTCGACCAGGCGGATTTCCACTTCATAGATGCCCCCGGGCAACACTTTGCTGTCCAGCGTCTGCAGCCCGGGCTGTACCGGCTGGCTATTGATCAGTACGCCGTTGCGGTAGATTTCCGCCACGGCGGGGCGGTTAGGCGTGACATAGATGGGCGTCGCGCTGGGCGCGCCATTGTCGGTGGCCAGGCTGTCGCTGCTGCCGAACATCAGGCCCAGGGTGGTATCGGGGCTGGCACCCATCAGCCGTGGTTGGCGGGTCAGGCCTTGGGCACTGGGGGTGAAATAGCCCAGGCGATAAAAGTGGTCCTGCACCAGTCGCTCACCGTACAACTGATCAACCCGGTAGCGCGTGCCCTGTTGACTGTCGCTGCCACGGTCAAGCTGGCCATCGGCCAGGGTCGTCCAGTTACCCAGGCTGCCCTGCCCTTGCAATGCATAGCGGCCGCTGGTGACCCGGCCATCATTGACCAGGTTGAGTTGGTTACGCACCAGCAGGCCATAGCTGCCTTGTTCGGGAAGCCGGTGATAACGCTCGTCTGCCGTTGACGCTTCGACCTGGTCGGTAAGCAGTGACAACTGCGAATTGGCCAAGCTGTAGTGCACTGCGCGCAGGCCATCTGGGCAGTCAGCCTGGCAATCACCCAACGGGCGCCCTTCGACCAGGCGTTCGCGCCAGCGCCGCCTCAGGCTTTCTGGCTCACGGCTGTCGACGGTTTCGGTGAATTCCAGCAGTTGCACGCGCTGATCCCGGCTGAGCACGACCATTGCATCACCCAGATAGCGGCCGTCCAGGTCTACCCTCACGGCCAACGGTACTTCATAGAAGTGCGCTTCGAATTCACTGGGCAGGCCTTCGATGCCACCCAGCGCCGCGGTCGCAGCGTGGCCCGTAACTGGCACTGCGGCCAGGCAGGCTGCCAACGGCAAGCTCAGGTACAGCGCGGAAAGGGGAAACTGTAGGGTCATTGGCGTCGCTTGCGGGCAATACCTGCCCGCCCCGCGGCAAGCGCCGAGGGCAGGAACAGGCAACAACGGATGAACGATGGGGGGGGTGAATCAAGGCGTGCCAGTTTCGAAGATCATGCTCACCAGGCCTTGGTAGTTGCCTGGCTCATAACCCGCTGCGGGGGCTGGCTGGGCTGCAATTTCGAAGCCGATGATCGCCCCCGGTGCGGCTTGGGTGGCGCTGACCACTTCGGCTGCGGTGGTCTGCAACACGGTGCCGCCAACCTTCACATCCAGGCCAATGTTGTGGGAACCGCTGGCAATGACTGCGGGCGAAACCAGGTAAGCGTTGATAGCGCCAACGGTGCTCTTGACCTGCAGCTCCTTGCGGACCGGGTCGAGCTTGGCCTGATTGGGGTTCCAGCCCAGTTCTTGCGGGTCGTTCATCCAGTTGCCGCCGACCGGCTCGACGAAGAACGCATCGGTCGGCACCTGGGCAGTGACTTGTACTTGCTTTTCGATCGGGTCCAAGGCGTGGGCGGCACCGGCAAACAGCATGGCCAGAGGGAGGGCAAGCAGCATACGTTTCACGATCAAATCTCCTTGAGGGAATCACTGGCTGACGGGCGACTGCCCGATCAGTGGTGGCGATTATTCGTGAACGCTGGCGATTGGAAGTTAGGACCGTTCCGAGCGGATTTAGGAAATTTCCCAAGGGACGCAGCTTGCCAGTATTGCCGGGAGCAACCCCAGAATGCATAACGCCCCGGCTAGCGGGGCGTTATGCATTTCAGCGCGTTATTGCTATTGCATCAGTGGGAAACCGCCCCGCTGGCACCCAGGCCAGTCTGCGAACGCACGAACTGCGGGTAGAACAGCGCACGCTCGTCGTCGGCAGCCTTGGACTTGTCGGTGACCGAGAAGAACCAGATGCTGACGAAGGCGATGGCCATGGAGAACAGCGCCGGGTACTCGTACGGGTAGATCGGCTTCTCGTGGCCGAGGATCTGCACCCAGATGGTCGGGCCGAGGATCATCAGCGTTACCGCACTTACAAGGCCCAGCCAGCCGCCAATCATGGCGCCCCGGGTGGTCAGTTTCTTCCAGTACATCGAAAGCAGCAGGACCGGGAAGTTGCAGCTGGCGGCGATGGAGAACGCCAGGCCGACCATGAAGGCGATGTTCTGCTTCTCGAACAGGATACCCAGGCCGATCGCCAGCACGCCCAGGGCGATGGTGGTGATCTTCGACACGCGGATCTCGTCCTTGTCGTTGGCCTTGCCCTTGCGCCATACGCTGGCGTACAGGTCGTGGGACACCGCCGAGGCACCGGCCAGGGTCAGGCCGGCAACCACTGCCAGGATGGTGGCGAATGCCACTGCCGAAATGAAGCCGAGGAAGATGCTGCCACCCACGGCATCGGCCAGGTGCACCGCTGCCATGTTGTTGCCGCCCAACAGTGCACCGGCGGCGTCCTTGAAGTCCGGGTTGGTGCTGACCAGCAGGATCGCGCCGAAGCCGATGATGAAGGTCAGGATGTAGAAGTAGCCGATGAAGCCGGTGGCGTAGAGCACGCTCTTGCGCGCTTCCTTGGCATCACTGACGGTGAAGAATCGCATCAGGATGTGTGGCAGGCCGGCAGTACCGAACATCAGTGCCAGGCCCAGCGAGAAGGCCGATATCGGGTCCTTGACCAGGCCGCCCGGGCTCATGATCGCCTCACCCTTGCTGTGCACCTTGATCGCTTCGGAGAACAGGGTGTTGAAATCGAAGCCTACGTGCTTCATCACCATCAGCGCCATGAAGCTGGCACCGGACAGCAGCAGCACGGCCTTGATGATCTGTACCCAGGTGGTGGCCAGCATGCCGCCGAACAGCACATACAGGCACATCAGGATACCCACCAGGATCACCGCAACGTGGTAGTCCAGGCCGAACAGCAGTTCGATCAGCTTGCCGGCACCAACCATCTGCGCGATCAGGTAGAACGCCACCACCACCAGCGAGCCGGAGGCCGACAGGGTACGGATTTCCTTCTGCCCTAGGCGGTACGAGGCCACGTCGGCGAAGGTGTACTTGCCCAGGTTGCGCAGGCGTTCGGCGATCAGGAAGAGGATGATCGGCCAGCCGACCAAAAAGCCGATCGAGTAGATCAGGCCGTCGTAGCCAGAGGTGAACACCAGCGCGGAAATACCCAGGAAGGAGGCAGCCGACATGTAGTCGCCAGCGATCGCCAGGCCATTCTGGAAGCCGGTGATCTTGCCACCGGCAGCGTAGTAGTCCGCCGCCGACTTGTTGCGTTTGGAGGCCCAGTAGGTGATACCGAGGGTGAAGGCGACAAAAGCCACGAACATGGCGATCGCGGCAACGTTCAGCGGCTGTTTCTGCACCTCGCCGGTCAGGGCATCGGCTGCCCACACGGCGGGTGCGAAGGCTCCGCAGGCCAGTACAGCCAGGGCTTTGGCGTGGCGAATCATTGTTGCGCCTCCTTGAGGATGGCCTTGTTCAGCTCATCGAATTCGCCGTTGGCGCGGCGTACGTAGATGGCGGTCAGGACGAATGCCGAAACGATCAGGCCGACGCCCAGGGGAATGCCCCAGGTAATCGACGACTCAGGGCTGAGCTTGGCGCCCAGCAGATGAGGACCGTAGGCGATCAGGAGGATGAAGCCGCAGTACAAGCCGAGCATGATCGCCGAGAGAATCCAGGCGAACCGTTCGCGTTTGGTGACCAGCTCCTTGAAACGGGGGCTGTTTTGTATCGAGAGGTAAATGCTGTCGTTCATTGTTTTTGTCCTAGCAGCACAGGTAGGGGTGAAACCCACGCCCTTACTTTATGCGGCTGTTGGACGGCAACCAGACGACCTTAGTCTTAGATGCAACGGTGTTTTACCGATTGCGCAACAAAACAGCTTGCGCCTGCCCTGCAGGAGCAGCCTTGTGCTGCGAAGAGGCCGGTGCAGGCTGCCCGAATCTTCGCAGCTTGTACCGGCCTCTTCGCAGCACAAGGCTGCTCCTACAGGAATTTGCAACAGCTGCTTACTTACCCGTCCACTCCTTCACGCGATCAGGGTGCTTGGCCACCCAATCCTTGGCCGCCGCTTCAGGCTTGGCCCCTTCCTGGATCGCCAGCATCACCTCGCCAATCTCGTCCTTGGACTGCCAGCTGAATTTCTTCAGGAACTCCGCCACTTCCGGTGCCTTGCTGGCCAGTTCCTTGCTGCCGATGCTGTTCACGGTTTCCGCCGCGCCATACACGCCTTTCGGGTCTTCGAGGAACTTCAGCTTCCACTTGGCGAACATCCAGTGCGGTACCCAGCCAGTCACTGCAATCGACTGTTGCTTGGCATAGGCACGGCCCAGTTCCGCCGTCATCGCCGCGCCCGAGCTGGCCTGCAGCTTGTAACCGGTCAGGTCGTAGTCCTTGATCGCCTGGTCGGTCTTGAGCATCACGCCGGAGCCCGCGTCGATGCCGACAATCTTCTGCTTGAAGCTACTATCGGTCTTGAGGTCGGCGATGCTCGCCGCCTTGACGTACTCGGGGACGATCAGGCCGATCTTGGCGTCCTTGAAGTTGGCACCGTAGTCGACCACGTTGTCCTTGTTCTTGGTCCAGTACTCACCATGGGTCACCGGCAACCATGCCGACAACATGGCATCGAGCTTGCCGGTTGCCACACCCTGCCACATGATCCCCGTGGCCACAGCCTGCAACTTCACGTCGTAGCCGAGCTTTTGCTTGATCACTTCGGCGGCCACGTTGGTGGTGGCCACACTGTCGGCCCAACCATCCACGTAACCTATGCTTACTTCTTTGGCCATTGCCTGTGCAGCGCTCATGGCCATTACCAGGGCGGTGCCCACACCCAGTAAACGTCGCATTTTTTTCAAAGTTGCCATCAAAGCATCCCCTCGTCAGGTCTTGGAGATTGCATCATCTTCCTGCAACACAGGTCGACCTGATCCAGCTGCGACCTGCACCCGCCCCATATGCGACAGCACTGTGCCATTAGCGTCATCGGCCTACACCCGCCTGCGCGATCCTTGCATGCCAAAGCTTTGGCGCCGGGCTACTATCTACCCTTTTGCGCCTGACGATGGACCGCCCGATGCCCAGTTCTGCCCGCCTGTTGCTGCCGCTTTACCTGCTTGCCTGCCTGTTGGCCCTGCTCGGGCTCGCCGGGCTCTGGTACGGGCTTGGCAAGCCGGTGCACCTGCCCGATGCGGCCAGCCCGACGCACAAGTTGCAATGCGCGTCCTACACCCCGTTCGACAAGGACCAGTCGCCCTACGACCAACCATTTCACCTACGCCCGGCACGCATGGACGCCGACCTGGCCTTGCTGGCTGAGCGTTTCCAGTGCATCCGCACCTATTCCGTGACCGGCCTTGAGGCAATCCCGGCGCTGGCGCGCAAGCATGGGCTGAAAGTGATGCTGGGCGCCTGGGTCAACGCTCACGCGGCCGACACCGAAAAGGAAATCGACCTGCTGATCGCCACCGCCAACGCCAACCCCGATGTGGTCAGCGCGGTGATCGTGGGCAACGAGACGTTGCTGCGCAAGGAAGTCACAGGCGCGCAGCTGGCCAAGCTGATCGCCCGGGTGAAAAGCCAGGTGAAGGTGCCGGTGACCTACGCGGATGTGTGGGAGTTCTGGCTGCAGCACCCGCAAGTAGCACCCGAGGTGGACTTTTTGACCATCCACCTGCTGCCCTACTGGGAAGACGATCCGCGCGGCATCGACGATGCGCTGGCCCACGTGGCCGATGTGCGCCGGGTGTTCGGCACACGCTTTGCGCCCAAGGACATCCTGATTGGCGAAACCGGCTGGCCCAGCGAAGGCCGCCAACGCGAAACCGCAATACCCAGCCGGGTCAACGAGGCACGCTTTATTCGCGGCTTCGTGGCCATGGCCGAAAGCAACGGTTGGCACTACAACCTGATCGAAGCGTTCGACCAGCCGTGGAAGCGCGCCAATGAAGGGGCAGTTGGCGGTTACTGGGGGCTTTACGATGCCGACCGGCAGGACAAGGGCGTGCTGGAAGGGCCGGTGAGCAACCTGCATGACTGGCCGCAATGGCTGCTGGCCAGTGCACTGTTGATGGCGGCCATGTTGTTGCTGGCCGGGCGCCCTGCTACGCCGATGGCGGCCTTGCTGTTGCCATTGCTGGCCGCGTTTGGCGCAGGTTGCCTGGGCTTGTGGGGCGAACTGATGCGCACCCATGCGCGTTTTGCCGGGGAATGGCTGTGGGCACTGGCGCTGGCCGGGTTGAACCTGTTGGTGCTGGCGCATGCACTGTTGGCGCTGGCACGCCGGGCGGGTTGGCGTGAGCGGCTGTTCGCCTGGCTACAGGCACGGGCAGGGTGGCTGTTGCTGGCGGCGGGCTTTGCCGCAGCGGTGAGCATGCTGGCGATGGTGTTCGACCCACGCTACCGCAGCTTCCCCAGCGCCGCGCTGGCCTTGCCGGCGCTGGTGTATGTGCTGTGGCCGGTGCGGGCACGGCGGGCGGAGGTGGCGTTGCTGGCGTTCATTGTCGGGGCCGGGGTGGCGCCGCAGTTGTTCGTTGAAGGGCTGGAAAACCAGCAGGCCTGGGGTTGGGCGGTGGTGAGTGTGCTGATGACAGCCGCATTGTGGCGCAGCTTGCGGTTGCGACCGGCTTGATTGTTGGGGTGGGGCGCGGTTACCTGACAAGGCGCAACCCCGCCAGCACCAGCGCAAACACGGCAATGCTGGCGGTATACAACACCAGCGCCGGCACAGCGAACACCAATGCCAACACCGCCAGCCACCAGCCCGCGCGCGCGGGTACGAACTGCGCCAGCAGCGCCAGGCCTAGCCCGCTCCAGGCCAGCACCTGGAGGTGAATGCCCAACCCCAGCAGCGAGCGCACCTCACACTGCCAATACGCCGCAGGCACCGTGCACAGTCCAACCCACTGGCCATCCTCCATCAGCCCATAGCGCACGCCATAGCTGGCAGCGAGCCACAGCCCCAGAAACAGCACCAGCAGTGCAGCCGGCAGCGAACGAGACATCCTGTTCTCCAATAGCGGTAATCGAAAGCATCCATGATCGCTTATGCCCGGTTGTAAGGCAAAATCACAACCCTGCAGCTATGTTGCAGATAACAAGCACACCAAAGACCACCGCGACTGGCAACTTTGCCCGGTTGGCTGTGGTCCTAGCCTGCACACTGCTCGACCTTGCGTTCTTTTGGGGGATTACATGCTTCGATCTTTGCGCCTCGCTGCCGTGCTCGGTAGCCTGCTCATGGCGGTGGCCGCTTCAGCGCGGGATATCGACGCTGCCAGCTACGGCTACCCCTTGACCAACCCGTTCGAGGCGACCATCGCCACCACGCCGCCGGACCAGCGCCCGACCCTGCCCAGCGACGAGGACATCGACCAATCGGACTACAGCCTCAACCTGCGCCCGGAGCGTGAGTTCACCTTGCCCGACAATTTCTGGGCGGTGAAAAAGCTCAAGTACCGCCTGGCCCGCCAGGATCACGAAGCGCCGCTGATCTTCATCATCGCCGGCACCGGTGCGCCGTACAGCAGCAGCATCAATGAATACCTGAAGAAGCTGTTCTACCAGGGCGGCTTCCACGTGGTGCAACTGTCATCGCCCACCAGCTACGACTTCATGAGTGCCGCCTCGCGCTTTGCCACCCCCGGCGTCAGCCAGGAAGACGCCGAAGACATGTACCGGGTGATGCAGGCCGTGCGTGCCCAGCACCCGCGCCTGCCAGTCAGTGAGTTCTACCTCACCGGCTACAGCCTGGGTGCGCTGGACGCTGCTTTCGTCAGCCACCTGGACGAAACCCGCCGCAGCTTCAACTTCAAGCGTGTGCTGCTGCTTAACCCACCGGTCAACCTGTACACCTCGATCAACAACCTGGACAAACTGGTGCAAACCCAGGTCAAGGGCATCGACCGCAGCACTACGTTCTACGAGCTGATGCTGACCAAGCTGACCCGCTACTTCCAGGACAAGGGCTACATCGACCTCAACGACGCCCTTCTGTATGACTTCCAGCAGTCCAGACAGCACCTGTCCAACGAACAGATGGCCATGCTGATCGGCACTTCGTTCCGTTTCTCGGCTGCCGACATTGCCTTCACTTCCGACCTGATCAACCGCCGCGGCCTGATCATTCCGCCGAAGTTTCCGATTACCGAAGGCAGCAGCCTCACGCCGTTCTTCAAGCGTGCCCTGCAGTGTGATTTCGACTGCTACATGACCGAACAGGTGATCCCGATGTGGCGCGCCCGCACCGACGGCAACAGCATCCTGCAGCTGGTCAACCAGGTGAGCCTGTACGCCCTGGAAGACTACCTGCGCGGCAGTGACAAGATCGCGGTGATGCACAACGCCGACGACGTCATTCTCGGCCCGGGCGACATCGGCTTCCTGCGCAAGGTATTTGGTGACCGGCTGACCCTCTACCCCCATGGCGGCCATTGCGGCAACCTCAACTACCGCGTCAACAGTGACGCCATGCTGGAGTTCTTCCGTGGTTAACAAACTCCTCTTCGCCACTGCCCTGCTTGCCGCCGGCCACACCCTGGCCGCCGAAACCGCCCCCCGGGCCAGCGTGATCGAGGCCGACCCGCAAGTGATCGGTACCGCGCCGCTGGTGCCTGAATCCGATGGCTTCATCGACCCGCTGCGCGAGCTGAAATTCAACCCGGGGCTGGACCAGCGCGAGTTCGAGCGCTCAACCCTGGAAGCGCTGAACGTGTACGACCCGCTGGAGTCGATCAACCGGCGCGTCTATCACTTCAACTACCGGCTGGACCAATGGGTGCTGCTGCCGCTGGTGAGTGGTTACCAGTATGTAACCCCGCGCTTCGTGCGCACGGGGGTAAGCAACTTCTTCAACAACCTGGGCGATGTGCCAAACCTGTTCAACAGCGTGCTGCAGCTCAAGGCCAAGCGTTCGGCCGAGATCACGGCGCGGCTGATGTTCAACACCCTGATCGGGGTGGGTGGGCTATGGGACCCGGCGACCAGCATGGGCCTGCCGCGCCAGAGCGAAGACTTTGGCCAGACCCTGGGCTTCTATGGCGTACCGGAGGGGCCGTACCTGATGCTGCCGGTGTTGGGGCCTTCGAACCTGCGCGACACCACCGGGCTGGTGGTGGACTATGCGGGCGAGCAGGCAATCAATTACCTGAACGTGGCCGAAGCCAGCACCGACCACCCGGAAATCTTTGCCCTGCGCGTGGTGGACAAGCGCTATACCACCAACTTCCGCTATGGCCAGCTGAACTCACCGTTCGAGTACGAGAAGGTGCGGTACGTGTACACCCAGGCACGCAAGTTGCAGATTGCGGAGTAAACCTGCTTCGGCTCAATCGCCGGCAAGCCAGCTGTCACAGGTCCGCACAATGCCCAAGGCTGTGGTAATCCTGTGGGAGCTGGCTTGCCGGCGATGAGGCCGGTACAGGCAACATCAAATTCCGAGGAACTGGCACAGCTCCCGCCTCTTGGCCAGGGCATCCTTGCGCCCCAGTTCGATCAGTTCACTGCAATAACTGGCCTCGAACAGCAGATAGCTCAATACCCCCGCCCCGCTGGTGCGCGTCGCCCCCGGCCCGCGCAGGAACAGGCGCAACGCCGCCGGCAGCTCACGCCGGTGCCGGGCGGCGATCTCGTCCAACGGCTGGCTGGGCGCTACCACCAGCACCTCGATCGGCGCCAACCCCAAGCGGCGGGCATCCAGGTGCGCCGGCAACAGCCGGCTCAAATGGTTGAGCCGCTGCAGCAGTTCGATGTCGTCTTCCAGGCTGTCGATGAACGTGCTGTTGAGCATGTGGCCACCGATCTGCGCCAGGCTCGGCTGCTGCCCGCTGAACACACGCTGAGTGGGCAAGGGCGGCGCTGGCCGCTGCGGGTTGCCGCTGACCCCGACCACCAGCACCCGGCTGGCGCCCAGGTGCAACGCCGGGCTGATCGGCGCCGACTGGCGCACCGCGCCGTCCCCGTAAAATTCGTCGCCCAGCTGCACCGGCGCAAACAGCAGCGGAATGGCCGCGCTGGCCAGCAGGTGGTCGATGGTCAATGGCGTGGGCACGCCGATGCGGCGGTGGCGTAGCCAGGCTTCAATGGTGCCACGCCCCTGGTAGAAGGTGACCGCTTGGCCGGACTCGTAGCCAAAGGCGGTGACTGCCACCGCGCGCAACTGCTCGGCGGCCAGGGAATGGCCGATGCCATCCAGGTTCAGGTGTGCCTCCAGCAGGCTGCGCAACGGGCTGCTGTCCAGCAGCGCCACCGGCGCCTGGCCGCCTAACCCCAACAGGCTGTGGCCGACGAAACGGCTGGCCTGGCGGACGACGCCGGGCCAGTCACTGCGGATGACCAGGTGGCTGCGAAAGTTCTGCCAGAAGGCGGTAAGCCGCTGAACGGCATCGTTGAAGTGGGTGGCGCCGCTGGCGAGGGTGACGGCGTTGATGGCACCGGCAGAGGTGCCGACGATGACCGGGAACGGATTGTGCGCGCCTGCGGGCAGCAGCTCGGCGATGCCGGCCAATACGCCGACCTGATAGGCGGCGCGGGCGCCGCCGCCAGAAAGGATAAGACCGGTTACCGGGGGTGGGGCCATCGCTTCCTTCCTGGATCAGCTGTTTTCAGGCCCGCGAAAGGGCCGGCACAGGTAAAGTCAGTTCAGCGCTTTTTCTTGTCGTACAGCCGCGGCGCACCCTCGGGCCGCGACTTGAAACGGCGGTGCGCCCACAGGTACTGCTCGGGGCACTCACGCAACACACTCTCGACCCACTGGTTGATGCGCAGGCAGTCGGCCTCTTCGCTTTCGCCGGGGAAGTCCGCCAATGGCGGGTGGATGACCAGACGATAGCCACTGCCATCCTCCAGGCGCTTCTGGGTGAACGGAATAACCTGCGCCTTGCCCAGCCGGGCGAACTTGGTGGTGGCGGTTACCGTCGCGGCCGGGATGCCGAACAGCGGCACGAAAATGCTCTGCTTGGCGCCGTAGTCCTGGTCCGGTGCATACCAGATCGCCCGGCCCGAACGCAGCAGCTTGAGCATGCCACGCACATCCTCGCGCTCCACCGCCAGCGAGTCGAGGTTATGCCGCTCGCGGCCGCTGCGCTGGATGAAGTCGAACAGCGCGTTGCCGTGCTCGCGGTACATGCCGTCAATGGTGTGCTGCTGGCCCAGCAGGGCGGCGCCGATTTCCAGGGTGGTAAAGTGCACAGCCATGAGGATGGCGCCCTGCCCCGCCTGCTGGGCGGCCTGCAGGTGCTCCAGTCCCTCGATATGGGCCAGGCGCGCCAGCCTGGCCTTGGGCCACCACCAGCTCATGGCCATTTCGAAGAAGGCGATACCGGTGGAGGCGAAGTTGGCCTTGAGCAAACGCCGCCGTTCGTCGACCGACAGCTCCGGAAAGCACAGCTCAAGGTTGCGCGCGGCAATGCGCCGACGTTCGCCGGCAAAGCAATACATCACGGCCCCCAGCGCGGCACCGGCTTTCAACAGGGCCCGGTACGGCAACTGGACCACCAGCCACAGCAGGCCCAGGCCCAGCCACAGGCCCCAGAACTTTGGGTGAAGGAAATAGGGACGAAAACGCGGGCGTTCCATTGAAGCTTCCGGAAAGACAAAGGCTGCGCATTCTACAACGGATCAGCGTATGTTGCGGGCAACCGGTGTTCTCGTTATAAATCAGGGCACTTTTTTCGCAACAAGCCGTCTATGCAGACCATGAGCCCAAACCACACATCCGACACCGCCTCCGTGTTCCAGCTCAAGGGCAGCATGCTCGCCATCACAGTGCTGGAGCTGGCGCGCAATGACCTTGAAGCCCTCGACCGCCAGCTGGCGGCCAAAGTTGCCCAGGCACCGAACTTCTTCAGCAATACGCCACTGGTGCTGGCGCTGGACAAACTGCCGGCCGGCGAAGGGGCAATCGACCTGCCAGGCTTGATGCGCATCTGCCGCCACCATGGCCTGCGTACCCTGGCCATCCGCGCCAACCGCATCGAGGACATCGCCGCCGCCATCGCCATCGACCTGCCGGTGCTACCGCCGTCCGGCGCCCGCGAGCGGCCGCTGGAGCCCGAGCCCGAGGTAGTCAGAAAGCCCGAGCCGGCGCCCGCCCCACCACCGGCCCCCGAGCCCGAGGTGCGGCCGACCCGGATCATTACTGCGCCGGTGCGCGGCGGCCAGCAGATCTATGCTCAGGGTGGCGACCTGATCGTTACCGCCTCGGTCAGCCCGGGTGCGGAACTTCTGGCCGATGGCAACATCCATGTGTACGGCGCCATGCGCGGCCGGGCCCTGGCCGGCATCAAAGGCAATACCAAGGCGCGGATCTTCTGCCAGCAGATGACCGCCGAAATGGTCTCCATCGCCGGCCAGTACAAGGTTTGCGAAGACCTGCGCCGCGACCCCCTGTGGGGCACAGGTGTGCAAGTCAGCCTGTCCGGTGATGTGTTGAACATCACCCGTCTTTAACGGATACTTGCCGTCATTTTCAGAGCAACTTTTTTAACTGTTGCCGTTTATTTGCTTTTTGCCGGGACACGTGTCCCGACTTATTTTAGGGGTGAAACACCTTGGCCAAGATTCTCGTGGTTACTTCCGGCAAGGGGGGTGTGGGCAAGACCACCACCAGCGCCGCCATTGGTACCGGCCTCGCACTGCGTGGCCACAAGACCGTCATCGTCGACTTCGACGTGGGCCTGCGTAACCTCGACCTGATCATGGGCTGCGAGCGCCGCGTGGTGTACGACTTCGTCAACGTGGTCAACGAAGAAGCCAACCTGCAGCAGGCCCTGATCAAGGACAAGCGCCTCGAGAACCTGTATGTACTTGCCGCCAGCCAGACCCGCGATAAAGACGCGCTGACCCTGGAAGGCGTCGAGAAGGTGCTGATGGCGTTGAAAGAAGATTTCGAATACGTCATCTGCGACTCCCCGGCCGGTATCGAGAAAGGTGCGCACCTGGCGATGTACTTCGCCGACGAAGCCATCGTGGTAACCAACCCTGAGGTTTCTTCGGTACGTGACTCGGACCGCATGCTGGGCATTCTGTCGAGCAAATCGCGCCGCTCCGAAAACGGCGAGGAGCCGATCAAGGAACACCTGCTGATCACTCGCTACAACCCAGAGCGCGTCGTTAACGGCGAGATGCTGAGCATCGACGACGTCACCGACATCCTGGCGATCAAGCTCAAGGGCGTAATCCCTGAGTCCCAGGCTGTGCTCAAGGCCTCCAACCAAGGTATCCCGGTCATCCTCGACGACCAGAGCGATGCTGGCCAGGCGTACAGCGACACCGTCGACCGCCTGCTGGGGAAAGACAAACCCCTGCGTTTTGTTGAAGTGCCGAAGCAAGGATTCTTCGCGCGCCTGTTTGGAGGCAAGTAAACCATGAACCTTTTTGACTTCTTTCGTGGCAGACAGAAACAGACCAGCGCGTCGGTAGCGAAAGAGCGTCTACAGATCATCGTGGCGCACGAGCGCGGCCAACGCAGCGAGCCGGACTACCTGCCGGCGCTGCAGAAAGAACTGCTGGAAGTGATCCGCAAGTATGTGAACATCGGCAACGATGACGTGCATATCGAGCTGGAAAACCAGGGCAGCTGCTCGATTCTGGAGCTGAACATTACCCTGCCGGATCGCTGATCTGGCTGAAAGCTGGGGCTGCTTTGCAGCCCATTCGAGGCACAAGGCCGCTCCTGCAAGGGATCTCGTTCCCCTGTAGGAGCGGCCTTGTGCCGCGAATGGGCCGCAGAGCGGCCCCGCTTTTTTCTCCCGATTTAACAGAGAACACGCAATGCCGCTGTCCAATATCCAGATCCTGCACGAAGACGCCGCCATCCTGGTGATCAACAAACCGACCCTGCTGCTGTCGGTGCCTGGCCGCGCCGAGGACAACAAGGACTGCCTGATCACCCGCCTGCAGGAAAACGGCTACCCCGACGCGCTGATCGTGCACCGCCTGGATTGGGAAACCTCCGGCATCATCCTGCTGGCCCGCGATGCCGACAGCCACCGCGAGCTGTCGCGCCAGTTCCACGACCGCGAAACCGAAAAGGCCTACACCGCGCTGTGCTGGGGCCAACCGGCACTGGACAGCGGCAGCATCGACCTGCCGCTGCGCTACGACCCGCCAACCAAGCCACGGCATGTGGTGGACCACGAGCAGGGCAAGCATGCGCTGACGTTCTGGCGCATCGTCGAGCGCTGCGGCGACCACTGCCGGGTAGAACTGACGCCGATTACCGGGCGCTCGCACCAGTTGCGCGTGCACATGCTGTCGATCGGCCACCCGCTGCTGGGTGACCGGCTGTATGCCAACCCCGAAGCGCTGGCGGCGCACGAGCGGCTTTGCCTGCATGCATCCATGCTGAGCTTTACCCACCCGGTGTCCGGGGAGCGGTTGAAGTTCGAGTGCCCTGCGCCCTTCTAAGCCGCACCTCGCCCCCCTGTAGGAGCAGCCTTGTGCTGCGAAGAGGCCAGTCCCAACAACACAGATAGAGGTTGTTCGCACCGGCCTCTTCGCAGCACAAGGCTGCTCCTACAGGGTGTAATGCAGACACAAATTGTCGACATTGTGCGTTAAACTCGCGCCACTGCTGTCTGGAGTGAGCTATGCGCGACGAACTGAATTCTGGCCTTATCGATTTCCTCAAGGCCTCCCCCACGCCCTTCCATGCCACCGCCAGCCTGGCCCAGCGCCTGGAAGCTGCCGGCTACCAGCGCCTGGACGAGCGTGACAGCTGGGTTACCGTGCCTGGCGGCCGCTACTACGTCACCCGCAACGACTCGTCGATCATCGCCATCAAACTGGGCAAGCACGAACCGTTGCTGAACGGTATCCGGATGGTCGGTGCCCATACCGACAGCCCGTGCCTGCGGGTCAAGCCGCAGCCCGAGCTGCAGCGCCACGGTTTCCTGCAACTGGGTGTGGAAGTGTATGGCGGCGCCCTGCTGGCGCCCTGGTTCGACCGCGACCTGTCCCTGGCCGGCCGCGTTACCTATCGCCGTGACGGCAAGGTAGAAAGCCAGCTGATCGACTTCAAACTGCCTATCGCGATCATTCCCAACCTGGCCATCCACCTGAACCGCACCGCCAATGAAGGCTGGGCGATCAACCCGCAGAACGAGCTGCCGCCCATCCTGGCCCAAGTCGCGGGTGACGATCGCATCGACTTCCGCGCCCTGCTTACCGAGCAACTGGCCCGCGAGCATGAGCTGATCGCCGACGTGGTGCTGGATTACGAACTGAGCTTCTACGATACCCAAGGCGCCGCGCTGGTCGGCCTGAATGGCGACTTCATCGCCGGGGCCCGCCTGGACAACCTGCTGTCGTGCTACGCCGGCCTGCAAGCCCTGCTGGCCGCCGACAGCGACGAAACCAGCGTGCTGGTGTGCAACGACCACGAGGAAGTCGGCAGCAGCTCAGCCTGCGGCGCCGACGGCCCAATGCTGGAGCAGACCCTGCAGCGCCTGCTGCCCAATGGCGACGCTTACGTGCGCACCATCCAGCGCTCGCTGATGGTGTCGGCCGACAACGCCCACGGCGTGCACCCCAACTACGCCGACAAGCACGATGGCAACCACGGGCCCAAGCTTAACGCCGGGCCGGTGATCAAGGTGAACAACAACCAGCGCTACGCCACCAACAGCGAAACCGCCGGTTTCTTCCGCCACCTGTGCATGGCCGAGGAAGTGCCGGTGCAAAGCTTTGTGGTGCGCAGCGACATGGGCTGTGGCTCGACCATCGGGCCGATCACAGCCAGCCACCTGGGCGTGCGCACGGTGGATATCGGTTTGCCGACCTTTGCCATGCATTCCATTCGTGAGCTGTGCGGCAGCCATGACCTGGCACACCTGGTGAAGGTGCTGACTGCCTTCTACCGTAGCCGCGAGCTGCCCTGAGCAGTTGAGCCCCATACCGCACTTGTAGGAGCAGCCTTGTGCTGCGAAGAGGCCAGTACAACCCATGCATCTTTACTGGGTGTACCGGCCTCTTCGCAGCACAAGGCTGCTCCTACATAAAAGGGATGTGACCTGATCGAATGCTCAAGGTCAATCCCGCCTCGCTTGCCAAGCGCTATGCTTGTTACATGGCCCCACTGCAAAAGGATTGCTGTCCATGTCCCCGTTTCTGTCACTGTTCGTGCCGGTGTTCCTGTTCCTGATGCTGCTGACCATCGGCTTCAGCATGCGCGAGCGCAATATCGGAGTGCTGATGATGTGGATCGGCACCTTGGGCATCTTCGGCCTCACCTGCTGGAAGATCCTCGAGAAACTGCCGACATAAACCTCTACACTCGGTCAATCGTTTGACCTGAGGTAGATTTACCCGTGCCTGCCCTCCTGCGTTACCTGTTCCTGCTGCTGTTGCTGTTCATCACTCCGGTACAGGCAGCGGGCATCCCCGGCCTGCTGGGCGGCAGTGCGCCCGCGCAACCGGAGCCCACCGAGCCACTGGGCAAGTCGCTGGACGAAGTGATCAAGAACCTGGAAAACGACCAGCAGCGGGCCAAGCTGCTGGCCGACCTGAAAAAGCTGCGCGACGCCACCAAGCAATCACAACCCAGCGTGGAACAGGGCGTGCTCGGCCTGATCGGCGGCGCCCTGCATGATTTCGAAAAACAGTTCAGTGGCGATGCCAGCCCGTTCCACCGCTGGTCTACGGAAATCGAACAAGCCCAGGCCGAACTGACCGAACTGGTGGTGCCGGTGCACCAGTGGCCGGCGATCCTGTTCGGCTTTGCCGCCGTCATTGCCGTTTGGAGCGTGCTGGCCTACGCCTTCAACTGGGTCGGCCACCGGATACGCCTGCGCTTTGGCCTGAGCGAAGAACTGCCCCAGCACCCGCGTACCTGGGACCTGGTGCGCTTTGCCCTGCGCAAGCTCGGCCCGTGGTTGGTGGCGCTGGTGTTCACCGTGTACCTGAGCTTTGTGCTGCCGCCGTCGCTGGGTAAGTCGCTGGCCATGGTGCTGGCCTACGCGCTGGTCGTCGGCACCTGCTTCTCGGCCATCTGCGTGATCGCCTTCTCGCTGCTCGACGGCCCGCACCGCCACCGCGCCCTGCACATTTTGCGGCACCAGGCGTTCCGCCCGCTGTGGCTGATCGGCAGCTTCGCAGCGTTTGGCGAGGCCATGAGCGACCCGCGCATGCTGGTCGCACTGGGGACCCACCTGGCCCATGCCCTGGCGACCCTGGCCAACGTCATCGCCGCGCTGTGCACCGGGCTGTTCATTCTGCGCTTCCGCCGCCCGATCGCCCACCTGATCCGCAACCAGCCCCTGGCGCGACGCCTGACCCGCCGCACCCTCAGCGACACCATCGAGATCCTCGGCAGCTTCTGGTTCATCCCGGCGTTGATCCTGGTGGCGATTTCGCTGTTCGCCACCTTCGTCTCGGCCGGCGACACCAGCACCGCCCTGCGTCAGTCGCTGATGTGTACCGTGCTGGTGGTGGTGTGCATGGTGCTCAACGGCCTGGTACGCCGCCACGCCGCCAACCCCAAACGCGCCAACAAGCGCCAGGCGGTGTATGCCGAACGCCTGCGCAACTTCGGCTACCTGCTGGTGCACCTGTTCATCTGGCTGGTGTTCATCGAACTGGGGCTGCGGGTGTGGGGCCTGTCGATGATCGGCTTTGCCGAGGGCGACGGCCACGAAGTCAGCCTGCGCCTGCTGGGCCTGGCCGGCACGCTGATCGTCGCCTGGCTGGTGTGGATCCTTGCCGACACCGCCGTGCACCACGCCCTGGTGCGTTCGCGCCGGGGCCTGGCCAACGCCCGTGCACAAACCATGATGCCGTTGATCCGCAACGTGCTGTTCGTGGTGATCTTCATCATTGCGGTGATCGTCGCCCTGGCCAACATGGGCATGAACGTCACCCCGCTGCTGGCCGGTGCCGGTGTGATCGGCCTGGCCATCGGCTTTGGCGCGCAATCGCTGGTGGCCGACCTGATCACCGGGTTGTTCATCATCATCGAAGACTCGCTGGCCATCGACGACTACGTGGATGTGGGCGGGCACCTGGGCACGGTGGAGGGGCTGACCATCCGTACCGTACGCCTGCGGGACATCGACGGCATCGTGCACACCATCCCGTTCAGCGAGATCAAGAGCATCAAGAACTACTCGCGGGAGTTCGGCTACGCCATCTTCCGTGTGGCCGTCCCGCACAGCATGAACATCGACCAGGCGATCACGCTGGTTCGCGAGGTGGGGCAGAAGCTGCGCAATGACCCATTGATGCGCCGCAACATCTGGTCGCCGCTGGAGCTGCAAGGCGTGGAGAGCTTCGAGTCGGGGTCGGCGATCTTGCGGGCCCGGTTCAAGACCGCGCCGATCAAGCAGTGGGAAGTGTCGCGGGCATTCAACCTGGCACTGAAGCGGCAGCTGGATGAGGCCGGGCTGGACCTGGCGACGCCGCGGTTGTCGGTACAGGTGGTGACCGCCGGGGGCGGTGGCATGACGGAGGCAGGTTCCTCCAGTTAGCGCCCTATCGCCGGCGAGCCAGCTCCCACAGGTACTGCACAGGGCCTGACACCCATGCAGTCAAGGTGTGAGCGGGCTTGCCGGCGATGGGCGGCAAAGCAGCCCCAGAATCCAGGATCAACCGGCCTGTGCACGAATGCGGATTGCATCGTGCCGCCAATACTCCAGGTCGCAGTCGATCAGGTGCCCATGCTGGTCGCTGTTGACCCGGGTAATGTGCAACCCCGGGCTGCCCACCGACACCTTCAACGCCCCTGCCGCCTCCACCGGCAACGCCGTCGGCAAAATCTCGAAGCACACCTGCCCATACCGGATGCCATACACCCGCCCATAAATTTCGGTCAGCGACTGCGCCAGGTCCTGTTCGAGAATGTCCGGGAAATACCTGGGATTCAGATAGTGCTCGGCATACAGCACCGCCCGCCCGTCAATCCGCCGTAACCGGCAGATGCGCACCACGCTGGACAACGCCGGCAGCTGCAAGCGCGCACAGATCGCCGCCGAGGCCGGCTGCAGCCGTGCCGACAGGAGTTCGGTACTGGCCACACGCCCTTGGTCGCGGACCATGGCATGGAAGTGACTGCGCTCGATCAGGTCGTAGGTCAGCCGCTCGGGCGCGACAAACCAGCCGCGGCGCTCTTCGCGGTAGATCATGCCCTGGGCCTCCAGCTGCGCCAGCGCCTCGCGCAGGGTGATGCGCGTGGTGTCGAACACCTCGCTCAGCTTGCGCTCGGCCGGCAGCTTGCCGCCCGGCGCCAGCAGGCCGTGCTCGATCTGCTCCTGCAAGGCATGGCAGATGGCTGTTACCGCACGCGGTGGCATCGGCTGCATCAAAGGTTACCTATCTGGACTAGTCCAGCCCCAGAACAGGGCACTTGGAGAATAGTGCAAGCCTAGGCAGGGCTGATGAACATCCTGTGACAAGGCTGCCCACGGGGTACTGCCAGAATCGGGCCAGCCCCGCAAAACCGCGGGTTCACCATGGTCTACGCTGTATTGCCAGGAGCCCGCAGCCAGCGGCACGGGCCCTTCCCTACATCAAATTGTCACGCAAGCGGCCTACCTTGGCTCAAGGTTTGCTGACCTAGACCAAAGGTTCCAGGCAACGGCTTCACTCATAACAACGATCGGTTAAAGGCACCCACCCAAGGAGCTACGGATGAAAAAGTTGTTCATGGCGTCACTGCTCGGTTCGGCCATCGCGTTCTGTACCTCGGCCATGGCCGAGGACCTCAAGGCCCTGGAAGATGCCGCCCGCAAGGAAGGCACCGTCAACAGCGTGGGCATGCCCGATGCCTGGGCCAACTGGAAAGGCACCTGGGAAGACTTGGCCAGCAAGTACGGCCTCAAGCACAGCGACACCGACATGAGCTCGGCCCAGGAAATCGCCAAGTTTGAAGCCGAGAAGGACAACGCCAGCGCCGACATCGGTGACGTGGGTGCCGCCTTCGGCCCCATCGCCGTGACCAAGGGCGTGAGCCAGCCGTACAAACCAAGCACCTGGGACCAGGTGCCGGAGTGGGCCAAGGACAAGGACGGCCACTGGGCGCTGGCCTATACCGGTACCATCGCCTTCATTATCAACAAGGACCTGGTCAAGGAAGAGGAACGGCCAAAAACCTGGCATGACCTGGAAAAAGGCAAGTACAAGGTCGCCATCGGCGACGTCGGCACTGCCGCCCAGGCCGCCAATGGGGTGCTCGCCGCCGCCATCGCCTACAAAGGCGACGAAAGCAACGTGGCGCCGGGCCTGCAGCTGTTCACCAAACTGGCCCAGCAGAAGCGCCTGTCGCTGGCCAACCCGACCATCCAGACCCTGGAGAAAGGCGAGGTGGAAGTCGGCGTGGTGTGGGACTTCAACGGCCTGAGCTACCGTGAACAGATCGACCCCAAGCGCTTCGAAGTGCTGATCCCGTCGGACGGCTCGGTAATCTCCGGCTATACCACGGTCATCAACAAATACGCCAAGCACCCCAACGCGGCCAAACTGACCCGCGAATACATCTTCAGCGATGCCGGGCAGATCAATCTGGCCAAAGGGCATGCCCGGCCGATCCGTGCCGAGCACCTGAAGCTGCCGGCGGATGTGCAGGCCAAGTTGCTGCCTAACGAGCAGTACGGTGCCGCCCAGCCGATCAAGAATGCCGAAGCCTGGGAAGCCACCTCCAAGAAACTGCCGCAGATGTGGCAGGAGCAGGTGATCATCGAGATGGAGTAAGGGGCTAGCTTGTCTAGTGCCTGACCCGGCCCTTTCGCGGGCACGCCCGCTCCCACAGAGACCGTGCAAAACCCTGTGGGAGCGAGCATGCCCGCGAAGAAGCCAACGCGGTTTATGACTGGAGCCACCATGCAACACAACGTCATCCTGGTCCTGCTAGACGGCCTGAACTATCAGGTCGCCCACCACGCCATGGGCCACCTGCATGCCTATGTCGAGGCCGACCGCGCCGCGCTGTACCGCGTGGAATGCGAGCTACCATCGCTGTCACGGCCGCTGTACGAATGCATCCTCACCGGCGTACCGCCGATCGACAGCGGCATCGTGCACAACAACGTCAACCGCCTGTCCAACCAGCGCAGCGTGTTCCACTACGCCCGCGAGGCCAACCTGGGCACCGCAGCGGCGGCTTATCACTGGATGAGCGAGCTGTACAACCGCTCGCCCTTCGACCCGCAGCGCGACCGCCATACCCACGCGCCGAAGTTGCCGATCCAGCACGGGCTGTTCTACTGGGACGACCGCTACCCCGATTCGCACCTGCTGGCCGATGGCGAATACCTGCGCCGCCGCCATGCCCCCAACTTCCTGCTGGTGCACCCGATGAGCATCGACGATGTCGGCCACCACCACGGCCTGGACAGCAGCCAGTACCGCAACGCCGCGCGCAGCGCCGATATCTTGCTGGCCGACTACCTGCCAGGCTGGCTCGAAGAGGGCTACCAGGTACTGGTCACCGCCGACCACGGCATGAACAACGACCGCTCGCACAACGGCCTGCTGGCCGAGGAGCGCGAAGTGCCATTATTCGTCTTTGGCGACGCGTTCAGCCTGGACCCGGCGGCCAAGCCGTTGCAGACCGAGCTGTGCGGCACCATGTGCGAGCTGCTTGGCGCTGCCCACGACAAGACCGTGTGCCGGGAGCTGCTGAAGTGACGGCCCCCAAGCGCAGCGGCGCCCGTGGCCGCTACCTGGCCCTGCTCTGCCTGCTGCCGTTTGCCGTGTTCTTTGTCGTCTTCCAGATTGCCCCGCTGGCCTGGGTAGCGATCAACAGCGTGCAATCGGAAGCCGGCTGGGGCGTCGAAAATTTCAGCAAGGTATTCAGCTCGAAGTTCTACCTGCAGGCCCTGCAGCGCAGCCTGGAAATCAGCTTCTGTTCGAGCCTGTTCGGCATCGTCATCGCCACCCTTGGCGCTTATTCGCTGCGCCAGGTGAACTCGAAACTGCGCGACTTCGTCAGCGCCTTCGCCAACATGACCAGCAACTTTGCCGGGGTGCCGCTGGCCTTCGCCTTCATCATCCTGCTCGGTTTCAACGGCGCACTGACGCTGCTGCTCAAGCAGATCGGCCTTTTGGAAGACTTCAGCATCTATTCCAAAAGCGGGCTGATCCTGGTGTACACCTACTTCCAGATCCCGTTGGGCGTGTTGCTGCTCTACCCCGCCTTCGACGCCCTGCGTGAAGACTGGCGCGAGTCGGCCGCGCTGCTCGGTGCCAATCACTGGCAATACTGGCGGCACATCGGCTTGCCGGTGCTGACCCCGGCACTGCTGGGCACGTTCGTCATCCTGCTGGCCAATGCCCTGGGCGCCTACGCCACCGTGTATGCGTTGACCACCGGCAATTTCAACGTACTGCCGATCCGTATCGCTGGCCTGGTGGCCGGCGACATCAGCCTCGACCCCAACTTGGCCAGCGCCCTGGCGATGGTGCTGGTGGGGCTGATGACGCTGGTCACGGTGGTGCATCAATGGCTACTGAAACGGAGCTACCATGCGCGCTGACACCCGTTCCGGCGGCTGGTACCACCGCATCGTGGTCTACCTGCTGTTCCTGATCCTGCTGTTGCCACTGGCCGGCACCCTGCTCTACTCGCTGGCCACCAGCTGGTCGGCCAGCCTGCTGCCCAGCGGCCTGACCCTGAAATGGTACGTGGCGCTATGGAGCGAGCCGCGCTTCCTGGCCGCCTTCGGCCAGTCGCTGCTGGTGTGCATGGGCGCGCTGCTGCTGTCGGTGGTGCTGATACTACCGCTGCTGTTCGTGGTGCATTACCACTTCCCGCGGCTCGACGCGCTGATGAACATCCTCATCCTGCTGCCGTTCGCGGTACCGCCGGTAGTGTCGTCGGTAGGGCTGCTGCAGCTGTACGGCAGCGGGCCGATGGCCATGGTCGGCACGCCATGGATCCTGATCGGCTGCTACTTCACCATCGCCCTGCCGTTCATGTACCGGGCCATTACCAACAACCTGCAGGCCATCAACCTGCGCGACCTGATGGACGCCGCCCAACTGCTCGGCGCCAGCAACTGGCAGGCCGCGCTGCTGGTGGTGCTGCCAAACCTGCGCAAGGGCCTGATGGTGGCGCTGCTGCTGTCGTTCTCGTTCCTGTTCGGCGAATTCGTGTTCGCCAACCTGCTGGTCGGCACCCGCTATGAGACCCTGCAGGTGTACCTGAACAACATGCGCAACAGCAGCGGCCACTTCAACAGCGCACTGGTGATCTCGTACTTCGCCTTCGTGCTGGTACTGACCTGGGTCGCCAACCGCCTGAACAAGGACAAGACCTGACATGAGCTTCGTCAGCGTACAGAAACTGCAGAAAAGCTACGCCGGCAGCCCGGTATTCGAGAACATCGACTGCCACATCGAACGCGGCGAGTTCGTTACCCTGCTGGGCCCGTCCGGCTGCGGCAAGTCCACCCTGCTGCGCTGCATCGCCGGGCTGACCCCGGTAGACAGCGGGCAGATACTCCTCGACGGCCACGACATCGTGCCGCTGAGCCCGCAAAAGCGTGGCATAGGCATGGTGTTCCAGAGCTACGCGCTGTTCCCCAACATGACCGTGGAACAGAACGTGGCTTTTGGCCTGCGCATGCAGAAGGTCAAGGCCGACGAAAGCCAGGCCCGGGTGCGCGAGGTGCTGGCGCTGGTGGAGCTGGGCAACTTTGCCGGGCGCTACCCGCACCAGTTGTCTGGCGGCCAGTGCCAGCGCGTGGCCCTGGCCCGTTCGCTGGTTACCCGCCCGCGCCTGCTGCTGCTCGACGAGCCATTGTCGGCACTGGATGCGCGCATTCGCAAACACCTGCGCGAGCAGATTCGTGCCATTCAGCGTGAACTTGGGCTGACCACCATCTTCGTTACCCACGACCAGGAAGAAGCGCTGACCCTGTCCGACCGCATCTTCCTGATGAACCAGGGGCGTATCGTGCAGAGCGGCGATGCCGAAACCCTCTACACAGCGCCCGTGGACCTGTTTGCCGCCGGCTTTATCGGCAACTACAACCTGCTCGACGCCGACAGCGCCAGCCGCCTGCTGCAACGCCCGGTGGCCAGCCGCCTGGCGATCCGCCCGGAGTCGATCACCCTGGGCGTGAATGGCGAACTGGACGCAGAAGTACGCAGCCACAGCCTGCTGGGCAATGTGATTCGCTACCGCGTGAACGTGCGCGAGGTGGAACTGGTGGTCGACGTGCTCAACCGCTCGCCGGCCGACCTGCACGCGGACGGAAAACGCGTTAGCTTGTCGATCGACCCGACAGCGCTGCGGGAAGTGGCTTAAGGAGATTCAACACAATGGCACTGGCAATTTTCGATCTGGACGAAACCCTGATCCACGGGGACTGTGCGTCGCTGTGGAGCGAGCAAATGGCCCGGTTGGGCTGGGTCGACGGCAAGGACTTCCTGCGCCGCGACCGTGAGCTGATGGAGGCCTACGGCAAGGGCCACCTGCAGATGGAGGACTACATGGCCTTCAGCCTGGAGCCGATGGCCGGGCGTACGCTGGAGGAGGTAGAGCATCTGGTTGAGCCGTGGGTCGAGGACGTGATCGAGCCCATCATCTACGGCGACGCCTGCCGCTGCATTGCCGAGCACCGCCAGCGTGGGGACCGCATTCTGATCATTTCCGCTTCGGGGACGCACCTGGTCGGGCCCATTGCGGCGCGCCTGGGGGTGGATGAGTACCTGGCGATCGAGCTGGAGGCGGTGAACGGGGTGTATACGGGCAAGACTCACGGGGTGCTGACCTACCGCGAGGGCAAGATCACCCGGTTGCTGGAGTGGCTGGATCAGGAACAGGAAAACCTGGAGGGGGCGAGTTTCTATTCCGATTCGCGCAATGACTTGCCGTTGTTGCTGAAGGTAGATCACCCGCATGTGGTGAACCCGGATGCGGTGCTGCGCGAGCATGCCCAGACCAATGGATGGCCGATTCTGAGCTGGTCTTGAAGGCCTTGGGTGTGCTTTGCGCCCCTTTCGCGGCACAAGGCCGCTCCTACAGGGATTTACGCACAGGTTCGACCTGATGCGATCCCTTGTAGGAGCGGCCTTGTGCCGCGAAAGGGCTGCAAAGCAGCCCCGGCAATATCAAGCCTGGCTCGGATCTATGACCATCACCAACTTGCCCGACACCTGGTTGGTCTCAAGCTCGGCATACGCCGCCTGGGCAAACTCCACCGGGTAGGTATCGACCAGCTGCGGCGACAAGCGCCCTTCGGCGAACAGCGGCCACACCTGCTGTTGCAGCTCGCGCAGCAACTCGGCCTTGAAGCCGTCGTCACGGTTGCGCAGCGTAGAGCCGGTAATCTCCAGGCGCTTGCCCAGCACCTGGGCCAGGTCCAGCTCAAACTTGCGCCCACCCATCAGGCCGATGATCACCCAACGGCCGTCACGGGCCAGCAGCTTGAGGTTGAGCTCACCGTAGCTGGCGCCCACCGGGTCGAGAATCACGTCGAACGGCCCGAAACCTTCCAGTGCATCCAGGTTCTCGTTACGTACCACACCACCCGCAGCGCCCAGCGCTTCGCAATAGGCCAGGCGATCCGGCGAGCCGACGCTGACCCACACCGGGCTGCCGAATGCCTTGCACAGCTGAATGGCGGCCGAGCCAACGCCACTGGCGCCAGCATGCACCAGCACCTTCTCACCGGCCTTCACGCCACCCAGCTGGAAGATGTTCAGCCAGGCAGTGGCATACACCTCCGGCAAGGCTGCCGCTTCATGCAAGCTGAGCCCTTCGGGTACCGGCAGTACATGGCGGGCATCGACCACCACCTCCTCGGCCATGGCGCCGCTAGCCAGCAGTGCGCACACCCGGTCGCCCACGCGCCAGTCGGCACCGGCGCCCACTTCCTCAACCACACCGGCGCATTCAAGGCCCATGTACGGGCTGGCACCGGGCGGCGGCGGGTACAAACCTTTCATTTGCAGCAGATCGGCGCGGTTCAGGCCCGCAGCCGCCACGCGAATGCGCACTTGGCCCGCGTCACAGGCCGGGCGTTCGGCCTCGACCCACTCCACATGTCCGTCAACGCCTTGCAATGCCTTCACAGTGCCTCCATAGTTGAATCATGACTGGGCCTGGGGAACGCACACCCCAGGCTTTTTGCAGTATTTGCCCGGTTCCATGGAACCGGCAACGGAAAAGACGGCCTACTATGCGTGATCAATTGCCTCCACGTCGAATCAGCATGAAGCATTTCCTCCCAAGCACCGCCCTCGCTGTAATGATCGGCCTGGGTAGCCTCGCGCTCGGCGGCAATGCAGCGGCCGCCAACAAGTGGGACGGCCTGCAGCCGGACCGCGACGAGATCGTCGCCAGCCTCAACGTGGTGGAATTGCTCAAGCGCCACCACTACAGCAAGCCGCCTCTGGACGATGCCCGTTCGCTCATCATCTACGACAGCTACATCAAGCTGCTGGACCCGGCGCGCAGCTACTTCACCGCTGCCGACATTGCCGAATTCGACAAGTGGAAAACGCAATTCGACGATTTCCTCAAGAGCGGCAACCTTGACCCGGGCTTCACCATCTACAAACGCTACCTGGACCGCGTCAAGCAGCGCCTGGACTTCGCCCTGGCCGAGCTGAACAAAGGCGTGGACAAGATCGATTTCACCGCCAAGGAAAACTTGCTGATCGACCGCAAGGACGCCCCGTGGATGAAGGACCAAGCCGAGCTCGACGACCTGTGGCGCAAACGCGTCAAGGACGAAGTGCTGCGCCAGAAGATCGCCGGCAAGGAACCCAAGCAGATCCAGGAAACCCTGACCAAGCGCTACAAGAACCAGCTGGCGCGCCTCGACCAGACCCGTGCCGAGGATATCTTCCAGGCCTACATCAACACCTTCGCCCAGTCCTACGACCCGCACACCAACTACCTGTCGCCGGATAACGCCGAGAATTTCGACATCAACATGAGCCTGTCGCTCGAAGGCATTGGCGCGGTGCTGCAAAGCGACAACGACCAGGTCAAGATCGTGCGCCTGGTGCCGGCAGGCCCGGCAGCCAAGACCAAGCAGGTAGCCCCGGCCGACAAGATCATCGGCGTGGCCCAGGGCAACAAGGAAATGGTCGACGTGGTCGGCTGGCGCCTGGACGAAGTGGTCAAGCTGATCCGTGGCCCGAAAGGCTCGGTGGTACGCCTGGAAGTCATCCCGGCCAGCAATGCGCCGAGCGACCAGACCAGCAAGGTCGTGTCGATCACCCGTGAAGCGGTAAAACTCGAAGAGCAGGCGGCGAAAAAGTCGGTGCTCAAGCTCAAGCAGGACGGGCGTGACTACAAGTTGGGCATCATCGAGATCCCGGCCTTCTACCTCGACTTCAAGGCTTACCGCGCCGGTGACCCGGAATACAAGAGCACCACGCGTGACGTGAAGAAACTGCTCACCGAACTGCAGAAGGAGAAAGTCGACGGCGTGGTCATCGACCTGCGCAACAACGGCGGCGGCTCGCTGCAGGAAGCCACCGAGCTGACCAGCCTGTTCATCGAGAAAGGCCCGACCGTACTGGTGCGCAACAGCGACGGCCGCGTCGACGTGCTGGAAGACGAAAACCCGGGCGCCTTCTACAAGGGCCCGCTGGCCCTGCTGGTGAACCGCCTGTCGGCCTCGGCGTCAGAGATCTTCGCCGGCGCCATGCAGGACTACCACCGCGCGCTGATCATCGGTGGCCAGACCTTCGGTAAAGGCACCGTGCAGACCATCCAGCCGCTCAACCATGGCGAGCTGAAGCTGACCCTGGCCAAGTTCTACCGGGTTTCCGGGCAGAGCACCCAACACCAGGGCGTGCTGCCGGACATCGACTACCCGTCGATCATCGACACCAAGGAAATTGGCGAGAGCGCCCTGCCCGAGGCCATGCCCTGGGACACCATTCGCCCGGTCGTCAAGCCGGCGGCCGACCCGTTCAAGCCGTACCTGGCCCAGCTCAAGGCACAGCATGAAGCGCGCAGCGACAAGGATGCCGAGTTCACCTACATTCGCGACCGCCTGGCCCTGACGCAGAAGCTGATGACCGAAAAAACCGTCAGCCTCAACGAGCAGGATCGCCGTGCACGCCACGACGAAATCGAAGCCAAGCAGCTGGCGCTGGAAAACATCCGCCGCAAGGCCAAGGGTGAAGAGCCGCTCAAAGAGCTGAAGAAAGAGGACGAGGACGCGTTGCCGGTCGAAGATGAAAACACCAAGCCGGAGGACGACGCTTACCTGTCCGAAACCGGTCGTATCCTGATCGACTACCTCAGCGCCAGCACCAAGGTGGCCAAGAAGTAAGGCGCACCGGCAGTGATGGCAGAATAATGTGACCTGTCATCAAACAGTCATCGCGCTGTCGTGAAATACGGGGGCCGGGCATGCAGATGCCCGGCCCTTTCATTTTCAGGAATACGTCATGACCGTCGCCGAACAGCTCAGTGCCTTGAGTGCCATCCTGGCTCAACGCAGCATTCACAGTCTGTTCCAGCCAATCATGTGCCTGAGCGAGCAACGGGTTTTCGCCCATGAAGCGCTGAGCCGCGGGCCGTCCAACAGCCCGCTGCATGCACCGCTGAACCTCTTCAGTATCGCCCGCCAGGCCGGCCGCCTGACCGAGCTGGAAGCCGCCTGCCGAGAAAGCGCCTGCCGGCGCTTCAGCGAGCAACAACTGCAGGGCAAGCTGTTTCTCAACATCTCGCCCGAATCGTTGCTGGAGCCACACTACCCGTCCGGCCTTACCCTGAAGCTGCTGGAGCAGGTCGGCCTGCCGCCCAGCCGGGTGGTGATCGAGCTGACCGAGCACACCCCGACCGACGACTTCCAGCTGCTGTCCAATGCACTGCACCACTACCGCGACATGGGCTTCTCGATAGCCCTCGACGATCTGGGCGCAGGCTATTCGAGCTTGCGCCTGTGGTCGGAGCTGCGCCCCGAATACGTGAAGATCGACCGCCACTTCATAGACGGCATTCACCGCGACCCGCTCAAGCGCGAGTTCGTCGGCTCGATATTGCAGATTGCCCGGGCCTCGAAGGCACAGGTAATTGCCGAAGGTATCGAGCTGGCAGAAGAACTGAAAGTGCTGACTGAGATGGGTGTAGACCTGGTGCAGGGCTACCTGCTGGGGCGGCCGCAAGAGTTGGGGGTGCGGGAAAGCTGGCCTTTACCGACGCCGATGAGCGCGCCACTGGCTGGACAGCCGACGGTGCGGCTCAATGCGACGCTTGGGCAGTTGCTGGAGTTGTTCGAGCGGCATCAGCACCTGGAGGCATTGGAGGTGGTGGATGCTGATGGCAAAGGTTGTGGATTGATCCACCGGCATGGTTTGCCTGCTCTGGCCCTATCGCCGGCAAGCCAGCTCCCACATGTTCACCACAGGCCTTGAGCCTCGCGCTGTATCTGTAGGAGCAGCACAAGGCTGCTCCTACAGGCCGGTGGTGTACCGGCGGGAGGGACCGCGCTGATGCTGACAATCAGGCTGTTTCCGGGTAGCTGTACTCGAACACCCGGACCACCTCGGAGGCATGCCACGACGCCGCCTCCATGCCATCGACCGGCCCGGCAAAGCGCCCCAGCCGTTCAACACATTCAAAGAAGCCGGTACGCGGCAAACGGCTTGCGCCCTGGCTGATCACCAAGGAGCTGCGCAACGGCTGCTCGGCACGGGCATCCAGCACCGCCAGGTACTCCAGCGCAGCGGTCAGCGTCTGCATGGCAGGGCTAGGCAGTTGCAAGCGCTCGATCAGCGCTCGGTACGTCAGCAAGTGACGTTGACGACGGGCCAGGTCAAGCTCGCCCAGCAGGTTATCCCAGTGCTGACGGCTGATCCTGACCTGGCTCATGATGGCTCGCTCCAGCCAGCCACCCCCAGATGCCAGGCCAAGGCGCGGCGGATGGCAGCATCCGGCTGGCGTTCACCCGATTCGATCATGGCCAGATACGCCGGGCTCACCCCGACATTGCGCGCCAGTTGCTCAGGGGCAATGCCCTTGGCCTGGCGAATCTGCGCCACTTCGCTGAACGCCGGCAATGGCGCCACGGCAGCTGAGCCGGGCTCTTCGCTGACGAACGCCTCTGCAGGTGCCTGCCCAGCCGCCTTGAGCAGTGCCTGGTACTGCTCCCAGGGAACGACGGCGTACTCGGGTTGACCGTCCCGGCTAATGACCTGAATACCCATTACAAACCCCTTAAAAAAGGATTACAGCATGTAATCCGTAGGCATAACCCTTATGCCAATTATATTACCAACTCCGGGGTCTGTCCGGTTGACTGCAGTTCAGGCTGTTTTCATTGCGTGTTGCGCTCCAGCCCCAGCGCTTGCGGGGTAGCCGGCAGGCGCTCGACCACGCGCAGCCGCTCGGGTGCCTGGCTGTCGCGCCAAGCCTTGAAGCGCGCCAGTTCGTCGGCCACGGTCTTCAGCACCCAGCCCAGCACCGCGATGTCATCGAGAAAACCCACGCCCAGCAACCAGTCGGGGATGGCATCGATGGGGCTGACGAAATACAGCAGGCCAGCCACGATGGTGACCAGGGCCTTGGGGCTGATGGCGCGGTATTCGCCACGCCACCACGCCAGGCACAGCGACTGCAGCAGTTTCACGTCCTCACGCAACTGACCGATGCGCGGGCCTTTGCGGGCCACTGCAAACAGCAGGGCCGGCAGCCGACCACGGCTGAGCAGGCGCTCGGCCAAGGGCAGGAAACGGGCAAAATTCCAGGGTGCGCTCATGGAGCCTCCAGGCGGAACAGGTTATCCACATTTATTGTGGATAACCTTGTGAACAGGGTCGCGTTTCTGAGCCCAGGTGCCTGCCAGGCAAGGCCCACGGTCAGATCGGGCGTTTTTTACACAACCGTTTCAAGCCGTGGGTACCTGACCGCAAACGATTTGCGCCAGAAACATCCTACATCTACTAGCTGCATTTCCTCGGACAGTATCAGTTGTTGCTGGTTCGTCCAATCGCCACAAACGAAAACGCCCCGTCAGGACGGGGCGTTTTGCAAGAACCAACCAATGTTACTTGGCAGGTGCTTCAGCAGGCGCTTCAGCTGGAGCCTCGGCTTCCGGCTCGCCACCCTGCAGCTGGGCCGGATCCTTGATGGCGATCAGTTCCAGGTCGAACACCAGTACCGAGTTCGCCGGGATCAGCGGGCTTGGGCTTTGGGCGCCGTAGGCCAGCTCAGCCGGGATGAACAGCTTGTACTTCTCGCCAACGTGCATCAGCTGCAGGCCTTCGACCCAACCCGGGATCACACCGCTGACCGGCAGGTCGATCGGGCTGCCACGCTCGACAGAGCTGTCGAACACCTTGCCATCGGTCAGTTTGCCTTCGTAGTGGACAGTGACTACGTCGGTCGGCTTTGGCTGCGGGCCATCAGCCTTCTTGACCACTTCGTACTGCAGGCCCGAGGCAGTGGTGACCACGCCTGGCTTCTTGGCGTTTTCTTCGAGGAATTTCTTGCCGGCGGAGGCGGCTTCTTCGCTGGCCTTGGCCAGGCGCTCCTCGGCGCGTTTCTGCAGGGCGGTGAACGCCTCTACCAGCTCTTCGTCCTTGATGCGTTGTTCTTTCTTGCCAACGGCGTCTTCGATACCGAGGGCGACCGATTTCGAATCAAGGTCTTCCATGCCTTCCTGAGCCAAGCTCTTGCCCATGTTCAGGCCGATACCGTAGGAGGCTTTCTGCGCCGGAGTCTTCAGCTCGGGGCTGCTGGCCTGTTGATCACAGCCAGCCAGTACCAGGCCTACCAGGGCAACCGCAGCCGCCAAACGATGCTGTTTCATGCTATTTCCTTGTTCATGCGCCATAAGGGCAATCAGGGTAAAGCCGCGAGCTTAGCAGGCGGCCATGACCAATGGCTACCGGCATAGGAGCGGGTTTTGGTAAGGAAGTTCAGTAGTTAAACGGTAATTCATGCCGGGCTTGCAGCCATTGGCCAGTATTGACCGGTTGTGCCGTTTTTGCCCGGTTCTAAAGGGGATTTATTTCGCTGGACTCTGAAAGGCCTGCACTCAGGGGTAGTTGCCGTCCCGGTACTCCCCTGCCACCTCGCGCAACACCTCGCACACCCACTGCCCAGGCAGGCTCTGCGGCAAGGCGGCATTGCGGCAGATACCCACCGAGCCGCCCGGCTCGCGCACGCCCAGGTCGAGCTCGACCAGCTCACCACGGCGCAGGTCGAGCAGCACCGCATCGCGCGGCGCTACCCACAACGCGTCGCTGCCCAGCAGATAGCGCCGGCTCAGGGCCAACGACAGGGTTTCCAGGCGCTGCGCCGGCATCTGGATGCCGCATTGCACAAACAGGCTGTCGGCATGCTGGCGGATGGTGGTGCCCGCCGGTGGCAACACCAACGGGTAACGCCCGACCTTGGCGCGCTCGACCGGCGTGGCGGCCAGCAACGGGTGGCCCGGGCGTACCACCAGGCTCATCGACTCGCTGTACAGGTGCTCGAACGAAAGGCCCTGGATCTGCGGGCTGTCGGTCATGCGCCCGACTACCAGTTCCAGCTCACCCAGACGCAGTTGGCCGAGCAGCTGCGCGCTGACCCCGGTGGCCACACTGATGACCAGCGCTTCATGGCGCTGGTGCAGGCGGCACAGCACCTCGGGCATGAGCAGGCCCTCGACCGTCGACAGCACGCCAATACGCACCTGCGACGGCGCCCGCGCTTCGCCGCGCAAGCTGCTGACGCCATCGCGCAGGGCCTGCACGCTGGGCCCGGCATAACGCATGAAACGCGCCCCGGCCGGGGTCAGCTCGACGCCTTGGCGGCTGCGCGCGAACAGGCGCGCTTCCAGCAGGCCTTCGAGTTCCTTGAGGGTCTTGGAAATCGCCGGCTGGCTGATCGACAGGTTATCGGCCGCCCTGGCCAGGCTGCCCTGCCGGGCAATCTCCAGGAAACACAGCAGGTGGCGGTATTTGATGCGGGTGTCGAGGTTCATGGCGGCAAGCTTACCGCATCGCTACCTGCGGCGTATCCGGGTCGCGCTGCTGGCGGCGGAATTGCCCGGGCGGCAGGCCATGGATCTGCCGGAAGCGCCGGGAAAAGTAGGCTTCATCAGCAAAGCCACAGAGCCGCGCCACCTCGCCCACCGGGCGGCTGCCATTGAGCAGGTAGTTGCGCGCGGTGTGCATGCGCCGCTCCAGCACCAGCTCGCTGAAGGTCTTGCCGATTTCCTTGCGCAGCCAGTGGGTCAGGTAGGTGGGCGACAGGTAGGTGGCGGCGGCGACTTTTTGCAGGTTCAGGTCGGGGTCATCGATATGCCGGCGCAGGTATTCACTCATGCGGCCCAGCGCGGCCCGGCGGCTGAGCTGGGCAGCGTTGCTGTCGGCCAGTTCGCGCAGCGGCTCGGCGTACAGGCCGCAGACCTGGCCGATCAGCTGCAGCAACAGGCCCTTGAGCATTTCGCGGGTGCCAAAGCGGCGGTTGGCATCCAGTTCACGCAAGCGATCGAGGATTTGCCGGGCCTCGGCAAAGTCGGCGTCACCCAGGCAAAAGTCGAGATGCTCTTGAAAGCGGAACGGTGACAGCTCCGGCGCCTGCAGGATCGACACTTCTTCCAGGTCCATCGGGTCGCAGGCCAGGTGCGGCAGGAGGAACGTCTGGGAGAAATTGATCACCACGAAGTCGCTGTCCGCCGGATGTGGGATCACGTGCACCCTGTGCGGCAGGATGAAAGCCAGAGTGTTGCGCCTGAACGGGCGCTGCACGCTGCCGATGTGTTGCACCGTGTCGCCGCCTAAATTGACCTGGATCTGAAAATACTCGTGACGGTGCGGCGCGGTCTCGGCGGGGCGCCCGCACTGGTCGCGGATGTAGAAATCCATCAGCTCGCTGCGCTGCTGCATGACGTAGGTCGGAACCTCGCGCTTGGGGGGCATTGGGTTGGCTCCAGTCTTCAAGGATGGCGCTGTCTGGCCCCTTCACGGGCAAGGCCGCGAGAGACCAGGGGCATGCACTACAGGTTGTACGATGTCTAAAGTCATCAAATTAAACCTGTCTGCAAAAACTCGCGCAACCCTAACCGTCCACAACCCGCTGGGAATGCGACATACAGCTGAAAATACGCGCAAAACCCCACCTTCTGATTTTCTTGGACAGCACAGCCCTACCCCGCCTTCAGCGAAAAAAACGGTCTAAAACCGCCGTTGCATTCAATACGTCGTACGACCACTGTAGGAACGGGACTGCAGCCCAACCTCTACCAACAACAACAAACGAGGTCGACTCATGTCGAGCACGCCTACCCCCCGCGCCGCGTCGTCGTACGCGCTGGACGCGGCCCCTGCCCAGCGCCTGCCCTCCCGCCGCCGCTGGTTCATGCTGTCGCTGCTGCTGGTGGCGACCATCATCAACTACGTCGACCGGGTGAACATTTCCATCGCAGCGCCGTTCATGGCCAAGGACCTGGGCCTGGACAAGGTCGAGATGGGCCTGATCTTCTCCGCCTTCGCCTGGACCTACGCATTGGCACTGGTGCCGGCCGGCTTCATCGCCGACCGTTTCGGCTCGCGCCTGACCTACGGCGTGTCGCTGATCAGCTGGTCGGCAGTCACCGTGGCCCAAGGCCTGGCCAGCGGCTTCGCCTCACTGTTCGGCCTGCGCCTGGCGGTCGGCGCCATGGAGGCCCCGGCTTTCCCGGCCAACAGCCGTGCGGTCACGGTGTGGTTCCCCGCCCGCGAGCGCGGCATGGCCAGCAGCATCTACGTATGTGGCCAGTACCTGGGCACCGCGCTATTCACCGGCGCGCTGCTGTGGCTGGCGACCACCTATGACTGGCGCCACGTGTTCTACAGCACCGGCCTGGTGGGCATCCTGTTCGGCGTCGTGTGGCTGGTGCTATACCGCGACCCGCTGAACTGCAAGAAGGTCAGCAAGGAGGAACTGGCCTACATCGAGAACGGCGGTGGCCTGGTGAAAAGCAGCCAGCAACGTACCCGCTTCGACTGGCGGCAGGTCGCCGAACTGTTCCGCTATCGCCAGGTCTGGGCGATCTGCCTGGGCAAGTTCGCCAGCACCTCGGCACTGTACTTCTTCCTTACCTGGTTCCCCACCTACCTGATCGAAGACCGCCAGCTGACGCTGATCAAGGTCGGCATCTTCGCGGTCATGCCGTTCATTGGTGCCACGGTCGGCATCCTCCTGGCGGGCATCGTCTCCGACCTGCTGATCCGCAAGGGCTACTCGCTGTCGTTTGCCCGCAAGCTGCCGCTGGTGGTGGGCTCGATGCTGGGGATGTCGATCGTGCTGGTGAACTTCACCGATTCCAATGTGCTGTGCATCGCCGTGCTGACCCTGGCGTTCTTCGCCCAGGGCATCGCCTCGTCGTCGTGGGCTGCCGTGTCGGAAGTGGCGCCGAAGGAGCTGATCGGCCTGACCGGCGGCATCACCAGCCTGGCGGCGAACATCGGCGGCATCGTCACACCGATCGTGATCGGCGCCATCGTGCACGCCAGTGGCTCGTTCGCCATGGCGTTCTGGTTCATCGGCGGCGTGGCGTTGATGGGCACGCTGTCTTACTCGCTGCTGCTTGGGAAGCTCTATCGCATCGAGCTGAAAACAACTGCTTGAGATTGCACTGCCTGTGCTGGCGATTGGGCCGGTACAGGTTACTTGGATAATCCAATCCAACCCCGCTTTCGTCCAACTTTGCCGGCCAGCCGCTGGATACGCTGGCCACTCCAGTACGGAGGATTCACCCATGACCTACCTGTTCAACCCGCCGGCCATCGTCAGCCTGCCGATCCGCAGCAGCGATGCGCGCTTCCCCGTCGGCCGGGTGTTCTGCATCGGCCGCAACTACCCGTGGCCGGAATCCTACGGCGCGGCGCCGCTGGAGCCGGTGTTTTTCATGAAGCCGGCGAGCAACGTCGTCGAGGCATCGGGCGAGCTGCCCTTCCCGCCGCAGACCGACGAGTTCTGCCATGAAATCGAGCTGGTCGCGGCCATTGCCAAGGGCGGTGCCGACATTGCCCCGGGACACGCCCTGGAGCACGTGTTCGGCTTCGCCGCCGGCCTGGACCTGACCCGCCGCGATCACCAGCGCAAGGCCAAGGCCGAGGGCCTGCCCTGGGAAGGTGCCAAAGTATTCGAGGCCTCGGCACCGATGACCGCCATCGTCCCCGCCAGCGAATGCGCCTGGCCACTGGATGCGTCGCTGTGGCTGCAAGTCAATGGCGAGGAGCGCCAGCGTGCTCACCTGAGCCAGCAGACCTGGGCATTGGCCGAAGTGATCAGCCGGCTGTCACGCCAGCTGCCGCTGCGCACGGGCGACCTGATCATGACCGGCAGCCCGCCCGGCGTGGCCCCGCTGAACCCCGGGGACACGATACACGCCGGCATCGACGGTATCGGCGAACTGCATCTGCGTGTCGGCCCCCGCCCTGCCGGGCAAACAGCCAACGCAGCCTGAACCTGACGGAGACCCGACATGACCCAGAACAAGAAAATCGCCCTGGTCACCGGTGCCGGTAGCGGCATCGGCCGCGCCGTCGCCCTCGCCCTGCTGGATGACGGCTTCAGCCTGGTGCTCGCCGGGCGCCGCGCCGAACCCCTGCAAGCCGTGGTTGCACAGGCGCTGGCAGCAGGCGGTGAGGCGCTGGCCGTGCCCACCGATGTACGCGACGAGCAGAGCGTCGCGCAGCTGTTCGCCACCATCGAAGAAGTGCACGGCCGGCTCGATGTGATCTTCAACAATGCCGGTATCAACGCGCCCGCCGTGCCGGTGGACGAGCTGCCGCTGGAGAACTGGCGCAACGTCATCGCCACCAACGTCGACGGTGTGTTCCTGTGCGCCCGCGCTGCCTTCGGCCTGATGCGCCGCCAGCAACCGCAAGGTGGGCGAATCATCAACAACGGCTCGATCTCGGCGCACACCCCACGCCCGTTCACTGCACCCTACACGGCCAGCAAGCATGCGGTGCTTGGCCTGACCAAGGCGCTGGCGCTGGATGGCCGGCCGTACAACATCGTGTGTAGCCAGGTGGACATCGGCAACGCCCTGACCGAGTTGTCCGAGCGCATGACCCGGGGGGTACGCCAGGCCAATGGCGAGGTCGCAGCCGAGCCGATGCTGGACGTGCGCCATGTGGCCGATGCGGTGCGCTACATCGCGGCGCTGCCGCTGGACGCCAACGTACTGAACATGACCGTGATGGCCAGCAACATGCCGTTCGTTGGCCGTGGCTGATCCCTGTTTATGATGGAGTGACCGATGAAACCCGAAGTCCTGCAACTGAGCCCTGTCCTGATCCCGCAGATCCGCGAGCGCCTGGAACAGCTGTTCACCGTGCACCGCTACTACGAACAGGCCGACAAGGAGGCCTACGTCAGCCAGCATGCCGGCAATATTCGCGGCGTGATCACCGGCGGCCACACCGGTATCAGCCAGGCGCTGATGGCACGCTTGCCCCACCTTGAAGTGATCGCGGTCAATGGTGTCGGTACCGACGCGGTAGACCTGGCCTATGCTCGCGATCGTGGCATCCAGGTAACGGCAACCATCGGTGCCCTCACCGAGGACGTCGCCGATCTCGCGATTGGCCTGCTGATCGGCTTGTGCCGGGGTATCTGCACCGGTGACCGCTTCGTTCGCGCCGGCCATTGGGCCACCAGTGCCACGCCGCTGGCACCGTTGCCACTGGCCCGGCAGGTGTCGGGCATGCGCGTGGGCATCGTCGGCATGGGGCGCGTCGGCCGCGCAGTCGCCCAACGGGCGGCAGCGTTCGGGTGCCCGATTCGCTACACCGACCTGCAGCCGCTGGACGTGCCTTACGGCTTTGAGGCAGACCTGCTGCAGCTGGCCAAGGACAGTGATGCACTGATCCTGGCGGCGGCGGCCGACAAGGGCGAGGCGCTGATCGATCGCCAAGTGCTGCGGGCGTTAGGTGCAGAGGGATACCTGATCAACATCGCACGCGGCAAGCTGGTGGATGAGCCGGCGTTGATCGCGGCGCTGCAGGCCGGGGAAATCGCTGGCGCGGCGCTGGATGTGTTTGCCGACGAACCCCGCGCGCCCGAGGCATTGTTCGAGCGTGAGGATGTGGTGCTGCAGCCGCATCGAGCCAGCGCCACGGTGCAGACCCGCACGCGCATGGGCGAGATGGTGGTGGCCAGCCTGGTGGATGTATTTGCCGGGCGCACGCCGCAGGGCTTGGTGATCTAGCCGGCTGGTGCCGGCCTCTTCGCGGGCTTGCCCCCGCGAAGCATCCAACACGGTGCATGGCACGGGCTTCGCCCGTGTTCGCGGGACAAGCCCGCGAAGTGGGGGCAGCCAACAAATGGTGATCAGGCCACAGACAGCTCCACGGCCTCCCCCTTCAACCGCACCGGCCACACCCGCAACCTCTGCCCGGCATCCTCCAGGCACTCCCCACTCAGCAGGCTGAAGTGCTGCTTGTAGAGCGGCGCTGCCACCACCAACTCACCTTGCACGCTGCCCACCAGCCCGCGACCGATGATGTTGGCGCCGGAGCGTGGGTCGCGGTTGTCCACCGCATACAGCGGCTGCGCCTGCCCTGGCAGGTAGAACAGCGCCACCTGAGCCCCGTCGAGCCACACCACGACCCCGGAATCGGCCACCAGGTCTTGCGCCTGGCACACCGCCTGCCAGTTCTCACAGGTTTTCACAGCAGCATTGGACAGGTTCATCAGACAGCCTCCTCGACAGTAGGGATCAGGTGCAGCGGCGCCGCTGGCCGGCGTTGTTCGCGTTCACGCACGAAGTGCACGTCCGGGTCAGCGCGGCGATCGTTGACAAAGGTACGGAAGCGCTTGAGCTTCTCGGGGTCGTTGAGGGCGTTGGCCCATTCGCATTCATACTGGTCGACCACATGCTGCATCTGGCTTTCCAGCTCGCTGGCCAGGCCCAGGCTATCGTCGATCACGACCTGCTTCAGGTAGTCCAGGCCGCCTTCCAGGTTCTCGCGCCACACCGAGGTGCGCTGTAACTTGTCGGCCGTACGGATGTAGAACATCAGTACACGGTCGATCAGGCGTACCAGGGTTTCGTCGTCCAGGTCGGTGGCGAACAGCTCGGCATGCCGTGGGCGCATGCCGCCGTTGCCGCACACGTAGAGGTTCCAGCCCTTGTCGGTGGCGATCACGCCGATGTCCTTGCTCTGCGCCTCGGCACACTCGCGGGTGCAGCCAGACACCGCGAACTTGAGCTTGTGCGGGCTGCGCAGGCCCTTGTAGCGGTCTTCCAGGCGCAGGGCCATGGCGACACTGTCCTGCACGCCGTAACGGCACCAGGTGCTGCCCACGCACGATTTCACCGTGCGGGTCGACTTGCCGTAGGCGTGGCCGGTTTCGAAGCCGGCCTCGATCAGCTCGCCCCAGATCAGCGGCAGCTCGTGCAACTGGGCACCGAACAGGTCGATGCGCTGACCGCCGGTGATCTTGGTGTACAGGTCGTACTTCTTGGCCACCTGGCCGATGACGATGAGCTTGTCGGGGGTGATTTCACCACCCGGAATACGCGGCACCACCGAGTAGGTGCCGTTCTTCTGCATGTTGGCCATGAAGGTGTCGTTGGTGTCCTGCAGCGGCACCAGCGCCGGGTCCATGATCGGCTGGTTCCAGCAGGAGGCGAGGATGTTGCCCACCGCCGGCTTGCAGATGTCACAGCCAACGTGGCCCTTACCGTGGCGTGCGAGCAGCTCGCTGTAGGTGCGGATGCCCTCCACCCGCACCAGCCCGTAGAGCTCCTGGCGGGTGTAGGCGAAGTGCTCGCACAGGCTCTTGTCCACCGCTACGCCACGTGCGGTCAGTTCGTGCTCGAACACCTGCTTGAGCAAGGCCGCACAACCGCCGCAGCCGCTGCCGGCCTTGGTGCAGCCCTTGACCGCAGCAAGGTCGCTGCACCCGCTGTCGATGGCGTCGCACACCGCGCCCTTGCTGACGTTGTGGCACGAGCAGATGGTCGCGCTGTCGGGCAGCGCATCGGCGCCCAAGGCTGGTGCACCACCGCCTTGCGGCAGGATCAGCGCTGCCGGGTCGGCTGGCAGGGCGATGCCGTTCTGGGCGTATTGCAGCAGGGTGTCGTAGTAGCTGTTGTCGCCGACCAGCACTGCGCCGAGCACGTGCTTGCCGCTGGCGTCCACCACCAGCCGGCGGTAGGCGCTGTTGGCTTCGTCGATGAAGCGGTAGCTGCGTGAACCGGGGGTGGCGCCATGGGCATCACCAATCGAGCCGACATCCACGCCCAGCAGCTTGAGCTTGGTCGACATGTCGGCACCGGTAAACGCTACCGCCGCTTCCCCCATCAGCAAAGCCGCCAGGTTGCGCGCCATGCTGTAGCCTGGGGCGACCAGGCCGAACACGCTACCGTTCCACGAGGCGCACTCGCCGATGGCAAAGATGCGCGGGTCGCTGCTGCGGCAATGGTTGTCGATCACCACGCCACCACGGGCGGCGATGTCCAGGCCGCAGCCACGGCCCAAGGCATCCTGCGGGCGGATACCGGCGGAGAACACGATCAGGTCGGTTTCCAGATGCTCGCCACCGTCGAAGTTCATGCGGTAGCGGTAGGCTTCACCGGCGCTGATCGACTGGGTGGCGCGCGACAGGTGCACGCCCACACCGAGCGCTTCAATCTGCGCCTTGAGCGCGGCACCGCCCTCGCCGTCCAGCTGAACCGGCATCAGCCGTGGGGCGAACTCCACCACGTGGGCTTCCAGGCCCAACGACTTGAGGGCGTTGGCTGCCTCCAGGCCAAGCAGGCCACCACCGACCACCACGCCACGGCGGGCACCGGCTGCGGCAGCGCGAATGGCATCGAGGTCATCAAGGGTACGGTAGACCAGGCGGGCATTGCCGCTGGAGCCTTCGATCGGCGGCACGAAGGGGTAGGAGCCAGTGGCCAGGACCAGTTGGTCGTAGCCGTAGCGCCCCTCGGCGGTGACTACTTCGCAGCGTTCACGGTCGATTTCCAGCACGGCCTCCCCGAGGTGCAGGTGCACGCCGTTGGCGTTGTAGAAATCGTGCTCGCACAGGGCCAGGGTCTCGGCACAGCTGCCGCCGAAGTATTCGGACAGGTGCACGCGGTCGTAGGCGCGTTGGCGCTCTGCGCCGAACACCCGCACCTCGAAGCGCTGCAGGGCGCCGCGGCTGACCAGTTGTTCGACGCAATGGTGGCCGACCATGCCGTTGCCGACGATGACCAGTCGCTCTCGTTGCCCGCTGCTCGCTGTTGCCTTCATAAGCCGATCCTCGATCAAAAAAAAAGCGCCTGGAGCCGAAGCTCCAGGCGCCTTTGCCTGTATTCATCACGGTGTGCCCCCGGGTTGATCGCCGTTGATCAGTGGGGCTTGTTGTATTGGAGGTAAAGCAGGGACTGTGCCAATTGTTTTACCTGTACCGGCCTCTTCGCAGCACAAGGCTGCTCCTACAGCTATCGCGTGCCCCTGTAGGAGCAGCCTTGTGCTGCGAAGGGGCCGGTACAGCTATCGCGTGCTCCTGTAGGAGCAGCCTTGTGCTGCGAAGGGGCCCTACAGGCGATCAAAATGCACAACCGGGGTGCACATCAGCCCATCCCGGTGCACTCAGTACACATCCCGCAGATAACGTTTGCCCTTGCTCAAACCTTCCACATAGGCAGCCGCCTGCGCCACATCCATCCCGCCATGCTCAGCCACAATCGCCCGCAACGCCGCATCCACATCCTTGGCCATGCGCTGCGCATCCCCACACACATAGAAATACGCCCCCGCTTCCAGCCACTGCCACAGCTGCGCGCCCTGCTCCAGCATGCGCTGCTGCACATAGATCTTCTCGGCCTGGTCGCGGGAAAACGCCGTATTCAGACGCAAGTGGCCGCTTGCCTGCCAAGCCTGTAGCTGCTCCCGGTAATAGAAGTCGGTAGCGGCGCACTGTTCGCCAAAGAACAGCCAGTTGCCCCCTTTCGCCCCCCGCGCCTCCCGCTCTTCGAGGAACGCCCGGAACGGCGCAATGCCGGTACCGGGGCCGACCATGATCACCGGCACGCTGTCGTCCGCGGGCAACCGGAAGTGCCTCGACGCCTGCGGGAAAATTGCCACCTTCAACGCTTGGGCGCGGTCGGCGAGGAAGGCCGAGCACACGCCCTTGCGCTCGCCATAACGCACGGTGGAGACGGTCAGGTGTACCTGGCCGGGATGCGCTAACGGGCTGGAGCTGATCGAGTACAGACGCGGCTGCAAGGGCTTGAGCAGTTCAAGCCAGCTGGCCAGCGGTAGCTGCTGGGGAAAGGCCCGCAGCACATCGACCAGTTGCCGGCCCCACAGCCAGTCCTGCAGCTCGGCCTTGCACTCGGGCTGCAGCAGACGTTGCAGGTCCGGGGCGCTGCCCGCGAAGGCTTGCAGTTGCTGCGTGGTGACCTTGGCGATTTCCAGGTGCGCGTGCAGGGCTTCGGCCAGTGGCATGGCAGGTTGGCCCTTCAGCTCGACCATGGCCTGGCCATCAAGCTGCATCAGCGCCAGCAGTTCGTCGACCAGCGCTGGGCAATTGCGCGGCCACACGCCCAAGGCATCACCGGCGGCATAGCTGAAGCCGCTACCGCTCAGGTCGAACACCAGTTGCCGTGTTTCCTTGCTGGCACCGGGGCCGTTGAGCAGGTGGTTTTCCAGCAAGGTGGCGGGCCAGGGTTGTTGTTTGCTCCAGCCCGCCATAGGTGCAGGTTCACTCGCCGGTGGTGGCGCAGCGGCCCTGCCCAGCAAGGGCAGCAACGCGTCAAGCCAGCCTGCGAACGCTTCGTCAAAGTCTGGCTCGCAGTCCACCCGTTGCAACAGGCGCCGGCCACCCAGTTCGGTCAGACGCTGGTCGAGCTTGCGGCCAAAGCCGCAGAACTGGTCGTAACTGGAGTCGCCCAAGGCCAGCACTGCATAGGGCAGTTCGGCGCAGCAGGCGCCCTCCTCGCCCTGCAAGGCGTGCCAGAACGCCGCTGCGCTGTCGGGCGCATCGCCATCGCCAAAGGTGCTGGCGATCAATACCACGCTGGCGGCGCCCTGCAGCTGGCTCGGGCTGACCGCCTGCATGCAACTGAGCTGCACATCCAGGCCGGCACCGCGCAGGCGTTCGGCACAGCGCTCGGCCAGCTGCTCGCCGTTGCCGGTCTGCGAGGCCCACAGCACCTGATGCCGTGGCGCCACCAACGCCGCAACGGGCAGTGCCGCAGGCTGGGCGAACAGCCCGGCCAGCAAGCCGTCGATAAACAGCCGGTGGTTGGCCGCCAGTGGCGCACTGGCCGGCAGGCTGGGCACGCCCTCGGCGCGGGCCTGGTTCAGGCCCAGCACGAAACCTTGCAGGTAATGGCGCTCTTCTTCTGCCAGCACCGGGGCTGGCAAGGTGTCCAGGCCAAGCAGACGGGACAGGGTGGCAGTGGGCATGCGGGCTGGCTCCGAAATGGCAGCGTTCAGGTCAAGGGCGTCGATACGCTCGCCTGCGACCCGTTGCAGGGCCACGGCGCAGTGCTTGAAAGCGGGTTGCAGCGACAGCGGGTCGACGGCATCGCAGGTGACGGCATTGATTGCCAGTTGCTCGCCGACCAGGTCGTTCCAGTGGAACGGCGCAAAGCAGTTGCCTGGCATGACCCGGTCGCTGATTCGCGCCGGCAGTACGGCTTGACCGCGCCGTGAGCGGACGGCCACCTGATCCTTTTCAGCGATGCCAAGCCGTACGGCGTCGTCTGGGTGAACCTCGACGAAGGGGCCAGGCTCCAGCTTGTTCAGCGCCGGCACCTTGCCGGACTTGGTCAGGGTGTGCCACTGATGCTGCACGCGGCCGGTGTTCAGCACCATGGGGTAGTCGTCATCCGGCAACTCCGGTGCCGGCAACCAGGCCCGGGCGAAGAAGCGGGCCTTGCCGCTGGAGGTGGGGAACGCCAGCGCCGGGCAATCGCCCTGGGCATCGTGCAGCAGCGCCTGGCTGCTGCCGTCGTTCATGTAGCGTAATGGGCTGCGATCGCTGCCATGGCCTGGCGCACAAGGCCACTGGCGTGGTTGCTGACGCAGCTCGGCGTAACCGATGCCGCGCAGGTCGTAGCCGGTGGCGGGGTTATGGAAGCGGCGGATTTCTTCATACACCGCTTCGGCATCGGGGTAGTCGAAGGCTTCGGCGTAGCCCATGGCGCAGGCCACCCGGGCGATGATCAGCCAGTCGGGCAGGCTCTGCCCTGGCGGCTCTACGGCGCGCGGCATCAGGGTGAGGTTGCGTTCGCTGTTGATCATCACGCCCTCGCCTTCGGCCCACAGCGCGGCCGGCAGCAGGATGTCGGCGTAGCGGTTGGTTTCGGTGTCGAGGAAGGCATCCTGGGTAATCACCAATTCGGCCTGGCACAGGCCATCGATCACCTGCTGGCGGTTGGCAACGCTGGCTACCGGGTTGCTGCAGATGATCCAGCACGCTTTTACTTCACCCGCGTTCATCTGCTCGAACAGTGCCACCGTACCCTCGCCGCCTTCACTGCGCAGGCTGCCGGGTGGCAGTTGCCACTGCTGCTCGACAAATGCGCGATCGCCTTCCACCAACGCCGAGCGCTGGCCTGGCAGGCCGGGGCCCATGTAGCCCATCTCACGGCCGCCCATGGCATTGGGCTGGCCGGTCAGCGAAAAAGGCCCGCTACCAGGGCGGCAGATGGCGCCCGTGGCCAGGTGCAGGTTGCAGATGGCGTTGCTGTGCCAGGTACCGTGAATGCTCTGGTTCAGGCCCATCGTCCAGCAGCTCATCCAGTCGTTGGCGCTGCCGATCCATTCGGCGGCCTTGATGATGTCGGCCTCGGCCAGCCCGGTGATGGCGGCTACGCGCTCGGGGGTGTAGTCATCGAGGAAGGCTGGCAGTTCGTTCCAGCCTTCGGTGTGGCGGGCGATGAAGTCGGGGTTGGTGTGGCCATTGCGGTGTAGCAGATACAACAAGCCGTTGAGCAAGGCCATGTCACTGCCGGGGCGTACTTGCAGGAACAGGTCGGCCTTGTCGGCGGTGGCGCTGCGCCGTGGGTCGACGACGATCAGCTTCGCGCCGGCCTTGACCCGATCGAGCAGGCGCAGGAACAGGATGGGGTGGCAGTCGGCCATGTTGGCGCCGATCACCAGGAACACGTCGGCGTGCTCGAAATCCTGGTAGCTGCCAGGCGGGCCGTCAGCGCCGAGCGACAGCTTGTAGCCGCTGCCGGCGCTGGCCATGCACAGGCGCGAGTTGGACTCGATGTGGCGGGTGCGGATAAAGCCTTTGGCCAGCTTGTTGGCCAGGTACTGAGCCTCCAGCGACATCTGCCCCGACACGTACAGCGCCACGGCGTCGGGGCCGTGCTGGTCGATGATGCCGCGCAAGCGCTTGCCGGTGTCGGCGATGGCCTGGTCCATGCCGGTGCGCGCCGGTTGCTGGTTGCGCTGCTGGCGCACATAGGCGTCTTCCAGGCGGCCGGCGGCGGTCAGCGGCACGTGCGCAGTGAGGCCTTTGGTGCACAGCCGGCCGAAGTTGCTGGGGTGCTGCTTGTCGCCGCTGACCTTGACGACCTTGCCATCGGCAACGCTTATGACGATGCCGCAGCCAACGCCGCAGTAGGGGCAGACGCTGCGTACTTCGCTGTTGGCCATGGGCGGGCTCCTGTGGGAAACGCAAAAAGGCGCCGGCTGCCCTGGCTTGCTGAGCAAGCGGGGGCAACACGGCGCCTTTGTCGTGAAGTTTTGTGGGCTGTCGACGTTGATAGCCCGGGATTGAGGTGGATCAGCAATTAGTGGGCCAGCTGTACCGGCCTCTTCGCGGGTAAACCCGCTCCCACAGGGATTCCACAGGGCCTGAGGGTGGTGATGTGCCTGTGGGAGCGGGCGTGCCCGCGAAGAGGCCTGCCCAGTTCACGCACCATGCGGTGGCAACCTCACGCCCCCTGGCGCTATGCTGGGGCAAATTACAGCATGAGCAACTGCCCTCCCCCTATGTCCCAGGTGATTCTCAAGACCCCCGCCCAACTCGACCTGATGCGCCGCGCAGGCCAACTACTGGCCCAGGTTTTCGCCGACCTCGACGGTTTCATCCGCCCCGGCGTGACCACGATGCAGATCAACGACCGTGCCGAAGCATTCATCGTCGACACGCTCAAGGCCCGGCCGGCGAGCAAAGGCCAGTACGGCTTTCCTTATTCGCTCAATACCTCGGTGGACCATGTGGTGTGCCATGGCATGCCCAATGCCGATGAAGTATTGAAGGAAGGCTCGATCATCAACGTCGACATCACCCTGGAACAAGGCGGCTACATTGCCGACTCGTCGAAGATGTACAGCATCGGGCACATCAGCGATGAAGCCCGACGCCTCGTCGACACCACCTACGACGCGCTGTGGAAGGGCATCGAGCAGGTGCGCCCCGGGGCCACGCTGGGCGATATCGGCCACGCCGTCCAGGCCCATGCCGAGGCGGCGGGCTACAGCGTAGTACGCGAGTATTGCGGCCATGGTATCGGCCAGCAGATGCATGAAGGGCCTGAAGTACTGCACATTGGCCAGCGCGGCATGGGCATGAAGCTGAAGCCGGGGATGGTGTTCACCATCGAGCCGATGATCAACCAGGGTGGGCGCGGTACGCGCACATTGAAGGATGGCTGGACAGTGATTACCCGCGACCACAGCCTGTCGGCGCAGTGGGAGCATACTGTGGCGGTGACCGAGGACGGGTTCGAGGTGCTGACGTTGCGAGAAGAAGAGCGCTGATACAAAAATTGCAGACACAAAAAAAGCGACCCTAAGGTCGCTTTCTTTGTTACTTCCAGGTGTTCAGTGGGCCTGGAAGCGGAATATGGCGCAGCGGACGGGACTCGAACCCGCGACCCCCGGCGTGACAGGCCGGTATTCTAACCGACTGAACTACCGCTGCGCTATACATCGAGTGGTGGGTGATGACGGGATCGAACCGCCGACCCTCTGCTTGTAAGGCAGATGCTCTCCCGGCTGAGCTAATCACCCATGTCTCTCGGTGTGGCGCGCATTCTACGGGCGACTTTGCACTCTGGCAAGCACTTATCGAAGTTTTTTCAAACTTCGTTTAAACACCAAAATTCAGGCACAAAAAAGCGACCCTAAGGTCGCTTTCTTTGTTACTTCCAGGTGTTCAGTTGGCCTGGAAGTGGAATATGGCGCAGCGGACGGGACTCGAACCCGCGACCCCCGGCGTGACAGGCCGGTATTCTAACCGACTGAACTACCGCTGCGCTATACATCGAGTGGTGGGTGATGACGGGATCGAACCGCCGACCCTCTGCTTGTAAGGCAGATGCTCTCCCGGCTGAGCTAATCACCCTTCGTCTCGGTGTGGCGCGCATTCTACGGACGACCCCGCACCCTGGCAAGCAATTTTTAAACTTTTTTCAAAAAAAACTTCATTCCTTTCAAAGGCCTAGCGTTGCCGGGTGTTTCTTTCACGCATAAGCCACTGCTGGCCCTCTGACAGGGTTGGCCTCAGAGCTCCGCTCGGAGAATAATGCCCGCCTTATGCATTAAGGAGAGTTACCCCTCATGTGGTTCAAGAACCTGCTGACCTACCGCCTGACCCAGGAAGTCCCGTTCGAGCCTGAAGCGCTGGAAGCCGCACTGGCCAGCAAGCCGGCCCGCCCCTGCGCCAGCCAGGAGCTGACCACCTACGGTTTCGTCGCGCCGTTCGGCAAAGGCGAAGACGCTCCCCTGGTGCATGTCAGCGGCGAGTTCCTGCTGATTGCCGCACGCAAGGAAGAACGCATCCTGCCGAGCAGCGTGGTCAACGACGCGGTCAAGGAAAAGGTCGAAGAGATCGAGACCGAGCAGATGCGCAAGGTCTATAAAAAAGAACGCGACCAGATCAAGGACGAGATCATCCAGGCTTTCCTGCCGCGTGCGTTCATCCGCCGCTCGATGATCTTCGCCGCCATCGCCCCGCGCCTGGGTGTGATCCTGGTCAACTCGGCCAGCGCCAAGCGCGCCGAAGACCTGCTGTCGACCCTGCGTGAAGTGATGGGCTCGCTGCCGGTGCGCCCGGCCACGGTGAAGATTGCGCCAACCGCCACCATGACCGACTGGGTCAAGTCGCAGCAAACCGCCGAAGGCTTCTATGTACTGGACGAGTGCGAACTGCGTGACACCGCCGAAGACGGCGGTATCGTGCGCTGCAAGCGCCAGGACCTGACCGGCGAGGAAATCCAGCTGCACCTGAGCACTGGCAAGGTGGTAACCCAGCTGGCCCTGGCCTGGCAGGACAAGCTGTCGTTCATTCTGGACGACAAGATGGTGATCAAGCGCCTGAAGTTCGAAGAGCTGCTGCAGGAGCAGGCCGAGCAGGACGGTGGCGATGAGGCTGCGCAGCAGTTCGATGCCAGCTTCCTGCTGATGATGATGACCTTTACCGAGTTCCTGCCGGTGCTGTTCGAGGCGCTGGGTGGGGAGGAGATTCCACAAGGGGTCTGATGTGTCTTGAGATGCCAGTGCAGGCCTGAAGGCCATTTTGCCTGCACCGGCCCTATCGCCGGCAAGCCAGCTCCCACAGATACACCACGGTTTTCCGAACCTGTGGCGTACCTGTGGGAGCTGGCTTGCCGGCGATAGGGCCCTGGAAATTCACAAAGCTATAAGTAGAAAAGGAATTGCCCCATGCGTGCCCTCGCCGCCTTAAGCCGCTTCGTCGGCAATACCTTCGCCCTGTGGGTGCTGGTGTTTGCCGTGCTGGCCTTTTTGCAACCGCAATGGTTCATCGCCTTGAAGGTCGCCATCGTGCCGCTGCTTGGGCTGGTGATGTTCGGCATGGGCCTTACCCTCAAGCTCGACGACTTCGCCGCCCTCGCCCGCCAGCCCTGGCGGGTGATGCTGGGGGTGGTCGCGCACTTCGTGATCATGCCGGGCATGGCCTGGCTGCTGTGCCAGCTGTTCCACCTGCCGCCGGAAATTGCCGTGGGCGTGATCCTGGTCGGCTGCTGCCCGAGCGGCACCGCCTCGAACGTGATGGTCTGGCTGTCGCGTGGTGACCTGGCGCTGGCCGTGGCGATTGCTGCAGTAACCACGCTGCTGGCACCACTGCTGACCCCGGCGCTGATCTGGTTCCTGGCGTCGGCCTGGTTGCCGGTGTCCTTCATGGACATGTTCTGGTCGATCCTGCAGCTGGTGATGCTGCCGATCGTGCTCGGCGTGCTGGCCCAGCGCCTGCTCGGTGCACGGGTGCAGGCGGCGGTGCAGGTACTGCCGCTGGTGTCGGTGGTGAGCATCGTGATGATCGTGTGCGCGGTGGTGGCGGCCAGCCAGGCGAAGATCGCCGAATCGGGGCTGTTGATCATGGCGGTGGTGATGCTGCACAACAGCTTTGGCTATTTGCTGGGGTACCTGACCGGCAAGCTGTGCAAGTTGCCGCTGGCCCAACGCAAGTCGCTGGCGCTGGAGGTGGGGATGCAGAACTCCGGGCTGGGGGCGGCGCTGGCGGCGGCGCACTTTTCGCCATTGGCGGCAGTGCCCAGTGCGTTGTTCAGTGTTTGGCACAATATTTCCGGGGCGCTGCTGTCGACCTGGTTCCGGCGGATGGATGAGCCTGCGGTGGAAGCTGAAGAAGTGGAGCCTGCCAGGCATTGAGGGTGCCTGTACGGGCCTCTTCGCGGGCTTGCCCGCGAAAGGGCCAGTACTGGCTTGCCCTGAAACCTTCGGGTGTGCACTATATTGCCCACTGTGAGGACGACCTCACGACGCACCGCGTGACCATTCCGGGGACGGCCCCATCATTCAAACGATGGAGACACACTCATGTCCTGGATCATCCTGTTCTTCGCTGGCCTGTTCGAGGTCGGCTGGGCCGTAGGCCTGAAATACACCGACGGCTTCAGCAAACCGATTCCCACCGTACTCACGGTCGGCGCCATGGTCATCAGCCTGGGCCTGCTGGGCCTGGCCATGAAAGAACTGCCGCTGGGCACCGCCTATGCCATCTGGACGGGTGTTGGCGCAGTCGGCACAGTCATCGCCGGGATCATCCTGTTCGGCGAGTCCATGGCCCTGGTGCGGCTGGTCAGTGTGGCGCTGATCATCTGCGGCCTGGTCGGCCTGAAAGTCAGCGCCAGCTAACCCCCTCCCCTATCGCAGGTCACCGCGCAGGCGGCTGACCTGCTCGCGCAACAGCTCAGGCTGCGCTGCCTCCACCGGGATGGCGGCGCCCGCCACGATGGTTACCCGCGACCACAGGCGCTTGAAGAAGCCCTTGGCCGGGTCGCGGCTGAAGAAGCTGCCCCACAGCCCTTGCAAAGCCAGCGGGATCACCGGCACCGGTGTTTCTTCGAGGATGCGGTTGACGCCGCCCTTGAACACATCGATCTCACCATCGCCAGTCAACTTGCCCTCCGGGAAGATGCACACCAGCTCTCCATCGGCCAGGTACCTGGCAATGCGCGCGAACGCACGTTCGTACGTGGCGGGGTCTTCGTTGCGCCCGGCAATCGGGACGGCGCCTGCAGTGCGGAACACGAAGTTGAGCACTGGCAGGTTGTAGATCTTGTAATACATCACAAAGCGGATCGGCCGGCGGATTGCTCCTCCCAGCAGCAATGCATCAACGAACGACACGTGGTTGCACACCAGCAGCGCCGCGCCTTCGTCAGGGATGCGCTCAAGGTCGCGGTGCTGCACACGGTACATCGAATGGCTGAGCAGCCAGATCAGGAAGCGCATGGTGAATTCGGGCACGATCCTGAAGATGTAGGCGTTGACCGCGATATTTAGCAGCGACACCACCAGAAACAGCTGCGGGATACTCAGCTCGGCAAGCCCCATCAGGATGATGGTAAGCACCGCCGACACCACCATGAACAAGGCATTGAGGATGTTGTTGGCCGCAATCACCCGGGCGCGCTGGTCTTCGGCCGTGCGTGCCTGAATCAGCGCATACAGCGGCACAATGTAGAAGCCACCGAACACGCCAAGGCCCACGATCGACAGCAGGATCCACCAGGCCTGGCCTATACCCAGCAGCGCCAGCCAGTCGTGCGGCGCAGCTGCAGCCGGCACATCGCCGGAGTGCCACCACCACAGCAGGCCGAACAGGGTCAGGCCGAACGAGCCGAACGGCACCAGGCCGATCTCTACCTTGCGCCCGCTAAGCCTCTCGCACAGCAACGACCCCAGGGCGATGCCCACCGAGAACAGCGTCAGCACCAGGGTGACCACTGTGCCATCGCCGTGCAGCCAGTCCTTGGCGTAGGCCGGGATCTGTGTGAGGTAGATGGCACCGACAAACCAGAACCACGAGTTACCCACGATCGAGCGCGATACGGCGGGCGGCTGCCCCAGGCCCATGCGCAGGATCGCCCACGACTGCCTGAAGATGTTCCAGTCCAGCGGCATGCTCGGCGAGGCGGCCGCGGCCCGCGGGATCCAGCGGCTGGCCAGGTAGCCAAGCACCGCAGTGCCGACCACCCCACCAGCCACCACCGTGGCATAGCTGTCGGCCGACATCATGACCCCGGCGCCGATGGTGCCAGCGAGAATGGCGAGGAATGTGCCGGTTTCTACCAGCCCGTTACCGCCGACCAGCTCTTCCTCGCGCAGGGCCTGCGGCAGGATTGAGTACTTCACCGGGCCGAACAGCGCCGAGTGGGTCCCCATGCCGAACAGCGCCACCAGCATCAGCGCCAGGTGGTTGGTGATGAAGCCAAGCGCACCGATTGCCATGATGACGATCTCGGCCAGCTTGATCGCACGGATCAGCGCGTCCTTGGCGAACTTCTCGCCAAACTGCCCGCCCAGCGCCGAAAACAGAAAGAACGGCAGGATGAACAGCAAGGCGCACAGGTTGACCCAGATTGAACGGTCACCGTCGCCCAGGCTGAGCTTGAACAGGATCGCCAGGATCAGCGATTGCTTGAACAGGTTGTCGTTGAAGGCACCCAGCGACTGGGTGATGAAAAACGGCAGGAAGCGCCGCTTGCCGAGCAAGGTGAATTGCGAGGAGTGACTCATCGTCCTTGGTCCTGAGGGCTTTTCAATTGGAGGCGCGCCGGGCACGTCAGGCCACAAATCTGCATGGGAAATGCCTTGGCTGGCAAGCCTACACGCTTTTTGCAGAAGCAGCCGGGGCGCTCCTGCAGGTGCCGTATGTGGCTTATGCTTGTGCTCGGCAAACCAGAACAACAAGGACGTGGTAATGCTCGCCGCCCTGAAACGCTACCCGCACACCGTACGCCTGCTACTGCTGACCACCTTCACCCTCACGGTCGCCCGCGCCCTTACCCTGCCCTACCTGGTGGTGTACCTGGCCGACAACTTCCAGCTGCCGATCAGCCAGATCGGCCTGCTGATAGGTGGCGCGCTGATCATCGCTTCGCTGCTGAGCCTGTATGGCGGCCACCTGGTCGACACCTTGCGCAACCACACGCTGGTCAGCGCCAGCACCCTGCTGTTCGCCCTGGCCTTCGTCGCCGCGGTCGTCAGTGAATCGGCGCTGTTGTTCTTTTTGTGCCTGGTGCTGATCAACCTGGCGCTTGCAGTGGTCGACATCGCCGCCAAGGCAGGCTTCTGTGCCTTGCTGCCAGTGGAAGAGCGGGCCGAGGTGTTCGCCATCAAGTACACCCTCAGCAACGTCGGCTACGCCGCCGGCCCGCTGCTGGGGGTCGCCATGCTGGAACTGGACGACCACATGCCGTTCATCGCCTCGGCCCTGCTTGGCCTGGGCATGTGCCTGGCCTACTGGCGCCTTGGCGACCGTGACCTGCAGGCGAGCGCACCGGACAAGCCTGCGGCCGGCTTCGGCCAGGTGGCGCTGGGGCTGGCGCGTGACCGCCGGCTGGTGTATTTCACCCTGGGCGGGGTGCTGAGCGCGGTGGTGTTCGGCCAGTTCACCGCCTACCTGTCGCAGTACCTGGTGGTAACCAGCAGCCCGACGGAAGCGGCGCGGCTGGTCGGCTACCTGGTCACCACCAACGCGGTGACGGTGATTGCCCTGCAGTACCTGATTGGCCGACGCATCAGTCGTCAGCACCTGATGCCCTGGTTGCTGGCCGGCATGGCCCTGTTCATCGCAGGGCTGCTGGGCTTTTCGTTGGCAGGCTCGGTGCTGGCCTGGTGCCTGGCGATGCTGGTGTTCACCCTGGGCGAGATCATCGTGATCCCTGCCGAATACATGTTCATCGACCTGATCGCCCCGGAGCACTTGCGCGGGGTGTATTACGGCGCGCAGAACCTGTCCAACCTGGGGGCTGCGCTGGGGCCGGTGATGGTAGGGTTTGCCCTGGTGCACCTGTGGCCGGGGGCAATCTTCTACCTGCTGGTGTTGTCGGTGTTGCTGGCGGGGGTGTTTTACGGGTTGGGCACTCAAAAAAATTGATGTTTTGTTTCAGATCAATCGCGAGCAAGCTCTCGCCTACAACCATCGTCTGCGCTGACGAAGCGGCGCCTGCGTGCCAGACTGGTTGATCGGGACCGCGTTATATTTTTTGCTTCGGAGTCTTCATGTCGTTGTCCAGCGGGCTGATCGCCGTGGTCGCCCTGGCCTATATGGCCGTCATGTTCGCCATCGCCTTCTATGGTGACCGCCGCAGCACGCCGTTGCCGCCGAAACTGCGCGCCTGGGTGTACAGCCTGTCGCTGGCCGTTTACTGCACCAGCTGGACCTTCTTCGGCGCCGTCGGCCAGGCCGCCGAACAGCTCTGGGCATTCCTGCCGATCTACCTGGGCCCGGTGCTGCTGATGGTCTTCGCGCCCTGGGTGCTGCAGAAGATGGTGCTGATCAGCAAACAGCAGAACATCACTTCAATCGCCGACTTCATCGCCGCACGCTACGGCAAGTCGCAAACCCTGGCGGTGGTGGTGGCACTGATTTGCCTGGTCGGTGTGCTGCCGTACATCGCCCTGCAGCTCAAAGGCATCGTGCTGGGCGTCAACCTGCTGATCGGGGCCAACGCCGACGCCACCGGCACCCGCGTGCAGGATACCGCGCTGGTGGTGTCACTGGTGCTGGCACTATTCGCCATCGTGTTCGGCACCCGCAGCCTGGACGTGACCGAACACCACCGGGGAATGGTATTGGCGATTGCCTTCGAATCGCTGATCAAGTTGCTGGCCTTCCTGGCCGTGGGCATTTTCGTCGTATTCAACCTGTATGACGGCTTTGACGACCTGTTCAGCCAGGCTCGCCAGTCGATCCACTTGCAGGACTATTGGCAAGAGACCATCAACTGGCCGTCAATGGTGGTGCAAACCGCTGTGGCGATGATGGCGATCATTTGCCTGCCGCGGCAGTTTCACGTCACCGTGGTGGAGAACATCGAGCCCCAGGACATGCGCCTGGCGCGCTGGGTGTTCCCGATGTACCTGGTGCTGGCCGCGCTGTTCGTGGTGCCGATTGCCCTGGCCGGGCAGATGCTGCTGCCGGGCACGGTGATCTCCGACTCGTTCGTCATCAGCCTGCCACTGGCCGAGGCGCACCCAAGCCTGGCCCTGCTGGCATTCATTGGCGGCGCTTCGGCAGCCACCGGCATGGTCATCGTCGAAGCGGTGGCGCTGTCGACCATGGTGTCCAACGACATGCTGCTGCCCTGGCTGCTGCGGCGCAACAACGCCGAGCGGCCGTTCGAGGCGTTCCGCCACTGGATGCTCTCGGTACGCCGGGTAACCATCGTGGTGATCCTGCTGCTGGCCTACGTCAGCTACCGCCTGCTGGGCTCCACCGCCAGCCTGGCGACCATCGGCCAGATCGCCTTCGCCGCCGTCACCCAGCTCACCCCGGCCATGCTCGGCGCGCTGTACTGGAAGCAGGCCAACCGTCGCGGCGTGTTCGCCGGCCTGGCGGCAGGCATCTTCCTGTGGTTCTACACCTTGGTCCTGCCGATTGCCGCGCACAGCCTGGGCTGGTCACTGCAGCTGTTCCCAGGGCTGGCATGGCTGCATGGCAACCCGCTGGGCCTGCCGATCAGCCCGCTGACCCAAGGGGTGGTGCTGTCGCTGGCAGGCAACTTCACCCTGTTCGCCTGGGTTTCGGTACTGTCGCGCACACGGGTTTCCGAACACTGGCAGGCCGGCCGCTTCATCGGCCAGCAGACCAGCGCCCGCCCCAGCAGCAAGCCACTGCTGGCGGTGCAGATCGACGACCTGCTGACCCTGGCCTCGCGTTTTGTCGGTGAGGAACGCGCCCGGCAGAGCTTCATCCGCTTTGCCTACCGCCAGGGCAAGGGCTTCAACCCCAACCAGAATGCCGACGGCGACTGGATCGAACACACCGAACGCCTGCTGGCCGGGGTGCTCGGGACCTCGTCGACCCGCGCCGTGGTCAAGGCCGCCATTGAAGGCCGCGACATGCAGCTGGAAGACGTGGTACGCATTGCCGACGAAGCCAGCGAGGTGCTGCAGTTCAACCGCGCGCTGCTGCAAGGCGCCATCGAGAACATCAACCAGGGCATCAGCGTGGTCGACCAGAACCTGCACCTGGTGGCCTGGAACCGTCGCTACCTGGAGCTGTTCAACTACCCCGACGGGCTGATCAGCGTGGGCCGGCCGATTGCCGACATCATCCGCTACAACGCCGAGCGCGGCCTGTGCGGCCCGGGCGAAGCGCAGGTGCATGTGGCGCGGCGCCTGCACTGGATGCGCCAAGGCCGCGCGCATTCTTCCGAACGGCTGTTCCCCAATGGCCGGGTGATCGAGCTGATCGGCAACCCGATGCCGGGTGGCGGCTTCGTCATGAGCTTCACCGACATCACCCCGTTCCGCGAGGCCGAGCAGGCCCTGCGCGATGCCAACGAAGGCCTGGAACAACGGGTGGCCGAGCGCACCCACGAACTGTCGCAACTGAACCAGGCGTTGTCCGAAGCCAAGAGCCAGGCCGAGGCGGTGAGCAAGTCCAAGACCCGCTTCCTGGCTGCGGTCAGCCACGACCTGATGCAACCCCTGAACGCCGCCCGGCTGTTCTCCGCCGCCCTGTCGCAGCAGGCGGAGGGCATGAACGAAGAGGCCCAGCAGTTGGTGCAGCACATGGACAGCTCGCTGCGCTCGGCCGAAGAACTGATCAGCGACCTGCTGGACATCTCGCGCCTGGAAAACGGCAAGATCACCCCAGACGCCAAGCCCTTCGCCCTCAACGAACTGTTCGACACGCTGGGTGCCGAGTTCAAGGTGCTGGCGGCCGAGAAAAACCTGGAGTTCCGCCTGCGTGGCAGCCGCCTGCGGGTGGACAGCGACATGAAGCTGTTGCGCCGGGTACTGCAGAACTTCCTCACCAATGCCCTGCGCTACGGCAAGAGCCCGATCCTGCTGGGCGCGCGCCGCCAGGGCGAGCGCCTGTGGCTGGAGGTGTGGGACCGTGGCCCGGGCATCGCCGACGACAAGCTGCAAGTGATCTTCCAGGAGTTCAAGCGCCTGGACAGTCACCAGACACGCGCCGAGAAAGGCCTGGGCCTGGGCCTGGCAATTGCCGACGGCCTGTGCCGGGTGCTGGGGCACCCGCTGGAAGTGCGGTCGTGGCCGGGCAAGGGCACGGTGTTCCGCGTCAGCGTGCCGATTGCCCGCCAGGCCGCCCCGGCGCCAAGCGCCCCCGCTGAACAACAGGGCGGCCAGCCGCTGGCCGGGCTGCAAGTGCTGTGCGTGGACAACGAAGACAGCATCCTGATTGGCATGAACAGCCTGCTCAGCCGCTGGGGCTGCCAGGTATGGACCGCGCGCAACCAGGCGGAATGCGAAGCCCTGCTGGCCAAGGGCATGCGCCCGCATCTGGCACTGGTCGACTACCACCTGGATGACGGCGAGACCGGCACCGGGCTGATGGGCTGGCTACGCGCGCGCCTGGGCGAACCGGTGCCAGGGGTGGTGATCAGCGCCGACGGCAGCAAGGAAACCATCGCCATGGTGCATGCGGCAGGCCTGGATTACCTGGCCAAACCGGTCAAGCCGGCAGCCTTGCGCGCCATGCTCAATCGCCATCTGAGCCAGGTTCAGTAACTGTGGTGTCCGGCACCTCATCGGACAGCGCCCGTTCCAGCAAGTCTGCCGGCAGGCTCTTGCTGGCGCGGGCGCCCAGCAGCTTCAGCTGTTCGCTGCGGCTGACCAGGTTGCCGCGCCCTTCGCACAGCTTGTTACGGGCAGCGGCATAAGCCTTGTCCACCTGTTGCAGGCGGCTGCCCAGCTCATCCAGGTCCTGGATGAACAACACGAACTTGTCGTAAAGCCAGCCGGCGCGCTCGGCAATTTCCCGGGCGTTCTGGCCCTGGCGCTCCTGTTTCCACAGGCTGTCGATCACCCGCAAAGTAGCCAGCAGGGTGGTAGGGCTGACGATCACGATATGCCGGTCGAAGGCTTCCTGGAACAGATTCGGCTCAGCCTGCAGGGCTGCCGAAAAGGCCGCTTCGATGGGCACGAACAGCAGCACGAAATCCAGGCTGTGCAGGCCTTCGAGGCGGTTGTAGTCCTTGCTCGACAAGCCTTTGACGTGGCTGCGCAGTGACTGCACGTGCTGTTTGAGCGCGGCCTCGTCGTTGTTGGCGACAAACTGCTGGTACGCCGTAAGGCTGACCTTGGCGTCCACCACCACCTGTTTGTCGCCGGGCAGCATGATCAGCACATCGGGCTGGAAACGCTCGCCGTCAGCGCTCTTGAGGCTGACCTGGGTCTGGTATTCGCGGCCTTTTTCCAGGCCAGCATGTTCCAACACCCGCTCGAGGATCAGTTCGCCCCAGTTGCCCTGGGTTTTCTGGCCTTTGAGGGCCTGGGTCAGGTTGGTGGCTTCGTCGGACAGGCGCAGGTTGAGCTGTTGCAGGCGCTCAAGCTCTTTGCCCAGGGAAAAGCGTTCGCGGGCTTCCTGCTGATAGCTTTCTTCGACGCGTTTTTCGAAGGACTGGATACGCTCCTTGAGCGGGTCGAGCAACTGGCCCAAGTGCTGCTGGCTGGTCTGGGCGAAGCGTTGCTCGCGCTCGTCGAAGATCTTGGTGGCCATGTCGGCGAACTGGGCGCGCAGGGTGTCGCGGGCTTCCTGCAGGTCTTCCAGGCGCTGCTGATGGCTTTCTTGCTGTTCGCGCAGTTCAGCCTCCAGGCGCGCACCCTGAGACTCCAGACGACGCAGCTCGGCTTCACGGTTGGCGCGCTCCAGGCTCCAGGCGTGGGCAGCGTCACGGGCGTTGTCGCGGTCGATCTGCAGCAGTTCAAGTTCACGGCCCTGGGCGGCCAGTTGGGCCTGCTTGACGGTGTTGGCTTCGCTGAGGTCGCTGACTTCGTCGCGGCTGGCCTCAAGCTGCGCCTGCAGGCCGGCCTGGGCCAGCAGGGCTGCGTTGAGGCGCTCTTCGAGCAAGGCCTGCTCGCCTTGCCGTGCGCCCTGCCGGCGCTGCACCTGCATGACCCAAAAAAGACAGGGTAAAGCACCTGCCACCAAGCCCAGCAGAATGCTGGCCAGATCCACTGTCATGCTTACCCCGATCACGCTGATGCAAATTGAGTGCAGCTTATCAGCCTGGGGCTTGTCGGAGCATTACTTCGCCTGGTCCGGATCGTTTTGCTGGCATAGCCGCGCATACTCCAGCTGTGCTCGCCGGTCACCGGCGCGGGCTGCCTGGCGCAGCAGTTCGTGGCCAATACGCCGGTCACGGGCGTTGCCACAATCGCGGCACAGCATCTGCCCCAAGCGGCTCTGTGCCACCACCACGCCCTGACGCGCCGGCTGCTTGAGCAGGCGCCCGGCCAGGTGCTTGACCTGGGGCTTGTCGCCCAGGCGCGGGCTGTCGAGCAGCCACAAGGCCACTTTCAAGGAAAAGCGCTCGGAAGGAGGCGTCGATGCTGCAGCGCTGGCGAGGTGTTTACCGCGAAACTTCATGAGCAACAGGTTTGGCAACTCGAAAGGCGCGCCACTCTACTCTTTTTTTTTCGCTGTGAACTGTCGATTTATGGAGAATTGAAAAAATATTTCAATGATCTTTTCTTGACGTTTTCGAGTGGATGACCGACCGGTCTGTCGGGGCATGTCGATTGTCGGACAGTTCACTGCACTGCTGGCACGCCCGTTCTAGAGCAAGCGCCCGGGACAATCCACAGTTCCTGTGGATAACTCGGTGGACAACCCCCTTGCACACCCCGCAAAGCCCCGTGAATTGGGGCTTTGTGTCAAACTGACGATTTTTTCACCAGCTGAAAATAGTGTTTTTTTTCATTGACTTAACCGCCTAGTCAAGGCATTGGCGAGGCCGTTGCAGCCTGTTGCCGGCCTGTTACAACCCTTGCCCCGAATGTGAACAAGTGCACCATGATCCCTCATATGAGTGCACGAAATGGGCACATCCGCCTGTGTGCGGGCTATTTGCCCCCTCTTCACAGCGGTACAAATACGCGCCATACTGCTCGGCTCACCTGAACAAACGTAGTGCTTGCCAAGCGCCGGTATTTCCGGTAAGGTGCGCCTCGTTAGTACCAAGCTGAAAGTCAATTCGGGCCACAACATCCTTGCAGACCCACTTTCCCAAGAGTGCGCTGCTGAAGCAGGATTGCCCATTCGATGATTCACTCGCCAGCCTCAGGCTGCTCAAGCACGAATCACGTGACAGATTGATCAGGATTCCACCCGACGGCCTAGAACCTTGGCCCCGACGTGCTGCCTGCCTTCCGAAGTACCTACCAGTCAGCCCAAGCGCCCACTTTTGATTGCGCTCTCTCTGGCTGCTTTGTTCCAGTCAGGTTCGTTCGTCCCTTAATAAAGGCGTCACTGGAACGTTTCTATCATGCACGGATCATATCTCCCGTGTTTAAAGCAGGAACCTCCAACAATATGCAAACTCATCATCAGATTCAGGCTGCCATTGGCACGCTCTCCCAGGCCTTCTCGCCGTTGAAGTGCCTTATCGTTGCCCCACGCAAGGGCAGCTTCAGCTTCACCTTGGTAGACGAACACGGCGTCGCCTGCCACACCGAGCGCCTGTACCATGAACAGTACAGCCGCAATGAACCGCTGCAGGCGGTCATCGCCCGGACTCGCCAATCGCTCACCGCGTGAGTGGCGAATACCGGGGCATTCAAGCGCTGAATCATCCCATCGCAAGCCTGCCTGAACGTTCTTGGCGTAATTGCCTACGGGCATATAGCCCGGTACGTCAGGCAGCAATCGATTTAAAAACAGCCCTTTACACCACGATTATCACACTACACTTCAACTCGAGCGGTGCTTGCCGCTTCCGGCGGGCCTGATCATTCACCAGCTGCCAAGCTCCAGCGCCCGTCCGGCCCTTAATTGCTCGAGGGCATCATGGGTATTGCGGCGAATGAATTGTGTCAGTATGTGATCCGACCCACCCTGGTCTACCTGAACCGTCACTGTGCCAGCGCGGAAGCCCTGCTATTGGGCATTGCCGCCAGCCAGTCGGCGCTCGGGTCCGCCTTGCATGACCGACGCGGGCACGGCCTTTACCGCATTGGCGAACACCGTCACCAGGCGCTCTGGGATGATTACCTGGCCCGCGACCCCGACCTGGCCAGCCTTGTGCGCGGCCTGGCCAGCCAGCACGCCTTCCTCGGCGGCCCGCACCTGGAACTCACCGTAAACCTGCGCTATTCCACAGCCATTGCCTGGATGCTCATCGAAGAGCAGGCCACGCCACTGCCTGCCGCTGACGACCTGTTGGCATTGGCGCGGATATGGCGCCAGATTTTCCACCCCCAAGGTCGCTTGCGCGACTTCACTCATGCCTGGCAGACCTGCATAGATCAGAGATTGCCACAGGTATCTTAAGAATCGTCCTACAACATTACCGGAAAAAAGGGAATTTTGGTCGGATTGTCCTACAAAACGGCTCTATCTTCTGCGATTGAGGCTATGGCGCGGTGCGTGATTTGTTGGTAGCTTTTCGCCCCGGAGATCCCAAGGAGTTTTCTAATAATGAAAAAAGTAATGCTCAAAACCTCCCTCGCCGTCGCTGTTGCCGTGGCATCCAGCCAAGTGTTCGCTGCAGGCTTCGCCCTGAACGAACAGAGCATCAGCAGCATGGGGACAGGTTTCGCGGGACGTTCTTCTTCTGCCGAAGATGCCAGCACCGTGTTTGGCAACCCGGCCGGCATGTCTCGCCTCAAACGCGAACAATTCACCGTGGGCGGCGCTGCCGTCATCGCCAAGTCCGACATCTCGGGCCGGGGCAGCAACCTCGGGGGGGAAACCGATGGTGACATGGTGCCTCTCGTTGGCGTCCCCATGGGTTACTACGTCAAGCCGATCGACGACCACTGGAGCGTCGGCTTCGGTGTCTATGTACCGTTCGGCCTGGTAACCGACTACGGCAGCGATGATGCCGCACGCTACTGGGGCAAGAAGAGCCACGTCGAGGTAGTCACCTTCCAGCCAACCGTCAGCTACGCCTTCAATGACAAGGTCTCGATCGGTTTCGGCCCTACCATCAACCGCATCAAGGGTGAACTGGGTTCGAGCCTGATCAACCCGTTCACCCCCGGCCGCAACGATGGCGAAGTGAAAATCAAGGGCGACGATACCGCCGTTGGTTACAACATCGGCATCCTGGTACAGGCTACCGACAGCACCCGCCTCGGTCTGACCTACCACTCGATGGTCGACTACAAGCTCGAGGGCAAGACCCGCGTCAGCACCCCGCTGATCGGGCCGTTCAACGGCAACAAGTTCGACGCCTCGCTGAAGATCAAGACGCCGGAATCGGTCGACTTCTCGGTTACCCACGAACTCGACGACCAGTGGACCCTGTATGCAGGCAGCACCTGGACCCGCTGGAGCCGCCTGAAAGACATCACCGTGCAGAACGATGTCCCGGCGCCATTGGCAGGTTCGGCGTTCCAGACCATCACCGAAGAACAGAACTGGCATGACACCTGGGCCCACGCCATTGGTGCGTCGTACAAGGTCAACAAGGAGTGGGTGCTGCGCACCGGCTTCACCGTCGACCAGTCGCCGACCAACAACCATGACCGTTCACCACGTATCCCGACGGGCGACCGCAAGGTGTTCAGCCTGGGTGCCGGCTGGAGTCCAACCGACGATATGACCATCGACGTGGCCTATTCCTACCTGTGGGAAGAAGACACCAAGGTCAATCAGGTAAGCGCGACCAAAGGCAGCTACCAGGCCAAGTACGAGAACAGCGCTCACGGTATCGGTGCATCCCTCACCTACCGCTTCTGATTCGTACGCACCCCATTAAAAACCGCCCTCGTGGCGGTTTTTTCATGCCTGCACCTGCCAACTGTCCCCCAGGCATTCACGCAGGTAGTCCATGAACACACGCACTTTCGCGGTCATGGCGAAACGGTCGGCCAGGCACAGGTAGATGTCCATTGGTTCGGTCTGGGCGTAGGCCTGGCCACTGTCGCTGTACTCGAACAACGGCACCAGCGCACCGCTGGCCAGGTGCGGTCGCACCATGAACTCGGCGAGGCGGGTGATACCGCCATCGTGCAGCGCCATCTGGGTCAGGGCGTCGATGTCGTCGCTGATCAGTACACTGCCGAACTCCGCTTCAAAACGCAGCCCATCACGCATGAAACCCCAGCGCAGAAACCGCCCATCCACCGGGTAACGGAACACCAGGCAACGGTGGTCGCGCAATGCCTCAGGCGAACCCGGCACCCCAGCGCTTTGCAAGTACCCGGGCGAGGCACAGCAAATGAACGGGATCCGAGCGATATGCCTGGCCATCAGCTGGTCTTCCAGCTGCGGGGCAATGCGCAGGCTGACGTCGACGTCTTCACGTGCATGGTTGACCCGACGATCAGTCGTTAGCAACTCTATCGAAAGCAGTGGATAGCGGGCACTGAAGGCGGGTATCAGTGGCGCCAGCACGTGGCGGCCAAACGCGGATGTAGAGGCGATGCAAAGCCGCCCTTGGGGTTCACTGTCTGGCGTAGCGATGGCCTGCTCCGCCAGGGCCAGGTCACGTTCGATATGCCTGACACGCTCATAATACTGCGTACCCGCCGGCGTCAGCGCCATGCTGCGGGTGGTACGGCTGAGCAGGCGCACCTGCAGATGGCCCTCCAGGCGTGCCAGGTTCTGGCTGACCGCTGCCGGGCTAAGGCCCAGGGTACGGGCGCCCCCGGCGATGCTGCCGGCCTCGACCACCTTGATGAAGCTGCGGATGGCGTTGAGCAGGTCCATGCGAGAGCTCGTGCATTCATAAGAATCTCTTTATAAAGAACTCAGCGAGGCTGGTCTACAGCTGCGGCTGAGGGGATTGTTAACCTGCGCGTCCACTCACCTTTCAGGAGTCCACATGAGCAACCTGTCCCAGTCGCGCAGCCGACGCAAATTGCACCCGGGCGCTACGCCCTACGTTTTTGCCTTTTTCATGTCGTCAATCATGGCGCTGCTAATGTGCTTCGTGATCACCGCGGCGAATGCCGGGGTTACTGCGCAGTACCTGAGCAATGTGCTAAAGGCCTATCAATTGGCGATGCCAGTGGCGTTCGTTTGCGTGTTGATGGTCAGGCCGGTGGTGGTGCGGTTGGTGGCGATTACGGTGCATGCGAAATGAAATAATCCGATGCCGAGCCACGCCATCGGCGCCGGCTCTTGATCTTGATCTTGATCTTGATCTTGCTTTTGATCTTCGCGACTTCAGGAGGCCGAACGCAGGCCTTGCGGAGGGAGGTGACGGGCATGGATGCCCGTCAAGCGCTGGGCCCCAGGATGGGGCCTGCAGCGCGGTCCTCCCGGGAGCGAGACCGGAGTGAGGGAACCCCGGAGCGCAGCGTAGGGGCTGGATGATCGGAGCGCAGCGTTTTTTGGTTACTTTTTGTCGCGTTCCCCCCGTGTCAGCCTACCTGTCGCCTCTACTGATTGACTCAATTATTCAAGGGGGCGAAGGTGCACAGTAATGAAAAAGCATTATGACAATGAGTTCAGAGACTGGGCTGTCCAGCAAATGATGCCGCCTCTGAACCGTTCTGTGGCGGAGCTTGCCGTTGCAATCGGCGTTACTCCGCAGTCGCTGCGAAACTGGAGACAAATGGCTAGAGATAAAGGGTTGATCGTCCCTGGTAACAACAAGACCAGCGATCAATGGTCCAGCGCCGACAAATTCAATGCTGTCATGGAGACAGCTCCCTTGAGTGAGATTGAGCTCTCACAGTATTGCCGTATGAAAGGGATATTCCCTGAGCAGATCCAGCAGTGGCGTTTGGCTTGCCAGAACGCCAACGAGGTAGCTGAGCCCCAACCTTGCGCCAAGAAAACTGCCGAACAACGACGCATCAAGGAACTAGAACGTCAGTTGTCGAAGTCAGATGCTGGTCGCAAAGAGGCGGAGGCTTTACTGGAACTGCGAAAAAAAGCCAATGCGATCTGGGGCAAGGACAAGGAAGACTGATCAGTCCCTCAGATCGCATGCAGGCGTTAGGTTTAATAGCCGAAGCTGTGGAAGCGGGGGCAAGAAGATCCCATGCGTGCCGCGAGCTAGGGCTGTGCCTTCGAACGATCCAGCGCTGGCGCCATAGCAACGGTGATAGGCGTCAGACAGTTCAACGCAAGGCACCACCGAACAAGCTAAGTGTGGCGGAGCGACAGGCAGTATTAGCCGCTGCAAATCAGCCAGGTTATGCAAGTCTGACGCCGCATCAGATCGTGCCAAAGTTAGCGGATGAAGGCATTTACCTAGCATCGGAGTCGACTTTCTATCGAGTGCTCAAAGAGGCGAATCAAAATGTGCGCCGAGGCCGGGCTAAAGCACCGAAACGCCGAATCTTGACTACGCATCGAGCGGATGGCCCGAACCAGGTGTGGTGCTGGGACATCACATGGTTGCCGACCACGATCAAGGGGCGTTTCTACTACTGGTACATGGTCAAAGACATCTACAGCCGCAAGCTTGTAGTTAACGAAGTCCATGAATCCGAATGTGCTGAGAACGCCTGCGTGCTGCTTGAGAAGGGGTGTTTGCGTGAGCGAACAGCGGGTCGTCCTTTGGTGCTGCACTCTGACAACGGCCTCGTGATGAGGGGCTCACTGTTACGCGAACAAATGATTTCGCTGGGTGTTAAGCCTTCGTTCAGTCGTCCGCGGGTGAGCAATGATAATGCTTATGCGGAAA
>NZ_JAWRYI010000610.1:0-268 GCF_046534705.1 Pseudomonas sp. SIMBA_068
GCTGGAGGAGCAGATCGAACGGGGTGTGCTGCCAGGCCATGCCAGCCAGTTCAACACCCTGGCCGAAGACCTGGTGCAAGCGTTCATCGCGCTGCCGGGGCAGGGCACGTTTTACTTTTCCACCATCGCAGGTTCGGTGGAGGACCGCGGCACCACGGACTTCCTGCGCAAGATGGCCGGGCACGCCGGCATTCCTACCCGGCACATTGACCTGGAAGACATCGGCCTGGACGGCGACGGGCGTTTTGTCGACCTGGCCGGCAGGCCG
>NZ_JAWRYI010000611.1:0-268 GCF_046534705.1 Pseudomonas sp. SIMBA_068
TTTGTCGATTTTGCTCATTTATCTGGGCAGCACGGGTGTCTGGCCCTTGCAGTGGATCGGCGCGGGTATGACGCTCTACGGCCTGCTCTATTTTATTGTGCATGACGGCCTGGTGCATCAGCGCTGGCCATTCCGCTATGTTCCGCGCCGGGGTTATTTACGCAGGCTTTATATGGCGCACCGTATGCATCATGCGGTACGAGGCAAAGAGGGCTGTGTCTCGTTTGGCTTTCTTTACGCGCCGCCGCTGTCAAAACTGCAGGCGACG
>NZ_JAWRYI010000612.1:0-268 GCF_046534705.1 Pseudomonas sp. SIMBA_068
GTGTTTTGACCGCACCTGCCGGTTCGGCCACTACAACTGCCTGCGCCAATTGCTGCCGCAGCCGGTCAACGAGGCTTTGCAGCGGTTGCAGGGCTCAGTGGTCGAGGTCCGTTAGTTTGCGCGTATTGGTAATCAAGACCTCATCCCTGGGTGACGTGATTCATGCGTTGCCGGCACTGACCGATGCGGCGCGGGCCATTCCCGGTATCCGCTTCGATTGGGTGGTGGAAGAAGGCTTTGCCGAAATCCCGACCTGGCACCCGGCGGT
>NZ_JAWRYI010000078.1:0-415 GCF_046534705.1 Pseudomonas sp. SIMBA_068
CTTTGTAAGTGGACATCACGCCCTGAGCGGCATCTTCTACCACAAACAAATTATGCTTTTTCGCCAACGCCATAATGGTGTCCATTTCGCAGGCCACACCCGCGTAATGGACCGGCACGATAACGCGCGTTTTGTCGGTGATCGCCGCTTCAATCAGCGTTTCGTCGATGTTCATGGTGTCCGGGCGAACATCCACAAAAACGATTTTTGCGCCACGCAGCACAAAGGCATTGGCGGTGGAGACAAAGGTGTAGCTCGGCATGATCACTTCATCGCCAGGCTGGATATCGAGCAGCAGCGCCGCCATCTCCAGCGAAGCGGTGCAGGACGGCGTCAGTAACACTTTGGCGCTGCCAAAACGTTGCTCCAGCCACTGCTGGCAGCGACGGGTAAAACCGCCATCGCCACACAGTTT
>NZ_JAWRYI010000613.1:0-268 GCF_046534705.1 Pseudomonas sp. SIMBA_068
GTGATCAGCCAGCATGACCGCACCCATCGGGTGATGCCGGTTGTGCAGGACTACCTCGGCGGCCCGGTGTCCAAGCAGGTCGTGCGTATCGTCTACAGCTACACGGACTACATCAACCGCACGGTCTGGTCCAAGTAAAGCAACTCGCCAAGGCTGCCCGTCGGTTGATCGCGGGCAGCCCTGCATCTCTGCCGTGCCCAGCACCGGCATGCCCAGGCGTGCCGCCCCCCGCCCCCCGCAATGCCTGCCCCTCTGTTACGCGAGGCCC
>NZ_JAWRYI010000614.1:0-268 GCF_046534705.1 Pseudomonas sp. SIMBA_068
GGTCGGTGGGTCAGCCGCTAAAGACTTCGTCCAGCAGGTAATGCATGGTGGCGAAGGCCCGGGCCGAGGTCTTGGCGTCGTACATCATCTTGCCCGGCAGGTTGGCGTGGGTGTCGGTGAAGGAATGCACCGCGCCACCGTAGCTGACCAGTTGCCAGTCCACTCCCGCGGCGTCCATTTCCGCTTCGAAGGCCGGCAGTTGCTCCTTGGCCACGAACGGGTCCGCCGCGCCGTGCAGTACCAGTACCGAACCCTTGATGTTGTTGGC
>NZ_JAWRYI010000615.1:0-268 GCF_046534705.1 Pseudomonas sp. SIMBA_068
GGCTTCAGGTCGATGTCATCCGCCTGGAGCCAGACGCGACCATTGCTTAACAACCCCTCATCATCGCGCAAATCCATGCGCACCTGCATCACGCCGTGCTGTCCGGTAAGGCTGGAGAGGCTTACCAGGCCTTCCGCACGGTGTCGACGTGGATCGTTCAGCCAGGTGAGTTGTGGGATCGCCAGCTCGGCGCGCTGACCGGATGGCGTCAGGAAACTGACTTCACTGTCGCGAAGATCGAAATGGTCAAATTGACGAAGAAACAGAT
>NZ_JAWRYI010000616.1:0-268 GCF_046534705.1 Pseudomonas sp. SIMBA_068
GTTCTACTTCGCCTGGCGCTTCTTCGGTACCTGCGAGCATTGAGCCCACCATTACACACGATGCACCCGCAACAAGCGCTTTCACAATGTCGCCTGAAAAACGAATACCACCATCGGCAATTACTGGAATGTCGCGACCTTTTAAGCCATCAACTGCATCTGAAATAGCCGTGATTTGTGGAACACCACAACCGGTAACAATACGAGTTGTACAAATAGAACCAGGGCCGATCCCTACTTTTACTGCATCAACGCCTGCATCAGCAAG
>NZ_JAWRYI010000617.1:0-268 GCF_046534705.1 Pseudomonas sp. SIMBA_068
GGTATGCGGTGCAGCGGGCCCGGTCTCCAGCCGTAAAGCCGGCCGGGCGCGCCATTTTCAAACCATGGCTGTTCTGATAACAGACGCAGATGCGCAAGAAAAATACGGATCAGATGCGCCGCGCCGGCCTCCGCTACCTGCTTGCTCGCCCTCGCACCACTTGCCCCCGATGCCATGCTGGAAGCAGAAAACCGGAGCACGCCGACGTGCTCCGGTGGCGGGGTTGGCCGATCAGGCCAGTTCTTTACGCAACTGACGGGCCGCGGTG
>NZ_JAWRYI010000618.1:0-268 GCF_046534705.1 Pseudomonas sp. SIMBA_068
GATGCCGGGGATGGTGCCGATGGCCAGGTTTTCCTTACGCGCCAGGTCATAGAACGTGATGGTGTCGATGGCGAAGCGCGCGGCGGATTTCGCCTTGGCGATCGACGCCTCGACGCAGCCCGCGTAAGCCCCCTGCATGCGGGTGAACGCCAGCAGGTGGCCGTCAGCGTCGGTCACGGCAATGCAGATTTTCATGTCGCGGCTGCGGGCGATGTCAGTGGCTTTCTGCGCCAGCTGCAACGCCGCTGCGGTGGACAGGTTCTGCTGG
>NZ_JAWRYI010000619.1:0-268 GCF_046534705.1 Pseudomonas sp. SIMBA_068
GCTGTCGGAAACGCCAGTACCGACCCGCTTTTGAGATTAATTCGGCATGACTTCCCTGTTCCACAATCACGCCATTATCCATCACGCAGATGCGATCCATCTGCTCCAGGCCGCTGAGCCGGTGGGTGACCATTATTACGGTCTTGCCTGCGGTCAGCCGCTGCAGCAGGGTGAGGATATGCTGCTCGGTTGTGGCATCCAGTCCTTCGGTGGGTTCATCCAGCAGCCAGAGATCGCCGTTATGCAGTAACGCACGCGCCAGCGCCAG
>NZ_JAWRYI010000620.1:0-268 GCF_046534705.1 Pseudomonas sp. SIMBA_068
TGCCAGATTTTCTTTAGCTTACGTCCGCCGTTGCGACCGACAATATGCAGCAATCCTGGCGCTTTGAAACGCACGCTGACCGCTTCGTCTGCACGCGGAGGGCGAATATCGACTCCCGCAGTAAGCTGTACACTTCCCAGCCCCGCCGGTAATTCCAGCGGTTGTAGCCACGTCTGCCACGGCACAATGGTTTCGCTTTGCCCGGCAACGGATTTAATCCACCACAGTTGCGATTGATAGCGGCGTATTTCAAACGCGCCAAAGCGTA
>NZ_JAWRYI010000621.1:0-268 GCF_046534705.1 Pseudomonas sp. SIMBA_068
GTAAAAGAACCATTAAGTGTTCATCACTTAACGCAATTCCATGCAAAGCATAAGTATTTATTAATGGCACACAATTACCAAGCTTATCGAGAGCTTGGCAAGTTACTTGGAACCTACGCTGGTGATGATATAAACGCATTGGCTGATGAATACATTTTAGGCTTAATGACAGGGCTTAAAAAACCTGCATCTCGTCGTAATAACTGTAATACGTTAATGCATTTACAAGGTTACTTTAAAAAAGACCTTGCTAAGGTAGAAAAGCAAG
>NZ_JAWRYI010000622.1:0-268 GCF_046534705.1 Pseudomonas sp. SIMBA_068
CTGTACAGCTCGAAGGAGTTCGACTTTACCGCCCACTGCCTGCAATCCAATCCGGACTATGCAAGCCGCTCAGCGACCAAGGCCGGGCGAGAACTCTATGAGTCTATGAGAACCTGGCTGACCTCTTAGCTCGACTATAGGACAGGCTAGAGCCCCTCGAAGGCTCTTTGAGGGCCGCTGGCGCGACGCTTGAGCTTTGGTATTGGGGGTAGCTAGATGTATGTTTGCGCATGTAGAAGGCTGGACGAAGCCGTTTCGTATGCCTCAT
>NZ_JAWRYI010000623.1:0-268 GCF_046534705.1 Pseudomonas sp. SIMBA_068
GGAAGTGTTGGCGGCGAACGCGAGTACCGGCGTGTTGTTTGAACTGGTGGGCATCCCGCCGAATGCAGCCGATGGCATCAACCTGCTCACCACGCTGCTGCAGACAGGTGGCCTGGGCGATCACCTGATCAACGCCGAAGAAATCCGCAGCCTGGCCTGGCAACGGGCAACCCGCGAAGCACTGGGTAATCCTGGGTTGGCCACGTTATTGGCGGGTTTACCGACACCGGCCGGCACCGAACTGCCCGGGTCGATGCCGCCGTTGGTG
>NZ_JAWRYI010000624.1:0-268 GCF_046534705.1 Pseudomonas sp. SIMBA_068
AGATCACCTGATGCTGGCCCGCCAGCTCCCTACACAGACGGTTGCTCTGATCCTCGCCGGCGGACGCGGCACGCGCCTGGTCGATTTAACGGCCAAACGTGCCAAACCGGCGGTGCATTTCGGCGGCAAGTTCCGCATTATCGACTTTGCGCTGTCTAACTGCATCAACTCCGGGATCCGTCGTATGGGCGTGATAACCCAGTACCAGTCCCACACTCTGGTGCAGCACATTCAGCGCGGCTGGTCATTCTTTAATGAAGAAATGAAC
>NZ_JAWRYI010000625.1:0-268 GCF_046534705.1 Pseudomonas sp. SIMBA_068
CCCGCTCCCGGTGTTGGTCCTCCAGGCTCATGCGCGGTTGAGCGAGCATCTCGCACAGACGTTCCAGGCCACCGGCAAAGGCGCTGGCCGGCAGCTCGAAAACGAACTCGGTGGCACGTTCGCAGGTTCGCGCGTTCAGTTGCCCGCCCTGGGCCCGTACATAGGCCATCAGCCCCAGTTCGACAGGAAAGCGCTCGGTCCCGAGAAACAGCAGGTGTTCCAGAAAGTGCGCCAGGCCCGGCCAGGCCAGCGGCACATCGTGGCTGCC
>NZ_JAWRYI010000626.1:0-267 GCF_046534705.1 Pseudomonas sp. SIMBA_068
AATACCCTCAATAAAATTTACCGATTTAACCATTTGGCTAAAGCAACTGGCGAAAAGACCCGCGACCATAGCTCCCATAGAATGCCCGACTAAATGAACTTTGTCAGCACCAATAGCTTCAATAAATTGATAAACATCATCGATGTAATCAACAAAATAGTAATGTGCGTCATCACTGCGCCACGATGTTAAACCATGTCCAGAAAAATCAATACAGTACCAAGTTTGCTCTGGCTTTTGGCCATCAAGCATGGGCTTAAAACTTTT
>NZ_JAWRYI010000627.1:0-267 GCF_046534705.1 Pseudomonas sp. SIMBA_068
GCTGGGGATCTTCGCTGGGATTGAGATTGCCGGGGCCGCAAGGCGGCCCCGGCATTCAACGCTTGTTCAAACCCTTCGCCAAGCGGTCCCCGCCCAGCTGGATCAACGCCACCAACGCCACCAGCATGGCGATCACGGTCAGCATGATCTGGCTGTCGAAACGCTGGTAGCCATACCGGTAGGCAATATCCCCCAACCCCCCCGCACCAATCGCGCCGGCCATGGCCGAAGAGTTGATCAGGGTTACCAGGGTAATGGTGAAGCCGC
>NZ_JAWRYI010000079.1:0-413 GCF_046534705.1 Pseudomonas sp. SIMBA_068
CATACAGCTGTAAGTTACCATGCAGTAGAAACGAGCAAGTAACCACGCCCCCAAATTGTCTTAATTTTTTCAGGGTTTTGTGGGTCGTCGCTAAACTTTTTTCTTAGTGCAGAAATAAGCACATCGACACTTCTATCAAGTCCGTCGTATTCACGTCCTTTAGTGGCTTTAAAAACCGCATCACGTGATACAACTTGGCCCGCATTACTTGCCAAATAATGCAAAAGTAAATATTCTGCACTGGAGATATTAACGTCTTGGCCGTTAAATTTCACGTTTCTCGATTCGGTATTAATATTAAGCGAACCGACCGAAATTGTGCTTTCTACTTTTTCCAATTTATTGGGCTCACTGCTTTGACGAAGCGCCGCTTTTATACGAGCGAGCAAAGCGCGCGGGCGTACTGGTTTCAT
>NZ_JAWRYI010000628.1:0-267 GCF_046534705.1 Pseudomonas sp. SIMBA_068
CCCGCTGCAAATCTGGCTGGTATGTTTCGGATCGACTTCGATCACTCGACCCCCGTTCAGTTCCGCCTTGTAATGGAGCAGCGCTTTCAGCCTTCCCCACGATGCGTCACTGATAGACCTGTTCAGTCCCGCTTTTACGGCGACATTCTTACCTGGCGCTTCGACAGTGCCTTTTGCCGATCGCGTCATATTCTTTACCTGCAACGCCTCGACGGCGATCAGGCTGTATGTTCTGGCCAGTTTCGCACTAACCTGATGCAGATAGGT
>NZ_JAWRYI010000629.1:0-267 GCF_046534705.1 Pseudomonas sp. SIMBA_068
GTGACCGGGTCAGGAAAATTCATGCGTAATGTCCAGCTTGATCCGGCGGATTGTCTGGCACTGCTGCAGGTCGATGACAAAGGGCTCTCTTATAAAATTCACTGGGGCCTGTCGAATGGCGGTTTGCCCACCTCTGAGCTGGCGTCACACTTTCAGTCTCACGCGGTGCGTAAAGCGGTCAGTAATGGTGCAGACCGGGTAATCATGCACTGTCACGCTACCAACTTTATGGCCTTAAGCTATGTGGTTGAGATGGATTCCGCCCGC
>NZ_JAWRYI010000630.1:0-267 GCF_046534705.1 Pseudomonas sp. SIMBA_068
TGGACACTGGCTTGCGCTCGGCCATGCGCAAGATGGTTGCACGCCTTCTGAGCGACGCGGGCATCACCACAATCCTGGTGACCCACGACCAAAGTGAGGCGCTGTCGTTTGCCGATCAACTGGCGGTGATGCGCCAGGGCCGCCTGGTGCAATCGGGCCACCCGATGGACCTGTACCAATACCCGGTCGACGAGCAAACCGCGTTGTTCCTCGGTGAAGCGGTGGTGCTGCCCGCCAGGGTCGAAGGCGGCTGGGCGCATTGCGGCC
>NZ_JAWRYI010000631.1:0-267 GCF_046534705.1 Pseudomonas sp. SIMBA_068
GCCGCCAGCCGAAGCGAACGCGCAAGCGGGTGATTCCTCGGAGCGGGGCAAGGTCATAGGAGTGCGCACCGCAGGCCGTCTCTGCGTACGCGCCTACTTGGGGGCGAGTGCCGGACATCGTTTGTAGCCAAGTGGGAAACGTCTGAGTGTCGCGGCCTTCTACGCGGCATGGCAGGATCGGCGGATCGGTGAGGAAGTTCGCCGGAACGCTCCACGGGTGGCTCGCCCCGCGCAAGTCGAGCGATTCGAGGCGTGTCACCGTGACAG
>NZ_JAWRYI010000632.1:0-267 GCF_046534705.1 Pseudomonas sp. SIMBA_068
TGCGTCTGTCTGATAGGTAACCAGGCGTTTGCCCAGCCAGTTTTCAGCAAAAGCGCGAATCTCTTCTTTGCTGTTAACCACTTTCACACCGCCCGCTTTACCGCGGCCACCGGCATGAACCTGACATTTAACTACCCACGGGCCTGCGCCAATTTTAGAGGCTGCTTCTTCCGCTTCACGTGGTGTAGTACAGGCGTAACCCGTTGGTGCCGGCATGCCATACCGTGCAAACAGTTGTTTCGCCTGGTATTCGTGTAAGTTCATGAT
>NZ_JAWRYI010000633.1:0-267 GCF_046534705.1 Pseudomonas sp. SIMBA_068
GGTGAAACCCTTATGATCGGTGACGAAGTAACAGTGACCGTTTTAGGAGTTAAAGGAAATCAAGTTCGAATTGGTGTAAATGCACCAAAAGACGTTTCAGTGCATCGTGAAGAGATTTACATGCGTATACAAGCTGAAAAGTCTAACCCTAATCCGGGCAATGCTTAATCAACACGTATACTTAACTAAATAATTTATTTAGCTAAGCCAAAAAGCCACTCATTGAGTGGCTTTTTTGTTTATAAAGTCGAGCATTTCATCTGTGAG
>NZ_JAWRYI010000634.1:0-267 GCF_046534705.1 Pseudomonas sp. SIMBA_068
TGCCGCCGAATGGTTGCAACTCCCCGTGGGCGATGTAGACGCCGTGCTCAAAGACGCCGAGCAGCAATTAGGTTTCATGCTGTTTGCCAGTGTGCGTGGGCGCTTGCAAGCCACGCGCGAGACCCTGGAACTGCAGGCCGAAATCGCCCACCTCTACGAGGCCCTGGAGCCGGTGCAACGCCTGGCCAGCCGGTTGAAACACCATCACGCGCCGACCCTGCGCGCCCTGTGCACCCCGCCCCTGGCCAACCAGTTGCTGCCGCAAAG
>NZ_JAWRYI010000635.1:0-267 GCF_046534705.1 Pseudomonas sp. SIMBA_068
CAAAGCCGCTGCCTTTGAAGGTGAGCTGATCCCGGCGTCTCAGATCGACCGCCTGGCAACTCTGCCGACCTACGAAGAAGCAATTGCACGCCTGATGGCAACCATGAAAGAAGCTTCGGCTGGCAAACTGGTTCGTACTCTGGCTGCTGTACGCGATGCGAAAGAAGCTGCTTAATCGCAGTTATCTTTTTAACGCATTCGCTTACGTATAAACTTATTCTGATATTCAGGAACAATTTAAATGTCTATCACTAAAGATCAAATCAT
>NZ_JAWRYI010000080.1:0-409 GCF_046534705.1 Pseudomonas sp. SIMBA_068
CATTTGGCGGGCTGGCGTTTCTGCTCGGGTGGTTCTTCCTTGGCTTGGCCGCGTGGCGCTTGCAACTGACCGCTTGACGCTTGGAGCTGACCTTGAGGTCTCAATCGCGCTAGAATGCTGGCCCCTAAAAACGATGACGGCCCGTGGCATGCGCATTCTGTTGAACGGCGAATCCTTTGAACTGCCCGACGGTGAAACCGTTGCGGCCCTGCTGACCCGCCTGGACCTGACCGGGCGTCGCGTCGCAGTGGAGCTCAACCTGGATATCGTCCCGCGTAGCCAGCACGCCGAGACCGCGCTCACCGAAGGTGACCAGGTCGAAGTGGTCCACGCCATCGGCGGCGGCTAGCCGTCAGGCGCTCAATCGCGCCAACCCGCATTCTGCAGAACCTCACCCCATTTCGAGGAT
>NZ_JAWRYI010000636.1:0-267 GCF_046534705.1 Pseudomonas sp. SIMBA_068
GTAATAGCCACGCGCTTTGCCAGGTTCACCGCGCGCTGCTGCCCAGTCGCCCAACAGCATCACGTCATCCGGGCTACCTTCACCACGCGCCAGACTGGCTTCCAGCAAAGCTGTTGCCTCGGCACCACGGCCTTGTGCCTGCAGCTGTTGCGCCGAGGCCAGGGTCATGCGCCGTTGAATACGCTGCTGCAGCGCGTGCATGTCCGGGTTCCAGGTTGCCTGCGGTACTGCGCCCAGGCTGTCCAGAGCCAAGGCATCACGGTCGCT
>NZ_JAWRYI010000637.1:0-267 GCF_046534705.1 Pseudomonas sp. SIMBA_068
CTTGTGCAATAGCAACTTCTAATGCGTCAACACTTGCAGCAAAGTCAGAAGCCGCAACAATAGCAGCATCAGCTAGTACTAACGCAGCGGCTGCATTATCAGCGTTGTCTACCATTGCATTTTCAGCATCAGTAAGCGCAGTTGTTGATGCTGTTTCAGCAGTCATTGCAGCCGTTTCAGCCGCTTGCGCTAGTTCGTTAGTTTCTGTAGCAAGGGCAGCTGCTGCTGCAACTTCTGCATCAAAGTCAATAAGTGCTTGCGCTGCAG
>NZ_JAWRYI010000638.1:0-267 GCF_046534705.1 Pseudomonas sp. SIMBA_068
TGCAGCAGCAGTGCGGCTCCAACCGTACGCAAACTGATGCTCTTTTTATTCACTGACAACAGAAATGCTATTGCCAGTAACACCACCATCCCCACAACACTTCTCATTATGTCCATAATGATTTTCCCTTCATGCCAGTAAACCCGGCGTCAGCGCCAGGTTTTGGTATGTTTGATGAGTACGGGCGACGGCTTTCTGCCCGTCAGAAATTAACCCGCGAGACGCTGGTATTCTTTGGCAATTTCACTCGCCAGAATGGCGTTGTTG
>NZ_JAWRYI010000639.1:0-267 GCF_046534705.1 Pseudomonas sp. SIMBA_068
TGGTCACTGCCCGCGAGCTGGACGCCGAGCGCGTCTGGCCACTGCTGGCGCTGATCCAGGGCTCGTTCTACGCGGCCGGCGTCGACGTCACCACCGCGCCGCAACTGGTCGAACTGGCCGAACAGGCAGGCTTTGACCGTGCGGCGTTCGCCGAGGCCTTCGCCCGCGCCGACACCCGTGTGGCCACCGCCGCTGATTTCACCTGGGCGCAGGACCTGGGTATTGCCGGTTTCCCCACCCTGCTGGCCGAGCGCAACGGCCAGCTGG
>NZ_JAWRYI010000640.1:0-267 GCF_046534705.1 Pseudomonas sp. SIMBA_068
GGGCGTAACCGTTGCGCCCGGCGCTTTTGGCCTTGAACAGCGCCGCATCGGCGTTGCGCAGCAGTTGGCTGGCACTCAGCGCGTCGCTGGGAAACAGGCTGATACCGATACTGGCGTTGATCACCACCTGCTGCTCGCCAAGCTGGAAGGGCTCCTTGAGGCCGTCGATGATGCGCTGGGCCAGGGCCGCCGCCTGCACCAGCTGCGGGCAGCTTTCGGCCAGCACCGCGAACTCGTCGCCGCCCAGGCGCGCCAGGGTGATGCCCG
>NZ_JAWRYI010000641.1:0-267 GCF_046534705.1 Pseudomonas sp. SIMBA_068
GTTGCCGTCCAGCGCCACCACAGGGATGTCCGTGGCCAGCAGCGTCTGGTACCCCGCCGCAGCGCGCTTGTCGCGCGCAGGCAGGTTGACCCACAGCTGCACCATCTCCAGCGTACCGCCACTGCGGGCAAACGCCGGGGCGTGGAACTCTTCATGGAGGATGCCATTGGCAGCTGTCATCCATTGCACGTCGCCTGGGCCGATCAGGCCACCCGCCCCCGTCGAGTCACGGTGCTCCAGTTCGCCCTGGTAGACGATGGTCACGGT
>NZ_JAWRYI010000642.1:0-267 GCF_046534705.1 Pseudomonas sp. SIMBA_068
GGGCATGACCGAGCATCTGCCGATCATGATCATTGCCGTGGTGGTCTCGGTGATCGTGATGCTGGTGGCGGCAGAGCCGTTGGCCAAGTTCATCAACGACAACCCGACGGTGGTGATGCTGGCCCTGGGCTTCCTCATCATGATCGGCATGACCTTGATCGCCGAAGGCTTCGGCGCCCATGTGCCAAAAGGTTATGTATACGCGGCCATGGCGTTCTCGGCGGTGATCGAACTGTTGAATATGGCGCGACGCAATCGCCACAAACG
>NZ_JAWRYI010000643.1:0-267 GCF_046534705.1 Pseudomonas sp. SIMBA_068
GTGATCAGGTGCGTCGAGCACCTGCTGCCGGGTCATGGGCTGCACGGCGATGGGGTTGGCGGGGCGGGTTTCGGGGGGTTTGCGCAAGAACAGGTACTTGAGGCCAATGCGCAGCTTCTTCATCACGCCGTCCTGCGGCAGGCGTGCCTGGTTGTGGAACCGTCCGTCCCAGTGTGGCGCCGGCTCACCGGCAGCGTTAGCGGTGGGGACCATGAGCAGCAGCACTCCGAGCAACAGGAAAGCCTTCATATTACCCCACAGTGATCG
>NZ_JAWRYI010000644.1:0-267 GCF_046534705.1 Pseudomonas sp. SIMBA_068
GTGGGTGATGCTGATCAGCGCCCAGTTGATCATCAACGAGGCAACCACCAGCGCAAACAGCAACTCCAGGGCACTTTTTGGGGCGACGTAGTTGACCACCACACACAGCATCGTCACCAGCGCCGAAATCGCCAGGGCGCGGATCGGCACGCCTTGCTTGTTGAGCTTCATCAGCGACTTCGGGGCGTCGCCTTGCTCGGCCAGGCCGAACAGCATGCGGCTGTTGCAGTACACACCGCTGTTGTACACCGACAGCGCCGCCGTCAG
>NZ_JAWRYI010000081.1:0-404 GCF_046534705.1 Pseudomonas sp. SIMBA_068
GAAGCCGGTGATCTCGTTCTTGCGGATCGGCACATGGCTGTCGCGTACGGCCATGAAGTTGCCGTAGAAGATCTTGTCCAGCTTGCAGTCCATGACGATGGGGGTTTCGTTGACCACGGGAGCGACCTTTTGCGCAGTGGATACGTTCAAGTTTGGATGCTCCCTTTCTCAATACTTGGGCTTGCCGAAAACACGGCTAAGAATGTTGATTACCAGCACGATCATTACCAGTACCAGCGAAGCCGCCCAGGCGAGCTCCAGCTGGTTGTCGAACGGCATGCCGGAGAAGTTGTAAATCAGTACGGCCAGCGAGGCCGTGGGGTTCATGACCGCCAGGCTGCCGTCGTGATAAATCCAGTAGTTGCTGAACAGCGCGGTGAACAGCAGTGGCGCGGTTTCGCCAG
>NZ_JAWRYI010000645.1:0-267 GCF_046534705.1 Pseudomonas sp. SIMBA_068
GAACCCCATACGCTTATTTATTTTATGCACTCTAACCGTATTTAGTGCATCAAGCTTTGCCGCAAGTGACACTATTAACAACCAGTTTAAAAAAATAGACCGAAACAAAGACGGATTTTTAACGCGTTCTGAAGCCTCAATAGACCCCGTCTTGTGGTCTAAGTTTATTCGTTACGACCAAGATAAAGACGGCCGGCTAACACTGAGCGAATACCATTTATATGCCAGTAAGTAGCCCTTACATAAGTAACCTTTCTAACTTTAGGT
>NZ_JAWRYI010000646.1:0-267 GCF_046534705.1 Pseudomonas sp. SIMBA_068
TGAAATCTCAGGTGCCGTGACCACCCCGACATGCAGATCTGGCGCTCGCACATTGAGCTTAATGTTTCGCTGCAAAATCTCTGCAAAGGGCACCATCCGCCGAAACGCGGCATCAGACGGATACCAGCGATCCATCAGGATAATGCAGTTCCCGGGCTGTTTAGTGAGTACATTCTGTGAAATCCAGGCACGGCTAACGGCAAAGCGTTCACAAATATCCTGTTCAAGATCAACGGAGGGATTTCTGGCGAGCCTGTTAACCAGTGC
>NZ_JAWRYI010000647.1:0-267 GCF_046534705.1 Pseudomonas sp. SIMBA_068
TCACCGCCCAGGTAGCGGCTTTCGGCCAGGCGGCGGTCGAGTACGTCCAGTTGGCGCTTCGCTTCCATGGTGAAGCGGTTGATGGCGTACTCGAACTTTTCCGGTGCGTAGACATAGAAGTGGCCAAAGCCGCCACCCAGGTACGGCGCAGCGCCCATCTGCCAGAACAGCCAGTTCAGGCTTTCGGTACGAGCAGCTGGGGTCTTGGGCAACAGTTCTCCGAACTTTTCTGCGAGGTACAGCAGGATCGCCCCCGACTCGAACACC
>NZ_JAWRYI010000648.1:0-267 GCF_046534705.1 Pseudomonas sp. SIMBA_068
GGCTGATTCGCTGAGCCAGTTGATGGCGCATCGTTTCTACGTGCTCATCGCTGACAACTTCCGTCTGCAGCACATCCTCCACATAGCAAACCGTATCATCCAGCAATGTTAGCAGTTCGGGTGCGGTAATTTTATCGCGGTGAGCGCCCAGCGCAGAAATGTAACTCAGAAATGAATGGTTGGAGCAAAGCAGCTGAAAAGCCGAATCGCGCAGCTTCTGGCTGGTGCGACTTTCACTGCTCATGTTTGAGACCACCGACGCCAGTT
>NZ_JAWRYI010000649.1:0-267 GCF_046534705.1 Pseudomonas sp. SIMBA_068
GGCGAGAGCATCGCTGCCGCGCCGATGATCCGGGCGCTGCTGGCGCGTTATCCACAGCTGCCGATTACCGTGACCTGCATGACTCCCACCGGCTCCGAGCGCATCCACGCGCTGTTTGCCAACGAGCCGCGGATCCAGCACTGCTACCTGCCCTACGACTTGCCTTGCGCCGCGGCGCGGTTTCTCGATCGGGTGCAGCCCAAGCTGGCGGTGATCATGGAAACCGAACTGTGGCCCAACCATATCGACCAGTGTGCCCGGCGCGGG
>NZ_JAWRYI010000650.1:0-267 GCF_046534705.1 Pseudomonas sp. SIMBA_068
GTGATTGCCATTATTTTCGTCTGGGTGCTGTGGAATAAAACCCGCTTCGGCAAAAACATTTTTGCTATCGGCGGTAACCCGGAAGCGGCGAAAGTCTCAGGCGTTAACGTCAACCTGAACCTGATCATGATTTATGCCCTGTCAGGTGTGTTCTATGCCTTCGGCGGGATGCTGGAAGCGGGTCGTATCGGTTCGGCCACCAACAACCTTGGCTTTATGTATGAGCTGGATGCGATTGCGGCCTGCGTGGTCGGCGGTGTCTCCTTC
>NZ_JAWRYI010000651.1:0-267 GCF_046534705.1 Pseudomonas sp. SIMBA_068
CCCCAGAATAACCGCCAGCAATAGCAGCGTGCCGGTCGTGATGCCAATGGCCATCAGACGGTACTGCGCATCCACTGCCCAGATAATCAGAACCATCAGGCTCATCAGACCAAATGCAGTGAACAGCATTGTCAGGCCAACCATCAACAGCAGCTGAATCAGGTTAGCTTTCTCGTGCTCCAGTTCCACCACTGCCAGACGAACGCGTGTCTCGACCATGCCAACCAGCGTGGTAACAATGCGCTGGCCGATGTTAATGACCCCTTT
>NZ_JAWRYI010000652.1:0-267 GCF_046534705.1 Pseudomonas sp. SIMBA_068
GCCCGAAGAGCAGGACGTGAAAGCGAGTTCTACGTCTTTCATCTGGGTTGGCCGGACTATTCTTCTCGATACAACGCCATTGGACGTTTCGGCAGAATCTCAGAAGTAGCCAGCAGGATTTCAGGGCAGCTGTCAGGGGAAGGCAACAGTGCAGCCTTTCGTGAATTTGCTTGGCGTTTCGTCAACATCATCGCGCGCGCCCTGGTGGAGCTTGGAGTCCGCCCCGACTACCTGAAGATCCAACAGCATGTGATCAACATCGATGCG
>NZ_JAWRYI010000082.1:0-404 GCF_046534705.1 Pseudomonas sp. SIMBA_068
GTTCAGACGGCGCCAAAAGTCGCTGTATTCACCGCTGTTGACCAGTGCCGGTTCGCAGAACATACGGTGGTGCTTGCCTTTGAGTTCCGCCAGCGAGTAGCCCATGACCTGTTGGAAGTTTTCATTGGCGTCGAGCACCACTCCACTCAAATCAAACTCGATAACCGCCATCGCCCGGTCCAGGGCCGCCAGCTTGCTGCGGGTGGCGGCTTCCTGTTCGACTTTTTGCGTCACGTTCAGCGCGTACTTGACCACTTTCAACACTTGCCCCTGTGCATCCGGCACCGGGTTGTAACTGGCCTCCAACCAGACGGTTTTACCGTGGGAATCCAGACGCTTGAAGGTGCCCGATACAAACTTGCCGGCCTTGAGCTCATTCCAGAACGCCGCGTAGGCGGGACTGC
>NZ_JAWRYI010000653.1:0-267 GCF_046534705.1 Pseudomonas sp. SIMBA_068
CCCCGATTCACGAAGCTTTGGGTAAACCGCTTTGGTGTAATCGCCCCCTTGACACGTAACAATAATATCCATTTTTGAAAGTTCAGATACATCGCTTGCATCAAGTAGCGGTTTTGCATCACCCGCTAAATCAGGACCAAGTTGTCCGGCTTGTGAGGTAGTAAAAAAAGTGGTGTCTATATTGGCAAAATCATTTTGCTTTTCCATACGCTCTAATAACACAGAACCAACCATGCCACGCCAACCGACTAAACCTACTTTTTTCAT
>NZ_JAWRYI010000654.1:0-267 GCF_046534705.1 Pseudomonas sp. SIMBA_068
CCGAGGGTATTCTGGTGGTGGGTGAGGGCAGCGTCATCCAGTATGCCAACCCGGCGATTTCACGCTTGCTCAACGCTACGATGGCTGAGTTGCAGGGTGAAAGTTTCCTGAGTTTCCTGCAAAAGCCTCACGTGCCTGCCTGGTTGGGTTTCCCGATGTACGAGGCGTATCGCAAAGGCGAAACGTGGCGCCAGCACGACGCGATCTTGCGCACCCGTCGCGGCCAGCAAGTGCCGGTGGCCTTGTCTTGTGCGCCTCTGCCCGCTG
>NZ_JAWRYI010000655.1:0-267 GCF_046534705.1 Pseudomonas sp. SIMBA_068
CATGGCATCTTCACCCGCAGACTTGTAACCTTTATCGTCGCGTGCTTGGTATGTATCGTCCAGCGCTTGCAGCTTACCTTGATACAACGAAGAAAAGTTTTCTTTTTTAGATGTTCTTAAATCACCACCGGACCCTTTAACCCAAAGCACTTCTACCTGCTCACCTGTTAGAGGATCAGTTTCAATTAATTTTGCAGAAGTGTTACCGCCACCCGTATTTGTAATACGCTGATCTGCGCCCAAAATGTTTGAACGATAAACCAAGTT
>NZ_JAWRYI010000656.1:0-267 GCF_046534705.1 Pseudomonas sp. SIMBA_068
GACGGTCATGGAGATAATCGCCACCTCAGGCTGGCTCATGGCATTGATCACCGCCTCAATACCGTCACTTTTGCCGTGCAGTGCCTGAGTAATGACGCCAATCACCCGGGTATGCAATGAATCATCGGCCATCTCGGTGAGGGTATAAAGCAGCTGCTGCTCTCGCAGGGCCTCAATCAACGCGCCGCTGTTGAGGTTCACTTCACAATAACCCCAGTCGCTGCCCTGTTCAGCCAGCTTATCGCTGCAGAGCGCCTGATGGGCGCG
>NZ_JAWRYI010000657.1:0-267 GCF_046534705.1 Pseudomonas sp. SIMBA_068
GGCAGCCCCCCACTTCAGACCGTCCATGGCCAGCGACGCATCAGCGCCGTTTTTCTCTGCAGCTTCGGCGGCGGTGTCCAAGAACTGCTGCCCCAGAGCGATGGCAGCAGACATGCTTTCAGGGAACACCGTAGATGCATAGCGAAGGGCAGCTTCGCGGGTGGCGCCCTTTGCTTGAAGACGCAGCGCTTCAGCGGCACGCAGATCGATAACCCGATTCTGCTCCGGTAGAACCATGCAGATACGCTGTACAGGACCATCCAGTCC
>NZ_JAWRYI010000658.1:0-267 GCF_046534705.1 Pseudomonas sp. SIMBA_068
GGGCGGCGTGCAGCAGGTGGAGTTCGTCGGTGACAGGAATCTGAAAATTGTCGGCACGCCTGGTGTGCTGCCTGTGGCGTGAAAGTTGTGATTAGTGATTTCGAGCGGATCCGCGAAGACGGCAAGGTCATCGACGAAAACATGACGGTGGACCAGATGATCGCCCTGGGGTGGTCTCCTTGCCGGGTCGTCGAGGCTCGCTGGCGCTGGCAGGAACAGCTCCTGAGCGTGGTCAACAGCCGCGGCCTGCTGGCGATCGTGGTGCCG
>NZ_JAWRYI010000659.1:0-266 GCF_046534705.1 Pseudomonas sp. SIMBA_068
CTTTTCTATATGTGGCGAATTCCGGTGATTGATGAAAAGCAAGAAAAGCACTGAAGCACAACAATCGCAGTTGCAATTATTGCGTACAGCCAGTACATTCTGGCGTTTTCGAGCACAGGCGCAGGCGGTCAAAGGTTAAACAACTGTTACTTTTGATACGTTTAAAACGCGCCGTGAGTACCACCGTAACAAGCAGGCATACACTTATGACCGCGACTGCACAGCAGCTTGAGTATCTCAAAAATAGCATCAAAAGCATTCAGGAC
>NZ_JAWRYI010000083.1:0-404 GCF_046534705.1 Pseudomonas sp. SIMBA_068
GAGCACCGAGTTCCTTCAGTCCTTCCGTTGTTTCGATAGCAAAATCAAACGTTTGACCAGCGATAATTTTTTCAAGTAGTGCACGGTCGGGATTATCATTTAGCGTTTGCATGGTCTGCCTCAGTTCGCCCCTGCCACACACTTCTGGCGCTGATGCCCGAGACCCGAAATTTCACCGACCATAACGTCACCTTCAGTGAGATAACGATTGTAATGGGTGCCATTACCGGCAGGAGAACCGGTACAGATAATGTCGCCGGGTAAGAGTTTTGCATACTTGGAGATGTATGCAATTTGCTTTTCAATATTAAAAAGCATATCTGCGCTCGTCTCGTCCTGCATAACCGCACCGGAAACCGTGAGCTTCATAAGCAGATCATACGGATTGTCGATGAAACACTTAG
>NZ_JAWRYI010000660.1:0-266 GCF_046534705.1 Pseudomonas sp. SIMBA_068
GATCATTACCGGGGCGCGTATTGATGTCAGCCCGAAGCAGCTCGGTTATGACGTAGGCTGCTTTATCGGCATTATATTAAAGAGCGCCAAAGACTACCCTTCCGCGCTGGCAAAGCTGGAAAGCCTTGATGAAGTCACTGAAGCCTATTACACAACCGGCCACTACAGCATCTTTATAAAAGTGATGTGCCGTTCGATCGACGCTCTCCAGCATGTACTTATCAACAAGATCCAAACAATTGATGAAATTCAGTCCACCGAGACAT
>NZ_JAWRYI010000661.1:0-266 GCF_046534705.1 Pseudomonas sp. SIMBA_068
CGCGAAGCTAGCGAAAAAAATCGAGCAATGGTATCCATTGAAAAAACGCAAAGTAATCCAATAGGTTTTCCGCAAACGTGTGGTTGCAGAGATAGTTAAACCTACCGATAGCTGTTAGCCACAGATAAATTATTATACAATAAAAGCCTCATTTGAGGCTTTTATTGTTTTTGGGATTTATTCCTCTGTCTGATTCTAACCAGAGACTACGTCTGTTATGGCGCAAAAATGTTGACTTAAACTCGGATCACAGAGGCACTTGCAAT
>NZ_JAWRYI010000662.1:0-266 GCF_046534705.1 Pseudomonas sp. SIMBA_068
GACCATCGCCTCAGCCGAGCAGCGGCCTGCCGATGCGACGCGCTGGTGGAATGCGTTCTCTGCCGCGCACAACGTGCCTTTGGCCATCGGGCCATGGGGTGAGTTACGTACCATTTATACGGACAGCGCATTCGAGTCGCGCTTCATCAAGGGGCAGCGCCGCACCTTGCATGTGGGGGTCGATCTGGTGATGCCCGCCGGTACGCCGTTGTACGCGCCGGTCGCTGGCACCGTCAAAAGCGTGGAGGTTGAACCAGACCCGCTGG
>NZ_JAWRYI010000663.1:0-266 GCF_046534705.1 Pseudomonas sp. SIMBA_068
GCTATTACCTCAGCCTTCCAAGCTGATGATGCGGGTTCGATTCCCGCTGCCCGCTCCAAGATGTGCTGATATAGCTCAGTTGGTAGAGCGCACCCTTGGTAAGGGTGAGGTCGGCAGTTCGAATCTGCCTATCAGCACCACTTCTTTTCTCCTCCCTGTTTTTTCCTTCTGTTTATTGCATTCAACAAGTCGGGCATGTTGCCTGTTTGATGTGGTGATATCACCGATTTATCCGTGTCGTAGAGGGACAATCGATGTCTAAAGAA
>NZ_JAWRYI010000664.1:0-266 GCF_046534705.1 Pseudomonas sp. SIMBA_068
TCACATACCTTTTGATATCTCCCCGCCTTTGCAATATCAATCGATAAAAAGTCAGCTTGTCTTTTTTCAAAATAATACTGTGCAGCATTTAGGTGACGCTTGTAACAGTCTGCTAAGTAACTATCATCACTAATGTTTTCGAGAGATAAATTAGAAAAAACATCAAAGTAACACCGTTTTATATGAATATTAAAACCGCCATCTGTACGCGTTAAATTAGTATGCATACGTGTGAGTAATTGCCTAATGGATGGCAACCAAACATC
>NZ_JAWRYI010000665.1:0-266 GCF_046534705.1 Pseudomonas sp. SIMBA_068
TGTTTTCCCGCTCTCGTGAATGGTATGCAACTGACATGCGCGATCTCTGGCGAGAGTCTGGCGTATCGCTTTACTGGAGATACGCCAGAACAGTGGTTAGCGAGTTTTCGTCAGCATCGCTGGGACCTGGAAGAAGAAGCGGAAAACTTAATTCAGGAACAAAGTGAAGATGATCAAGGCTGGGTCTGGTTACCCTGATCCAGATATTCGTCCTTCCATTTCACGTAATTATTCGCGGAATAGCGTAACCCAGCCTTCTCTTCATC
>NZ_JAWRYI010000666.1:0-266 GCF_046534705.1 Pseudomonas sp. SIMBA_068
CAGGTCAGAAGTCGCGAAACGACCACCATCCAGCGGAACCAGCGGACGCAGATCTGGCGGCAGTACCGGCAGAACGGTCAGGATCATCCACTCTGGTTTGTTACCAGACTGAACGAACGCTTCCAACAGTTTGATACGCTTGGTCAGCTTTTTACGCTTGGTTTCGGAGTTGGTTTCGTTCAGCTCTTCACGCAACTGTTCGCACTCTTGCTCCAGATCCATGCTCTTCAGCAGAGCCTGGATTGCTTCCGCACCCATCTTCGCGT
>NZ_JAWRYI010000667.1:0-266 GCF_046534705.1 Pseudomonas sp. SIMBA_068
CGTCCGATAAAACCGTGGTGGAACTGGCGCCCGCCAACCTGGTGTTCCTGGTGGATGTGTCCGGCTCCATGGACCGCCGCGAAGGGTTACCGTTGGTGAAAAGCACGCTGAAATTGCTGGTGGATCAGTTGCGCGAGCAGGACCGCGTGTCGCTGGTGGTCTACGCCGGTGAATCCCGCGTGGTGCTCCAACCGACGTCGGGCCGTGACAAGGTGAAGATCCGCAACGCCATCGACCAGCTCACCGCCGGCGGCTCCACGGCCGGT
>NZ_JAWRYI010000668.1:0-266 GCF_046534705.1 Pseudomonas sp. SIMBA_068
TCTGATCGATGGCGGGCCAGGTGAGACATTCGGTCAATTAAACGGATATGCAATGCCCCTTCGCTTGCTTCTTGAACAACTCAAGGCAAAGGGAGAAGTTATTGATCTGGCTGTGATTACCCATGTCGACGACGATCATATTGGGGGCGTGCTTGCAGCCATGTCATACGAAGACTATTTACCTTCTCTAGTCAAAGAGTTTTGGTTTAATTCTTACGGACTTATCTGCTCAGCGATTGAACAAGCTAATGATCACAAAAATGAAG
>NZ_JAWRYI010000669.1:0-266 GCF_046534705.1 Pseudomonas sp. SIMBA_068
TGAAATTGCAACGCTTTTAAGAATAACCTTAGCAAAGGGGTACGTGTTTAGGGTTGGCGGTGAGGAGTTTGCCGTTATTCATTCTTTTAATAGCAAAGACGAAGCCTTATTTGCAGCTGAAAAGTTAAGAGAAACTGTTGAAAAAACACCGTTTAATATTGAGGGGCATGCAATTAAACTTACTATCAGTATTGGTGTAGCTGACTATCAAGCTAACCCCTCGCTTGAATCTATTTTCATTGCAGCTGATAAACAGCTTTACAAAG
>NZ_JAWRYI010000670.1:0-266 GCF_046534705.1 Pseudomonas sp. SIMBA_068
GCACCAACTGCGCTGCGGCGCTGCTGGTGTCGCCCCAGAAGGCACTGGCGCAGCCGATTCTTACGGTCTTGGTCATGACAGGGCTCTCGAATGAAGAACTGCGAGGAGGCTACCAAGCAAGCGCTTGGTTTGTAAATACGTTGGCCTATTCTTCTGGCCAAGCGCTTGCTTGGTAACCGGCAGAGGCTTAAATTGCGCGCGCCGCGCCCGGATTTGCCGGGTTACGCTGAGCTATTGATGACGTGAAGGTAGGAGAACACCGGTGG
>NZ_JAWRYI010000671.1:0-266 GCF_046534705.1 Pseudomonas sp. SIMBA_068
GTGCTGACGCACAACGGTCGTGAACAGCGTATCTCTCTGCAGGCATTGATGCAGAATGGTGACCTGAGCCAGAACCACCTCCTCTATCCAGGCGATATTCTTTACGTTCCGCGTAACGATGATCTGAAAATCTTCGTGATGGGTGAAGTGAAGCAGCAGACCACCCTGAAAATGGACCGTAGCGGCATGACGCTGGCGGAAGCACTGGGCAATGCGGCCGGGATGGATCAAACCACCTCTGACGCCACCGGTGTATTCGTTATCCG
>NZ_JAWRYI010000672.1:0-266 GCF_046534705.1 Pseudomonas sp. SIMBA_068
GGCCCCGCACCATCAAGGTCGCCGACTGCGCCCCGGCATTGCCACCGCTGTCCACCAACAGCGGCAGGAAGAACACCAGCACGATATGCGCGGCAATGGTCTCTTCGAACGCGGCGATGCCCGCCCCCGAAAACAGGTTGCCGAACACCAGCAGCACCAGCCACAACACCCGCTTGCGGTACAACAGGCTGACCGTGGCATCCCGCAGGTTGCCCACGTGGTTGGTGATGGATGCGCCCTTGTGGAAGTCCTCGGTGGCCTCATCG
>NZ_JAWRYI010000084.1:0-402 GCF_046534705.1 Pseudomonas sp. SIMBA_068
GGGGTAACATAATGGAAACCTATGCTGTTTTTGGTAATCCGATAGCCCACAGCAAATCGCCATTCATTCATCAGCAATTTGCTCAGCAACTGAATATTGAACATCCCTATGGGCGCGTGTTGGCACCCATCAATGATTTCATCAACACACTGAACGCTTTCTTTAGTGCTGGTGGTAAAGGTGCGAATGTGACGGTGCCTTTTAAAGAAGAGGCTTTTGCCAGAGCGGATGAGCTTACTGAACGGGCAGCGTTGGCTGGTGCTGTTAATACCCTCATGAGGTTAGAAGATGGACGCCTGCTGGGTGACAATACCGATGGTGTAGGCTTGTTAAGCGATCTGGAACGTCTGTCTTTTATCCGCCCTGGTTTACGTATTCTGCTTATCGGCGCTGGTGGAGCAT
>NZ_JAWRYI010000009.1:0-306846 GCF_046534705.1 Pseudomonas sp. SIMBA_068
TTCCGCCTGGCTGAAGAAGAAAAGCCGGGTGCGGTACACCTGGAACTGCCGGAAGACATCGCCGCCGAGCAGACCGATGCACTGCCGATCCCGCGCAGCCTGCACCGCCGCCCGCTGGCCGAACACGTGGCCATCGAAGCTGCAGTCGAGAAGCTGAAGACCGCCCGTAACCCGATTCTGGTGATCGGCGCTGGCGCCAACCGCAAGATGACCGCCAAGGTCCTCAAGCAACTGATCGACAAGACCGGCATCCCGTTCATCACCACCCAGATGGGTAAAGGTGTGGTCGATGAGCGCCACCCGCGTTTCCTCGGCAACGCTGCGCTGTCGTCGGGTGACTTCGTGCACCGCGCCGTCGAAGCGGCCGACCTGATCATCAACATCGGCCACGACGTGATCGAGAAGCCGCCATTCTTCATGGTCCGTGGCGGCACCGAAGTCATCCACATCAACTTCCGCTCTGCCGAAGTCGATGCGGTGTACTTCCCGCAAGTGGAAGTGATCGGCGACATCGCCAACGCCGTGTGGCAGATCAGCGAAGCGCTGAACGACACGTCGCACTGGGACTTCACCCGCCTGATGGCGATTCGTGAAGCCAACGAAGCCCAGATCGCCGAAGGCGCTGACGACAACCGCTTCCCGGTCTACCCGCAGCGCATGGTTGCCGACATCCGTCGCGTTCTGCCGTCCGAAGGCATCGTTGCCTTGGACAACGGCATCTACAAGATCTGGTTCGCCCGTAACTACAAGGCGCACAAGCCGAACACCGTGCTGCTGGACAACGCCCTGGCCACCATGGGCGCCGGCCTGCCATCGGCCATGGCGGCGCACCTGGTGCACCCGGACCGCCCGGTGATCTCGGTGTGCGGCGACGGCGGCTTCATGATGAACAGCCAGGAGCTGGAAACCGCAGTACGCCTGGGCATGCACATCACCGTGGTGATCCTGCGTGACGATGGCTACGGCATGATCCGCTGGAAGCAGGCCAACATGGGCTTCACCGATTTCGGCCTGGACTACGGCAACCCGGACTTCGTCAAATACGCCGAAGCCTACGGTGCCAATGGTCATCGCGTGGAAAGCGCCGAAGGCCTGCTGCCGCTGCTGGAACACTGCATCAAGACCCCAGGCGTGCACGTTATCGACTGCCCGGTCGATTACAGCGAGAACGACCGCATCCTCAACAGCGAGCTGCGTGAGCGCGCGCTGGCGGTGTAAGCCCTGAGGTACGGCGCCAGCGCAAGGCTGGCGCCTTTCCCTGAGGAGCGGCCTGGTATCGCCTTTCAGCGATCCAACAGGCCCCGCAGGCTGGCCAGGATGCTGTTGGCGTCGTAAGGCTTGCGCGCTACGGGGACGCCCTTCAAGTGCTCGGGAATGCTGATGCCATCGCCGTAGCCTGTGGCAAACAGGAATGGAACCTGACGGCGTACCAGTTCATCGGCCACGGAAATGGATGTGCCGGTGCCTAGGTTGACATCCAGTATCGCAACGTCCGGTGTGCGGCGGGCGAGCAATTGCATTGCCTCGGCTTCGGAATTGGCGGTGATCACGTGCTTGATGTGAGCATCGTTGAGAATCTGCTCCAAGCCGACTGCAATCACCAACTGATCTTCGAGGATCAGCACGCACAAGCCCGCCCGTGTTGCAAAGGTATCATCTACACGAGCCATGGTCATGGCCGCGGCCGGGATGGCGGGTTCGAACGTTTCGGCGACGGTCAGGTGCTTGGCCGGGATTCTGAATAGTCCTTGCAGGCCTTCGGGGTAATATTCCACCGTGCTGGTGCCGCCCAGGTCGAACGGGATGCTGCGGTCGATCAGTACCGAGCCAAAGCCAGTGCGGCTGGGCGGCCGTACCGTGGGCCCGCCACTTTCACGCCAGCAGATGGCACAGGCGTTGGCGGCGTCGATTGCCCAGCTCACCGACAGCTTGCCGCCGGCCTGCGACAGCGCACCATACTTGGCCGCATTGGTGGCCAGCTCGTGCAGCACCAGGGCCATCACCGAGTAGGCGCGCGCGTCGAGGATGACGTTCGGGCCTTGCAGCTCGATCACCCCGGCAGCCGTGCGATAGGGTGAAAGCTCGGCCTCCAGCAGCATTGCCAGGCGGCCGCCACCATCACCGCGCACCACTTGGTCGTGGGCCAGTGACAATGCCTGGATACGCCCTTTGAGGGTGGCCACATAGTCCTGGAGGGTCTGGCTCTCGGAGGTCGGGTGGGCAACCAGCGCACCAATCAGTGACAGGATGTTCTTGACCCTGTGATTGAGCTCCTCGTTAAGGATGCGCTGGCGCACTTCAGCCTTCGAGCGCTCGCTGGCCAGCAGCTCGCTGTTGTGCAGCACCACTTCGACGATGGCGGTGCGGATGGCATCGCCAAATTGGCGGTCCTGTTCGGTCCAGGGCAGCGACTGCTGGTGAACGGTTTCTTTCCAGATGGCAAAGCTTTTGCGCGGCGTCAGGCGATCGCCCAGCGCGCCGCTGTCGTAAGTTTTGTTCGGGTCCCCGGCCCAGTCGAGCGTCTCGATGACCTCCTTGCGAAAGAAGATCAGGTAATCCCTCGGCTGTTGCGACATCGGTATGATCAGCACGCCGGATACTTCGCTGAAGTACGCCTGGGCAGAGGGAAGCACCATCGACAGGCGGTTGGACGCCCAGATGCGGCCATCGGTGACCATATCCGCCAGGCGCAACAGGTCGGGCACGGCAGCTTTGGGCACTGCCAGCCCGGCCGATGCCCAGCGGCCTTGCAACGACATGCCGATGCCATCGCAGGGGATCAGCGACATCAGCCGCGGCAGGCGTGAGTGGAAGAACCCATCGATGTCCGCTGACTGGTTGGCATTGCGCACGATGGTGTCCAGTGCTTTGTGAACCCGTACGGCGGCTTCGAGTTTTTGCCGGCTGCGCAGGGTCTCGATATGCAACGCGAAGAACTCGCCGAACATTTCGGCGGCCACCCGCTGCCCCATGGCCAGAGTACGCGGTGCGTAGTGGTGGCAGGCGATCAACCCCCATAGCTCGCCGTTGACGATGACCGATATCGACATGGAGGCGCCCACGCCCATGTTGCACAGGTACTCGCAATGGACCGGCGACACGCTGCGCAGGTGCGCGTAGGACAGGTCGAGCGGTTCGCCTGACGGGTCAAGGACCGGCTCGATGGCGACCGTTTTGAACTGGGCGTCGGAAATCACCCGGATCGGGTTGCGCAGGTAAAGCGCTCGGGCCTGCTGCGGGATGTCGGAGGCGGGGAAGTACTGGCCCATGAAGCTTTCAAGGTCGCCACGTTTGGCTTCGGCGACCACCTTGCCGGCACCGTCTGCGCCGAGCTGGTAGATCATCACCCGGTCGTAGCCCAGTACGGCCCGGACAAAGCGGGCAGCGTCGCGGAACAATTTGCCGGTCTGGTCGATTTCGCGCAGCTGCGCAATCAGGGTACGGGCCAGCTCGATGGGCTCGGCGATGCTGGCGCCGGCCGGTTCGAACTCCAGGATGGCCGTACCTTTGAACAGGTGGGCGGCGATATCGAAGGCCTGGCCGTTGGGCAGCATCACGCTGAAGCTGAGTGCAGGACGCGAGGCTTCGCGGGTACGGGCCAGCGCGTTGCGCAGGGCATGGGCTACCTCGTCCCCTAGCACCGCGTGCAGCTTCTGGCCGTTGATATCGCCCGCCAGGCCCAGCATATGCGGAGCGTTGACCGAATGGCGCAGGACCACTGTCGCGGATGCATCACAGGCCAGCAGGCAGCCGTGGGGCTGGATGCTGCCAGGGATCTGGATGGGTTCGCGGTCGCAGTTGGTCAGGTTTACTTGTGGGTCGAAGGTCATTTGGCCCGTGCCTAAGGGTAAAGAGTAGGCTGCCAGGACGGCCGCCATCGTCAGCCTAGCAGGCATTGTCCGCCTTGGGCATTGCCGGGTGGTTGCCTTTTCAGGCTGATGGGATCTCTCCCCGTTCATCTGCGAACCCCAGCTCCCGTATGAACATCGAAAACAATTCGGGGTGAGACGAGATGTTCAGCTTCGCGTACAGGTGGCGCCGGTGCACCTTTATGGTTTCTGGCGAGATCCCCAGCCGTTGCGCCATCGCTTTCGACGAGTAGCCGCGCAGGATAAGGCGGGCGATTTCCAGCTCCCGCTCGGACAACAGGCCTTGGGCAAACCTGGCCAACGCATCGCCAACCGGTGCCTGCACGGGCACCGGCACGCCACTACGCGCCCAGTGCTGCCCAAGCAGCGCCAGCACCCAGGCACTGATCAGGTTGAGCTTGCCCAGCTCTGTTGCGTCGAAAGCGCGGCGCATGCCCAGTGACAGCGACAATACCCCATCGGGCAGCTGCAACAGGAACTGGACTTCGTCGACCAGCACATGGTCCTGAAAGTAGTTCTGGTGATAATCCGTTTGCCAGAAATGGTCTGGCGCCACTTCTTCCAGGTGGTAGCAACCACTGGCCAAGCCTTCGCGGGCGGCCTGGTAGAAGGGGTCGAGCAGATACAACCCGTCGAGGTACAGCTCACCCGCTGCGGGCGCTGGCGCTGCATCGTATTCCTCCAGCACTTGTGGGGCGCCTTGGGGAGGGAAGTGCATCGCCAGCGCGTTGTCGAACGGCACCCAATGCCTCAGCACCAGGATCAGCTGACGCCAGAAGCGCGGGCTGCCAATCTGCTCGATCGTTCTGGCCAGCGCGGTGTGGCCGGCAACCTCATGAAAGAGAATTTCCACGACAGCGTCCTTGAAAGAAGTAGCGCATTGGCACCCGCTTTGCCTCAGCTGTCAACCGGGGGTACCCCTTAGTGGGAATTGTCCTGCCGGGCGCCGCCGCATAGATTTCCTAACTATCAAGCGGGCCGTCGAGCTCGCCACGTTTCGCTTACTGGTTCTGCCTCTGACACTAACAACAACGTGAGGATGAACAAATGACGTCCTGTAGTGCACCCACCCCAGAACTCAAACCGACGCTGAGCGTCGCAGATGTAGTCGCCATCACCGTGTCTTCGGTCACACCCGCAAGCTCCGTCTTCGTCATTGCGCCCTTTGCTATCGCCCAGGCAGGTACAGGTGTGATTTGGGCCTTCGTGCTCGGTGGTGTGCTGGCGCTGATGTTTGCGCTTTGCTATGCCGAACTGGGCCGCGCGCACAGTGCGGCAGGGGGTGAATACGTGTTTGCCAAGCGGGTATTTGGCGGGATGGCAGGTTACGCCACTTTCCTTACCGTGCTGGCGATGCTGGTGTTCATTCCACCGGTCTTGGCCACGGGGGCAGCCACTTACCTGAATGCAGCGCTCGGCACCCAGCTTGACGGGCAGACGGTGGCCTTGGTGATCGTGGCACTGGGCTATTTGCTTGGCATCCTCAACATCAAGCTCAACGCGTGGGTCACCGGCATTTGCCTGTTTCTTGAGGTGGCGGCACTGATGGTGATCGTGGTGTTGGGCTTTGGCCACGCCCAGCAACCGGTCAGCAGCCTTGTCAGCCCGCTGGTACTCGATAACGGGATACTGCACGCGGCGCCCTGGGCGCTGGTGATTGGTGCGGTGGGCACTGCGCTGTTCTCTTTCAACGGTTATGGCGGCGCCGTGTTGCTGGCCGAAGACATGAAATGTGGCGGGCGTGGTATTGCCAAGGCAGTTTTGTGGTCACTGGTGCTGGTGCTGGCCATCGAAGTGATCCCGCTGGTTGCGCTGCTGGTGGGTGCACCCTCGCTTGAGGCAATGCTGGCCAGCCCGGACCCTATCGGCTACCTGCTGACGGCCCATGGTAACGAAACACTCTCGCGCCTGGTCAGCGCCGGGATTTTCCTTTCGGTGTTCAATGCCATCATTGCCCTGGTCATCCAGAGTGGGCGGGTGATCTACAGCAGCGGGCGGGATGCGTTGTGGATGCCGACCCTGAACCGCGCCTTCACCCGCATTCACCCCAAGTGGGAGTCGCCATGGCTGGCCACGCTGTTCCTCGCCGTGCCTTCCGCTGCCTTGACGTTCAGTTCCAACCTGTCGGAGCTCACGTCCTTCACCGTGCTGCTGATCCTGTGCGTGTACCTGGTAGTCGGGATGTGCGCGCTGTTCAGCCGCGTGCTGCGCCGCGACCGTGAGCACCCTTACCGGATGCCACTGTGGCCACTGCCGGCCTTGGTTGCGGTGACCGGGGCCGGGTACCTGTTGACGACCCTGTTGAGTACGGCTTCAGCCCGGGACATTTTCATCATTCTTGGCATTCTGCTTACCTCTGTGTTGCTGTACGGCACGTATGGCAAGTTGAGCCCGGCCTTCCAGAAACTTTGAGCGAGAGACAAGATGCGAGCACGCGATTTCGGTATCACGCTGGGCCTTGGTCGGCCTGGCCCCCACAACGCTATTACCGATGTGCCGGGTGTACGGGTTGGCCACGCCACCCTGGACAAGCACCATAACGGCAAGCCTGTACGCACCGGTGTCAGTGTCATCGAGCCCCGCGAAGGCCCGGCGCGCCATCAACCGTGCTTTGCCGGCTGCCACGTGCTCAATGGCAATGGCGACGCCACAGGCCTGGAGTGGATTCGTGAGGCGGGCCTGTTGACGACAGCCATTGCCACCACCAACACGCACAGCGTCGGCGTTGTGCGCGATGCACTCATCGCCCATGAGCATGCGACCCTGGCGGACGCGTCGACCTACTGGTGCATGCCGGTGGTGATGGAGACCTACGACGGCGTGCTGAACGACATCTGGGGGCAGCATGTGAATGCGGACCTGGTTCAGCAAGCGCTGGGGGCGGCCCGTGGCGGGCCTGTTACCGAAGGTGCGGTAGGCGGTGGTACCGGCATGATCTGCCATGAATTCAAAGGCGGGATTGGTACTGCGTCGCGGGTATTGCCGGCAGAGCAGGGTAGCTGGACGGTGGGTGCTTTTGTCCAGGCCAACCATGGCCAGCGTCGCGAGCTGCGGGTGGATGGCTATCCCGTAGGGCGGGTGTTGCTCGATTTGCCCTCGCCATTTGATCAGCAGGACACTCCTGGAATGGGCTCGATCGTGGTGGTACTGGCCACTGATGCACCGTTGCTGCCGCATCAGTGCCAACGGCTGGCCCAACGTGCTGCGCTGGGTATTGCCCGCACGGGTGGCGGCACCGATGACTCCAGCGGCGATATCTTCCTGGCATTCTCGACGGGGAATACCGGGCTGGCGCCTGCCGACTACAATCGCCGCGATCTGCCGAGGACAGCGCAAGTGGCGATGGTCAACAATGACCATATATCGCCGCTGTTCGCGGCAGCGGCCGAGGCGGTGGAAGAGGCTATTGTCAACGCGATCCTGGCAGGCAGGACCATGCAGGCAGAGGATGGGCGAGAGGTGCCGGGCCTGGACGGTAAGCGGTTGCTGGCGGCCCTTGAACAAGTGGGTTGGAAGGCTCAGGGTTGACGTAGAAAGAGAATCGCTTGAAGACGAGCCACGATCAATGGTCTCATCCCGCGCCTGAGCCAACTGGTATTGAACGATGAACCGCCCGCTGTTTGTTTCCATTGATGGGCCCAAGGGTACCGGCAAGACCACGCTGCTGGAGGCCGTCACTCAAGCCTTGCGGCTGGACGGGAACAAGGTGATCCGCCTTTGTGAAAGAAAGAACGACCCTTGCCGGGGCGAGACCATGGCCCTGGTCAACCAGCTTGCCAGAAGCCCATGCCGGGAACTGGAGTTCAAGGTGTGCGAGCGCTTTGCCGAGAGCCGCGCCTGGATTTCCCGGCATGTGCTGCCCAGGCAGCCAGCTGACAGCATCATCCTGATTGATCGCTGGTACCCCTCCGATGCTGCGTTTCGCCGCACGGTGCCGTTTGACCAGATCTTGCGCCTGAACCTCGAACGAAAGGTGCAAGTGCCCGATTTGCATGTCGGGGTTGTCACAGCTCCTGAAACCTCATGGGCACGGGCCGCGGCGCGTACGCGTGGGCTGGGCAGTACGGTGATCCACAACCTGGATGAACAGGTGGCCTGTACCGAGGCGTTCGAGCGTGCCGTTGCAGCGCACGGCTGGGTGCTGTGCCGCAATGAAGGGACGATCGACGAGGCAACCCGGCAGGTGGTTGGGGAGATTCAGGGCGTGCTTGCACGCATGCGAGCTGTGCCAGCAACGTGATATGGCTGTTACAGCCCGGTGTCCTCGAGGGCCCATCGGGCTGCCAGCTTGTCAATGAAAACGCGTGTTGCAGCAGGTACATACATGCTGTTGCGGTACAACGCATGAATGGGTTGCCGTGCAAAGTGTTGTGGGTCAAGGACGGCGCTGAGCTTAGCCTTCGCGATGGCGTCGTCTACCAACCAGCTTGGCAGAAGCGCAACCCCGAGCCCGCGCAAGGCCATGTCCAGCAACGCCTCTGCGCTATCTGCCTGAAAGCGGGACGGGCGCACGAACTGGCAGCTTTCGGTCATGGACTGTGAGTTGAAGAAGCGCCAGGGCGCATCGCTCAGGTGCGTATGAGCCAGCCAGTGCACGTTGACCAGCGCCTCTGTCGAGCCAACCGGGTGCCGTAGCAGATACGCCGGGCTGGCGACCAGCTGCAAGGCATAGTCGCCAATCCTGGCGGCCTTGTAATCGGAGTCCGCCAACTCGCCTAGCCGTATTGCGACGTCGAAGCGTTCAGCAACCAGGTCACAGAGGTGCGATGACGCTACGTGCTCGATCGACAGATCGGGATGAGCCTCTGCCATGTCTGCCAGCACCGGCAGCACTGCACGCTGTGCAAAGGCGGAGGTACTGGTGATGCGTAACCGCCCGCCAAGCCCCGCGGATGACTGTTGCACGCTGGCTGTCGCGCGCTCCACCTGGTCAAGCAGCTGACGCGCTTCAACCAGAAACCGTTCACCGCAATCGGTCAGCACGGTGCGGCGGGTGTTACGGGCCAGCAGGCTGGCGCTCAGTTCAGCTTCCAGACGCCGTACATTGAAGCTGATCCGCGCCTTGGACTGGCCCAGCAATTGGGCAGCCTTGGTAAAGCTGCCGCTATCTGCAACGGCGACAAAGCTGGCAACGCGATTGAGGTCGAGCATGATTGTCAAAAATCAGTTAACAGTCTGGGCGATATTACAGCACTTATGCCGCAGTCAGTGCAGGGTTACAGTCACGCTCGCTGACTGGAGCTCACCGTGGCCTTACTCAACCTGCGTCGTCGTATCACGCTGTTCTACTTGCTGGGTTTCTTCGTAGACCTGATCAACACCTTCATCACCGCCGTGGTTTCACCGAAGATAGGTGAAGCCCTGCACGCTCATGTCGCCACGCTCGCTTGGGTGAGTACGGCCTATCTACTCGGGCTGATGCTGGGGATGTTGCCCAGCCGATGGCTGGGGCAGCGCATGGGCGAGCGCTCAGTACTGCTCGGCTCACTGGTGTTTTTCTCAGGCGCCACACTGCTGATCGCCTGGTCGGGCCAGATGGCAACGCTGTTACCTTTACGCGGCCTGCAGGGTTTTGCAGCCGGGCTGTTCATTCCTCTGGGCCAGGCACTCGTCTACCGCCTGTATTCAGCGCATGAGCGGCCGAGGGTGACCATGGCGATTATGGCCATAGGCTTGCTAGCGCCAGCCGTATCACCCTTGGCAGGCGGTTGGTTGTCGCAACGGATGCCTTGGCAGTGGGTGCTGCTCGCCAGTCTTCCCATGGCACTGCTGGCTTTGATCCTGGGTGCTTGCTGGTTACCACGCCCGCCGTCAGCCACGCGCAATGAACCCTTTGATGGCAAAGGCTTGCTACTGGCTGGGGGAGGGGTGGCCAGCGGCTTGCTGGGTATGACTGATGCGGGTGGTGGCCAGGGTGGCATGGCTATGGCCTGGGCCGCACTGGCTGCAATCTTGCTCGGCAGCTACCTGCGTCACTCACGGCGTATCGCTGCACCCCTGTTGGACTTTTCGGTAATGCGCGAGCCCGTTTTCGCCGGATCGATGATGTTGTACCTGGCTGTGCCGGGCCTGTTCATCGGGGTAAACCTGTTGGCCATGCTTTACCTTCAGGCCGACCTTGGATGGACCGCAAGCGCAGCCGGCAGCCTGATGTTGCCATGGACCGTGGGGGCAGCGCTGGCGATCGCTTGCACCACCTGGTGTTACAGATCATTCGGGCCCACCCCGTTACTGCTGCTGGGGCTGGCGCTGCAGATACCGGGTTATGCACTGCTGGCGCTGGCTTCCAGCACGTCTTCACTGATGATTGCCTACGCGCTGCTCGGTGTCGGGGGGAGCTTATGCACCAGCGTCGCGCAAAGCGCTGCCTTCTCAGCATTGGCATCATCGGAACTTGGCCAGGCCAGTACCCTGTGGGCCCTGAACCGGCAGTTGAGCTTCTGCCTTGGCGTGACAGCCGTCAGCCTGGTTTTCAGCTTGCTGACCATGCTCTTCGAGGCCCGGCAAGCCTATCAAGCCACATTCATGCTGGCAGGAGGGGTGCAGGCAACCTGCCTGGCAGTCCTGTTCTGTCTGCGGATACGCTCACTTGTCAACCGAAAGGAACGCCATGAATCGGTATCTGAAAGAAGTCATTGATCTGCACGTATTGATCGAGGCGCGCTTCGCCAGGGGGGAGGGTTCTGTTGCAGCCATGGTCGAGCGGTTTCACGCGGATTTTTCTATGGTGACGCCTGCCGGTGCTCAGGTAGACCTGGGCGATGTTTCATCCCTGTTTGCTCAGCGTGCAGGGTCTCAGCCGGGATTGAGCATTGAGGTCGCCGAACTGGAAACCCTCGCACAATGGCCGGAGGGTGCAGTAGTGTGCTATCGCGAGACGCACCATTTGCCCGGCCAGAAAGCGAAGACACGGGTCTCGACCGCACTGTTCAGTGCTGTAGGGGGACGCGTGTTATGGCGCCATCTGCAGGAAACCTGGGCGGCTTGAGCTGCGCGAGCTGCTGGACAAGGTCGACGAAGCCCTGGAGCGCATTGCTCGGGGTGAGTACGGATGGTGCAAGGACACTGGCGAGCCCATCGGCCTGAAGCGCTTGCTGCTGCGGCCGACGGCGACACTGAGTATCGAGGCCAAGGAGCGGCAGGAACGCCAGGAGCGGCATATACGCGAAGCTTGATTCCCCTGGTGTGGATGGCACCGGCTTCGCCCGTGCCATCCTGCAGGTCGTCAGGCACCCTGGCGGTCGATGTCACGGCGCAGGACTACCGACGTGGTAATGTCATCCACGGATTCGTGGCGCGCGACGTTGTCGCGAACCTGGTTGAGGTCGTCGATGGTCCGGGTCTCCACTTCAACCACCAGGTCGAGCTGACCGCTCACCGAGGAAACCCGCCGCACGCGTGCGTCAGTAGCCAGCTGGTCAAGCAGCCCCATGGCAGGCGTGCGCTGTAACGTTACCAGCAAGATAGCGCGTATGACATTGGCGTCTATCTCGCCGATATCCGCCCGATATCCGCGAATGATCCCGCTGCGTTCAAGGTTGGCAACGCGCTCGGTCGTGGCGCTTCTGGAAAGGCCTATGCGGCCGGCTAATGCCTTCAGCGCAATGCGCGCGTCCTTCGAAAGTACTTCAAGAATCTCACGATCTTTTGCATCCAGCTCACGCATTGCAGCACCCGATTAGCTCGCCGTCTTTATGCCGGTCAGAACCGGCATAATGCCTGTTGATCCCGACCGTATGCAGGGTGTCGGTTTCGGTGGTGCATGACAAGCTATTGAAAAAACAATTTGCTCGCTCGGAACGTGATGATATGACAGACCTTTCCCACCCGGCACCTCGGTTTTCGGCAAGCGATGCAGAGGGCCTCGCAAAAGATTTCTTCAATGTCTCTGGCACTGCCACGCCCCTGGACGGGGAGCGTGATCGCAATTACCGGCTGGAGACTGGCCTGGATGCAGGCTGGATACTGAAAATCGTCAATGCCAGCGAGCCCAGGGTAGAAAGCGAGTTTCAAACCGCGCTGCTCGATCACCTGGCCGTGCACGGCGGGCATCTGGGCGTGCCTCACTTGCGGGCCAGCGTGGCTGGCGACTACCTGCCGTCGGTGACCGGTGCCACAGGTGAAAAGCACGCAGTGCGCCTGGTCAGCTGGTTGGCCGGCACGCCACTTGCCGAGGCCAGGCGCTCATTCGCACTGATGAGCAACTTCGGCCAGGCACTCGGCGAACTCGATCGCGCGCTGCAGGGCTTCATGCACCCGGGCGCCGTCCGCGACCTTGACTGGGATCTGCGCCATGCTGCGCGCTCCCGTTCGCGCCTGCACTTCATAAAGAGCCCTGAACGCCGGGCCATTGTCGAGCGCTTCATCACCCAGTTCGAACAGTCTGTACAGCCAAGGCTGGCTTCCCTGCGGGCCCAGGTGATCCACAACGATGCCAACGACTGGAACATCCTGGTCGATGCCGAAACTACCAGTACCGTGACTGGCTTCATCGACTTTGGCGATGCCGTGCATACCGTGCTGATAGCCGAGGTTGCGATCGCCAGTGCCTACGCCATTCTCGACATGGACGACCCGATCGGCGCCGCTGCTGCGCTGGTGGCCGGTTTCCATGAAAAGTACCCGCTGCAAGCGCAAGAGCTTGATGTGTTGTTCAACCTGATCGCCATGCGCCTGGTCATCAGCGTCACCTTTTCCGCTTCCCGGCATGACCAGACAGACGACAACCCCTACCTGGCGATCAGTGAAGCGCCTGCCTGGCGCCTGCTGGAACAGCTTGATGCGATGAACCCACGGCTGGCCACCGGCATCCTGCGCAAGGCCTGTGGTTTCGATGCCATCGAAGGCGCGGGTGATGTCCGCCGCTGGATTGCGGACAACCACAAATCCTTCGCCGACCTGGTACGCCCGTCTGCCGCCATCCTGAACAAGGTGATTGCCCCGTTTGGCGACGCCACCCACGAGATGACCATCGCCTCGGCTGAGCAGCGCCCTGCAGATGCAACCCGTTGGTGGGACGAGTTCTCTGCTGCTCACCAGGTGCCGCTGGCCATCGGGCCGTGGGGTGAGTTGCGCAGCATCTACACCGACAGCGCGTTCGAGTCCCGCTTCATCAAGGGGCAACGCCGTACACTGCATGTGGGTGTCGACCTGGTGATGCCAGCGGGTACGCCGTTGTACGCACCGGTCGCTGGCACTGTCAGAAGTGTGGAGGTTGAACCAGACCCGCTGGGGTATGGTGGCCTGGTGATGATCGAGCACACGCCACCCGGTTGCCCGCCATTCCTGACCCTGTGGGGGCACATGGCGCATGAAGCGCTCAGCCGCTTGAAAGCCGGTGACAAGCTCGAAGCTGGCGACCTGGTCGGCTACATGGGCACCGATCATGAAAACGGCGGCTGGATTCCCCACCTGCACCTGCAGATGACCACCGATACCCAGCTGAGCGCGAGCGAGGTCATTGGCGTGGGTGAGCCAGAGTACCGCGAAGTGTGGGCCGACCTGTTCCCCGATGCCTCGACCTTGGCGGGTATCCCGCCAGAGACCTACACCCAGCAAGGGCTTACCAAGGCCCAGATCATCGCCAGGCGCAAGGAACTGCTGCTACCGAACCTGTCGATTTCGTACAGCGACCCGATCAAGTTCGTGCGCGGTGATGGCGTATGGCTGATCGACAACTTCGGGCGCGCCTACCTGGACTGCTTCAACAACGTGTGCCACCTGGGCCATAGCCACCCCGACGTGGTCGAGGCCTTGACCCGCCAGGCTGCTCTACTCAACACCAACACCCGCTACCTGCACGACAACATCGTCGAATACGCCGAACGCCTGACCGGTACCCTGCCAGAGGGCCTTTGCGTAGCGTCCTTTGGTTGTTCGGGGAGTGAAGCCAACAGCCTCATGCTGCGCATGGCGCGCAACTACACCGGCAGTGACCAGGCGATCGTGCTGGACTGGGCCTACCACGGCACCACGCAAGAACTCATCGACCTTAGCCCTTACAAGTACAAACGCAAGGCCGGCAAGGGCAGGGCGCCGCATGTTCACGAGGCGGTGGTCCCGGACAGTTACTACGCGCCCGAGCACTGGCCAGTGGAACAGCACGGCAAGCGTTTTGCGGAGTCGGTCGCAGAGCAGCTGGATGCCATGCGCAAGGCAGGCAAGGGCCCCGGGTTCTTCCTTGCCGAGTCGATTCCCAGCGTGGCAGGCCAGGTGTTCCTGCCTGATAACTACCTCAAGGAGGTCTACGCCATGGTTCGCGCCGAGGGTGGGCTGTGCCTGGCCGATGAAGTACAGGTCGGGTTCGGCCGCGTCGGTAGCCACTGGTGGGCATTCGAGACCCAGGGCGTGGTGCCGGATGCCGTCACCATGGGCAAACCGATTGGTAACGGCCACCCGATGTCGGCGGTTGTGACCACCCGTGAGGTTGCCGATGCCTTCAACAACGGCATGGAATATTTCAATACCTTTGCCGGCAACCCCGTGTCGTGCGCGGTAGGCCTGGCGGTGCTCAATGCAATCGAGCGCGACCAGTTAAAAGAAAACGCCTTGAACGTCGGCAACTACCTGCTCGATGGTTTTCGCAAGCTTCAGCAGCAATTCGATGTGATTGGTGATGTGCGCGGGCTTGGGCTTTTCCTCGGCATCGTCCTGGTCACAGATCGCAAGTCGAAGGCGCCGGCCACGGCCCTGGCCCGGAAAGTGGCTGATGGAGCCAGGGAACGCGGCGTATTGATCGGCACTGAAGGCCCGCATGACAACGTGCTGAAAATGCGCCCTTCAATGATTTTCAGTCGGGGCAATGCCAACTTCCTTCTCGAGGTGCTGAAAGACAGCTTTGTGGCAGCCTTGAAGTAGCCCTCACAGATTGCACGGTCCCTGTAGATACTCTGTTGGCGGTCAAGCTTTTCTAAGGTATTCAGAGCTGAAAAGCTTGGCCGTATCAAATGTTCACCGGTGCGGATATCCACCATGGCAATTGTGCCGGCAATGGCTCAATCGCTCAGGCTTGCCATTTCCTTGTAGGAGCAGCCTTGTGCTGCGAAGAGGCCGGCAAGGCAAAAGATCATCTTCGCCAGCTATGGCCTCTTCGCAGCACAAGGCTGCTCCTACACGTACTTTGCATGGCTTGAAACCAGTGCCTCCTTGGCGCGGTTCAGCGGCTGGATCAGGTAATCGAGGATGGTCTGCTCACCGATGCGGACATCCATCGTGGCAATTTGTGCATCAGCACTGAAACCTGGGGCTGCTTCGCAGCCCTGTCGCGACACAAAGCCGCTCCTGCATCACGCCTTCTGCCGGTCTATGTCACGCCGCAACACCACTGCCGTGGTGATGTCGTCTACAGAGTCGTGGCACGCCACGGCGTCCCGTACACGGTTCAAATCATCGATCGTCCGTGCTTCGACCTCGACTATCAGGTCGAGCTGCCCGCTGACCGATGAAACCCGTTTTACCTGGGCGTTCTGTGCCAGCAGGTCCAACAACCCAAGCGCCGGTGTACGTTTCAGCGCTACCAGGATGATTGCCCGTATGACATTGGCATCGATTTCACCGATGTCGGCGCGATATCCGCGAATGACCCCGCTACGCTCCAGTTGCAAAACCCGCTCGCTGGTGGCACTTCTTGACAGGCCAACTCTTGCAGCCAGCGCTTTGAGCGCCACACGCGCTTCCTTGGAGAGTATTTCGAGGATTTCCCGATCTTTGACGTCTAACTCGCGCAATGCTGACACTCCCGCCTGATCACCGGTAAATGACTGGCCGCCCCGGAAAAGTGCAGTAGGCAAACCCGCCGAATACTTGCTTGTTTTTAGTGCATTGGCAGACACTACTCCAGTTTTCCAATGCCCAAAGTAGTGCCGGCATTGTGTCGGTCGATTCCGGCAATGTGCCAGCCGAACGCGCACATTGCAGGGTGATTTCAAGGTATCAGTGTGCAAAGCTCTCAGTGAAGGTTGGGGCCTCAAAACCCAAGACAATAAGAAATAGAAACTTCCAAGGAGTGCCTTGATGCTGGCAAGAAAAACCAGGATGCTACTGGCTTCCACCGCTGTTGCGGCGGCTGGGTTGTTCTCTCACGGTCTGGCGCACGCCGATGACTTGCAGGCCGTTCAAGCGTCAAAAGTACTGCGCGTGGCAATGAGCGGCCAGTACGCTCCCTTCAGCTTTGCCAATGAAAAGAATGAAATTGTCGGTTTCGACGCCTCTATTGGTGAAGCACTCGCTCAGCGTTTGGGCGTGAATATAAAAATTATTACCACACCGTTTGACGGCATTATCGCCGGGCTGCTGGCCAAGAAGTATGACGCTGTCATTGCCTCGATGACCATTACCCCCGAGCGGCTGAAAGCCGTTGACTTCGTGGGCCCTTATTACCATGCAGGCCGTACCATCGGCGTCAAGCAAGAGTCTCCGATCAAGGGGCTTGACGACCTCAAGGATGTCACCGTCGGCGTTACGCTGGGCGATTCGCATGACAAATGGGCGCGCACCCGCGGCAATCTTAAAGTGCGCACCTATAAAGGCTTGCCGGAAATGCTGGTGGACCTGGAAGCCGGTCGTATCGACGCGGTAGTAATGGACAGTATTCCGGTAATGGTTGCGGTAAAGGAGACCGGGCAGAAGGTGCGGATCATCAGCCTGCCGGACGAGCAGGGTGGTCGTGAAGGCCTGGGCATTGCCATTCGCAGAAACAACCCTGAACTCAAGGCCCAGTTGCAGAAGGCCCTGGAGGAGATCCTGGCCGATGGCACCTATGAAGAAATCTCCATGAAATGGGTGGGTAGCGACATTCGCTGATGCACACCTGGAGTGGCCTGACTGACTGTTTGGGTCGGGTTGGCTGAATTTTGTGAGTGATTTTTATGGACCTGTCATTGATCCATCGCACCTACCCGTTCTTCCTGGAAGCCGCCTGGGTAACTGTGCAGATCTCGTTGCTATCACTCTTGCTGGGTTTACTCCTTGCAACCGTTCTGGTGGCGTGCCGGTTATCACCATTTATTATCTTGCGGTGGGCAGCCAACATCTACGTCAGCGTATTTCGCGGTACACCCTGCCTGGTGCAGTTGTTCATTATCTATTTTGGTGGGCCACAAATAGGTATTGAGCTTGAGCCGTTTGCTGCTGCGGTGATCGGTTTAGGCATGAATATAGCGGCGTATATGTCGGAGTCCATTCGAGGGGCTATCGATAATGTTGACCCAGGCCAGGAGGAGGGCGCGCGGTCGATTGGCTTCAGCCGCAGGCAGACGCTGTTGTTCATCATCATTCCCCAGGCAATGAAACTGATGATCAGGCCGCTTGGCGTAAATGCCATCGGGCTGATCAAGGGTTCTGCCCTGGTGTCGGCCATTTCGGTAGTTGAACTGACCTACACCGCGCAGCGTTTTATCAGTTCAACTTACAAACCGTTCGAGATATTCATGGTGTCGGCGTTGCTTTATATCGTCATGGTCTACTCGGTCAAGTACCTGGTGGACATACTGGACCGGCGATACGCAACCCAGTGAGGAGTGCCAGTGGAAGGACTAAACCTGAGTGTCATCACGCCTTACTATGAAATGCTGGCAACCGGCCTGTGGTGGACGGTTGTCATGTTTCTCGGTTCCAGCGTCATCAGCCTGACGGTGGGTGTGCTATTTGCCCTGATCGACCTGTATGCGCCGAAGGCCATGGCACTGCCTGTACGGTTTGTGACCTGGCTGTTGATGGGCACGCCATTGTTGCTGCAACTGTATCTGATCTATTACGGGCTGGTTCAGGTCGGTATCGATATCCCGGCGCTGGCTGCGGGGATAATCGGGCTAAGCCTGCATTTTGCGGTGTACAACGCCGAGGTGATCAAGTCCGGGATCGAGGCGGTGGACCCAGGCCAGATAGAGGGCGCGCGCTCGATTGGCCTGAGCAAGGCCATGACCCAGCGCTACATCATCGTTCCGCAGGCCCTCAGAAAAACCATTGCGCCGCTGGGGAACAACCTCATTGTGTTGCTGAAGGACACTTCACTGGTGTCGATCATCGGTATCGCCGAACTCGTCTACAGCGCCCAGTTGGCTGTCAGCGAAACGTACAGCCCGTTTGAATTCTATATCGCCGTCGCAGTGATCTACTACGTGGCCAACCTGGTGCTCGAGGCTGGGTTGCATCTTATTGAAGCCAAGGTCGAGATGTCACGATGAACAACAACGCTATGGTAGAAGTGAAGGGCGCTCGCAAAGCCTACGGCACACTTGAGGTGCTGAAGGGCATCGACCTGTCGGTTTCGCGTGGGCAGATCTACGCCATCATCGGCCCGAGTGGCTCTGGCAAAAGCACCTTGCTGCGGTCGATCAACCATCTCGAAGTGCTCAATGACGGTGAAATCTGGCTGGATGGTGACCAGGTCAACCGCCCCTTGAAAGGACGCGCCTTCGAGCAGCACATCAATCGGGTGCGCCAGCAAATGGGCATGGTGTTTCAACACTTCAATCTGTTCCCGCACCTTACCGTCTGTGAAAACGTCGCGATCGGGCCTGTGAAGCTCAAAGGCTACTCAAAAACTGCGGGCAGAGCGCTGGCCCTGGAGTATCTGCACAAGGTCGGGCTGGCTAACAAGATCGACGAATATCCTTCTCGCTTGTCTGGTGGGCAGAAGCAGCGCGTGGCCATTGCCCGGGCGTTGGCCATGCAACCCAAGGTCATGTTGTTCGATGAAGCGACCTCAGCCCTGGACCCGGAGCTTGTGGAAGAGGTGAACCTGGTGATGAAGCAACTGGCGGCCGAGCACATGACCATGTTGATCGTCACGCATGAGATGCGCTTTGCCGGCGAGGTTGCTGACCAGATCGTATTCATGGATGGTGGGGTTGTTGTGGAACAAGGGGCTCCTGGGGAAATCCTGAGGAATCCGGTGCAGGATCGTACCCGGGCTTTTTTGAAGAAGCATTTGCATGGCGGCTAGCGGGCCTACCGCTCAGGTGCTGGATAGCGGAGTGACGCTGAGGCGCGAAAAAATAATCAGTGTGGCTGTGTGGTAAACGCCTAAATTTGATAGCCTCCTATCATTTTGGAGGCTTCTCATGACAACCAACGCTCAGGCAAAACTCGCTGCACGCTATGGCGCACCGAACATTTCTGCGCTGCAACAATGGAATGACACCATCGACCAACTGCTCCAACACCGCAGCGTCAGGGCGTTCACTGATCAGCCTCTGCCCGAGGGTACGCTCGAGACCTTGGTTGCTGCCGCGCAGTCCGCGTCCACATCATCCAACCTCCAGGTCTGGAGTGTGGTTGCGGTGCAAGAGGGGGATCGCAAAGGCCGCCTCTCGGCGCTAGCCGGCAACCAGCCCTATATCCATCAAGCGCCACTGTTCCTGGTCTGGCTTGCCGATTTGTCCCGCGTCTCGCGCATTGCAGACCAGCATGGGGTAGAGCTGGAGGCTTTGCCATACCTGGAAAGCCTGTTGCTCGGCACCATCGACGCAGCGCTTGCGGCCCAGAATGCGGTCGTTGCGTTGGAGTCGCTTGGGCTTGGAAGCGTGCACATCGGCGGTATTCGTAACGACATCGAAGCCGTTGCCAAGGAACTGCAACTGCCGCCTCAGGTCTATCCGGTCTTCGGCCTCTGCGTTGGCTATCCATCGCCGGATCGGCCAGCCAAGGTGAAGCCGAGGCTGCCACAGGCAGCAGTGCTTCATCACGAAACGTACTCGGCTGCCGACGAGCAGGGCGTTCTAGCGGAATACGACAAGCGCCTGGGTGCTTTCTATCAAAGCGAAGGCATGAAGGCTTCAGGCTGGTCGGAGCAAGTGGTCAGCAGGCTGCGGAACGTTTCGAGCCTGCATGGGCGCGAGGAGTTGCTGGGGGAATTGAGCCGGATGGGCTTTGGCCTGCGCTGACCAGATCAGGAAAAGGGCTTTGCTCGCCATAGCTCGGCATCACGCTCTAGAATCTCATCCATTGGCTTGTCGTTCATGTGCGTAAGCAAAAGAGGCAATAATATGGATCGCGAAGGCGCCGGCTTTTCAGGAGAGCTGGATGCTCCCGCATTACCCAGTCAGGAGTCCGCGTTTCCGACAACCGCTTTGGAGCGTCTGCAGTTGGCGCTCGATGCGGGCGCGATCATTGGAACGTGGGTGTGGGATATTCGGCACAACCAGGTGACCGCGGATGAGCGGTTCTCGCGATCATTCGGGCTTCCTGCAGATAAATGCCTGGCGGGTATTCCGATCGAAGAAGCTTTTGCCTCGATTCACCCTGACGACCGTGATCGTGTCTCTGCCGATATCCAGGAGGCGATGAGCCGTGGCGGCGCCTACCGGTGTGAATACCGCGTCAGGCAGCGTGACGGCAGCTATCGCTGGATTGAGGCCAATGGCAGAGCTGAGCTAGACGAGCAAGGCGAGGCTGTTCGGTTCCCTGGCATTCTCATGGACATTGAGTCACGCCGGTCAGCGGAGGCTGAACGCGACAGGATGTCAGCGTTGCTGCGTACCTTCACGGCTGCTGTCCCGGGTGTTGTCTACGCAAAGGATCTCGAGGGGCGGCTGATTGTTGCAAATGACGGTGTCACCCGACTGGTTGGTAAACCACCAGAGCTGTATCTGGGCAAAACCGACCTGGAGTTTCTGGAAGACAAGGCTCAGGCACGCCAGGTGATGGAAACCGATCGTCATATCATGCATGGCGGGAAGGGCGCGCTGCAGATCGAAGAGCGTGTCGACATGCCGGATGGCACGGCTACCTACTGGCTTTCCGTCAAGGCACCTCTGTGCGACGAAGCAGGCGAGGTCATCGGGCTGATCGGCTCGTCCATCGATGTCACCGCGCGAAGAAATGCCGAGGCGCAGTTGCTTGAGCTTAACCGCACCCTGGAAGCGAAGATCGAGCAAGCAGTGGCCGAGCGGGAAGCGGCGCAGGCGGCGCTACGGCAATCGCAGAAGATGGAAGCGGTCGGTCAGCTGACCGGGGGTATCGCTCACGACTTCAACAATTTGCTCGCGGGCATCACGGGAAGCCTTGAGCTGATCAAGCTCCGCTTGAAGCAGGGGCGCATTGCTGACGTGGAACGTTACCTGACGGTGGCACAGGGTGCCGCACAAAGGGCAGCATCCCTGACCCACCGGCTCCTGGCGTTCTCTCGCCGCCAGACGCTGATGCCTGTTCATACCGATGTGAACACCCTGATCAGCGAAATGGAGGAGCTGATACGTCGGACAGTAGGGCCGGCAATCCAACTCAAGGTAGAGCTCCATGCAACCTCAAGTACCTGCCTGGTGGATCCGGCCCAAGTAGAGAACTCGCTGCTAAACCTGTGTATCAACGCGCGTGACGCACTGGAAGGCGGAGGGTCGATCGCCATCAGGACGTACAACGAGGAGCTTGTACAGGGGGCAGATCTTGACCCTGAACTGCCACCCGGCACGTACTTCACGATCTGTGTCGCCGATGACGGTGTCGGCATGAGCACCCAGACGTTAACGCGTGCATTCGAGCCTTTCTTTACCACCAAGCCTGTGGGGGCGGGTACCGGGCTCGGCCTGTCCATGATCTATGGTTTCGCCAAGCAGTCTGGCGGGCAGGTTCGGATCGAGTCAGAGGCGGGCCAGGGCACCCGCGTATTTCTGCAGCTACCCAGCCATGAGGTTGAGGTCGATGCTGCAGGTCGTGCCGAGCCATCGCCTGAGTCAGAACTGACCTCGTCAGGCGAAACGGTTTTGGTCGTCGATGATGAGCCTTCCGTCCGCATGTTTGTGAGTGAGTCGCTGGGCAGCTGCGGATACATCGTCATTGAGGCGACCGATAGCCTTGCGGGCCTGCAGTTACTCCGCTCGGATACCCGCATCGATCTGCTTGTCACAGACATTGGCCTGCCAGGAGGAATCGACGGCAGGCAAATGGCCAATACCGGCCGCAGCTTCAGGCCGGGCCTTCCCGTCTTGTTCATGACCGGGTATGCGCAACCGAATATATTGGACAACGCCCAGCTAGAGCCCAACACGGCTGTGCTGACGAAACCTTTCACACTCGAAGCGTTGACGTTGAACGTAAATGCGTTACTCATGAATTGATGATGCATAAGACACGCAAGCACCGTATCTCTTGGGGCATCAGAGCGTTACCCGATCTTCGGCCACTACCCGGTTACGTCCATTCTGTTTGGCCAGGTACAAGCGCTCGTCAGCGCGCTTGAGGATGGCCGGGGCACTGGGGGTGTCTGCGTCCCGACAGGCCACACCGATGGAGATAGTCAAGGTGCCGATCTGCGCCACCGCTGTAGCGTTGAGCGTGGTGCGGATCCGCTCGGCGACTTCGCAGGCCGTGCTCAGCGCGGTGTTCGGCAGCAGCAGGCAGAATTCTTCGCCACCCGCCCGGCACGGCAGGTCCCCGGCCCGCGTGCAGTCGCGGATCACTTGCGCGACCCTTTGCAACGCCAGGTCACCCACATCGTGACCAAAGTTGTCGTTCACCCGCTTGAAGTGATCGACGTCCAACGCCAGTGCCGAATACGTCTGTTGGCTTGCATCAAGCGCCTGGAGTGCCGCGTTCATCGCACGCCGGTTGGCCAGGCCGGTCAACGGGTCGGTGTCGGCGGCGGCGTTCAAGCTGCCGATCTTCTGTTGCAGTTGCTGCGACTGCACTACCAGCGCCTGGCGGATCGCCGCCGCTTCGGCGTACCAGGCGTTGATCGCAGACAGTTCAGCGGTGGCATTCGGCGTCGAAAGGTCGATGGCATGGCCGGCCAGGGCGCGCAGTGGGCGCGTGATCAGCATGACGCCGAGCAGTATCAGGACCAGACCGATCACCCCAGCCGGGATGATCCTGACCAGCATGTCGCGCATCAGCTTGCCCAGTGGGGCCAGTGCCTGTTCCCGGGGTTGCTGGACGACCACGGCCCAGTTGGAGCCCTGCACGTGCGCGAACCCGGCGAGCATCGGTATCCCATGGTAGTTGACCGTCTCCAGCGGGCCGTTGTCACCGAGCAAGGCCTTGTCCACCGTCTCGCTCCAGCCGAGCACTTCACCGATTCGCTGCTGATCGGGGTGGTAAAGCAACCGGCGGTTGCCATCGGCGACGAAGGCGAAGGCACCCTCGAGGTGGTGTTCACCAATCAACGAATGCATCACGCTACGCTGTTGCAAGAACACGGAGCCGCCGACTAGCCCTAGATACTCGCCTGTGGGGCTGAAGACAGGCTGGGAGACGAAGACGATCAGCTTGCCGCTGGTTGAGGTAAAAGCCTGGCTGACCATGGGGCGACGCACGTTCAGCGCCTGGTGCAGTTCATCGGAGGTGACGGTCGAGCCGATCGGTACCGCAGGCGGGTAAGCCTGCAATACCTTGCCCGCAGGGTCGGTGATCAGCACGGTGTTCAACTCCGAGTCCTGGGCCTGCAGTCGGCGTGCTTCTTCCTCGAGCAACGCTCGATTGGCAAAGTCGCTGCCCAGGCGTTGGCTGCTGTACTTCAGGCGTTCATTGACCGAGTACAGAAACTGATCGATGCTCGAGGCGACCTTGAAGGCATAGGCACGGTTGGCCTCCAGTGCCGAGTGCACCAGCGCATCGCGTTGCACACTGTAGGCCGTGATCAGGCTGTTGCAGAGGGTACTCAGCACGGCGAGCAGGACAAAGCCAAGAACCAGGCCACGCAGACCGATACGCGATGACAGCACCTTGCTCATGAGTACGCCTCGTCCCTCGCTAGCTGGAAAGTTCGGCACAAGCTTAGACGGGTATGGCAGCAAAGGTGCATCTGCGCGGGGGGTGAGCCGTCAGGCCAGAAACTCCGAATCAGCAGGGCAAGCCGGCTGCTTGTCCTGCTGGATGTTGCTGTACACGGCAACCCCGCACACGCAAGCCAGGCCGACACTGGCAAGCAGGATGTCGCCCAGCAACATGCCTGTGACCAACACCAGCACGCTGATGCGAAAGAGGGTTGTCATGACTGCCTCCGATGCAGTTCGATATCAGAACCCTGACCATACCGGCGCTGCCGAAATTGTGCAGCCCACTTGCGCGCCTGCGGCCGTGTTTACCTGTGAAATGGCAGAACGGACCTATTTGGCAGGGTATGGAATGCTGGTTGGCGGTATCCTGAAAGCCCCAGCCTCAGGTGCACCGATCATGCGCACAATGATGCTTTTATTGGCAATCACGGCAGTTACAGGTTGCCAGTCGCCGCTGCCAACCGCCAATCCTCAGATGGCCTGGGTCGATTTCTCGGTGCCATTTCCCAATGACAGGTTACTGATGGCTGAACGGCTGGATAAGCAACGGTTGAGCGACGGGCGCTTCTTTCAAGTGAGCCCGGGCAGCCATGAGCTGATCGTCAGGTTCGATTATGAAGTGGGCGGTGGCGGGGGGCTGAGCCTGATGGGCGGCACCACTGTGCGCGAATGCTACCTGACGGTCCCTTACGCCAACTTCCAGGCAGGCCAGCGCTATGTGCTGGAGGGGAGGTCGATGGCGCTAACTCCTGAAGCGCGTTTGTACGACGCCAAGGGGGAGGTGGTTGCAGAGGTCAGCGAATTCTATTGCCTGTAAGGGGCAGGGTTTCATGCAACACGTGGTAGAGCCAGCCGGCGTTCGGCTGTGTGGTGAGTGGCCAGCACAAGCTTGCCCTGATCTCACCCCGGTTTAGTTTGGTTGAAGTAAACGGCCATGCCCGCCAGGCATAGCTGTTAGATCTTTGGCAGGTCTTCCGTCACACCATCGCTGTGCAAAGCTGTACCCGAGTTGGCAAAACAATAACAACAAGGGTAGCGATCATGAATGCAGATATGGGCACGGCACGTCCGTTGACTCGCAAAGAGCGTACAACTGCAATTGTAGGTGTCTGTTCCGGCAACCTGGTGGAGTGGTACGACTTCTTCATCTATGCCTACACATCAATCTATTTCGCCTCACTGTTCTTTCCGGCGGGCGATCAGACCAGCCAGCTATTAGCCACCGCCGGTATTTTTGCGGTCGGTTTCTTCATGCGCCCGCTGGGTGGCTGGATATTCGGTTATATCGCCGATACGCGTGGTCGCAAGATATCGATGATCATCTCCGTGTTCATGATGTGCGGTGGGTCGTTGATGATCGCTGTCATGCCTACCTACGCCACTGTCGGTGTCGCGGCGCCGGTCCTGTTGGTGGTCGCCCGCTTGATGCAAGGGCTATCGGTCGGTGCAGAGTATGGCACCGGCGCGACCTATATCAGTGAGGTATCACGCGCTGGGCGCCGCTCGTTCTATGGCTCGTTCCAGTACATGACCATTATCGCAGGGCAACTGCTGGCGCTGTTGACGGTGGCAGTGCTGCAGCTGGTGCTGTCTGAACAGGACCTGAAAGCCTGGGGTTGGCGAGTGCCGTTCCTGATCGGCGCGCTGGCCTCGATCGTGGTGGTGTACCTGCGCCGGACCATGCGCGAAACAGCCACTGCGCAAGGTATGAAGAGCAAGGAGGCGGGTTCGCTCAGAGGCCTCATGCAACACAAGCGCGCTGTACTGCTGACCTTCACAATCACCATCGGTTGTTCTCTGTACTTCTATACCTTCACTGCCTACATGCAGAAATTCCTGGTGGTGAGTGTCGGTATTCCGGCACCGACAGTGAGCATCATCATGGCTTCGGCGCTGGTGATCTTCATGTTTGCCCAGCCGGTTTTCGGCATGCTTGCGGACAAGATCGGCGTACGCCGCAACATGATAATTTTCGGTCTGCTGTCCACGTTCCTGGTCATACCCCTGTTGTCAGCGATCAAATCTGTTCAGGACCCGCTGAGTGCATTCGCGCTGGTGGTCGCCGGGTTGCTCATTGCAGCTTTCTATACGCCGGTTACTGGCGTGCTGAAAGCAGACTTCTACCCGCCAACCGTTCGGGCCCTTGGTGTAGGGCTGCCTTATGCGGTAGGTGCTGCAGTGTTCGGGGGTTCCGCTGAATACGTGGCGCTGAGCTTCCGCTCGCTGGGCATGGAGCAGTACTTCTATCTGTATGTCGCAGCCATCGGTGCCATCACCCTTGTTTCCTCTCTGTTGATGCCAGACCTCTCCAGACATGGATACCTGGATGGCGATGGCAAGGTCGAGGAGAACATTGGGGTTCGCAAATTCATGGGACGCAAATCCACGCCATCCCACATCAGCCATTGAGGTGAGGCGAGCATGAATAGCGAAGTGAAGAAGATCGTACGCTTCGACGTCTGGTACCACCCGGTGATGGCCCAGACGCTCGAAGCCTCAGCCGATGTGGTGTTGCAAACCGTACCTCGTGACCAGGCGCCCGGGCTGATCATGCAAGCGCTGCGCAGTTGCCAGGTCTACCAGGTGCCATCCGCGCGCGATGAGCTGCCACCTGCATGGCATGTGACGGAACGTTTACTCAACCAACTGCCAAACCTGCTCTGTGTCTCAACCAATGGGGCCGGTTATGACACCGTCGACGTCGATGCCTGCACCCGTGCCGGAGTTCTGGTGGTGAACCAGTCCGGTGCCAATGCCCAATCGGTAGCGGAGGCAACCATCGGACTGATGCTCGACAGTGCGCGGCGCATCAGTGAATCGGATCGGCGGTTGCGCAGGGACCGAGGTTTCTCGCGCGAAGATTTGATGGGCTTCGAGCTCTCAGGGAAAACGCTGGGTCTGGTCGGTATCGGTGAGATAGGTAAACGGGTAGCGCGTATCGCTCAGGCCCTGGGCATGCGTGTCATCGCCCATGATCCGTTACTGACAAGCGAGCAGATCGATCAGCGAGGCGCAACAGGCTGCGAACTGGGGACGCTTTTGCAGCAGAGTGATGTCGTGTCGTTACATTGCCCCCGCCTGGCTTCGACGCTGAACATGATGAACGCAACAACGTTTGCGTCCATGCGCAAGGGCGCCATTTTTATCAATACGGCGCGTGGCGGCCTGCATGACGAGGCCGCACTTCATGCGGCGCTGGCCTGTGACCACCTTGGGGGCGCGGGTATCGACGTCTGGGACGAAGAGCCGCCAGCCCTCGATCATCCATTGCTTGGGCTTGATAACGTGGTGGGCCTTTATCACACCGCAGGGGTAACCCGTGAGGCCCGTCTGCGCATGGGGCTATGGGCAGCGGAGCAAATTCTGCAGGTGCTGCGCGGGGAGGAGGGGCCACGTATGGTCAACCCGCTAGTGTTTGCAGACTATCGACAACGGCTGCAGGCCAGTAATCATTCGTCAGCCTAGGGTTCATCGGGACGCGCCCTGGCGGATCAACTGATTCGCCAGGCGTATTACGCCGATCAGGACGAAACCTGCCAACACCCCCTCCAAGCGGATGAACCCGGGCGAAGGGCTGACGTTGACGTACGTATCAGGCACCATCACTACCAGATACACGAGGGAAAATTGGGTGCCGGCGTAAGCGTATGAGCGGTTGCTGTTCTCGATGTGCCGCCCGACCATCACGCCGATGCACATTGCCAGGGTCATGGCGATCCAGTTCGAGCCTACCAGCCATAAAGCCAGCCCTGCACAGGCAGCGCCCGCGCAACAGCCTGCCAGGCGATGAACATTGCGCAGCGTCACTGCGCGGCTACCTGGCAAGAGCGCCCCAGGTGGCACCATCATCACGGCCATGACGGTGATAGCTGCCTGGCTCAATCCCGCCACCTCCAGCCAGATACCCAAGGAAGGGATCAACGCTAACGCCAGGCCTGCCTGCAGCACATGACCTGAAAGGCAACGGTCAAGGTCCGGTTCGCTCACGCGCGCGCCAGATCGGGAAGATAACCCACCATCGGGAAACATCTTGCGTACAGTACGGCCGGAGAGCATGGCTACGAACCAGCAGGCAAGGGTGCCGCATGCCACTTCCTCCAGGCGGGTTCTGGCTATCTCGATCACAGATGGGCCACCCGTCGCGTCAAATCCGGAGATAGCCACCATGGCGAATGTCAGCCCGGCAAACAGCCAGGCGTAACCATGCTCATGGCGGATGGCGCACCACAGTGTGCATGCGCCGACCAGCCCTATGACGGGACCAAGACAATGCACGCTTATTTGCAGTTGAGTCAGTAGCGCTGCTGCGGCCAAGCCGCCTGCGGCAGTGCCGATGATCCGGAGCCCGCCACGGTAAACGCAGTCATGCAGACTTGAACGCATCACCATGTAGCCACTGAACGCAGCCCAGCCAACATTATCGACAGCCAAGTAATGCGCCATGCCGATAGCCAACAACACGGACAGCAGCGTCTCGGCTTCGTCCAGCAAGCGTTGGGGGAGGCGGTCCGGGTTGGAGAACTCTTTACCTATCCCCTGGGTGAATTGCGCGAGGCTCGACCACAGCGTGAATCTGAATGGCATGATCTAGATCCTGATCCGTTCCGTCCGGGCGTGCTTGCAGACAGGATAGGTCAAGGATGATTGCGGTGGCCTGAGCACCAGAGCGCGCGTTGATGAGGTCGCAGCAATGCATTGCACGCCTGCAGGATGTGCTCCTGGATCCAGGTTTCATCGAAATGCGCCTTGCTGAGCCGCAGGCTGTTGGCGCTTTCGATAATCGCAACGATCGCCACCGAGGCTTTGGAGGGCTCATCCACGCGGTACTGGCCTGTCGCACAACCTTTCTGAATGATGCATTCCACAGGTTGGGCCAGGCGCGCACTCGCCCGGTCCAGCCAGCGCCGGTGGCTGGTTTCAAGGTGCCTGACCTCGTGTCGCAGGATCAAATCTTCCTGTGGGACGGTGACTTGCCGCTCGAGTGAGAAACACACATATCCCTTCAGGTCGCGTGGACATACGCTCGCATGCCACGCCTGAAGACGTTTTTCGACGATATCCAGGACCACATTGAGCAGCAGATCCTGTTTGCAGTCGACGTGATGGTAAAGGCTGCCTGGGAGTATTCCGACACGTTGCGCCAGTTTTCGCATGGTCATGGCGGTATAGCCTATTTCAACCATCAGCTCTGACGCGGCCTGCATGACAGGTGCAGGGCATGTACGGGCGGCCTCAGCCATACGCCGGCAACCTGGACGGGGCACGCAGCAGCCGGCAGATCAAGCGCTTGCAGCCCTTGCGCGGTGGCAGGGCTGCGCCATTCATGGAGCACATACGACACCTCTTCGACAGGTGCCCCCGATACAGATTACCCCTGCGCGTCAGAACAGTGGTCGCGTGCTGTAACGGGAGCATGAACTGGACCCTTCAACCCGCCTGCAGCAAGATTGCCCGGGCACGCAGGATCACCGGAGCGTCGACCATCTGGCCATCAAGGGTGAAAACGCCGGCGCCAGCTTCGGCCTGCTCGACCACCCGTCGAGCCCAATCCAGCTCGTGATGCGAGGGTTTCAGGGCATCGTGGATTACCTGGACCTGGCTTGGGTGAATGCACAAGGCACCGCCAAAACCCATGTCCCGTGCGAACCGGACTTGACGCTGCAAGCCGTCGATATCCTGGATGGCGGGGAACACACCGTCCAAGGGCGCGGCCAGTCCCGCGACCCGGCTATGTAGCAGCACTGCATAACGGGCATGCCCCAGCACGTGCTCGGCTGCTGCGCTACCCGTGCTGAGGCCAAGGTCCAGGCCCAGGTCCAGGCTGCCAAATGACAACCTGTCTACGCCAGCCGCTGCCGCCAGGGATGGTAGGGCAGCCAGGCCCTTGGCACTTTCGATGATTGGCCACACCGCCTTGCCAGTGGCATGGGCGCGATCTATCTGGTCGACGCTTTCAGCCTTTGGCAGCAGAATGCCGATGACCCCGGCATGACGCCGGCAAAGCGAGAGGTCAGCCTCGTGGGCCCAATGACCAGGCGCATTCACCCGAACCAGCACCTTGGCCTGCGGATGATCGTTGAGGAACTGGTCGAGGTTGTTGCGCGCCTGCTCTTTCAGCGTCTCTTCCACAGCGTCTTCAAGGTCGACAATGACCCGGTCGGCGCCACTGGCCAAAGCTTTCGGAATGCGTTCTGGTCGAGTAGCGGGAACGAAAAGCGCGCTACGGACTGGTTGTTGTGTCATCGGCGTGCCTCCTGGACGAATTCGATCTCGCCGACCTGGGCCTGGCCTGCCTGATTGCCAGCCCAGACTTGGGCTTTACCCTCACCGATCAATCGGCCACCGACATCGAACGCGTCAGGGCAGATCAAGGGACGAACACCACGGAAGCTGAATCGACGCACTGTCAATTGAGGGTTCGCCCGTACAAATGCTTGCACGTTCAGCGTTGCGATCAGGGGGCCGTGCACCACCAGGCCAGGGTAACCTTCGGTTTCGGTCACATAAGGCCAATCATAGTGAATGCGGTGGCCGTTGAACGTCACTGCCGAATAGCGGAACAGCAGCGTCGGGGTTGGCTGAACGTGGAGATGCCAGTCTCCCTGCGGCATCGGCTCGGTTCCGCCCAGTTTGGGTGGCGAGGGCTCACGATAAACGATGTCCTGTTCCTCGATGAGCGCCTGCTGGCCGTCTTGCACGTACTCATGTTGTACGGTGACAAACAGCAACGCCCCCGTACGCCCATGCTTTTCCTGAACGTTGAGGATGGTCGAACGGCGGGATACCTGGGCATCGACGCGCAGCGGGTGCAGGAACTCCAGGCGGCCACCTGCCCACATGCGGTTGCGGTTATCTGCCGGGGGCAAGAAGCCGCCTCGCGCTGGATGACCGTCCCCACCAAGCCCGGAGTGCTCGACGGCGTCCTGGAAGAATGCCCAGTGCCAGAGTTCGGGCAGGGGGGCACCCGGAGCTGGCGCTGGCTCACCCAAGGTTGCGGCAATGCGTTTTACCAGGTTATGGCTGATGCAATCGTGCACGGTCTCACTGCGACCGATCCACGTTTCAGGTGCTGATGTGGTCATTGTTTTTGTCCTGTTACAGCGTGGAGGTGAGTTCTGGCAGGATATCGAACAAGTCGCCGACCAGTCCGTAATCGGCCACCTGGAAGATCGGCGCTTCTTCATCCTTGTTGATCGCGACAATGACCTTGGATTCCTTCATGCCCGCCAAATGCTGGATCGCGCCGGAGATACCGACCGCGATGTACAACTGCGGGGCCACGATCTTGCCGGTCTGGCCGACCTGCATGTCGTTGGGAACAAAGCCTGCGTCTATTGCGGCGCGTGATGCCCCAACTGCCGCGCCCAGCTTGTCGGCCAGGCGGTACAGGTGGCTGAAATTGTCGCCGTTGCCCATGCCGCGGCCACCGGAAACAACGATGTCTGCCGCGGTCAGCTCGGGGCGATCGGACGTGGCCAGTTCTTCGCCGACAAACGCCGATATGCCTGTATCACGCGCGCCAGCCAATGCCACGATCGGCGCACTACCGCCTTCTGCCGGCAGGGCCTCAAAGCCGGTGGATCGTACGGTGATGACCTTGACTGCGGCGTCCGACTGCACGGTGGCGATGGCGTTACCCGCATAGATCGGGCGCTTGAAGGTATCGGCAGACTCGACCGAAATGATTTCGGAGATCTGATCGACATCCAGCAACGCTGCGACCCGTGGCAGGATGTTTTTGCCGTTGCTGGTGGCAGGGGCGAGTACATGGCTGAAGTCGCGACCCAGGTTGGCCACCAATGGCGCAACATTTTCCGGGAGCTGGCGCGCGTAGGCAGCGTCGTCTGCCATTAGCACCTTACTCACTCCCGCGATCTGCGCAGCCGCGAAAGCGACACCGGAAACGTCCAGTCCCGCGACCAGGACCACGACTTCCCCTCCGATCTGGTGGGCTGCAGCCAGAGTATTCAAGGTCGGCGCGGCGAGTGTGTGATTGTCGTGTTCAGCTACTACCAGGATAGACATCAGATTACCTTCGCTTCGTTCTTCAGCTTCTCGACCAGTTCGGCCACCGACTTGACCTTGATACCCGCGCTGCGCGCAGCTGGCGCTTCGACTTTCAGGGTCGTGTTGGTGGAGGCGAGGGAAACGCCGAGGTCGTCAGGCTTGACGGTCTCCAGCGGCTTCTTCTTGGCCTTCATGATGTTCGGCAGCGACGCATAGCGTGGCTCGTTCAGACGCAGGTCGGTGGTGACGATGGCTGGCAGGTTCAGCGACACGGTTTGCAAGCCACCATCGATTTCACGAGTGACGTTCAGCTTGTCGCCAGCAACGATGACCTTGGAGACGAAGGTGCCCTGGGCGTAGCCGGTCAGCGCGGCCAGCATCTGGCCGGTCTGGTTGTTGTCGCTGTCGATGGCCTGCTTGCCAAGGATGACCAGCTGCGGCTGCTCTTTGTCGACAACGGCTTTCAGCGCTTTGGCTACGGCCAGGGAGCTCAGCTCATCGACGGCTTCGACCAGGATGGCACGGTCGGCGCCTAGCGCCAGGGCGGTACGCAGTTGCTCCTGGGCGGCGGGCGGGCCCACGGAGACGACCACGATCTCGCTCGCCACGCCTTTTTCCTTCAGGCGTACGGCTTCTTCCACGGCGATTTCGCAGAAGGGGTTCATGGACATCTTGACGTTAGCAAGGTCGACGCCGGCGTTGTCCGCCTTGACGCGGACTTTGACGTTGTAATCGACCACACGTTTGATAGCGACCAGCACTTTCATAAGCAGTAATACTCTGTTCTTGAGCTCTCACAACAGGCGGTAAAAAGAGGGGTCAGATGACCCCTGAAGCGCGCAGCTGTTGAATTCGTTCATGCGTCAGGCCAAGTTCGGCAAGGATGTTTTCGCTATGCTCGCCAAGCGCGGGCACCGGGCCCATGCGTGGTGCAAAGGCATTGCTGGTGGCGGGCGGGAGCAGGCTGGGAACGCTGCCTGCGGCCGTGTCGATGCGCCGCCAGCGGTCTCGGGCTTTCAGTTGTGGGTGCTCCCAGACGCCCTGCATGTCGTTTACCTTGGCGTTGGCAATGCTGGCCTGATCCAGCCGCTGAATAACGGTATCGAAGCTCAAGGGGGCGAAAGCCTCGATGATCAACGCGCGCAGGGCGTCGCGGTTGGCCACGCGTTTGAAGTTAGCAGAAAACCGATCGTCATCAGCCAGCTCCGGTCGGATCAGCACATGCTGGCAGAACAGCTGCCACTCCCGTTCGTTCTGCAGGCCGAGCATCACGGTGCTGCCATCGCCAACAGGGAATGGACCGTATGGATAGATCGTGGCGTGCGCTGCACCAGCGCGAGGCGGTGGCGGGGCTCCTTCGTAGGCGTAGTAGAGCGGGTAATTCATCCACTCCACCAGGCTCTCAAGCATCGAAACTTCAACGTGGCTGCCGATGCCGGTTTTTTCCCGCAACAATACGGCCGAGAGGACGCCCGTGTAGGCATACATGCCGGCAGCGATATCCGCTATCGAGTTGCCCGCCTTGGCCATCCCGTCTTCGCCGGGGCCACCGGTGACCGAAAGAAAACCGCCTTCGCTCTGAATCAGCAGGTCATAGGCTTTTTTCTGCTCGTAGGGGCCCCCAGCGCCATAGCCGGAGATGTCGCAGACGATGAGCCGCGGGAAGCGCTCGTGCAATTGCTCGAAACTCAACCCAAGGCGCGCGGCCGCGCCTGGCGCAAGGTTCTGCACCAGCACATCGGCTTGCTCCAGTAGCTGGCCAAGGATGTCCTCGGCGATATCCTGCTTGAGGTCAAGGGCCAGGCTTTCTTTCGAGCGGTTGGTCCAGACGAAATGCGAGGCCAGGCCGTTGACCCGCTGATCGTAACCACGGGCGAAGTCGCCACTGCCCGGGCGTTCGACCTTGATCACCCGGGCGCCCAGGTCAGCCAGCTGACGGGTACAGAAGGGCGCTGCGATCGCATGTTCGAGGCTGATGACAGTTATGCCGTCAAGTGGGCGAATGGGCTGACTCATGATTGTTGTCTCTCTTGTTATGGCAGGCCCTCGCGGTTGGCGAGGGGGCCCCGGGTCAGAACGAACGTGGCAGTTCCAGCAGATGTTCGGCCACGTAGGACAAGATCAGGTTGGTTGAAATGGGCGCGACCTGATAAAGGCGGGTTTCGCGGAACTTGCGCTCGACGTCATATTCATTGGCAAAGCCGAAGCCGCCGTGGGTCTGCAAGCATGCGTTGGCGGCCTCCCAGCTGGCTTTGGCCGCCAGGTACTTGGCCATGTTGGCGGCGGCGCCAGCGTTGCGGCCGCTGTCGTACTCGGCGCAAGCACGCCAGCGCATCAGGTCGGCGGCTTCGATTTCGATGTGGGCTTCAGCGATGGGGAACTGCACGCCCTGGTTCTGGCCGATCGGGCGGCCGAATACCACGCGATCACGGGCGTACTGGCTGGATTTTTCGATGAACCAGCGGCCATCGCCGATGCATTCGGCGGCGATCAAGGTACGCTCGGCATTGAGCCCATCGAGGATGTAGCGAAAACCCTTGCCCTCTTCGCCAATCAGGCTGCTGGCAGGGATTTCCAGGTTGTCGAAGAACAGCTCGTTGGTTTCGTGGTTCACCAGGTTGGCAATCGGCTGTACGGTCAGGCCGTTACCAATGGCTTCACGCAGGTCGACCAGGAAAATCGACATGCCATCGACCTTCTTGGTGACCTCGGCGAGCGGGGTGGTGCGCGCCAGGAGGATCATCAAGTCAGAATGCTGGACGCGAGAGATCCACACTTTCTGGCCATTGACCACATACTTGTCGCCTTTGCGAACCGCCGTGGTCTTGATCTTGGTGGTATCGGTACCGGTGGTCGGCTCTGTCACGCCCATCGACTGCAGGCGCAGCTCGCCACTGGCCAATTTGGGCAGGTAGTAGCGCTTTTGCTCTTCGCTGCCGTTACGCAGCAAGGTGAACATGTTGTACATCTGGCCATGGATGGTGCCGGAGTTGCCGCCGCAGGCGTTGACTTCTTCAAGAATCACCGACGCCTCGGCCAGACCCAGGCCGGAGCCGCCAAACTCCTCGGGTATCATCGCCGACAGCCAGCCGGCCTCAGTCATGGCTTTGACGAAGGCTTCAGGGAAGCCTTTTTCTTCGTCGACCTTGCGCCAGTATTCGGCCGGGAAATCGCCACACAGGGCACGTACACCCTCACGAATGGCGTTGAGTTCTTCTTGATTGTTGTCGATCATCATCATTCTCCAGGGTGGGACAGGCCGGCAGCGTCATCGTGGTTCGGCCGCCGGCCCGACCCTGTAACACGGTCAAATAGGCTGGAAGCCAAGGGCGGCGCGGAAACGGTTCTTGATGTATTGGCCATCACGCGGCGGAAGTACACGTGGCGGGTTTTCGGCTTTGATCTTCACAGTGGCCAGCTTGACCCCGTCCCGATTGGCGAAACGCTCACGCAGGGCATGGACCCCGTCCATTTCACGAATTTCCTGGGTCCAGGCAAAGCCACAGGTTTCAGCGACCCGGTCCAGCTGGATGCCGAAGCCGGCGTGGCTGACTTGCATGCCGGTTTCACCAAAGTGGCCGTTGTCCAGCACCACGATGGTCAGGTTTTTCGGCTGCTGCAGTGCAACAGTGGCCAGTGCGCCGAACCCCATCAGCAGCTCACCGTCACCAGTGACAACCACCACGCTTTTGTCCGGCTGCGCATTGGCGAGGCCCAAGCCCACGGTAATGGCACTGCCCATGGCCGCCCAAAGGTAGTAGTTGTTGTCGTGGTCACCCGCGGCCATCACATCATAGGAGGCAGAGCCCAGGCCGGTGACGACGAGCACATCATTGCGATCGGCAAGCAAAGTACGCACGACCTCTCGGCGGCAAAGCACGTGGTTGGCGCTTACTTGACCCATTTCTTTTCTCCGATCAGGCGCTGACCAAGCAGCAGGGCGGTGGCGGCATCGCCGTTGAAGGCCATGGTGGCGGCGCCATGCAGCAGTGGGGCCACATCCTCAGGTTTGTCAGCGCGCCAGGTCATCACTTTCATCAGGTTCAGGGAGGCTTCAGTGGCCTGACCCATCGGGTTTTGCCAGGCGTTGAATTCAGCCCAGTCACCCCGCATGGTCACTACCATCAGCAGGGGGAAACCAGCGCAGTTCTGCAAGGCGAGGGTGTTGATGCAGTTGCCGACACCGCTCGATTGCATCAGCAGCGCGCCGCGCTCCCCACCTAGCCAGGCGCCGGCCAGGTAGCCAATGCCTTCTTCTTCCGTGGTGAGCACAACGGCCTTGATGTCGGGGTCTGCATAGGACATGCGAATGGACGCCGAGTGGCCAGCGTCCGGTACGAATACGACGTGCTTGACGTCGTGGGCCTTGAGAACACGGAACACGTCCTCTTGCCAGTTCTGTTCAGCTTCTTGCGATGACATGGGTATCTCCCGGCAGTGCTGCTTTTGTTTTTCCTCATCATGCGGCGAGATGCAGCGCAGGACGACTACCGTTTTTTTCTTTGAGATATGCCGTAGCGGCATAGGTGAGGGCATGCCACAGGTCATCGAGGTTGAGTGCGACTGACTGCCGCGTCATGTGAAGCATCGCCCGGGCAGGCCCGCCAGTGGCTATATAAAGCGGGCATAGCTGTTAGACGCGCTCAGCGCTTCTGGGCAGCAGGTGAAAACGTTAGGTTGCCTGCTCGGTCGCGGCTGCGCCGCTATCGAATCAAAACAACAATAAGAACGAGGATTTTCCATGTTGCTTCGTTACCTGCGCACGCTCGCCGGGTGGCTCACCGCTGCAGAGTCGCCATTGGCCGATACACCATCCTCACCATGCTGTTTCCGGCATCTTGCACTGTCCTACTTCGTTCCGTAGTGCACCGCTCTGGCGGTGACGGTCCCTATTGGTTGAAAAAAGGTGCTCAATGAAATTCAAACTACCGCTGGCGGGCTGGATACTGCTCGCCATGTTTTTTGGCGTGGTGATCGGCTATGTCATTTTCCTCACCAGCCCTGACAAGGCAGCTGCTACCGAGACTGCCGGGTACATTTCGGTGATATCGGACGTATTCCTGAGGCTGATCAAGATGCTGATCGGGCCGCTGGTCTTTTCCACCTTGGTGGTGGGGATTGCTCACATGGGCGACGCCGGTGCGGTGGGTAGAGTCTTTGGCAAGGCGATGATATGGTTCCTGACTGCTTCGCTGCTCTCATTGGCGGTGGGCCTGATGATGGCCAACATCCTGCAGCCAGGGCATCATCTGGCACTGCCTTTGCCGGACGTGAGCGCAACCACTTCCCTCCAGACATCTGCCTTCACCCTCAAGGCGTTTGTCACGCATCTGGTGCCCAGGTCGTTCGTCGAGGCCCTGGCCAACAACGAGATCCTGCAGATTGTGGTGTTCTCACTGTTCTTTGGTGTAGCCCTGGCGGCCCTGGGCGAAAAAGCCAAGGGTCTCGTGCGCCTTGCCGACGAGTTGGCCCAGGCCATGCTTCTCATTACGGGCTACGTCATGAAGCTGGCACCGCTGGCTGTCATGGCAGCGATGGCCGCCACAGTCGCGGTTAACGGGCTGTCGATCCTCGCAACGTTCGCGGTGTTCATGCGCGACTTCTACCTGGGGCTGATGGTGCTTTGGCTGTTGCTGATAATGGCTGGGGCGCTGTTCCTGGGCCGGCGGGTTTTCGCGCTTCTGGCGCTGATCAAGGAGGCCTTCCTGCTGGCGTTCGCCACGGCGAGTTCCGAGTCGGCTTATCCCAAACTGCTCTCGGCGCTGGACCGATTCGGAGTAAGCCGCAAGATTTCCAGTTTTGTCATGCCCATGGGCTATTCCTTCAACCTCGATGGCTCGATGATGTACTGCACCTTCGCTGTGCTGTTCATCGCCCAGGCGTACGGCATCGAGATGACCCTTGGTACGCAGATCCTGATGCTGCTGACGTTGATGCTTACATCCAAGGGGCTTGCCGGGGTGCCGCGTGCATCACTGGTGGTTATTGCGGCGACGCTGGTGCAGTTCGATATTCCCGAAGCAGGGCTGCTGCTGATCCTGGGCATCGACACATTCCTCGATATGGGTCGCTCGGCCACCAACGCCGTAGGCAACTCGATCGCCACGGCGGTGGTCGCCAAGTGGGAAGGGGAGCTGCAGGACCCGGATACACAGCCGGCAACTGATCGTGGCACAACACAGGGGCCGGCAGGGTCTTCAACAGTCTGAGGTATCGATAGCCCAGTCGCGCCGTGGCGTATGCCTTTGGTGCTAGCTGCTATGCTCAAATTCTATAGCTGGTCCCCGAACCTGTCTTTAGACTGTGAAAACGCCGTTCTGAGGCGCCCCTTTCTTTGCCAGTGGTTGACCGATGGACGTAGTGCAACTGAAAACCCTGATCCATGTGGCCGAACTTGGCAGCCTGAGCAAGGCTTCGGACCGGCTCCATGTGGCGCAACCTGCATTGAGCCGGCAGATTCGGCAGTTGGAAAAGGAATTGGGCGTCTACCTGTTCGAGCGGCATGGCCGCGGCATGGAAATCACCGCTGCCGGCCTTGAGGTTCTTGAACGGGCTACCCGGATCATGGACGAGCTCGAGTCCATCCGTACCTCGGTAGCCGGCGGCCGTGCCGCATTTCGAGGCATGGTCGCCATCGGTACCACGCCGACCACCGCCGAGATTGTCACTGTGCCGTTGGTTCAACGCATCCGCGACACTCACCCGGACCTCTCGATCCGCTTTTCATCGGCGTTCAGCGGCTATTTGCTGGACTGGTTGCAGCGGGGCGAGCTGGAGCTGGCCATCTCCTACGATCCGCAGCCACTGCACACGTTGCGAATCGAACCGGTAATGATGGAGAACCTGGTCCTGGTTGGCCCTCCCGAGGCCAGGTTGAACCTGGACACGGCCGTGCCGTTCGCAGAATTGGCCAATGAACAGATGGTGCTGCCCAGCCCCCGGCATGGGCTGCGCAAGATCATGGACCAGTGCGCCCTTGAGCGAGGCTTCAAGATCACCACCAGTGTCGAGGCGGACTCCTTTGGCGCGATGATCGACCTGGTCCGTCATGGTTTTGGCTATACGGCATTGCCACTGGCCTCCATCTACTCTCGCCTTGATGACGGCAGCTTGTGCGCCGCGCCGCTGGTTGACCCGACGCCAATGCGCAAGCTGGTACTCGTGCTGCCCGCCGATCGGCAGGTAAGCCCCGCAACACGCTACGTCGGCCAGACCTTTGTGGACATTGCCAGCGAGCTGGTGGCCAAAGGCATCTGGGCGGGGCACATGCTCTGAAACGGCTGCGCCAAGCTATTCAATCGCGGCATAACTGCTAGAGGGCAGCGGGTCTGGCCGCTACCCAGGTGAGGGCGTAGCTTTGCCCGGGATAAAAGTCAGTGCGCTTTCGCTGACTTGTAAAATAATAGATCCCAGAAGGTGCCCCCATGATGTGCGTTCCATCGCCCCGCGTACTGCCGCCTGCTTTTCCTGTGATGACTCCGAGCCAGTAGATCGACGCAGACCAACGCTGTTGTTCTTGCCTCGCGTTTGCCTCAGATCTGGAGTTCCCCAATGCACGCCAACAATCACAATCCTGCTGCGCCTGATATTCGTAACCTTACCAATCGCCAACGGATCCGCGCCATTCTCGGCGCCTGTTCCGGAAACCTGGTGGAGTGGTACGACTTCTTCATCTACGCCTACACCTCAATCTACTTCGCCGCGCTTTTTTTCCCTCAGGGCGATCAGACCACACAGCTATTGGCAACGGCCGGCATTTTTGCTGTGGGCTTCTTCATGCGCCCCCTGGGCGGGTGGATTTTCGGTTACCTCGCTGACACGCGTGGCCGCAAGTTTTCCATGATCATCTCCGTCTTTCTGATGTGTGGGGGCTCGCTGATGATCGCGGTCGTGCCCACCTACGAAACCATTGGCATGGCCGCGCCGGTTCTGTTGCTGATTGCCCGCTTGATGCAAGGCCTTTCGGTAGGGGCTGAATACGGTACTGGTGCGACCTACATCAGCGAAATTTCCAGTACGGGCAAGCGCTGCTTCTTTGGCTCGTTCCAGTACTTCACGATCATTGCCGGGCAACTGCTGGCATTGCTGACTGTGGTTGTGCTGCAGAACCTGCTGCCCATCGAAGAACTCAAGGCCTGGGGCTGGAGGATTCCATTCTTCATTGGTGCAGTAAGTGCGCTGGTGGTGGTCTACCTTCGCCGCTCGATGCTTGAAACGGCAAGTCACCAAGGCGCCAAACACAAGGAAGCGGGCTCGATAAAAGCGCTGATGAAGCACAAGAAAGCCGTGCTGCTGACGATTGCCATCACTGCCGGTTGCTCGTTGCACTTCTATACATTCTCCACCTACATGCAGAAATACCTGGTGGTTTCGGCGGGCTTCGATCCGTCGACCGTGAGCTTCATCATGACAGCCGCGCTGGTGGTGTTCATGTGCCTTCAGCCGGTGTTTGGAATGATGGCTGACAGGATTGGTTCGCGAAACAGCATGATTGCCTTCGGCTTGCTGTCGAGCCTGTTGATCGTACCGTTGCTCACGGGTCTCAAGACCGTCAACAATGCGTACGAAGCCTTCGCGCTGGTCATGCTGGGCCTCCTGATTGCTGCGTTCTATACGCCGGTCACCGGCGTGCTGAAGGCGGACCTGTACCCCGCCACGGTCCGCGCGCTGGGCGTAGGGCTGCCCTATGCCTTGGGCAACGCGCTGTGTGGCGGTACTGCCGAGTACGTGGCGCTGTCCCTGCGCGGCGCTGGCGTGGAGTCGTATTTCTACTACTACGTGGCGGCGATGAGCGTCATTACCCTGATTGCCGCAGTGCTCATGCCCGATCTACGCAAGCACGGTTACCTCGACGGAACGGGGGCTGTGGAAGAAAACACGGGCTTGCGGCCCGGTACCCATTATTCGAATGCACGAAGCTGACACCAAGCCCAGGCAACCACTACGGTTGCCTGGGCTTCCTGCCAATCAGGATGTTTTTGGTGGTTCAGGCTCGAGCACACCCAAGCCCTGATCTTTTGCGACCTGCTCTGGAGCATTGCCCCAGATGGTCCTGTCTATGTTGAGGTCCTGGAAGGCACTGGCGGTGAGAACCGGCTCGGCCACGCCGGCTTTGCGCTGTGTGTCGTAATCGGCGAGCAGTCGCAGGCCGACTCGGCATAGCAGGACCAGGGCGATGAGGTTCACCAGCGCAGAAAGGGTCATGGTGATGTCGGCGAAGGCAAACACCGTGGACAGGTCCTGAACCGAGCCCCAGAGAATCAAGGCCAACACCAGGGCGCGATAGCTCAGCAGCGCCTTGCGGTTCTTGCCCAGAATAAACCTCAGGTTGTTTTCGCCCAGGTAGTAGTTGTAGAGAATCGAGGTGAACACGAACAACGCAAGTGCAACGCTGATGAAGCTGCGGCCCCAGTCACCGACCACTGCGGCAAGCGAGTTCTGCGTCAGCACGATGCCGTCACCCGCGAAACCGGCGGTATAGAAGCCCGACAGCAAGATCAGCAAAGCGGTGCAGGTGCAGATGATGAATGTATCGAAAAACACGCTGAACGCCTGCACGACACCTTGTGAGACAGGGTGCCGGACTTCGGCCACCGCGGCGACGTTTGGCGCACTGCCCAGGCCAGCTTCGTTGGCGAATACGCCACGCTTCACACCCATCACGATTGCGCTGCCGATGAGGCCACCAAAGGCTTGATCGAGCCCGAACGCGCTTTTCACGATGGTCAACAGCATCAGGGGCACGTGATCAAATTGCAGCACAATGACGTACAGGGTAACCGCTATGTAGGCCAGCGTTTTCACCGGTACCAACAGGTCTGCCACCCTGGCGATGCGTTTGATGCCGCCCACGAACACCAGCGCTAGCACGGCGGCCAGGGCGATGCCGGAATAGGCTGGGTCAACGCCAAAAGCATTCTGCAACGAGTGGGTCACTGCGTGTGACTGCAGGCCATTAAAGGAAAAACCGAAAGTGACGATCAGCAGTACCGCCATCACAACGCCCAGCCAACGCTTGTTCAGCCCGTATTCGATGTAGAACGACGGGCCGCCATGAAACTGGCCAATACCGTTGTGGCGCTTGTACAGCTGCGCCAGGCTGCATTCGAACAATGTGGTGGCCATCCCGACCAGTGCGGTAACCCACATCCAGAACACCGCACCAGGACCGCCCAGGGTTACAGCCACGCCGACGCCGGCGATGTTGCCCGCCCCGACACGGCCGGCCAGGCTGAGCATGAGGGCCTGGAAGGAACTGATCTGAGTGGAGCTACTGGTGAGGCTGTCCTTGAACACTTTGAACATGTGCAGGAAGTAGCGAAGCTGCACAAATCGTGTCTTGACGGTGAAATAAGCGCCCAGTCCGACGACCAGGACGATAAGCAGCTTTCCCGAAAGAAAGCCATTGATGGCTTCGAGCATGACGCAACCTCATTGTTATTATGACTGGGTGTGCGGGTACACACGGCCGCAAGCAGCCGTGTAGGAGTTGGAGCCGGTTGAACGGGGTCAGGCGCGGTCTTGCAGTGCCTTGATGTGCTGCCACATCAGCGCCGGGTTGGAGTACATCGGGAAGTGGCCACAATCAGGGATGCAAGCCAGTTGCACCCCTTGGGCAGCGATGTCGTCCAGATAGGAAAGGTGGGCGTTGGTTGCGCCGTACATGTACTGGCGCGGGAAGGGTAGCGCCAGGAACTTCTCCATCAGACCGCCGTTATCTGACAGCTCAACCATGGACTCGAAGATGCCGCGCACCGCCCCGGTACGTACCTTGTGCGCCAGGCTGGCCGCATAGAGTGCGCTGGCAGGATCGCCGGCAAGCCGGGTGCGCTCGATGAAGTCGCGGAAAAAGCGCAAATCGTCTTCGCGCGGGTGATCGTGGATCTGCCGGCTGAGGAAGCAATCTTCGGGCGCAATATTGCCCTCGATGTCGACGAAACTCAGCACTCGATCTGGAGCGGCATCAGCGAGCATCAGCCCGGTCAGGCCACCCATGGAGTGGCCGACCAGGTGAAATTTGTCGACGCCAAAGTGTGCCAGTACAGCCTGGGCAGTCTTCACCAGCAAGGAGATGTTGATGCGGGCGAGGTCGGCGCATTCGGTTTCTCCGCAACCAGGCGCATCGTAGGCAATGAAGGGATGGCCTTCGAATGCGGGCTGCAGCGTGATGTCGGCATAGTCTTCTTTGGTAGAACCGAACCCATGCAGGAAGAGGATAGGTGCCTTGGGGCCGGAACGATGGATCACCGCCAGGTCCAGCAGCACGCCGTCGATGTTCAACGGCAGTTTCTCGTGAGTGAAGCGAGCAGGGTTTGCCACGGTGGGAACTCCTTTTACAGAGGCCCCAATGTCGGGCCCACCCTGAATTTTGTAAAATACGAAGCCGCGAACCCTGTCATATGCCCAGCCTATGACGCAAAAACCTGTTTGGCCTGGTCAATCATCGCATCCACCAAAGGATTGCCGTTAACGCCGTGCCATGCCATGGCGGTGGTGACAACCTTCACTTCGGGCTGCAACGGCCGCACCAAAACATTTTCAGGAGCAAGCTTGTCCATGGAGGTGGGCACCAAAGCGATGCCCTGGCCACAACTGACGAACGCCACCTGCGCCGTGACAGAGCGGACCTGATGCACGATACGCGGCGCGAAGCCGCTGGCCTTGCATAGCCCCACCAGATAGTCGAAATACACCGGGCTGACGTCTCGTGAGGCCATCACCAGGGTTTCATCGGCAAGAGCCTTGAGCTCAATGGCTGCACTGGCCGCCAGTGGGTGGTCCTTGGGCATCGCGACTGCCAGGCGATCCTCTGACAGCGGCATGGACTGCAGATGCCGGCCGAGGTTGCCTTCAAGGCGTGCAAAGGCGATGTCGATATCGCCGGCCTCAAGCGCGGGTATCGCCTCCGCGCTATCGATCTCTCGAACCGAAACCGTGACCAACGGGTGGTCTTGCTTGAACCGCTCGATCAGCTGGGGCAGCACATCGATCATGGCCGAGGTGATCGCCCCGATGGTCACCACGCCGGCGTGGCCGGCCACGGCCTCGTGAACCGCCAACTCCAGTCGCTCCAGCTGATCAGCAAACTTTCGCACAGCGGGGAGAATTGCAGCCCCGGCGGCAGTGAGCTGAGCGCCACGGCGAGAGCGGGTGAACAGTTGAATGCGAAGGGACTGTTCAAGCGCCTGGATCTGCTCGGTCAACGGCGGCTGTGACATGCCTAGCCGCTTGGCCGCGCGGCTGAAGTTCTGGTCCTCGGCAACGGCCAGGAACAGCCACAGGTGACGTATCAAGCGAAAGTTGATCACGGCATTCTTCCATAGGTTTGGGGTATGACAAGCTTAGCTTCTTCGTAATATACGTATCAAATGCCCGCGCAGATACTCAAGCCTCACTTACAAGAGGCCTGCAACCGATGAGCTTGAAAGCCCCGCTTGAGCGCCTGGCTGTGCTCGATACCAATACGGTGTCGGACGCGCTGGACTTCCTCCAACTGCCTGGAGCCACCAACGACCTGATGCCGCTCTGGAACTGCCCGAAGATTGTTGGCCGAGCCAGCACCGTGCAGTTGGGGCCAAAGCAGGACGTGGCACCCACCGTTCACCTGATTACCCCAGTCATCGAGCAGATCACCACCGATGACCGCGTGCTGGTGATTGCGGGTGGCGTTGACGGTATTTCCAGCTGGGGTGACATCCTGGCCAATGCCGCCCGGCGCAAAGGCATCCGTGGCTCGATCATTGATGGCTTCAGCCGCGACATCTGCGGCAGCGCCGACATCGGTTACCCGGTCTACGGCCGTGGCGTGACCATGATCAGCGCGCGCAACAGGCTCATCCAGATCGACGCGGCCGTCACAGTTCGCATGGCCGGCGTTGACGTGGATGAAGGCGACTACGTGATTGCCGACGCATGCGGCACCGTTTTCGTCCCGGCCAGTGCCATCGACAAGGTGCTTGACCTGGCCGAGCGTATTGACCGTCGCCAGGCCGGCATGGTGGACGCCGTCCGCGCAGGCCGTTCGGTCGAGGAAGTGATGCACGACACCCAATTCGAAGCCATCAAGGTGGAGCACTGATATGGGCCTTTCTGATAAAGACCTCGTCGCCTTGTTCGAAGGCCTGGATACCCCAGGGGTGTCCGACGCGATGGACAAGCTGGGCCTTCCCGGCCAGGCCTTTGGTATCGCGCCGCTGGCCAACTACAGCCAGGTCGTGGTCGGCCCAGCCTTCACTGTCCAGTACGTCAGTGCGAGCACACCGCCAGGCACCGTGGGTGACTTCATTGATGAAGTCGCACCAGGCGACGTAGTGGTCATCGCCAACGAAGGCCGTACCGATTGCACGGTGTGGGGCGACATCATGACCCAGTACGCCCTGGCCCGCGGTATTGCCGGCACGGTCATTGACGGTGTCTGCCGCGATGTGAACAAGGCGCTGGGCGAAGGCTACCCGCTGTTCAGCAAAGGCCGCTTCATGCGTACCGGCAAGGACCGCGTGGAGGTCGTGGCCGTCAACCAGCCGGTGTCGGTTGGCCATGCCCGGGTTTGTGCCCGCGACATCGTCGTCGCTGACGCCAATGGTGTCGTCATCGTCCCGCGTGACCGTGCCCGGGAAGTTGCTGAAACGGCACGTCGCATCGAACACGTCGAAGCGCAAATCCGCGAACAGATTGCGGCTGGCAAGAGCCTCAAAGAAGCCCGTGCCGCCCTCGGTTACCACTCCCTGCAGAGCAAGCAATCATGAGCCTTCCACACGATTATCAGAACCTTGCAAAGGTCCTGGGCACCTCCACCCTGTACGAGGCGTCCGGGCTGCCGTGCGCGGTCGATCGCGAGATTCGCGCAGTCTGGAAAGGCGCATTCATCGCCGCGCCGGCTTACCCGCTGCAGTGTTCACCAGGTGACAACCTGGGCCTGCACCTGGCCGTGGCCAAAGCGCCGCGCGGCAGCGTGCTGGTGTGTGATACCGCCGACTTCGTCGCCGGCTATTGGGGTGAGGTGCTCACGGTGGCGGCGGAAGCGGCAGGCATCGTTGGCCTGGTGATCAACGGTGGTGTGCGCGACGTCGCCGCGCTCGAAGCTCATGGTTTCCCTGTATTTGCGCGAGGCATCTCGGTCAAAGGCACCGTCAAGGCAACCACGCCTTCGGTCGGCAAGCCGTTCGACTTCAGCGGTGCGCAGGTCAGCGCCGGCGATCTGGTCGTCGCGGACGAGGATGGTGTGATCATCATTCCGGCCAATGCCGTTGAACATACCTTGCGGGAAGGACAGAAGCGCGCGGACAAAGAAGCCGTATTCATGGGCAAGCTGCGCGAAGGCAAAACCACCATGGACCTGATGGGTCTTTCCCACCCGGAGGAGCACGCGTGAGCCTGGCAACGCTGAACCGTCGCCTGGAGGCTGCCAAGCCTTCGGCGACCTACAAGATCATCGACCGCGTGGCTGCGCGCCGCGCAGACGGGGCGAAGATCATTTCGCTCTGTGCGGGTGAACCTGACTTCGACACACCGGAGCACATCCGGGCCGCGGCCATCAGTGCGATCGACAACGGCCATACCCGCTATACCCAGGTAGCCGGCCTTCGCACGCTGCGTGAGGCCATCGCGCGTAAATACCAGCGTGAGAATGGTCTTGATGTCAGCTGGCAGGACACGCTGGTGTGCAGTGGCGGCAAGCAGGTCATCTTCAATGCCCTGGCCGCGACCCTGAACGAAGGCGACCAGGTTGTGATCCCCGCGCCATACTGGGTCAGTTATCCAGAAATGGTTGAACTGTGCGGTGGCGAGTCGCGCATCGTCGCTTGTGGCGCCGAGTCGGGCTTCAAGCTCACCCCGCAAGCGCTGGCCGAAGCCATCGGGCCGAAAACCCGCTGGCTGATCCTGAACTCACCGTCCAACCCGACGGGCGCCGTGTACGACCGCGACGAATTGCAGGCTCTTGCTGAGGTGTTGCTGGCCCATCCGCAGGTACTGATTCTGGCGGACGATATCTATGAGCACCTGCTTTTTGACGGCCGTGACTTCCTCACGCTTGCCCAGGTCGAACCACGGCTGGCTACACGGACACTGACCATGAACGGCGTGTCGAAGGCTTACGCCATGACGGGTTGGCGGATCGGGTTCGCTACCGGCCCTCGCTGGCTGCTTGAGGCGATGGAAAAGCTTCAGGGTCAGCAGACCTCGGGCGCTTGCTCCATCTCGCAGCACGCCGCAATCGCTGCCCTGGACGGTCCGAAAGACTTCATCGCCCACAGTCGCGAAGTATTCCAGCGGCGCCGTGATTTCATGGTCGAGTTGCTCAACCAGGCGCCGGGCATCAGTTGCGAGGTGCCAGGCGGGGCGTTCTACGCTTTCGCCGACTGTTTTGGGCTGATCGGCAAGCGCTCACCTGCTGGGCGCGAATTGGTCAATGACGAAGCTGTGGCCCTGGCGTTGCTGGAGGAGGCCAATGTTGCAGTCGTTCAGGGCAGTGCTTTTGGTCTACCGGGCTATTTGCGCATTGCTTATGCGCTGGATGACGAGTCGCTGCGTGCGGCTTGCCGGGCCATTCACCGCTTCTGCGAGGACGCACGGTAGGTATAGTCCCTGTATTAGTGGCTCATCATAGCTCTGCGCTTTCTTGGCAATGTCAGGCAGCGTTATGTGAGCGTTGATGAAAGCGCTCTGTAAGGTACTGTACCCAGACGGCGCTGGCGCAATGGCCGCTTCGCGGAAAATGCGACGTTCTGAATTGATTGAGCGTGATGAGCCTGCCATCGATGAGGTTTGAGAGAGACGGCGGCACCGAGCTGCTCCGCTTCTCAACTGAATTTTTCTCACATTCGATACCTCCATAAGACATGAACTATAGGGAGGGATTCTTGTGTCAGCACTTCAACTGTACGTGATCGAGTATGAACTGCACGGCGATCATCGGACATTCATCATCCGCCTCGAGAAGATGGATAACGCTACTGCTTGGCACTGGGCGAGCTGCGATGCCGGTGTCGGCATCATTCCGAGGTTTGGTCAGCACAATATCAAGCTGGTGAGCCGGCCTATGGCGGAGCGCTATGGCATTTCCGAGGTGAGATGGAGGTTAGCGGGGCAGGGGCCGGAGTTCATACCTACCCCTGTTGATTTTAAGAAGTTTTCGGAAAGGGCAGGTGGCGCGTAGCGCCAGGCAGATCACACTGGAGGTAGCTATGCAACCTAAGACTGAGGGCCCGGAAGAAAAAGGGCCAAGCGATGTCCCATTCATCAACGACCCGGAAAAACCCACGTCGCCGCCTTTGAATGATGCCGATGCTACGGACGCAGCAGAGGCGGAGGAAGACATTCAAGATGACGCAGAGTCGATCTAGAGCCGAGGAGCTACGCATGGATACCTACGGTTTGTACAAGTGGCTGCTCGCAAGCTTTCTCATCGGTAAAAGGATTCGCTCAACTCCGTAATCCCCTCAAGGTGAACAGACCCTACGGTAGAGCACAATGACTAGCGGTGACTGGGATCACCCCACAGCCGGACTGGTCATGACCGCAGCTCGGCTGCTGTGTTTTTCTTCCAACCCCTAAAGTTCATAAGACACAGCACTACCTGAAGCACAATCAATGCCCAAGCTTGGGCATGCCATCCCCAGACCGTCCATAAAATGTTGCTTGCGATAAAGCAACAGAAGCCCACTTTGCGCCGCCTAGGGCGGTGCGATCCAATACACCAGGCTGCCAGCACTGTGACCGCCATCGCTGGCCATTCCAGCAACTCAATCCAATTTTCCATCAAACCATTCCAGACCGTTTCCATAAACCTAGAGCCATTTTCCGTCGGTCAATCCGCTTGTGAGTAACCGGATCCCTTTGGATTTGGAGTTCATCCTGGAGGACTGGGTTCCGCATACGATAAGGCAGGTGACGCGGCCCATTTAACGCTCTGGGCCGTAACCGCTGATTGCCAGGGCGGCGCGCATCGCAGCAAGGAGTGCCGAGGTTATCGCATGTCCCAATCACTCATTTTGGCGATGATGGAACAGGGGCAGATCTTCGACACCAGCAAAATGTGAGAATGGCTGACCACCCAGCGGAGTCTGATGCCTACACCAATAATTGAGCCTCACCACGCCATTCTCCTTAGTTAAATAGGCGGGGCGCCGTGGCCTGTCCGAGGCTCCTAGAGAATGTCACTCGTTGGGAATGATCGAGATCTTGCCGTTGCGCTCGACAATGGCAAATTTGATCTGCTCCACTTTTTCGATCCCCTGGCTATCGCGCGCAGCTTCAAGAATATCGTCTTCAGTGAGCCGCGCTCGGTGCATACGGTGGTGCAGAAAACGGCCATGCTCAACGACCAGCGTAGCGTAACCATCCAGCAGTCGCGCCAAAGGCTTGGAATTGAGTTTCGCGAGCGACAGTCCGACATCCAGGACGATCAGCGTCGCGATGACCAACATGGCATTGGTGAAGGAAAAATCATCGCCCAGCAAAGCCTGTTGGGTCGCTTCGCCGATGATTAACAGCAGCACAAAATCAAAGGTCGTCAGGTCAGCTAAGGAACGTCTGCCTGCAACGCGAAACAACAGCATGAGGGCGATGTACATGCCGGCTGCGCGAAGGATTGAATCCATTACTCGCTCCTAAGGGAATAGGAAGGTAGAGAAGTGGACTGCACTGGATGGGCCTGCGCGCACCGCGCATTCCAGTGTTCCGACATACTCGCTGCGTAAGGTCAGATAGAGCGTGGCAATGCCATCCCCGCTGGTTCCCAGTTGCAGCAAGATGGCCTTGCCCTGTGAGAGCGAGGCTTGTGGTTGAGGTTGTAAGGTTTCAATGCTGGCTTCGCGCAGTAGTGAACCATCGAGCTGCACCATGATGGGCTCTCGGGCGCTGCCGCGTACAGTGATGCGCAAGCTGTCAGTTGTGCCACTGCGGCTGAGGCGTTGATACTCAACATGCAGACGGCCATCAGCGCTCGTGACCTGAGCATTGCTGAGTGGGCCATTACCGAATACGCCGGCCAATCCAAGTAAGACAATGACGACCAACAGGTACCAACCCACGCGTTCGAAGCGCCAGACGCGCTGCTGCATGGTCATGTCTTCCTGGACAGGCTGCTGTCTCGACACCAGTTCATCATCCGCCATAGCCATAATCCTCAGGCGCGCTCCCCACGAAGCCAGCGCTCGTGATAATGGATCAGGCGGGTCAGTCCGTAGACGGCCCCGTCATGCATGACTTGCGCTCGCTCTCCAAAAAAACGCTGGGTACGGGTAAATACGGCTATTGGTTCCCCGGCAAATGCCCAGGCAAAGCACACTGTGCCGGGTAGAACCCCAGATGCTGGGCTAGACCCGGCTACACCGGTAGTTGCAATAACGACGTTGGCATCGCTGTCCTTCAAAGCCCCTAGAGCCATCTCCCAGGCGACTGGTTCGCTAGTGAGCCCGTATCGTTCGATGGTCTCCGCGCTTACACCTAGCAAACGCTTCTTGGCGGAGGGGGAATACACTACGTAGCCGCTTTCGAGCACCTCGCCTGTACCTGGGAATGCCGCTAGCAGAGCGACCATGCAGCCCGCTGTGCAGGACTCGGCAGTGGTGAGTACCAGATGGTGGTCTTTGAGGTAGCCAAGCACGGCCAGTACGGGATCACTTGCCATTTTGATGTCGACTCGTTGTTCTTTTGTGGTGGACGTGTCAGCTATGTAAATGGTTCACCGGTTCAGCGCAGTTTCGCTTGGGTTCTTGACTTGAACTTCATTCCCCGCGTCAGCATCAATTTAGGTAGCACGGAGCCGGGCTCCGAAGTGTTATTTGAATAACAGAGACAAGGGTAGGGTAGCCATGAAAAAGCACACCGACACCGGGCATAGGCCCCAGGCCCCATCAAAATCCCAAGGTGAAGAAGAACGCGACAACGATGCACATAGACCGGATGGCTCATCAGGCTCCGATCATGATTCGACCGCACAGAAAACAGCGCGCAATGAAGGGAAGAAGAAGCACTGAGGCCAGCAACGTTGGCGCCTGCCAGCTTCTTTGTCAGACCAGCACGCCAATGCATGGATCTTGAGTTAAATTTATAGGGCTCCCCCCGTGGTGATTTGTCCTATGGATTACGGTGATCAGCGCTCAGCAATCGAATCGTTCGTGACGAACGACGGCCAGATTGGCACCCAGATGCGTCGAGTAGATTGGGCCAGTACGACCCTAGGTAATCCAGGGTGCTGGCCAGTGCAACTGCGGCACGCCGTGAGTTTCTTGCTCAGCTCGGATCTGCCCACTGCACTTCTTTGGGGTGCCGACAGAACACTGCTCTACAACGACAACTGGATCCCGGCCATGGGGCACCGTCATCCCCTAGGGCTGGGCAGGCCCGCGCACGAGGTCTGGACGGCGGTGTGGGGGCGGGTCGGTCTGCAGCTCGAAGCGGTAATGGAGAAGGCAAGCCTGTTATTACTTTCCGATTCGGAGTTTCCGGTTCGCCTGGATCGAGAAAAGCCGTGGGCGTTCAGCTTGAGTCCTTTGAGAGCCCCTGAGGGGCACATCGTTGGTGTCCTGGTGCAAGGGCAAGAAGTACAGTCGTCAGCCCTTGAACCCGTACCGTCGCACATTATGCTGGGTCGAGATCGCCGTATGTTTGACCAGGCACCGGGGTTCATCACCATCTTCCGAGGCCCTGACCACATCTTTGAATTCGTCAACGAGGCCTTCAGGCGGAGCTTTGGTGATCGAGGCTATCTCAACCGCTCTGTACGTGATGTATTCCCCGATCTGGAAGGGCAGGGTTATTTTTCCTGGCTGGATGAGGTGTTCAAGTCGGGCGAGCGGTTTGTCGCTACCGGCACGCCTATTTCGCTGCTCTGGCAATCAGATGGGGCCGAGATCCGCTACCTCGATTTCGTGTATGAGCCTGTATTAGACGATGCCGGTGTAGTGACCGGTATTTTCTGCGAAGGCTTCGATGTCACGAAACGCGTGGAAACCGAGCGGGCGCTTAAAGAGGAAAGCCGCACGCTTGAGATCCTTCGAGACATCAACGCGGCGTTCGCCAGTGACCTGAACCTTGAACGGATCGTGCAAAACCTCACGGATGCAGCAACGTCGCTCACAGGAGCAGCTTTTGGCTCTTACTTTGCCAATGAGGTCGACGATGCCGGCGCGCATCTGAAGCTTTATACCTTGTCAGGTGCTGATCGCTCGGCCTTTGAAAAGTTGGGTCATCCTCGCGCCACTCCGGTGTTTGCACCTACTTTCCGGAATGAAGGTGTCGTTCGATCCTTGGACATCCTGGCCGACCCCCGCTATGGCCAGTTCGAGCCCCATCATGGAATGCCTAAGGGGCATCTGCCCGTACGCAGTTACTTGGCGATCTCGGTGGTATCGAGAACAGGCGATGTCCTGGGAGGGTTGTTTTTCGGTCATCCTGAACCGGGAAAATTCACTGAGCGGCACGAACGGCTGGTAGTCGCCCTGGCCGCCCAGGCAGCAGTGGCCATCGATAACGCCCAGCTTTATCGGCAGGTACAGCAGGCGAAAGCCACACTTGAAGAGCGGGTCGCTCAACGCACAGACGAGCTTTCACAGGCCAACGAAGCCCTTCGCCAAGCTCAAAAAATGGAAGCGCTTGGGCAGTTAACGGGCGGAATTGCCCACGACTTCAACAACATCCTGGCGGCGATTCTGGGAAGCGCCGATTTACTATCACGGCGATTGAAACAGGGGAAAGGCGAAGCTACGGCGCGGCTGTTGGAAGGGATTCAAGTCAGCGCCAAGCGAGCAGCATCGCTGACTCAGCGTCTGCTCGCATTCTCACGGCGGCAGACGCTCGATCCCCGGCCTACGGACGTCAACATACTTATCGATGGTCTGGTCGACCTGATCAATCGCTCGGTGGGGCCTGCAATTACTGTCATCACGCATCTGGAGCCGGGTCTAGGGTTGTCCCGGATTGACCCTGCCCAGTTGGAGAGTTCGCTGCTCAACCTGGCGATCAACTCGCGTGATGCCATGCCCGAGGGGCGCGGTGCGATCTCTATCACTACGCAGACAATCGAACTTGACGACCTGATGGCAGCTCGTGCCGACCTGCCTGCAGGCGAGTACATTGCGATTTCTGTCACTGACTCGGGAAGGGGCATCTCTGCGGAGAACATCAAGCGGATATTTGATCCGTTCTTCACCACCAAGCCACTTGGCCAGGGCACCGGACTGGGGCTATCTATGGTGCACGGTTTTGTACTGCAGTCCGGTGGCCAGATTGATGTGCATTCCCAAGAAGGTGTGGGCACGACGATTCGCCTCTTGCTGCCCAAATTCGAAGGGCAACTGGAATTACTCGAGGGCGAGGCCAGGCGGAGTGCGCTTAGCGGCCAAGGGGTCGGGAGAATTCTAGTAGTCGATGACGAACCTATCGTGCGCATGTCCATCGTGGAAGCCTTGATGGAGGCCGGATATGAAGTTGATGAGGCTGAAGATGGATCTAGCGCCATGCATACGCTTCGCTCGTGCCTACCTTATGATCTGCTCGTCACCGATGTCGGGCTTCCAGGTGCGCTGAATGGACGCCAGGTGGCAGATGCCGCTCGTGAGGCTTTTCCAGACCTTCGGGTTCTATTCGTGACCGGTTTTGCAGAGGCATCGGTTTTGAAAGGTGGATTCCTGACACCTAGCACGGCAGTGATCACAAAACCGTTCGACATTCAGGTACTCCTGAACAAGGTGACCGTAATGCTGCACCAGCCCCAGACTTGAGCAGGGTGCCGGAACTCAGCTTCCTCCCCGGCAGTCATCAGCATAAGGAAGTTCGTCCCAGCGTTCAGGATGTCGCGCGTTCTTTAGGTGCTATCCCTCATGAGCGTCATCAAGCATCGTCCAGCAGGGGCAAAAGTAACGATCATCTGTACTCGAAATGACCAGGTTCTTCTTGTTCGCAGGAAGGGTGCCAAATGGAAGTTTCCAAACGGTCTGCTTGAGAGAGGAGAGGCTCCAACCGTGGCTGCCGCTAGAGAGCTTTGGAAGGCCCTATCGTTGCACTGCTCAGGCCTACATCTCGTGGGCATCATTGAGATAGGCAACGTACTCCACCATATCTTCACCACTGACTTCGCTGATGGCTGTAGCGTGGCGCTGGGGAGAGGCATTGTCGCATGTAAGTGGATTGGCTGGGAGGACTTGAGCTCAACCATGCTCAAGCCCACAGCTGCTGCTTTGCTGTCACGAGATCTATCAGCGCTTGTCCATCGTTATGAGCCCGCAGAATTGACATCCAACACAAACTGAACGGCAAGGTCATCGAGCCGGTCGGATCGTTAAATGCCATGAAAACTTATCAGGGCGGGTGTTGCTCCTTGAGCGGCCCGCGTGAACGCGCGGGCTTTTTTTGATAGATGTGCTTGATCATGTTCGTGCCTAATGCCGGTGTCTTTTCAAGCATTGCCGTTTTTTGCTATCTACGGACGCTTGGCTCCTGACGTCCCAGCCTTCTCTTGGCTCAATAAGAGATTCAGTGAAATTGCCGTTGCCTTTGAAGCTCTCTGTGCAACCAGATGGCTGCCGGTTCCCTACCATCTGAGCATCGCACCTCGTAGGCACGGCCACTCAAGCTGCTTTTAGTCGCAGCAAGGTCGATGAAGTCTTCCGCGCTTTTCACCCTGTTCTTGCTTTTGAGGTAATCTAGCTTCCGCTCTAGGTGCGTTCGAGCTCGGGCGCCTGAGTATTTCACTCCGTTACGAATAAATGTGCAGTCACTCTGCTCTACAAACTCTAGCAATCCCCTTATTTCATTAGCGGTTTGAGGCAGGGCTACTACCCGTGTGTCAACGATGATTGCGATAACGCAAACACTCACCGCCATTATCAGTTGACTGATAACCCGCCTGGGGCCTCTCGTCCACATCCGCATGATTTGTCCTTCCCACGCTATAGCATCTTTTCAAGTCCTATCGTGCTGCTGAGCCACGAATTGAAGCGCCGCCACCAGCCCCCCGGTTCTGTGGTCAACGTGCGTTGTTGGCCATTGTCTTCGGTGACCCAGACCAGATGATTATCTTCCAGCCGGGCCTGGTAACTCAGAGCAGATGCCATGCCTTCCAGAGCCAGTTCGCGCACCCGTCCGGCGAGCTCCGGATCATCAACCAAGACGCCGACTTCGGTGTTCCATAGCAAAGAGCGCGAATCGAAATTGAACGAACCGACAAACGCTTTTTGCTTGTCGAAAACCATCGCCTTGGTATGCAGGCTGGAGTCGGAGCTGCTGGAGGGGCCGCTGGAAGAGCCTTTGCGAGAGAAACGCGGCCTAGTATCGCTGTCGCTACGATCACCTGCTTGGCGACGTAACTCGAACAACTGCACGCCATGCTCGAGTAAGGTCTTGCGATAGGGCGCGTAAGCACCGTGCGAAGCCGGTACGTCGGTGGCCTCCAGAGAGTTTGTAAGCAAGCTGATCGACACGCCGGCGTCGGCTCGACGGGTCAGGTACACCACCGCGGGATAGCCAGGCACCATGTAGGCCGACACCAAAATTAGCTCCTTACTTACCCCGTTGAGTTCGGGTGCCAACTGAGTAGCCAACAGCAAGTGCGCAGCGGGTTCACCACTCGCCAATACTTTGCTAGGTGCATCCCACATCGCTTTGTTCCAGGCCCAAATCAATTCCCGGCGCCAGTTATTCAGGCGAGGCTGAGTGGTATAGCTCATCAAGTGTTGATAGAGCGCATGATTCTGAGTGAGCGTTTCCTCCAAGGAGGCATCCAGCCGAGTCCGAAGATCTTTCAGGTCTCTGCTCGTCGGCTTGAACGATATAAACTGCTCGATGGGCTTGCTGAGGGCACTGTTCCAGTACTCGTCAAAACTATGTCCCAACTGTTCAGCGACCGGGCCGACACTGAGCATGTCAATGTCAGTAAAATTTCTGTTGGGCTCGGCATCGAAATACTCGTCGCCCAGATTGCGACCTCCGACGATGGCCACACAGTTGTCTACCACCCACAGCTTGTTGTGCATACGCCGGTGTTGAAGCGACAGGTTGAAGAGTCGACCCATCGTGCGTGTCACCACGGTACTGCGGCCCAAATGGAGAGGATTGAACACTCGGATCTGTATATACGGATGCGTCGCCAGAGTCGCGATGGTTTCCTCCAGGTCATCGCTGGTGGTGTCATCGAGCAAAATCCTCACACGCACTTTACGGTCGGCAGCGAGGAGTAGCTCGCTCAGCAGTATCCGAGTACTGATACCGTCATGGACGATGTAGTACTGCAGGTCAATGCTGCTTTGAGCGCTGCGAATCAGCTCGGCGCGGGCGGCAAAAGCCTCGGCGCTCTCCGGGAACAGCCGAAAGCCCGATCGTCCATGATGGGGCGCTACCTGCGCCTGAATCGAACGACCGAACGCCGAATTGTTGGCGGGCAAGGCCTGACTGGGTTCATGGGGTGCATTGTGTGTCGTACAGCCACCGATGAACAGCGTGAGAAACAGAGCGACAAACAAGGGCTGTTTGGATCTCACGGAGCGTACCCCAGCGGATGGCGATGAGGGTGTCGGATCCGAAGAATGGGCCATCCCTTACCACCAGCGCATAGCTGCAACGATCGTGCGCAATGTTTCTTCGATCAGCCGGTTTCTTCAAAGCGTAGATCAACTCTGAGGGTGCCGTATCGCTCAGGAAGTATTAAGCAATGCCTTAGAAATCAAGAAATTATTTACAATGCTTATCAACACTACTCTCTTACTGATTCATATACGCGATACGCAGGGCAGTCCTATGCGCGTGATCTGCGACAGAGATTTGCGACGGTTCACTTCCTTGAATCTTGAGTTCAAAAAACGGCAAGCGGAGCGCGCCGGCCAAATGGGCCAGAGGCGTGAGCATGGAAGCCCGGTAGGGCGGACCCCAGGCCGACCCTAGGGGTCGGTTCACGACAGCCTTCCTAAGACCCATTCTCCTCGTGGGAACCTCTTGAAGCGTCTCACCTCTCCATACCACGGCAGGCAGTGCGGCCGGTGACCATGCCTAAGCTTTTGCGCTTAGCCTTGCGGCGTATTCAGGAAGGATGACTGCAACCAGGTTGGCGCATCAGCTCTAGGTCGAACGGCCTCCATCACTGACAGCTTTCGACCCATTGCAGCCGTTCAGCACTGGCAGAATTCGATCCCTCGCGGCCAGTGCTCCCGACACTTACAGTTCCCGAGCCCAAGTCTGGCTGACGAGGTCTTTTCCGAAGCTGTGTACCTGTTCTTCTTCGACCAATTGGAAACCTGCTTTCTGATAGAGCTTTCGGGCATCGACAAGCACACTGGTTGTCCAGAGGATCATGTGCTTGTAGCCCGCGAGCCGCGCAAACCGAATACTCTCTTCCAGCAACCGTTTGCCGATTCCCATGCCCCTGACGCTCGCGTCAACGTAGAGCATCCGCAGCTTGGCGGTCGTCTGGTCATGTTTGACGACAAAGACCGAACCGATGACTGTGCCCTCTTTTTCCGCGATCCAGCATCGTTCGCAGGACGGGTCGAATTCACGAAGGTAGTTGGCGACGATTTCCGCCACCAGCGCTTCGAACTCCATATTCCAACCGTATTCGCGGGCATAGAGTTGCGCTTGTTGCTGAACAACAATACCCATGTCGCCCGCTTGTGGATCGCGCAGGATGTAGGAACGATCACCGTCGCCCAATTGAGTCTGGATCTTTCTCATGGCTTGGATCAATTGCTGTTGCTGGGGCTCAGATAAGCCTTGCAACATCAACATGACTTCTTCACGAGCGGCTTGCTCCAGCGAGGCCAGCACCTGACGACCTGGCTCGGTGAGCTGGATTTGAGAGGCTCGGGCGTCGATTGCCGACCGAGATCTGCTGATCAGCCCTTTTTTCTCGAAGCCACCGATGACTCGGCTGAGGTAGCCGGCGTCCAGGCCGAGCAAATGGCAGAGATCTGAACTCTTCAGGCCAGCGCTAGCGCCTAATTCAAAGAGGATGCGTGCCTCGGTCAAGGAGAATTCGGCTTGAAGCAGGTGCTCTTGCAGCGCGCCAATCTGCCGTGTGTAGAAGCGGTTGAAACGGCGGACGATGTCAGCGCGCTCCAGGAGGGTTGTAGTCATGAAAATGCTCATATAGTTGCTTTTGGCATCTATATTATTGCCTTGGGCAACTATGTCAATCCTCTCATGTGCGGATGCATGGGCAGCGATGGGGCGATAGCCGCCTCTCGCAACCGGCAGGTTTGGACCCGTAGCCGCCGCTGCGCCTGACAGCTACCTTGTGGGAGCGGGTTCATCCGCGAACACCGGCATAGCCGGTGCCATCCGGGCTGCTGGGCGCAAATTCGAGCGAGAGATCGATTGAAAACCCATCTCACGCGTACAATCAAAAAATCCCAAGAGATGCTTGACCAGGGAGAACGATCGTTCTACTCTGGCTACATGGATCAGCCAATGACCGACACACGCGAAAAAATTCTTGCTACAGCCGAGAAGCTTATTTACGAAAATGGGATTCACGCCACTGGCATGGATCTCCTGGTAAAGACCTCGGGCGTAGCACGTAAAAGTATTTATCGATATTTTGCGAATAAAGACGATGTAGCAGCAGCGGCATTGAATGCACGCGATGTACGCTGGATGCAGTGGTTTAAAGGTGAATGCGAAAAAGCGGAAACTCCACAAGAACGCATTCTCAGCATTTTTGATGTTTTAAAGACCTGGTTTGAGTCGGACGGTTTTCGCGGCTGTGCCTTTATTAACACCGCCGGAGAAGTGGGCGATGCGGACGACCCTATTCGGCAGATCGCAAGGCTGCATAAACAAAAGCTACTTGAGTACACGCTAGAGCTTACTAGCGATTTAGGCGTCAAAGATCCGATTATTTTGGCTAGGCAGTTGTTCGTGCTTATAGAGGGCACTATAACCGTGGCCCGGGTAATGGGTGATTTCACCGCCCTGGATAGTGCTAAAGAAATCGCTAACATTTTGCTCAAAGAAGTACCGCGCACAAGCGCTTAACGTTCCAGAAACGCTAATTCCACTGAACGATCTAAATGATTGGAGGCACCCTCATGCCCAACGAACAAGCTCGTCCGCCACTTCCTCCTTTCACTCGCGAATCGGCGATTGAAAAAGTCCGACTCGCTGAGGATGGTTGGAATACTCGCGAACCCGAAAAAATCTCGCTCGCCTACACGCTGGACACCCAATGGCGTAACCGCGCCGAGTTTGCGACCAATCGCGAAGAAGCCAAGGGTTTCCTAACTCGCAAGTGGAAGAAGGAGCTGGACTACCGTCTGATCAAAGAGCTCTGGGCGTTTACTGAAAACCGCATCGCCGTACGGTACGCTTACGAGTGGCACGACGATTCGGGCAACTGGTTCCGCTCCTATGGCAATGAAAACTGGGAGTTCGAAGCAGATGGCCTGATGCACCGCCGTTTTGCCTGCATCAACGATATGCCTATCAAGGAAAGCGAGCGTAAGTTCCACTGGCCACTGGGTCGCCGGCCAGATGATCACCCAGGTTTAACTGAATTGGGTCTCTAAGCCATGCAGAGCCTGATCCTTCACAGCTGAAGGATCAGGTTTTTTGCTTTCCCCAAAGTGCCGCCGTGGTAATCATGCCGAAACCCATCGCAAGTGCCGTCTCCCTTGCGCAAGCCAAAGCCTACAAGGAGAAAACTCAGCAAAAAGTAGGTGAGGGCGCTTGCACTGAAATCAGGGCTCAGGCTTTTCAAGCGAAGACTTTGACAGCATGACCGCAGTCAGACGCCGGATGTCATCAGCCGCTTGGGCAATCACTCAAGCACCTCATCGGAGATGGTGCGTAGAGCTTCTGGGCGGTTAAATACTAGCGATTTCGGCGTTTTCAGTGCGACTTTTTCCCGAGAGGCATCAACGTCCTTAAGGTAGAAATCCATGAACTGTTTGACGCAGATTGAGCATCTTTTCCAAACCTTGGACGCAGGTGTTGTATTGCCGGTGGGGATTCCACGGGCTCCAGTTGTGGGCAATCCAGTTGATGAACCGGTCGACTTACCAGGTACTAATGAACGGCTGGCACTCAGTGTTGACTTCGCTCAGGCGTGCCGAGACTTGGAGGTTGCCAGGGAAACTGGTTGCGCTTTTTGGGCGCCAGTGACTGTAGGGAGGAAAGATCGGGAATGGGATGAACGGCCGCGTCATTGGACCCGCGCGCTAAAATCTCTGAGTTGTGCATCTACGTTTAGCAAACGTACCTGGTGCTGGCCAGTTTTCAGAGCGTCAGGTGGTGAAACGGAGATTCCTGACAGGGCAATCTAAGAGAGGATGTGAAGATGGTGATGCAACGGACTGATTTTGCATCGAGCGGAGGTTTGTGCAAAACCGACCGGGGGTTAGTGGAAGTTGTGACTGTTATCCATAAATGATAAAAAAATATATCTTAGAAAATCAAGCCTTTAGCTGAAGTGAAATCCATAGAAGATAAAAAATTAGCAAAATCTTAGGGATTTATCCTTTTTGAGGTGCAGAAGCTGCGTGTTGTGGCGTTATATGTCGTAGAGTTATAAAAAGCATCTGATGAACACGATTTTTGTCGTTTTTCGTGTATCCGTTACACGGCTTTAGAAAATAATAAAAATTAGCATGCAATCATATTTCTCAAGTAAATCATGAGCTTATGAGAGATTTTTTCTTCAATTTTTGGCTGTTTTGCCAAGGGTAGTTTTGCGGTACTTTTTTCTTTGCTATATGGAGATTTTTTCGCACGGAAAATCTGAGGTCATGCAGATCGAGATTGAAGAAGGGATGCATGTTGTAGCTCGCGGAAAAGCTGCATTAATTGTGGGGCCGGTTGATGCAGATTCAGTTGAGGTACTTCTGCTTTCTACTCGACAAAAGATCACTGTTGGACTGAATGAGATAGAGTTCATCACGGTGCCCAAGAGATCTACTGGCGGCTCCGAACTTCTTTACTTGACTAGATTGGAATCTGAATCAAATGACCAGGAAATTCAGCTGGCATTGAGGCGCCACGAGGTATTGTCGAGATTGCACCGTAAGGAAATTTCTGTGACCCAAGCAGCAGAGGAAATAGGTGTTACTCGATCGCATGTTTATAAGTTGCGTGCCAAGCATGATGAAAGCATGGGGTATTGCACTCAGTTGGTTCGGCGGAGAGGTAATCAGAAGAACTCACGACATTTAGATCCTGCTCTCGAAAAAGAAATAGAGGCAGTGCTCGAGACATTTCGTAAACGTGCAGGAGTTACATTTGCAGAGGTGTGGCGTGCTGTGCAAAAAGCTTGCATGTCACTTAACCTAAAATGCCCTGCACGCAAAACGATTCGAAATCGTATGAAAAGTAGTTTTACTCGCGAAGAAGTCACCCGTTTGAAATATGGGCGGGAGGTGGCTGCACAGATGCATGACTCTCGACCAGGAAAGTACAAGGCTACCAAACCCTTAGAGTGGGTGCAGACTGACCACACGCTCGTTGATTACGAGGTTCTCACGGACGACCGTAGTGACACTATTGGTCGCCCTTGGCTGACCCTGTTTATTGATGTCTATACGAGGGTGATACTAGGATACTATCTCAGCCTTCATCCACCTAGCACTTTGTCGGTTGCTTGTGCCTTGGCTCATGCAGTGATGCCGAAGGAAGACTTTTTGCGTAGATTGAATTTATCAGGCTTCAAGTATCCGATGTATGGCCCCCCGTTGATGGTCTATATGGATAATGCGAAAGAGTACAGGAGTCATAAGTATCTCTCTTCTTTAGATCGTGCGCATATCGGCTACGATCACCGTCCGCTGGGGAAGAAGCACTTTGGTGGTCATGTCGAAAGGCTGATAGGTACGATGATGAATAAGGTTCATTTGTTGAGCGGCAGCACAATGTCAAATACAGTTGTTAGGAAAAGGCTGGCTAGAGATAGGAAGCCCACCCAAACGTTCACGGAGTTTGCTAGGTGGTTTGCGTTAGAGGTAATGGAATATCATTCGACCGTGCACAGCGAAATTAAAAAGACTCCTTTGCAAGCATGGCAGGATTACTATGGTCCGCATGGTGTAGTACCTTTTCCTCCGCAAATAACAGACGCGCACCAGTTTCGTTTGAACTTCATGCCTCAAGAGTATAGAAACATTCGGCCCGGCGGCATTGAATTTAAGACTCGTTTTTATTGGGATCCTGTGCTCGACCCCTTTATTGGAGAGAAAAAGGTTCTGATAAAATACGACCCATTTTCACTTAAGCAAATCTGGGTCCAGTTAGATGGGCAATTCATTCCGATTCCTTTTGCCGACATGACGTTGCCTGATATTACTCTGGAAGAGCATAGAGCGAAAGTTCTCTCTAGCCAGTCACTGGAACCAGGATCTTTTGGTGATGCTCAAGCAGCAGAAGCACATAGTGAAGCAGGCAGGATAGAAAGTGCAAGCATAAAGAAGACGCGCGCTGCCAAAAAACAATTAGCTGCGAAAGTTGAGTATCAGAAAGAGTTCTCGTCTGCGGTGGTTGTCAAAAAAGAAAAGAAAGTGGCTCCCGATTATTCTTTGCCACCAAAGCCTTTCAAGGGGGGTGTGTAAGATGGGTTATGATCACTTGCGCCCTGACCGACAGGCGTTGCTCGACCAGGATATTGAAAAAAGAATTAAATTGATGCTCGGTGATATTTGGGTAGATATAGCGCCAAGTGAAACCGTATTCAAGGTTATGAACAATATGGCGAATGTTCCTAAGCGAATAACAGCGCCCGCGCTTTTGGTGACAGGCCTAGGGGGAGCTGGAAAGAGCGCAATAGTCAAAGAGATTCCAAATAGAGTAACTCGGAGCGAAGGACTTCTAACGATAAGCATGGCTTCTGATCCAGACTTAATGAAAAGAAAAGAGTTCAGGACTGAGATTTACCATAAATTGGAGCTTCCCTGTCCGCCAATCCACCGTAAGTCTTCTGTAGTCGACTTAGTTACTAGAGAGCTGTCAGAGATCTTAAAGCTTAGGAATATATGGGGCTTAGTGATTGATGAAATTCACGACATGCTATTATGCGGCAAGGTGGAGCAGAGAATTAATAGCTCAATGCTGAAGGCTTTTCTTGGGGAGTCATATGGAATTAGTCTATTCGCGTTTGGTACGCCTAAAGCAAACAGCTTTATATCCGCCATAACCGAAACGCAGCGTCGTTTTTCGGTAATCAAATTAGAGGACTGGAAAGAAGATGAAAGCTTCAGAACGTTTTTGCTGGGAGTCGAGGAGTTGCTTCCTCTTAAAAGGCCATCACGACTGTACGACCAAGACAAAGTTTTTGCCATTTTGGCTGCCACTTCAGGGCGAATGGATAACGTGATGAACTTGATCAGGTCTGCAGGATGCTACGCGCTTAGAGATGGAACCGAAGCGATTAGCCTAGAGCATCTTGCAAAAGCATCTGCCAGCCCTTGGGGTTATTGATGAGTACTATTGCAGGTATGCCCCATATACTGCATGACGAAACGATATCTTCTTGGCTGTATAGATCTACGCTTAGGTCACGATACAATAATCAGTATTTGGCTGGTCAGTCATTTATGATTCCGCCACCAGTTTCCTGGGGCGGCCCGCTGGTCGAGAGCAGTGACTGGGACTTTGATCCAAATACAGATTTTTTGAAGGCGGCTATGGAAAATTTAGCAATTGATGTTAATTATGCCGCTGCATTATTTTTCAACACCCACGGGCGTGTTGTGGATTGGGCTCGACGCTGGTGGTTCTGTGCCCATTGCTTGCGTGCAGACATTGCTAGGGGCCAAGCCCCAGGCTGGCGTAAGCATTGGTGCTATAGAGATTCGATCGTTTGTTCGACCCACGGAGCGGATCTGCACAGGCTACAGGTCCAACCTCAACTGAGTCGTGGATGGGACGCCTTTATTCAATGCCTGCAGGACAGATTGATTGATCCAGCCTGGCAGTGCCAAAACTTTCAGCGCTTCCGCGTCAGTGTTGTGAATAGAGTGACAAGATGGAAGTTGAAGCAAGGAAAAGGCACCTTTGATATATTCGACAACTTATATAGTGTTATGCTGCTTGCGCCTGTGTATAACGGCAATCAGGGCATGGCGTATGAATTATTTGGCGAGCCTGGGCCTTTGATCCGCCTTGCGATGCCTAATTATCTTGCAGGCATCAAGTACGGTGCAGAATTTGCGAGTGTGAAGGCGAGGTTTGCGAGTCTTTTGCTTACTGGGTACTTAATGGGAATTGTAGGTGACCGAGATCTAGCATTTGTCGCAGCCAAGAATGAGAGGTTTGAGGCTTGGAGGAGCTATAATTTGGATTTAGTGAGTTCTATGCGATTTGGGTGTACAAGTAAATTGGACTTCAAGTTGCTTGAGTCGCTTCTGTTTGGGCGCGGGGAGCTCCCGTGCGATACTCTTAATCGTGCGCTTCGCACTTATTTTTTTAAGCTTAGAATGCAGTAGAGCTTTTCATATTGATGCTCAGCTATAGCCGTGCCGTAAAGTATGTGTGTCGTGCGCTGACGGTTTTCACTTGGCTCGACAAATGTGGCTCAGTGAAGATATTTGTTCACTTATGACGCCTTCTCATGAGTTGTTTATAATAAATTAATTTTTGGCGCGCAGGGCGAGGCGCTCACCATTGGTGAAAGAGGCTTCAAACTTTATGCTTTGGGGCTGTGCTCACAAGCTTCTGCTTAGGTCCATTCTCCGGGTTTTTCTTCAAAACGACGCGAGTAGTGTTCCAAGGTTTTCTTAATCAGCGCCATGTACTTAGATGGATGGGCCTTCCGCTGCCCGAAGCCAGGTCAGGGTGAAGCAGAGGAGGATTTCAATAGCGATCTTGATTTCAGATATGGGATGGATCATGGCCTGTGTCCCCAGAGTGCTAGGTAGCCTACTGCGCTGTCAGGCCGCCCTTGCAGCCTGCCAGATTGGTAAGGCCAAGGCCCTGTTTTTTTGCTAGGATTGCCCAAACTTGGAGGATTTTCTTCAGTAGGCAAAGAAAAATCTTCAGTTCTGAAGTTTTTCTACAATTTTTCTTCACTCACGTTTACCTCGCGTGACGCATTCAAGGTGTTTTCGTGATCTTGACAATGTTCGCCAGCTTCAAGGCTTTTACAGTAGGTGGCCGATGAGCGATCAAATAGTCCCCCTGAGTTCCGATTCGAAGAGGTTCGTTTTCCGCTCCTGCTATGCCACAGTGCTCAGCAGGGTGGACGCCCGATACGACGTTCGGGGCTACCTTTTGGCTCAGATGGTAAAGCTTTGCCTTCAGAATCGAGGCAGGCTGCCTCGTGTTAGCCGCGACTTTTACACGCAGTATGCTCAAGCCGAGGCGATTGCATTTTTGGAAATGTGTGTCACCAACTTGCTGTTAGGTCCGGGAGGTCGCTTTTCGCTGCAGGAATATCACTACCAGGCAGATGCGCACTCGGAGCTGGGCTAACCCTTAGCCCGTTCTGCAGCATTAGATGCTCACGTATAAACGTCGTACTCAAGACGGTAGAGAAAGTCCCATACCTGCGCATAGCTTTCATGATGCCAAAGCAGCGTGCATGGAGTGTGGTTGCCAAGACCTAGTGCAGGGTTGATCATCCAGCGCTGCGCCAGTTCTACTTTTCCGAGCACTTCGATAGCTTTTCGAAAAATTTGTCCGTGCCTTGTTAAAAACGCTCCATGTGCAGAGGTCCAGCAGCTCGTTGAGGGCTGTTCGCTAAGTCCGTGGATCGTGAAACTGTTCATTGGCAGGGGTCCGAAAGTGGCAGTCGAGAGACTCTATTAACACTATGACAGCAGGAGGGGGGGCACGCCACCGATCCTGTAGCCACGGGCAGCGGACCGCTATGTGAAGAATCCCTGATCTTATCGAGTTGCAATGGTTGTCGGCTAAGCCAGTCGGTCATCAGGGTATCGGCTCAGTGCCTCATAGCTGTTGTTTAGGTTGTGTGGTGCCTGGTGTCTTTGCCTCATGATGCTGGATATCACGAACAGTGCAGGTGTGGCCCCCAGCGCGAGCGCGATCGACTGGGGGCGGGCGCCGCCGCAGGTCCGGCCTGTTCTGGTTAGGGTTGATCCCCTGCGGGCAGTGTGGCGTCCGGTGCGGGATCGACTGGCAGCTCAATCGACAACAATTGGCTCGCGCGACTGCCCAGGAGCGAGCCGGCCTGAAAGTAGCCCATCACCGTGCTGACACTGCGGTGCTCGGTCATCGCCATGACCTCGCCAAGCGGCACGCCCTGGCGTCCGGCCTCTGTGACGAAGCCCGAGCGAAGGCTGTGCGCCGCCCAGTCGCCGTCGAGGCCGGCCAGTGCCGCGCGACGTTTGACGATACGCGCGACCTGGTCACCGGACAGCCCAGCAGCCGCGACCCGGCCCCCTTTGTACAAGCGGCGAAACAGCGGGCCCTCGCAGGCCGGTGCTACAGCGAGCCAGGCGTTCAACGCCTGGGCCGCCGGTCCCTGGAGCGGCTTTTCCCGCCGCACACCGCTACTGTCGGTTTTGGTCGCCCCGAGTGCATACAGCCACGTGTCGGCGTCCAGACGCCGCAGGTCTCCGATCTGCAAACCCACGATTTCCGAGCGGCGCCGGCCACCGCCTCTCCAGGCCAGCAACAGCAGGGCGCGATCGCGCGTGCCACGCACGCCGTCAGTGCAGGTGGCGAGCATCGCCTGCAGCGGCTCCAAGACCACCGCGGTTTTCTTCCGCACGGACACGCCTTGGCGCGCCTGGGCCTTGCGTGCCTCGCGAAGAAGCGTCTTCACCGCAGGAGCATCACTTGGGTTATCCCAGCGTCGCAGGCGATGCCATTTAGACAAAACTGCCAAGCGATGGCTAACTGTGCTAAACGACAGTGGCCCCGGCTTGGCCTTGACCTTGGCTTGCACCAACGCGGCATCGGCGGCCGGCGGCAGCAGGTGTGTCCACTTACCAGAAGTATCGGGCCTGGCCAAATGGTCGACGATGAATTGCACGGCGACCTCGGGTGGCAACGCGCCGTCGCTGAGCGAGCGGCGATAACGTAACCGCAACCACGCGGACCAGTAGGTGAGGGCGCTCTGGTAGCTACGCACGGTATTGGCCGCAGTGCCTGCCGCGATGAATGCCTCAGCAGCGGCGCGGGTGCTGTCGGCCAATTCTGCTAGCACCAGCGGCTGTGAGGAGGGCATCTGTACCGGTTCTGTCAATTTCATCTCGCTCAACGCTGCAATAGGTGCGGATAACCTGTGCTTATCAGACCTAATATAGCGAAGAGGTAGGCATGACGATATCCATGATCGTGAAGAGCAGCAATCGCCCCTTTGCGACCGCTGGGCGCTAACGGCTTTACCAAGTGCGACGGGCACTCTGTGGGGAGCGGGTTTTCCCGCTAAGCAGACGACGCGGTGGATGTCACCGGCTTTGCCGGTGTTGGCGGGTTAACTCGCTCCCACAAAGTCCGCTATCAGAGGCAAGGGCCGGCAAAGGCTCGCGCCCCACAGCGCGCCTCGGTCATTGATGATCGCGGTCGTAGCGGGTGCTTCAGGGCGATACAACGCGTTAACCCGGTCGCCTATGGCGTAGCCGAAGATCAACCCATTTTCGGAGTTCCTGATCATTCTGCCCGTGACGTCCCTAAATTCGATTTGTGGATGATCGCCGCGCGTTCACAGCGCCGACATTGCCTTGGGAGCGTTGGGCGTGAGAGGCGCCGATGCAACGGACGCAGCGGACGCCGACGAAGACATTCAGGACGACGGTCAAGTCATTTACGCATGAGGAGAAAGGCAATGGACAACTACCACCTGAGCCTAACCGCTGATGGCTGGGAGCTGAAGAAAACCGGTGCGGAACGAGCCGCCAAGCGCGCCGCTACGAAGCAGGGGTTGGTTGGTTCGCTGTCTGACTTCTTTGATGGCAAAACAGCTTCGGTGAAAATTCATAAAGCTGACGGCACTATCGAAGAAGAGCGTACCTACCCACGTTCGGCTGACCCGAGGCGTTCGAAGGGGTGATACCAGTTACCGCTGCAGGCCTGGGTATCAATGTCAGCGATTCGACCGGGCATGGGCTGTACAAGTGGCTGCTCGCGAGCTTCCTGATCGGGAAGAGGATTCGTTCCTCCTTCGCCGTGGAGGAGTACCGGAACTTGGTTGATCGGCATGGCCTGGATACGCCGGAGAAGTTGGCCCGCTGTTCCCATCGGGATCTCGTAAGACTCCTAGGCCAGGCAGGTTACGCGCGATACGACGAGTCCACGGCGAAGCGGCTTCATGCTTTGAGTGTTCGGGCCGCTAGCGAACTCGATGTTCAGTTGATCTCGCTGAAAAAGAACGAGTTGGACACCTCTGCCTTCCAGGCCTGGCTTTTGAGCTTCGAAGGGGTTGGCCCTAAAACTCTCGAGATTTTTATGCGTGAAGCAGCAGCCCTCCTTGAGCACCGCTCTACAGCGGGATCGTCACGCTGAAGCAGGTGCCGCTCTCTTCAGAGGATGACACGTCGATTTTCCCTCCATGACTGGCGACGATTTCAGCTGCGATGAAAAGGCCTAACCCCAGGCCTTGGGAAGCTTTGCTACCCGTCTCGGTATAACCAGAGTATCGACGACCAGGATCAAACAAGGATGGCATAGCGGCTGGAGAGATGGGCTCTCCGGCGTTTCTGACTTCGAAGGTCATTGTGTTGTGGCTGCCTTTGAGGGCGACCTGGATTGGCTGCTGCAGGTCACCATGCCTGACTGCATTACCAATCAGGTTGGTAAATACCTGAGCCATTCGCTCTGGATCAAAACCACCCACGACCGGATCGGTATCATTGAATATAATCGTCGCGTTTGGCTCCCCAGAACTCAGTTCCTTGATTGTCGTGCGGCAGATCAAATTCAGCTCGGTGGGACTTTTGACAACCGGAATACCGGTGCCAAGGTTGCATCGTGCGAGGTCGACCAAATCGTTGACCATACGATTGGCTCGGCGGGCGCTGACCCCAACCTGAGCAGCAATGTCTTTTTCTCGATCCGAGAGCGTTTGGCTTTTTCTCAGTAAGTCAGCGCCCATCAGTATCGCTGTCAGGGGGGCTCGCAAATCATGTCCCAGCACGCCTAAAACCATTTTTCGGGTCGTTTCGACAGCTTGACCGTAGGCGCTGATTGACTCCACCAGCGCCTGGTCAATGGCCTCGTTAAAACGCACCATGTCCTCGATTTGCGAAGGTGAGCTGAACGCTTCCTCTGCCAGCCACAGTCGTAACACGCTGGATCTCAAGGCGCGAAATTCCGACACCATTTGATCCATGGAGAACCCGTCTATAAGCCTGAGAATGGCGTGCGTTTGTGCTGCAGTTTCTTGGTCAATCTGCGGCGCCAGGCCTTGGGATTTTCTTATTTGCTGTCGTTGTGTTTGCGGAGTTCGCATGTCCAGGGCGGCAGCCTTGAGTAGCTGTTCTGCATGGTTTCTTAGCGCACTGGCCGCCAGATCCTGTCTAGGGACATCAATGTCTCTGGCAAAGCGCTCCCACGCTTGGAGGATCAGTTCAAGATTCGCTTCGATGAAGTCGGGGAGTCGCATCGTCTACCTCTTCTTTGGCTACTGCCACCCCAGGTCAGCCGTGAACTATAGCCGGTAAGCCAGCACTCCGCCCCGTGCGACAACGGCCAGAACGGAACCTCAAGCCTACTCTTTTGACCGTAGGAGTGGGCCACGTCTGTCGCCAAAAATGTTGTACATATTCTTGTTTTTGTACAAGCTTTAGTCGTGAAACTTTTTGAATTTAATGCAGTTACGTCGGCTCCATATCTTATCGACAGGAGCCTGAATCATATGTCTTCACTGAAACTTTACGTCATTGACTATCAGCTTCGCGGAGCGTCCAAGCAATTTGTCATCCGCTTGGAAAATATGTCCAATGCGGAGGCCTGGCATTGGGCGAGCTGTGACGCCGGGATTGGAGTGATCCCAAGGTTCGCACAGCAAAACATTCGCAAGGTGGGCCGTCTCATGGCGGAGCGTTACGGTCTTTCTGACGTTCGTTGGAGACTTTCAAGCAGCGTCTCGGCATGATTGTCGAAACGGCCAACGGCCTTGAGCGAACCGCTCCGCTGATCGCGGCACGCTCAGTCTTCTCATGGCGGTGGTTCAAATGAGGTTAGAAGCTGACGGACTATCGTTAAGCGGGCACCATGTGCTGATCGTGGAAGACGACGAAACCCTCAATATGGTGCTGGCCCAGATTCTCACTGAGCTGGGCGCTTGTGTAGCGAGTTTTAGCAACGCCGAGGATGCGCTGATTGGTCTTCTTGAAAATCACGGCGCTTGTTCATTGGTGATTGCCGATCACGGCGTTCCTGGAGCCCTCAAGGGCTTGGAATTTTTGCAGATGGTCGCTGAAAAATGGCCTCATATTCCCGCCATTCTCACTTCTGGGTATCAGTTGCAGCCCACCGGTGCACCTCCTGTGACATTCCTGTTCAAGCCGTGGTCGGTTGAGGAGTTACTATCCGCGATTGGCCAAGCAATGGCAGGGGACTCGATCATGGGTGTTCTGGATCAGTAAAACCATCAGAAAGGTGATGATCGTTGTGGAGGTGTTGATGATGAGCTGCCAGGTATCGTTGGAGTGAAACCATGGCCCCGAGGCTGCCCACATTCCAATCAGTACGATGGCGATGAGGAAAGTAGTTGGCCTGCCAGCATGGTTGGAAAGCCATTGGCAGAACTGCGCGAATTTCATGATGCTTTTCCTTTTGAACACGTTGCACATGTTCCATTGACCCTCAAACTGTTCAGAAATCTTTTTTTACATTTGCTCGGCCTGACTAACAGCCGCATGTTTGGGCTTCGAGCTTTGGAGTCAGTCATGTTGGGGGTGGAAGCCGGTGTGTTGTGTCCTGCGGGTACGACTCGACTGCCTCGTGCCTGGCCCACGGACCATAGTCAGTCCTCGAGCGCCACGGTTAATGCGGGTCTGCAGCGGCAAGCAGTTCGCTGATGGTGTCTCCGAGCGCATCAAGGGTGCACGGCTTGGTGATGTACCTGGCATTAACAGGGAGGCAGCCTGGAAGTAAAACCGTGCGCCCAGAAATGATGATGACGGGAAGGTCGCGGTTGGTTGACCAGAGCGTTTTGGCGAGCCCGAGCCCATCAGTGGTGCCTGGCATGTTCACGTCCGTAATGACGAGAGCAAACGGCTCGGCGTTTAACCTACGAAGGGCGTCGTCGGCGTTGCTGCACTCGACGACCTGGTAGCCGAAGTGTGTCACGGCGTCGGCCATCAGCCAGCGCAGGATGTCATCGTCTTCAACCAACAAAACCTTCTGTGCCATAGAGCTCGATCCTTGTTGTTGTACTCGTTAGTGGATCCTCCGAGCACAGCGTTGCTTGCTCCTGACCAATGGTGACCAACCCGCTAACAGATCTCGATTGAGTCGAAGTTCCGACGCCGCTGTCTTCGCTTTAGGTCATTCGTAGCCACAAGGCTGCCAAGGAGCGAGTGTGAGGATCGGTTGCTTGGGATGGGGATCACTGATTTGGATACCTGGGGAGCTTCGTCTGGCGGGAGACTGGCGAGCGGACGGCCCAGCACTCCCTATCGAATTTTCAAGGGTCGCTGATGGGGGGGAACTGGCGACAGCAATATGCCTTGGCGCCGCTACGGTCGATGTACTGTGGGCTCCCCTCATAACGAACTCACGCCAGGGATTACCTGAACAAGGTGCCCGCACAGATCCGTACCGCATACCGGCAGTTTTTTGCCGAGCGCCTCGGATGGTGATTCAGCCCGGCTGTGCTTTCGTTGAAGCACGGCCTAGCACTTCCTGTGAATGGTTTCTTCATCCTCGAGCAGGGGAATACAATGCGTAGATCTGGTTGGTTTCTTATGGTGCTTGGCAGTGCAGGGCTCGTCGGTACGCTGGTACTGCTGACTATCACGTTGATGGATTTTAGTAATGCCCCTCGCGCCTCGATGGTGGGGAGCCTGTTCATGATGGCAGCGTCAGCGCTTCTTCTCGTCATCGGCAGACGGCTTCGGGCAAGAGGAAGGCCGCTGCTGCCTATTTTGCTTTGATGCTGCGGTCGTCAGTAGGCCTACAGTCTGTTTCAAAGATGCCAGGGTGACGCTCACCCTGGCAAAGCTCATCAAGGCTTAGCGGCTTTCGCTGTTGCGGCCACCGCCATGGCTGTTCTGTCCACCTTTGGGGCCAGCCTCAGAGGCTCGCTCACGGTCATTGGCGAAGTTGCCGCTCGAGGATTGTCCGCCCTCGCGCCCGGCTTCGGACGCTTTCTCGCGGTCGTTGGCAAAATTGCCTGGGTTGTTCTGTGCGGTGCCGCCTTGATTGCCGCGATCACCTTGATTGTTAGCCATGATCTTTCACCTCATGTGTCACACAGGAAAGTCTGTGTTCAATTCGGAGGGGTAAAAGCCACTGTTTCGCACACCTGAATTTCGCTTTGCCCGACGGGTTGCGTTAAGAAAGCTGCTTCACGGACTGTGGCGAGCCAACTCTTAGCATCCCAGTAGAACAGCTCGAGACCTTGCCCATTCGGCTCTCACGCTGAACTGAAGTTCTTTTTGCCTCCTCGAATTTGGACATGGTCTCAGAGAGGATTCGGTGAATGGACGACACGGCCCTGGCATTCATGATCTTCGCGACGGAACACCCGGACGCGCTTGCCCAAGTCCAAGGCTTGAGTGAAGCGGAAGCGCTGGAGGCTGGCGAGCCGCTGTCGGCCCTGCGTGACACCATGGTTGTCCAGACCCTCACGGCTGAAGCCAGCAAGCAAGGCGTTTCCCTCGATGAGCTGGTTCAGACGCTTATCGGAAGGGACGACGTGGAGGAGGGCGATGCGACCATCCCAGGCTTGGAAAAATACAACCGGATGCGTGATTTCAACGCCTCACCGGAACCATCGGGAGCAGGGAAATCCGCTCGGCGTTCGAAGCGCGCAGCTGCTCATGCCTTGCAGTTTTGCGTTCAAAAGCACGATGCCACACGACTGCACTACGACTTCCGCCTGGAGCTCGACGGCACGCTCAAAAGCTGGGCGATACCCAAAGGCCCATGCCTGGATCCCAAGGTAAAGCGCCTCTCGGTGCATGTCGAAGATCACCCTCTCGATTACGCTTCATTTGAAGGCACGATACCGGAGGGTCACTACGGTGCCGGGGATGTGATCGTTTGGGATCGTGGAATATGGCTTCACCAGGGCGATCCGGCTGAGGCCTACAAGAAAGGTCGTATGAAGTTTGAGCTGCAGGGTGAAAAGCTCTCGGGCCTGTGGAACCTTGTCCGGACGAACATCGAGGGTAAGCAGGAGCAATGGTTTCTGATCAAGCATCAGGACGAGGCCGCTAAGCCGCTCGCTGATTTCGACGTTGTGGTCGAGATGCCTAACAGCGTGCTCAGCGACCGCACCATCATCCCCAAGAAACCCGGTCGGGCCAAGGCGGGGTCATCCAAGCCGAACCCTCCCGCCAGCGCCACCGGGCCGAGCACAGAGGGCGCCGTGGCTGCAGCGCTGCCAGAGAAGCTCTCTCCACAGCTAGCGACGCTGGTCGAATCCAGCCCTCGAAGCGAGGAGTGGCGCTACGAAATCAAGTTCGATGGCTATCGCATGCTGTGTCGCGTCGATGGGGATGACGTCCGGCTGTTTACCCGCAATGGTCATGATTGGACTGCGAAGTTGCCCAAGCAGGCGGCTGCAATCGCCTCGCTCGGGCTCGAAACGGCTTGGCTGGATGGCGAGATTGTCATCCCGGATGAAAACGGCGTGCCCGACTTCCAGCTGCTACAGAATGCATTCGACGCCGGCAAGAGCCACGGCATCGTCTACTACCTGTTCGACCTGCCGTATCTCAACGGCGCCGATCTTCGACAGGTGCCGGTTGAGAGCCGCCGTGGACTGCTAAAGCAGATTCTCTCTGACTCGACCGACCCGCTGCTGAGGTTCTCCGAAGACTTCACCGAAGACGTCGACGCATTGATGAACAGTGCCTGCCAGATGCGCATGGAAGGACTGATTGGCAAGCGATTGGGCAGTCCTTACGTATCCCGGCGCAGTGACACGTGGATCAAGCTCAAGTGCAAGCATCGCCTGGAGTTCGTCATCGTCGGCTACACCGACCCGAAAGGAGCGAGAACCGGTTTTGGCGCACTTGTCCTTGCGCTAACCGACCAGGATAGCGGCGATCTGAAGTACGCCGGCAAGGTCGGGACGGGCTTCACGGAATCGACACTCGCCACGATCCTGCAGACACTGCTGCCGTTGGAGCAGAAAAAGGTGCCGGTAGTGAATCCACCGAAAGGTGTTGATGGTAGAGGCATCCACTGGCTGCAGCCGACACTGCTGGCTGAGGTCAGCTTCGCGGAGATCACCTCGGACGGTGTAGTCAGGCACGCGGTGTTCCAAGGTATCCGGACGGACAAGCCTGTCCAGGACATAACGGAGGAGAAGCCGGCGCCTGCGCCGAAAGAGCGAAGGTCAGCCAAAGCGAAATCGGACGACAAGGCCGCCACGACCAAGGTACGGATTACCCACCCTGAACGTGTGATTGATCCCAGCAGTGGTCTTACCAAACGAGACCTGGCCGAATATTACGCGCAGGTCTCACCCTGGCTTCTGCCTCACCTGAAAGATCGACCCATCGCGCTGGTCAGGGCGCCCGAGGGGATTTCCGGTGAGCTGTTTTTCCAGAAGAACGCTGACCGCCTCGCCATCCCGAACATCACGATGGTGCCGAAAGCAGAAGCAGGCAAAGCGGGCATGGTCATCAACAGCGTCGAGGCTCTGGTCGGTGCCGTGCAGATGAGCACCATCGAGCTGCATTCCTGGAATGGCACGACCGAGCACATCGAGCAGCCAGACCGCTTCGTGTTGGATCTCGATCCTGATCCCGCGCTGCCCTGGAAGGCCATGGTCGAAGCCACTCAGCTGACCTTGGTGGTGCTCGATGAATTGGGGCTGCAGTCGTTTCTCAAAACCAGTGGGGGCAAGGGCATCCACATCATGGTACCGCTCACGCCTAAAGCTTCGTGGGAAGAAGTGAAGCACTTCAGTCAGTCCATCGTGAAGTACATCGCCAAGCTGATCCCGGATCGATTCTCTGCCGTGTTAGGCCCAAAGAATCGTATCGGTAAGATCTTCATCGACTACCTGCGCAACGGCAAAGGGGCCACCACTGCCAACGTCTTCTCGGCGCGGGCGAGGGAGGGACTGCCGGTATCGGTGCCGATTTTCAAGGAGGAGCTCGTCGAGCTACAATCGGCGGCCAAATGGAACATCAAGAATGTTCAGGAGCGTCTGGATGAACTGGGTGGCGATGACCCGTGGGATGCTATGCCGACCATTGAGCAATTGATCACCCTGGAAATGAAAACGCGGATCGGAATGAAGTAGCCGCTGATGCGATGCAGAGAAGGGGAAGGCGCTTGGCACATTTCGTCATGCCTGGATTCGCGGCGTCGAGCTTCACCAAGCCCTAATGCTGCAATCGCTGGCTTCACTCATTCCTTTGGAATTATCGAGATTTTTCCGTTCCGCTCCACAATCGCAAATTTGATTTGCTCCACCGATTCTATTCCCTGGCTATCTCGTGCTGATTCGAGAATGTCATCCTCGGTTAGACGAGATCGGCGCATTCGCTGATGCAAGAACTGTCCGTGCTCAACCACCAGGGTTGAGTGGCCATCGAGAAAGCGGGCCAGCGGTCGGGAGTTCAGCTTGGCAAGAGACAAGCCCACATCGACCACGATCAAGGTGGCGATCACCAGCACGGCGTTGGTAAACGAGAAATCCTCGCCCAGAAGAGCCTGCTGCGTGGCTTCCCCGATGATCAGCAGCAAGACGAAATCGAAGGTGGTCAGATCGGCCAGGGAACGCCGCCCGGCTACGCGGAACAGCAGCATAAGGGCGACATACATCCCAGCAGCTCGCAGGATCGAATCCATGACGCCCTCCTAGGGGTAGAGAAATGTGGAAAAGTGGACTTCGGTGTTCGAGCCCGACCTCACAACCCCTTCCAAGCTACCCACGTGCCCACTTCGCAGTGTCAGGTACAAGGTGGCCATACCACCCTTGCTGGTACCCAATTGCAGCCGCAGGGCTGGGCCATGGGAGATCGACACCAGGGGTTCGGGCTGCATAGTCTCGATACTGGCCTCGCGCAGTAGCGGCCCCTCAAGTTCAACCATCACTGGCTGACCAGGGCTCCCCTGAATTGTGATGAAAAGATTGTCGGTGGTGCCACTGCGACTGAGGCGTTGATATTCAACTTTTAATCGACCATCCTGGCTCACCACCTCGGCATCGCTTAGTGGGCCGTCGCCGAACAGCCCTGCCAAGGCTAGCAATACGATGATCACCAGCACATACCACCCCACACGTTCGAAGCGCCAAACGCGCTTCTGCATGGGCATGTTCTCCTGGATCGGGTGACTTCTGGATATCATCTCATCGTTCGGCATTTCATGTGCCCTCAGGCGCGTTCGCCGCGAAGCCAGCGTTGATGGTAATGAGCAAGGCGCGTCAGACCGAACAGCGCGCCTTGTTGCATCACCTCCGCTCTCTCGCCGAAGAAACGCTGAGTACATGTAAAAACCGCAGCAGGCTCGCCAGCAAAGGCCCAAGCAAAGCACATCGTCCCTGGAGGTACCCCAGATTCGTCGGTAGGCCCCGCTACTCCTGTTGTTGCGATTACCACATTGGCATCGCTGTCTCGCAATGCACCCAACGCCATTTCCCACGCCACAGGCTCGCTAGTGAGCCCGTAGCGCTCGATGGTCTCGGAACTGACCCCCAGCAAACGCTTTTTCGCACTCGGTGAATAGACGACATAACCACTCTCCAGTACCTCCCCAGTGCCAGGTACCGTCGCCAACAGCGCCACCATGCAGCCTGCAGTACAAGATTCGGCGGTGGAAAGAATCAACTGATTGTCCTTGAGGTAGCCGAGCGCGGCCAGTACAGGTTCGGTTGCCATGAGGGTATCGACTCGCTTGTTCTTTAGCGGTGGACGCAACCCTCGGGCAATTGGTTCAGCGCTTATTTAGCCGCCTGTCCCATGCCGAAAAAATCGTCTGAACTTTGTCCAGATTTCCACCTTCCCTTATGTATAGGGGCAGCAGACCTACCGTGTTATCGCTGCGGCTATCCAATTGGACATCGGGAGAAACGGAAATGGGTGATCTCGCAACGTACTTCTGGATTGCCGTGGCGGCCATCATTCTGCTGGTTGATCTCTGGGTAATGGTCAGCGTTTTTCGAAGCGACAAGTCAGATGCAGTCAAGGTGCTGTGGGCTTTGATACTGCTCGTGTTGCCGGTGGTTGGCTTGGCTATATGGGGCGTCGCAGGGCCACGGGGGATCAAGCGCGGCACTGGGCCGACATCTCCTGAACACAGCAAAGGGTAGGAGCGGCAGCATGACCAGAGAAGGGCATTATAAGGAACTAGACCTACGGAAATCGCACGGCGAGGAAGAGCGAGATAACGATGCTCATCGCCCGGATGGTGCTGTGGGCTCATCGCACGATTCTACCGCTCAGAAAGCGGCACCTAATCAGGGGCGTCACCAGCGGTGAAACTATCCTCGAAGGCTTGGGGATGAGGCTCGCCGTGAGGCGAGCTTTTTTTTGACTGGACTATGCTCGCACATTTGGCTGAATAATGAAGACCCGACAATGTATTCAACGGTTCTGTATGCGGCAGGCGCTTAATCAGGGCGAATTGAGATGAGTGGTCGGGGACGAGCGCGTTTAGGATAGCGAGGGGCGCCTTATTTTCTAATCAAGGGCTGCTAGAGTTCGGCTCGTTTCGGCGTAAAAAGTTAGGCCATTCCGATTCTGGGCGGCTTTCACCGCAGGCGACGCATACGTAGTCTTCGCCAGGCAAACCAAGATAATAAGCCTTTCTTATATACTTGTGAGGGCACGGGTTCGCAATGTGTGGCTTGCCGCTTTTGATTTTCATTATTCTGCTCCAAGCGCTGCCACAGCAATGCTTTATCTATCTGCTAGCACTGGGCCAGTCCTGGCTTGTTTCACTCCATTTTTCTATTCCTTTTCGAAGTAACGTATCGATGCGTTATGTCCCTAGGCAGTGGTTGAGTGACGTCAAGAACTCAGGAAGTGTCGTTTAACTATCATGAATTCAATTATTCTCAAGTAAGTTCTCTTAGAAGAGCGAAAAATCCTGTAGCAATGCTGTCAGTTTTTTTCGATTCGCCGCCATATTCGTTCGTGAAAATAAAAAGCGATGGTGTTACAAGTGGGCTCAATAACCGCGATTAGCCCGCCTGTGAGAGCCGAGCCTGTAAGTAGATAGGCGACCGCAAAGGCAATACTGAAGTGGAGTATGCTAAAACTTAGGGTTTTGGGTAGGGGGCCTTTAGTTTTTGAGTGGCAGCAGTGTACGTCAGATGCGCTTTTCATTGTTGTCCCTTAGCTCGGATTGTTGTGAGCCGCACGTTGTGACATACGGCTCACAGAACTGATCACCGTTTTGCTTCTTCACCGGGAGCAGCCGACCGGCTCAAGAAAGCTCGAGTTATCTCGGGAAGGTGATCTTTCAGCCAATCGGCCATGGCGACCTCCTCTTTCAATATCGACCGGCAGGCCTCGGCAGTGAGTTCATCCCCTGCGAACGTCGCTGCTTCAATAAGTACCGTGTAGGAAGCAATTTCAAAATTTTCAAATACGTATCCAGACATCGCACCTTTAACCACTTCATCGCTCATCGCCATGCCACCCACTGCTTGGCCGAAGGCCATGAGCTTGCCTGCTAAGTCTTTCAAGGTCGAGGTGCTCCCTCCTAGGCGCTCTATGCATTCAACCAATTTCCGTTGTTGTCCTTCCGTTTCGGTGATGTGCTGCGTAATTCGCTCACGAAGATCGGGATAATGCTCCAACCGTTCCGCTTGCGCTTTAAGCATTTTTTCGGCTTGCTGCTCCATCGCGTGAGCATCGCGCAGCCAATCCAATAAATTTTCTGCAGGCTTAGTCATGAGTGCTCTCCATGTAGTGAAGTTATTCAGAGCTGAATTCAATTCACTGCGTTCGGCTAGGTTGATGAACGGTTGAGTGCGCAAACTATTTGTCTGCAGTTATTTGGAAAATGATTTTGAACTTTCACATTGTGTCCATTCGTCTTGAGAGCTCTTTGGCGATTTGCACCATTGATCCCTCCGTTAACTCCCACAAAGGACACAGGACGTATTTGCGTGCTGGTTCAACCGTTGGGAGATTTAATATGTTTATCCATAACAAGCGTCTTCAATATACCGTGCGCGTCGCGCAGCCCAATCCCGGCCTTGCCAACTTGCTTTTGGAGCAGTTCGGCGGCGCTCAGGGTGAGCTGGCCGCTGCCAGTCGATACTTCACCCAGGCCCTGGCCGAGGATGACCCAGGCCGCAAAGACCTGCTGATGGACATCGCCACTGAAGAGCTGAGCCACCTGGAGATTGTAGGCTCGATCATCGTGATGCTTAACAAGGGCGCCAAGGGCCGACTTGCTGAGGGGGTCGAAGAGGAGGGAGAGCTGTACCGAGCAATCAATGGCGCCGGTAACGATTCCCACATTACCAGCATCCTCTACGGCGCCGGCGCTCCGCTTACCAACTCGGCAGGGGTGCCCTGGAGTGCGGCCTATGTGGACACCATCGGTGAACCGACAGCTGATTTTCGCTCCAACATCGCTGCCGAAGCGCGGGCGAAGATCGTGTACGAGCGCCTGATGAACGTGACGGACGACCCAGGCGTGAAAGAGGCGCTGGGTTTCTTGATGACGCGAGAAATCGCACACCAGCTTTCTTTCGAAAAAGCACTGCACGCCATCCAGCCTAACTTCCCTCAGGGCAAGCTCCCAGGCATGCCGGAGTTCACCAACAAATATTTCAACATGTCGGGTGAGCCGAATGTGCGCGGCCCTTGGAATGAAGGCGAGGAGTGGGAGTACGTCGAGAATCCATCGGCTGCCGTTGATGGCGGAGATGGCACCGCTTCGGTAGAACTGGCCGCTCCTGATCTGGCGGTATTGGAAGCCATGAAGCTGCGGACGATGTCCGATCCAGCCAGCAACCCGGTCACCGGCGCGGATCTTGGTTCAGGCTTGGTCAACGGTAAAGATGACTGAATTTCGGGAGGCCGCAATGAGCACTTTGAAAAGGAGGGATAAGGCTCAGGTCGGCATCGGCTTTGAGCATTTGATGAGCGCGGCGGTAGCAGAGTTTGAGGCCGACTCGCGCCTGGCTTGCCGAGCGATGCGAGTAAAGATGGCCATAAGCATGTTCGGCGTTGGCTCCCTGCTGCCCAACGATCTGCCCCCAAAGCTTCCCATTGAATCCTTACACGAGAGCTTGGTCAGCCACACCCTGCAGTGAAATCGATTTTCAAACCCAAGGAGAATGACGATGGTTGCTCGCAAAACAGTTGAAGACCTGTTCATCCATGAGCTTTCGGATGTGTACAGCGCTGAGAAGCAGATCACCAAAGCATTGCCGCGTCTGGCTAGGGCATCTACCAATCCGCTGCTGGCGGATGCGTTCACTTCACACCTAGCGGAAACCCAGGGGCAGATAGAGCGCATTGACCAGTTGGTAGAGTCCGCTGGATTGAAACTCAAGCGGATGAAGTGCGTAGCCATGGAGGGTTTGGTTGAGGAGAGTAAAGAGCTGATAGATGAAATCGAGAAGGGGGCGGTGCTCGATGCGGCGCTCATCGGGGCATGCCAGAAGGTTGAGCATTACGAGATCGCCAGCTACGGCACCCTAATTGCGATGGCCAAGCACCTCGGTATGGAAGAGGCGGCCTCGCTGTTGGCCGACACGCTTGCAGAAGAAAAAGCTGCAGACGAGAAGCTGTCAGCGATTGCCGAAGAAGGCGGCAACCAGGCCGCCACCCTCGAGAAGTAACGGGTCGGGCCCAGCCAAGTACGTGCTGGGCCTTCTAGGAATTTGTCATTTCCGCGATTTCTTTCTCGCAACGCGCGTCTTCTTATACAAAAAAAAATTCTTGTGGAGCATTTTGACCCGCCGGTCCGGTATCTCACCGGCGCGGTGGAAATCGGTCGCTATTCGGAGGTGATGCGCCCATGGTGGATAAATCCTTCAGCATAGACCTAGCGTCGTAGGAGAACGACATGCGCATTCGCGGTAAGGCTTTTTGGGCATGGGCTGACCCCACGCTCCACCACCAGATCCATGATGAATCCCTCGCCGATGGTACAGCCATTGACGTGCAAAGCAGGCTCTCTCGAGCTGGAGGAACTCAACTGTTCATCGGCGTGTACGCGCCAAGCGGCCTGGTTCTTGATGAACAATTTTTCGATTCACGACCGGGCCAGTCGATGACAACGGCTCTTTCCTGGGGCGTAGATATGGCCCTCCAGAGGGCGCGCGAGGCTTCATCTTCACTTTCTCAAACGGCTGACGTGTCGGATCGGTCTAAGGAGAAAGTGGAAGACTATGTCCGTATCCAGTGAGTCAGAAATTCAAGTTCAGCAAGCGCTGCTGCCAGTGTTTTCCGCAGCCGAGCAACTGAGGCTAGACCCTGAGGTCCTACGGCTCGTGGCGATTGGTGGATTGACGCAGGACTCCCCTCCGGAATGGGTGACTCCGATTCTTCAACCAGAGGTCATTGAGTGGTTCCGCCGGCAAGCGAGATTTGCTGATCGGGACTGGCTCGAAGCTGCGCCTCGATGCCCTTGAGTTTTTGCATTTGCTGTTTCAGCTTTTCGACTTTAGTGCTGAGTAGCCACGACGCGGCATTACGACAGGCACTCATCGCGTCTGTTCCTCGATGGAGGACCGCCTGTTACTGCAGTGCTACTGGTTTTCAGGATGCCGGAGTTGCTCCATGCAGAAGCAGTGTAAGACCGATAAAGAGCGGCGACTCAAGCGCTGCGAGCATGAAGCAGTAGGCGAGAGGGGCAAATCCGATTGGAGCAAGATCCGGAGATGATGAAGGTTCGCCTGGTGGAGCACACCTTTGGAACGAACAGATTCTGGAAGGGAAGCAACCAGTTCGTGACCAAAACCCTGCCGAGGTTAAGCACCGAAATGAGCCTTCACGTGCTCGCCTCCACAAACGCATGGTGAGCATTTTCGGCATCGCAGGACTACTTGAGGCGATCAGGGCGTAACCCCGCCGTTTGCTGGCCCGTAAACAGCTACATGGGCCGCTGACGCGGCCCGTGTAGCACTACAAATGTCTATTTTTCTGGGTGAGGGTATTTACGCTCTCGCCTGATGATTCCGCAGGTAATCTGCTCGGTTCTCAGTTATCGATGCGATTACTGCGTTTTTCCACAGCCTGGATCGATAGCGGTCAGTCGTTAAGGGCTGCCAGCAGCCAGAAATGATCACACTGAGTCCTCTACCGAGCTTCCCGTACTCAGTTAACCCTCGTAATCGCTCTTCTGTCAGTTCTCCTGCGGCAACCGCTTCGGCTTCAAGCTGCACTCCATCGGTATCAGTGGCTATGAAGCGAGAGGGGTTAACCACGGGAATCAGCTGGATACAAGCCCTGACCACCGGTCACCAAACAGGGCGATTGCCAAGCCTCCGAGCATCACGATTACCCCGGCCAACTTGAAACCAGATACCGGCCTCTCGACTGCCCCGAGCAGTCCGAAGTGATCGATAACTAGGGACGAAATGATCTGCCCGGCGATGGCGAGGCCAAGCAGCGCTGAAAGGCCTATTTTTGGCGCGAGTACCACGTAGCTGAGCAACGCGCCGGCACCTAGCAGGCCACCTAGAAGGCTCCACAAAGGCTGGGCAGGGATAGCCGCGATTGAAGCCACTATCCCGCCACGCATCAACGAAAAGATGCCCAGGCATAGCGCACCGGCAGTAAAAGAAAACAGTGCCGCCGCTACGGAATCTCCACCCACACCTTTAGCGAGTTGGCCATTCAGCGTGGTCTGCAGGGTGATACCAAGCCCCGCGCAGATAGCCAGTAGGTAGTAGGCTGCATTCATTTAACGCCTCCTTACTTGGCTGACTCAAGCGGCAAGAATGCCTCGGCAAACATATCCGGCTGATAGCCAGCAGCAGCAAACAGATGCTCACGCGACTCGTCGATCGCCGCGCGCAGCTTTTCGCTATTCACACCCAGAACCTTGCCGCCCTGCTTGACGATACGCCCGCCGATCATGACAGTGTCGACATTGCTGCGCTCTGCCGCATGTACCACGGTGCCGAAGGCATTACCTGACGGATAAAGGTTGATGTCCTGCGCGTTGATAAGGATCAGGTCAGCCTGTTTGCCGGGAACCAGGCTGCCGATTTTGTCATGCAAGCCAGCGCAGGTGGCGCCGTCGACAGTCGCGGCTTTGAGCAGAACATGGGCGGGCAGGGTCACCACCGGATGATGGTCTTCGCTGCAGCAGCGCTGCTGATGCATGCCCAGGACGCGCTGCAGATAAAACGCTACCCGCATCTCCATGAACATGTCGCCGCTGTAGGACGTTTCGTTATCGACGCTCAGCCCAGGGCTGATGCCATGACGCTGAGCCGCCTGCATGGCGAACATTCCATCTTCAATGCCGTAGTGGGCATCTGAACGCGGGCATACGTTGACCCGCACGCCAGCCTCGCGAAGGATCTTCCACCCGGCGTCCGGCAGCGCGGTGCAGTGGTTGAAGATGTTGTCAGAGCGCAGCAGCCCCTCGCGATGCAAGCCTTCCAATTCAGCTGCCATGTCCCCACCAAAAAACTCGGTGATGATCGGTAATCCCAGGCGCCTGGCCTCAGCCCACAGCTCAGGTTCCAGCTGCGCCATCACTGCCAGTGAGAGCAGCGGGTTGTCACCGTTCTTGATGTATTTGTCCTGCAGACGCTCGAGGTTGCCCGGCCAGTGGGCTTTGTCCCACTCACCCGCCACCGGCGCTCCCGAAGCATGTACGGCGCGTATGCCTGCATCGAGCAGCGCCTCTACTGCGGCATCGGAGTGCGCACCGGTGCGGCTGTTATGCGAGTTGTCGACAAGGGTCGTGATACCAGCATCGATACAGCCCAATGCACTCAGCAGGTTGCCGATATACATGTCCGCCGGACGATAATATTTGGCGAACGAAAAGTGGGTGGCGTTGCAGTAATCCTCCAGGGTTGCGGCGTTCGGATTAATTCGCCGTAGTTGCCCCTCCCAGGAGTGACGGTGGGTATCGACCATGCCCGGCATGGCGATCATGCCGGATGCCTCAATCACAAGAGCGTCGCCGGCTTCGAGATTTTCATCGATGGCCGAGATGGTGCTGCCTTCTATGAGGATATCGCCACGCGCCAGATTGCCGATGTCGCCGTCCATGCTCAGCACAGTTGCGCCGCGGATAAGTGTGCGTCCGGCCGGAGCGGCTGGAGCCTGCACTATGCTGCGGGTGTATTCACCCATTTCAGTACCCCTCTTCAAATTTCGTTGGAAGCAATGTACGCAATTCGATACTGCGGGAAAAAGATGGTAGAACTGTTTTTATTATTCAATTTATGCGAATAATAATGCCTCCTTTCACCGCTCCAAGGCTGTTACCCGTCATGGACCGTATTCAAGCAATGCAGGTTTTCGTCCGTGTGGCTGAGGCAGGAAGCTTTAGCCAGGCGGCGCAGACGCTCTCTCTACCGGCCTCAACGGTGACCAGCAGCGTTAAAAATCTTGAGAAGTACCTGCAGGTGCGCCTGCTGAACAGAACAACGCGGCGGGTTAGCCTGACGCCTGAAGGCGCCCAATATCTGGCGCAATGCAGGGAAATATTGGGACTGATCGAACGCACGGAGACCAGCCTGACGGATTCCGTGAAACGGCCGCAGGGGCGTTTGCGCGTCGATATGCCGGGCGGCATTGCCCACTTCATCGTCATTCCAAACCTGCAAGACTTTTACCGGCGCTACCCGGATATTTACCTGATGATAGGCGTCAACGATCGGCAGGTTGACCTGCTTCAGGAGGGAGTCGACTGCGTCATTCGTACAGGCGAGCTGGATGACTCAACGCTCGTTGCGCGACCACTAGGCCGTTTTCGCTGGGTGACCTGTGCATCTGCTGCCTATCTCGAAGAGAACGGTACTCCGCAGACTCCGCGAGATTTGTCTCGTCACCGGGCCATCCATTACTTCTCGGGCCGTGCAAGGCAAGCAGGTGAGATGCGCTTCGCCCGTGGCGACGAGAAAATCTCAGTACCGGTCAAGGGCACAGCAGCCGTCAACGAGACTGGGCTCTACATCAAAATGTGCCTTGAAGGCTTTGGGCTCGTGCAACTCGCCGAGAATGTTGTTTCCGAACATCTACGAGAAGGGCGGCTGGTCGAAGTGCTTGCTGACTGGCAGCCTGACCGGGTTCCTGTGCACTTGTTATATCCACATCAGCGCTTTCTATCACCAGCTGTGCAGGCGTTCGCTGACTGGATCGCTGGGCTAGTTCACGACGGCGGTTCGCCTGCTGGCTGATCAGGAGATGAAAGCTTCTCCGGACTAAAATGCCAATCACTATTGGCGTTTATGGGATGGTTGAATGGTGCGCCTGGCTTGGCCCAGCAGTAGTGGACCGTGGCTGCAATTAAAAAATCGACGCATTCCGCTGCTCCTGAAAGTGAGCGGTGTCGTCAGCTTCATTTGCACGCAAACCGATGAACGTCAGGCCGAGCATTATGCTGGCGCCCGAGCCGAAGCGCAGGAAGGAGGCCCTCAACATGGCGTAGCCTGGCGCGTAAATGATCCTAATGAGGAGCTAGGTAATTTTGCCCGTCCATTTTGGCTCGGAAGCGGCTCATTCTATGACCGTGCCATGCGGGCGCGTATACCCTTGCCGTGCTGCGCAGACTGCGCGTAGCGCAGCCCGGCCAGCAATACCCGCCGACGTATGCTGCTAGCCCCTTTATGACTTGGCCTCCGTGACTACCCCTGATCTGCAATAGCCTTATCTGCGCAAGGTTTCAAATAGAAATGCCCTGAACCATTGATTGCCGGCATCAGCGTCGTAGGCACCATGCCAATGAACGGTAGACTCGACCCCCGGCATCTCCACTGGCAGCGGGTAAATCACGAAATCATTCGAATGATTCAGCGCATGTGCGACGCCTTCAGGTAGGGTGACCATCCACCCTGTATGCCTGAGTATCTGCGGCACAACTGTAAAGTGGGGTACCCTCAAAGCGATGTGTCGATTCAGGCCACGTGAGGCCAGAGTGTCCTCGATGGCTAAGTGGCTGCTGTCAGTGGAGGTGACACTGACATGGGAGAGGGCAAGAAAATCCTCCACGCTGATTTTCCCGGCCGGAAGTCCGTCACGCTTGCGAGTCATGCAGGCGTATTGTTCTCGGAACAGGGATTGGTACCGGGTGGTTGTTTTCAGTGTGGGCAGGTTACCAATTGCGAAGTCCAGTTGCCCCATACGCATCCGCTCGACCACCATGGCGACGGGTACCAGCTCTGATGAGAGCTTAATGGCCGGCGCAAGCGTTTGAAGCCGTTCACAAAGCGACGGCAGGAACACCTGTTCGCCGATGTCTGACATACACAAACGGAACTCCCGGTCGCTAGTACCAGGATCGAAGGGTTCGGTTTCATTCAGAGCATCGCGTATTGCCGTGAGTGCCCGTCCGATCGGTAGGGCAATCCGCTCGGCGGTCTGGGTCGGCATCATGCCTTCCGGCGTGCGTACGAATAGCGCATCATCAAAAAGCTTGCGAAGTCGACCCAAGGCGTAACTTACAGCAGGTTGTGTAATCGCCAGGCGTCCAGCCGCGAGTGTCAAGCTGCGTTCCTCCATTATGGCCTGAAAAACCCTAAGCAAATTTAGATCGACATCATTCAAGTTGCGCATTCGTATAAATACCGTTTATCAATTGTATAATTGCCATGAATTTGACTTATAGAGTACAGGTTCATAGACTTCGGAACAACAGCGAGGCGATACAACAATCTGAGGCTTTGAGTGATGGACACAGGTTTTTGCAAACAACAAGCAGTTGGCGGGGCATTAACACTTCCGGTGCTGCTGTCGAAACGTATTGAACGCAGCCCTGAAACGGCGCTTTTTTCCGACCGAAGCTGCACTTGGACTGCTGCGCAACTTGTCGACGTGATAGGACGGCGTGCCACAACACTAGCGGAATATGGGATAAAGCGTGGAGATCGGGTTGGATTGATGTGCGCCAACCGCGCCGAGTTCCTTGAAGTGTTGTTGGCATGTGGTTGGCTGGGCGCGGTTGCGGTGCCTATTAATACCGCCTGTCGGGGCATGCAGTTGAATCATGTGCTGGCTAATAGTGGGGCGCGCTTGTTGGTCAGTGACGAGGTCAATCTGGATGTGCTCGCGGCACTTGATTACTCTGCGCTTGCTGTCGAAGCCCTGTGGGTCCTTTCGCCGCAAGGCGATGTCAACGCGGTTTGGCAGGAGCGGTTAAGGGTGCGGTCGATGCCCCCTCGCAGTGCGTCCATGGCCCCACCTGCAGTGCTCGAGGATGGCGACCCGCTGGTTATCCTTTACACCTCCGGGACTTCCGGGTTGTCCAAGGGCGTGATCTGCCCGCACGCCCAATTCTTTTGGTGGGGGCTGAATACCGGTGGCGACCTACAGGTGCGCCCCGGGGATGTGCTGTATACATGCCTGCCGTTGTTCCATACCAATGCATTGAACGCCTTTTTCCAGGCCTTGCTGCACGACGCACAGCTGGTGGTAGACAAACGTTTTTCCGCTAGCGGCTTCTACCAGGCGCTGGCGGAAACCGGGGCCACAGTGACGTATCTGCTGGGAGCCATGGTGCCTATCCTTCTCAGCCGTCCGCACAATGAGCTCGAGCGCGCGCATAACGTGCGTGTCGCGCTAGCCCCAGGCGTCCCTGAACAGTTCCACGCCCCGTTTATTCAACGCACAGGCATCGGCCTCATCGATGGTTATGGGGCTACCGAAACCAATGCCGTGATTGGAGGGACTCTGGAGAATCAGCGGCCTGGTTTTATGGGCCGATTGGCCAAAGGCTTCAGTGCCCGGGTGGTAGACAGCCAGGATCAGCCGGTAGCGGATGGCGAACCAGGAGAGCTTGTATTGCGCGCTGAGCAGCCCTTCGCTTTCGCCTGCGGCTACTTTGGTATGCCGGAAAAGACTGTCGAAGCCTGGCGCAACCTGTGGTATCACACCGGCGACCGGGTTGTGCGCGATAGCGACGGCTATTTCCGCTTTGTTGACCGCTTGAAGGACACAATCCGTCGCCGTGGAGAGAACATCTCGTCTTTTGAGGTGGAGCAGGTTCTGTCGAGCCACCCCGCGGTGGAGCTCGTGGCGGTATATGCGGTGAAATCTGAACTGGCGGAAGATGAAGTCATGGCATCTATCGTCATCAAGGAGGGGACTAAGCTCGATCCATTGGAGCTGACGCAATATTGTGAGTCACGGTTGGCGTATTTCGCCGTGCCGCGTTACTTAGATTTTGTTATCGAGTTGCCGAAAACCGAAAACGGCAAAGTTCAGAAATATAAATTGAGAGAACTCGGCGTTACCGCCAGTACATGGGACCTAGAGTGCTCCGGCTACAGGCTTAAACGCGCCTAATCATTTAGCTTTGACTGCCGTGCAATAAAAAACGATGCAATAACAATAAAAATAGCGTTCATAAATATTCAGTCATTGACGGAGACGGCCATGACGGGCACGCATTCGCTTGAACTATCAGATAACCAGTCGGAGCACAGTCATGTTTCCGCTGCAGTTGATAACCGAGTACCGATCGACAGCAAGACCTTTCGCAAGATCGTCTTGGCTTCTGTCACTGGCACGGCGTTGGAATGGTACGACTTCTTTCTCTACAGCACAGCGGCGGCGCTCATATTCGGGGAATTGTTTTTCCCCAAGGGCACCGATCCACTGGTGGGTACGATCGCGGCACTGGCCGGGTTTGCGTTGGGTTTTCTCGCGCGGCCTTTCGGTGGGGTGATATTCGGCCATATCGGGGACAAGTACGGTCGCAAAAAAGCCTTGGTATGGACGCTCTCTATCATGGGCGGGGCAACTTTCTTGATCGGATTGTTGCCCACCTACGCTCAAGCGGGCATGTGGGCGCCCGCGTTGCTACTGCTGTTACGTATCTTGCAGGGCATCGCAGCAGGAGGCGAGTGGGGCGGTGGCGTGCTGATGATCAGCGAGTCGGCGCCACCTGAGCGCCGCGGCTTCTACGCTTCGATTAGTCAGATCGGAGTGGGCGGTGGGTTCGTCTTGTCCGCAGCGGTGTTCTATCTAGTCCAGTTGTTGCCGGAGCGGGATTTCCACAGCTGGGGTTGGCGCATTCCGTTCCTTATCTCGATCGTCATATTCGTCCTGGGCGTCTACATTCGCCGGACATTGCCAGAGAGTCAGGATTTCCAGCGAGCTGAGGCAACGGGCAAGACGGCGCATATGCCCGTGCTGGATGTGTTGCGCAGATATCCGCGGGAAGTGCTGATGGCCATGGGGTTGCGAGTGGCTGAAAACGGCGGCTCCTACATCATGCTGGCGTTCGCTCTTGTCTACGGCAAGTTTCTTGGCGTGCCCAATAGTGTGATGCTTGCGGGAGTCACGTTCTCCACGTGCGTGGAGTTGGTGGCCATGCTGTTCTGGGGGCGTTTGTCGGACCGCATAGGTCGCAAGCCGGTATATATGGTGGGTGCCTTAGGGATGGTGCTAATGGCATTCCCATTCTTCTGGTTACTCGAGACCCGAGAGCCTGCCTGGATCTGGCTCGCCTTCCTCATTGGCAATGCCATCTGCCACGGGGCCATGATCGGTACGCAGCCTAGTCTTATGGGCGAACTGTTCAGCACTGAGGTCCGCTATTCCGGAATGGCTCTCGGGCACGAAGTCGCCTCGGTATTCTCCGGTGGCCTGACGCCGATGATCGCTACCGCCTTGCTGGCGCATTACCAGGCTAGTTGGCCAGTTTCTCTGATGATGATGGCGCTGGGGCTGATCACAGTCATCTCTCTTTGTTTCACCAAGGAGACCCGCGTGCGGGCCAAAGGAGGGCGGTCATGAACCGGTCAGCAAGCAATGACGCCGTGGCGCTGATCGCCGGGGCCCTGGAAGTACCTTACAACCGGCGCGGCACGGGTGAGTCGACGTCGCAACTGCTCGGCAGGGCGGTGCAGCAATTGCTGCGCCAGGCAGGCGTGGCAGCGCATGAGGTCGACGGCCTGGGCGTGGCATCCTTCACCCACCGGCCGGACAACGCCATCGATCTGGCGTGGCGCCTCGGGCTGACCCTGACCTGGTGCATGGATGACCGCAATGGCGGGGCTAGCGCGATCAATATGCTGCAGCATGCCGTGCGTGCCATCCAGCACGGTGATGCCAACGTGATCGTACTGGTGGCCGGTGATACGTTCACCCCGGAGGATTTCAAGACTCTGGTCGACCATTACAACCGGACCACCGAGGAGTACCTCAAGCCGCTTCAGCACGGCGGGCCCAATGGGGTGTTCGCGATGCTCACCCAGCGTCATGCGCAACGCACCGGCCTTGGCCGCGAAGACTATGCAGAGCTGTGCATTGCCCAGCGAGCCTGGGCGCAGCGCAACCCGCTGGCGGTCTACCGCGAGCCGCTGACCATCGAGCAGTACCTTGAGGCGCCCATGGTGGCCGACCCGCTGTGCCGGTTTGACTGCGTACCGGTAGTCAATGGCGCCAACGCCATCCTGCTGACCCGCGCCGACCTCGCCCGCAACACGGTCAACGTGGCGGTGCGTGCAGTAAAGGCGCTGCACAACGATGACCACCAGGCTGGCGATGGCCTGCAGACGCCGCTGGCAAAGATTGCCGACACGCTGTGGGACCGCGCCAATACCGGGCCTGATGCCATGGACCTGGCGTGCGTGTATGACGACTATCCGGTCATGGCCCTGATCCAGCTCGCCGACCTGGGCTTCGTCCCCGACGACGATTACCGGCGAGCGCTGCGGCGGATAGGCCGTTTCGAACTGCCGGTGAATACCTCGGGCGGGCAGCTCTCGGCCGGCCAGGCGGGCGCGGCGGGGGGTATGCATGGGTTGGTCGAAGCCATTACCCAGCTGCTTGGCGACGCCGGTCAACGCCAGGTCAGCGATGCGCGCCTGGCGGTGGTGACCGGCTATGGCATGGTCCAGTATCGCTACGGCATGTGCGCCAACGCGGTGGTGCTCGAACGGTGGCAAGGGGGTGTGGCATGGCGTTCATAATCCAGCAATGTGTCGGTTGCGGCCAGGCCAGTTTCCCGCCGCGTTACAGCTGCCCGCGCTGCGGTGAGGCGCAGTGGCAGGAAGTCTCTGCCGGGGTCGCCCGGATTGCTCAGGCTACCGTGGTGCGCGCGCGGATCGGGATCGCTGCCGCAGAGCTCCTGCACCTGGCTAGTGTCGAGCTGAGCGATGGGCCAGTGGTAATTGCCCAGACAGCAGAGCCTTTGCCTCCTGGCACCTTGGTAGAGCTCGCCATAGATGAATATCGGCGAATCGTAGCCCACCCGGCCGACCGCGACTTGTAATCAACAACTGTTCGAGCCGACCTCGATCGCCGAAGCGTGCGTCGTCGGCCGACCCCCCAGCTAGTCATTCCCTGACCATGCATGGCCTCAAGGCCTTGCGCGTGGTGCACGTGAGTACCCAGGAGTGTGGTTATGCCTGCAGTGATCGATTACCGACTAGTGTCTGGCTTAGGGCTGGCGCTGGCTTGCCAACAGGCCTTGGCAGATGAACTATGGGCCGATGCTTCAACATATTTTCAGCAGGGAAGCTTGTCCGGTTTAACCCGGAACTTTTATCTCAACCGCGACTTCCGCAACGGTGGTGCCAACCGCCGATCAGGCACCGTTAACGGTTATCGCGCGGAGTTGGCCCAAGGCTTAACTCTGGACTACATCTCCCCGTTCACGACTGGTGTTGTCGGCTTGGGATTCGACGCGCATCTGTATGCGGGATTGAAGCTTGACAGTGGTCGTGGCAAGACCGGCACCAACCTGCTTCACGTCAACAACGACGGTGATGTGGCGAATGAGTACAGCGTGGGCGGCGGTGCGCTCAAGCTCAAGTACCGTGAAACGGTGCTCAAATACGGCTCCATGGAATTGCGCACCTCTCCGGTGTTCCTCACCGATGGTGGCTCCGGGCGCCTGTTGCCGCAAACGGTGACAGCATGGCAGCTCATCAGTCGCGATCTGCAGCCGCTAACCTTCGATGCCGCCCACATCACCGCCGGCAAGGCGCCTTCGGAGAACCGCAACGACAGCACGCTACGTTCCCTGTATGGCGCTACGGAGACGGATACGGTCGATTATCTCAGCCTGAATTATGAGCAGGGCGCAGTCAAAGGCTACCTCAGCACTCAACGTGCCGAAGATCTTTGGCGCCAGGATTACCTGGGGTTTCGCTACTTGCCTGCCCTCGTCGAGGGGCTGACCCCAACCTTGAATTTCAGCATGTACCGAACGGTCGACATCGGTGCCGCCCATGGCGGGCCCATCGACAACTTAACCTGGTCCTTTGCTCCGGGCGTCAAGTTCGGTGCCCACTCCCTCATGCTTGCATACCAGAAGGTGCAGGGCGACACGCCCTTCGATTATATGGCGTTCCGAGACGGGCAAACCACCGTGGCACAGCTGGCTAACAATGTACAGCTCAGTGACTTCAACGCGCCCAACGATCGGTCCTGGCAGGTTCGTTACGACTATGACTTCAGTGCGCGTGGCGTGCCTGGCCTGAGGTTCATGATTCGCTACATGCAGGGACAGGGTGGCAAAGGCTCCGATATCGAACCGGACAGTTCCTACTATCCCCTCGGCTTTCGAGATGGGGGGCGCCACTGGGAACGCAATATCGAGATGCAATATGTCGTGCAAGACGGGCCGGCAAAAAACCTCAGCTTGAGAGCGCGGTACGGCGTGCACCGCGGTAATTCGGCTGAGCCACGCGGTGACATGGATGAGATTCGCCTGATCACCGAATTCCCTTTCAAGCTGCTGTAGATGGCGCCGTTGGCAATGCTTCATCAAAGCTGCTTCGCCAAGAATTCATGTAGAGCAATGTCTGTCCGCTTACCGTAGAAGGAGTAATGAGATGAGCAAATACATCGATATTCAGGCACGAGACCAGGCTGGAAGTTTCAAGGGATATCTGGCGCTGCCGCCTGAAGGCAAGGGGCCAGGCATCGTGTTGGGCCAAGAAATATTTGGCGTGAACGCCAACATGCGCGAGGTGGCGCAGATGTATGCCGAGGAAGGTTATGTGGTTCTGGTGCCCGACTTGTTCTGGCGTCTACAGCCGGGTATCGACCTGGGCTACACCCCCGCAGATTTCGATAAGGCTTTGAGCCTCTACACCGCACTGGACCTGGACAAGGCCGTAGACGACATCGCCGCCGCCTTCGACACGCTGCGGGATCTGGCCGAGGTCACCGAGCCCGCCCTGGGCTTCGTGGGCTATTGCCTGGGAGGCAAACTGGCCTACCTCACCGCCACCCGTACTGATGTCGCGGTTGCGGTGGGCTACTACGGCATGGGTATTGAGCAATACCTGGATGAAGCCGATGGCCTGAGCGGTGGGCTGGTGCTGCATCACGGCGAACTGGACGGGCTGTGTGACGCCACGACCCGTGCGCGTATCGCCGAGGTGCTGCGTGGCCGCCCAGGCGTAGAGCTGTATACCTACGAGGGTGCTGACCATGCCTTTGCCCGCCTGGGCAGCGATCACTTTCACAAACCCTCGGCCCTCATGGCTCATGGGCGCACCATTGGCGCATTGAAGAAGTACATCGGGCCGGCCTACAACCTTTCAGACCTGTGGGACGAGCACATCCACCATGAGTTCGTTACCCGAGACGTGCCGGCCACCCTGAAGACCATGGTCGCCGAGCCTTACGTGAACCACATTCCGACGCTGACCGGCGGGGTGGGCAGCAAGCAACTCGGACGCTTCTATCAGCATCACTTTGTCCACGCCAACCCCGAGGACACCAAGATGATTCCGGTTTCTCGCACGGTCGGCGCCTACCAGGTCGTCGATGAATTCATCATGTCTTTCACCCACACCTGCGAAATGGACTACATGCTGCCTGGGATAGCACCTACCGGCAAATACGTGGAAGTACCCATGGTGGCGGTGGTCAACTTCCGCGGCAACAAGCTATACCACGAGCATATCTACTGGGACCAGGCCTCTGTGCTGGTACAGATCGGCCTGCTCGATCCAGAAGGGCTACCGGTGGCGGGCATCGAAACGGCCAAGAAATTGCTCGATGAATCGCTGCCTTCGAACACGCTGATGGCCCGCTGGGCCAAAAGTGAGCACCTGTGAGCGCCATCACGACTGTGGGCAAGGAGGTCCTGATCACCGGCGCCAACGGAGGGTTGGGCCTTGCCTTGATCGAAGCGTTTTTGGCTGCGGGGGCAAGTCGTGTCTACGCCGCTTGCCGTAACCCTGAGCGTCTGCTGTTCGATCATCCGCAGGTGGAGGCGGTGGATCTGGACGTCACCGACCAGCAGCAAGTCGCGCAGGTGGCGAGCAGGGTACGGGTCGATATCCTGGTGAACAATGCTGGCCTCAATAGGCAGCAGCGGTTGCTGGGCACCGAGGACCCCGAAGCCGCTGCCCAGGAAATGGCCGTCAACTACTTCGCCACGCTCGCGATGATGCGTGCCTTTGCGCCGACGCTTGTCGAGCGAACTGGCGCCATCGTCAACGTGCTGTCGATTCTGGCGCGGGTGGCGTTGCCAGCCATGGGGTCGTTGTGTGCGTCCAAGGCGGCCGCGTTGCGCCTGACCGAGGCCGCCCGGGCGGAGCTGGCCGGCCAGGTGCAGGTGATGGCAGTGCTCCCCGGTGCGATCGATACCGCGATGAGCCGTGGCGTTGCGGGTGCCAAGGCCAGTCCTCGGGACGTGGCCGACGCGATCGTAGCGGGGTTGGCCAGCGGTGCCACCGAGGTCTATCCCGACCCCATGGCACTGGACGTTGCGCACAAGCTCGCGGCCAACCGGGCAAGTACGCAGGCCTACTTCGCCCGGTACCTTTAAAAGGGCCGCAGCGGGAGTGCTGCTCAAGCGTGCAGCACCACCGCAAGCGATGCTGCACGCTCGGGCTGACTGCAACGCGCTGGCCTGCTGGCTGAGATGAAAAGTCGCGGCGGCTTGAGCATCACCTGCAGGCTTACAAGCAAAATCCGAAGATGTTTGGTGCCGCAATTAAGTTGCGGGCATCGTTAACATGAAAGTTGCAGTGAATTACTAAAGCGCATTCACATCCATAGCTTTGCCTGAAATTCATGTATTCCGAGTTCTAATACATGAAGACGATATTTCGATTATTAATTTATATATGACCTCACTAGACTCATTGAAAACATCCTGCTCAGGAGGGCGCTGTGTCCAAACATTTGCTACGTCACTATATCGCTGGGACTTTCGTCGAGAGCAGCCGCAGGTTCGACAACATCTCTCCTGTCAATGGGAGCCTATTGGGCCAGGTATGTGAGGCTGGTGAAGATGAAGTGAATGCTGCCGTCGAAGCGGCGGCAGGCGCTCAGTCGGGGCCGTGGGCTGGATTCAGCACTGCCCAGAGGGCTGATCTGCTAGAGCGGATCGCCGATGGCATCGAGCGTCGATTTGAAGACTTCGTGGCTGCCGAAGTCGCTGATACTGGTCGGCCCGTGCATCAGGCGCGCAGCCTGGATGTTGCACGGGGCGTGCAGAACTTTCGTACCTTCGCTGATTTAGTGCGACAAGGCGGTAGCGAGCTTTTTGAAATGCGCACCGGCGATGGCACGGATGTGTTCAGTTATACCGTGCGTAAGCCGCACGGCGTCGTGGCCATCATCTCGCCGTGGAACCTACCGCTGTTGCTGCTTACCTGGAAAGTCGCGCCAGCGTTGGCCTGTGGTAATTCTGTGGTTGTCAAACCGTCGGAAGATACGCCTTCCAGTGCCACGCTGTTGGCCGAGGTCATGCACGAGGCCGGTGTGCCCGCCGGTGTATTCAATCTTGTGCATGGCTTTGGCCCTGATTCTGCCGGTGAGTTTCTTACTCGCCACCCTGGCGTCAATGCCATCACCTTTACCGGTGAGTCGCGCACCGGCTCGACCATCATGCGCGCTGCTGCCGAGGGCGTACGTGAGGTGTCTTTCGAACTGGGTGGCAAGAATGCCGCAGTCGTTTTTGCAGATTGCGATTTTGATGCGGCAGTTGCCGGTGTGCTGCGTTCCAGTTTCACCAATTCTGGCCAGGTCTGCCTATGCACGGAGCGGGTCTACGTCGAGCGGTCGATCTACGAGCGCTTTGTCGCGGCGCTCAAAGCAGGCGCCGAGAAGCTGAAGATCGGCTATCCCGACGAAGACGGCGTGAACATGGGGTCGCTGATTTCCCATAAACACCGCGACAAGGTGTTGGGCTACTTCCAATTGGCTGTGACAGAGGGCGCGACAGTGGTCAGTGGCGGCGGTGTGCCGACATTTGGCGACGAGCGCGACCAGGGCGCTTTTATCCAGCCGACTATCTGGACCGACCTTGCCGATGACGCTCGCTGCATTCGCGAAGAAGTGTTCGGTCCGGTCTGTCATATCGCGCCCTTCGATGGCGACGAGGAAGTGCTGCAACGCGTTAATGATTCGGCCTACGGCCTGGCTGCTTCTCTGTGGACTCGCGATCTGAAGCGGGCCCACCGTCTCTCTCGACGTATCCATGTCGGCATGGTGTGGGTCAATACCTGGTTCCTGCGCGATCTGCGTACGCCTTTTGGTGGCGCACGCTTGTCTGGGCTTGGCCGCGAAGGAGGGCGCCACTCGCTGGATTTCTATTCCGAGCTCACCACCATTTGTGTCAATCCGTAAGGACAGGAGAACTCCATGCATCCAGCAATCGCTGAAGCAGCAGCGTGTCTGCGCCAGGCTCGTGAACAGGGCAGGCCCTGTGCGCCAGTACGCGATCTCATCGAGCGTGCGGCTGCCGAGCAAGATGAACCCGCGCTAAAGCAGGCCTACGCCGTGCAACAGCACAACAACGCCGCCGACATTGCCGCAGGCTGGAACCCGGTAGGTCACAAGATCGGTTTGACCTCCAGTGTTGTCCAGCGCCAGTTGGGGGTTGACCAACCGGACTTTGGTCGGCTGTTTGCCCAGATGGCCCGAGGTGACGGCCAGCTTATCAGCTGGAGTGAATGCCAGCAGCCCAAGGTAGAAGCAGAGATCGCCCTGGTTCTGGAGCGCGATCTGTGCAATGAGCGCCACACCCTGGCCGACATTATCCGTGCCACTGCTTTCGCCCTGCCGGCCATCGAAATCGTCGGCAGTCGAATCGCCAACTGGGACATCAGTTTGCTCGACACGGTCGCCGACAATGCTTCGTCCGGGCTGTTTGTCCTGGGCAGTCAGCCGGTATCCCTGGGGCAATTGGACCTGGTCAATTGTGGCATGCGCCTGACTTCACGCGGCGAACCGGTATCGGTCGGAGCCGGCGCAGCCTGCCTGGAAAACCCACTGAATGCGGCGGTGTGGCTGGCCAATACCATGGTCCGTCTCGGCGAGCCATTGCGTGCCGGTGACGTGGTGTTGACCGGTGCCTTGGGACCTATGGTGCCGGTGAGCCCGGGCGATGTGTTTACCGCTGAGATCCAGGGCTTGGGCCGCGTCACTGCGTCCTTTGCTCAAGCCGAGTAAGGGGGCCCTAAATGAGCCAGAAACGCAAAGTAGCCATCATCGGTTCCGGCAACATCGGCACCGACCTGATGATCAAGATCCTGCGCAACGCCAAGCACCTAGAGATGGCAGCGATGGTCGGCATCGACCCGGCCTCCGACGGCCTGGCCCGCGCCGCCCGCCTGGGCGTGACCACCACCCACGAAGGCGTGCAGGGCCTGACCCGCCTGCCGGTGTTCAGGGACATCGATTTCGTCTTCGACGCCACCAGCGCTGGTGCCCATGTGAAGAACGACGCCTTCCTGCGCCAGCACAAGGCCGACCTGCGCATCATCGACCTGACCCCGGCGGCCATCGGCCCGTACTGCGTGCCGGTGGTAAACCTCGAGCAGCACCTGCAGGCGACCAACGTCAACATGGTCACCTGCGGTGGCCAGGCGACCATCCCAATGGTCGCGGCGGTATCGCGGGTGGCCAAGGTGCACTACGCCGAGATCGTTGCTTCGATTGCCAGCAAGTCCGCCGGCCCCGGCACTCGCGCCAATATCGACGAATTCACCGAGACCACCAGCAAGGCCATCGAAGTGATAGGCGGCGCGACCAAGGGCAAGGCGATCATCATCATGAACCCCGCGGAACCGCCGCTGATGATGCGCGACACGGTGTACGTGCTGAGCGAGACCGCCGACCAACAGCACATCGCGGCGAGCATCGAGGAAATGGCTCGCGCAGTGCAGGCCTACGTGCCGGGCTACCGCCTCAAACAGCAGGTGCAGTTCGAACCCGTGTGCGGCCTGAGGTTGCCTGGGCAGGGCACCTTCACCGGTCTCAAGACGTCGGTGTTCCTTGAAGTGGAAGGCGCCGCCCATTACCTGCCGGCTTACGCCGGCAATCTCGACATTATGACCTCCGCCGCGCTGGCCACCGCCGAGCGCATGGCACAAGCAATGGGGGCGTCGGCATGAACGGCAAGAAGCTCTATATCAGTGACGTAACCCTGCGCGACGGCATGCACGCCATCCGTCACCAGTATTCGCTGGATGACGTGCGTGCCATCGCCACGGCGCTGGATCGCGCCAAGGTCGACTCCATCGAAGTCGCCCATGGCGATGGCCTACAGGGTTCCAGCTTCAACTACGGTTTCGGTGCCCACACCGACCTCGAATGGATCGAAGCAGCGGCCGACGCGGTCAACCACGCCAAGATCGCCACGCTGCTGCTGCCAGGGATTGGCACCCTCCATGACCTGAAGAGCGCCTATGACGCCGGTGCTCGCATTGTTCGCGTGGCCACCCACTGCACCGAGGCAGATGTTTCGCGCCAGCACATCGAATATGCCCGTGAACTGGGCATGGACACCGTTGGCTTCCTGATGATGAGCCATATGCACACACCTGAAGGGCTCGCGCAGCAGGCCAAATTAATGGAGGGCTACGGCGCCACTTGCATCTATGTGGTGGATTCGGGCGGGGCGATGAACATGGACGACATCCGTGCGCGCTTCCGTGCGGTCAAGGCTGTGCTCGACCCAGCGACGTCGACCGGTATCCATGCCCACCACAACCTCAGTCTGGGCGTGGCCAACTCCATCGCCGCCGTGGAGGAGGGCTGCGACCGCATCGACGCCAGCCTCGCCGGCATGGGCGCCGGCGCCGGCAACGCACCGCTGGAAGTGTTCATCGCCGCTGCCGACAAGCTTGGCTGGCAGCACGGTACCGACCTGTACGCGCTGATGGATGCCGCCGACGACCTGGTGCGCCCGCTACAGGACCGCCCGGTACGGGTGGACCGTGAAACGCTGGCCCTGGGTTACGCCGGGGTCTATTCGAGCTTCCTGCGCCATGCCGAAGTGGCCGCTGCCCGCTATGGCATCAAGGCCGTGGACATCCTCGTCGAGCTGGGCAAGCGGCGGATGGTCGGTGGCCAGGAAGACATGATCGTTGACGTCGCACTCGACCTATTGAAGCCATCGCTGGAGAAGCGTGCATGAATACCGATATTGCTCGTATCGCCGAAGCCCTTGACCGGGCGGCGCGAAGCGCCGAACCACTGGCACAGTTCAGTGGCAGCACCGCCTTTTCCCTGGATGACGCCTACCGGATCCAGCGCGCCTCCATGCAGCGTCGTTATGCCGATGGTGAGCACAGCATCGGCATCAAGCTGGGCTTCACCAGCCGCGCGAAGATGATGCAAATGGGGGTGGATAGCCTGATCTGGGGGTGGCTCAGCAACACCATGGTGGAAGAGGACGGCGGCCTGATCGACTTGGCGCGCTACATTCATCCGCGTGTCGAGCCGGAGGTCTGCTTTCTAACGCGCCGTGCGATCGATCGCCCGCTGACCCTGCTGGAAGTGAGCAACCATGTCGAGGCCGTGGCGCCGGCGCTGGAGATCATCGATTCACGCTACCAGGCGTTCAAGTTCAGCCTGGAGGATGTGGTGGCGGACAACTGCTCCTCGGCCGGCCTCACCATTGGCCCTTGGTCGAGCAACTTCTCTGGGCTGGACAACGCCGGCGTAGTGATGCGCCTGGATGGGCGTGTGGCTCAGGCCGGCTCCACGGCTGCAATCCTCGGCAATCCGCTGCGCAGCCTGGTGCACGCCTCACGCCTGCTGCACGCCGCCGAACTCGAATTGCCCGCGGGTAGCCTGGTGATGGCAGGCGCCGCCTGCGCTGCGGTGGCGTTGTACCCAGGCGTGCATGTCAGTGTCGATGTCCATAGCGTTGGGCAGAGCAGCTTCAGCGTCCGCGGTGACCACGGAGGCGTCAGCCATGAGTGACCTCAACGCCACTGTCGTTGCTGGCAAGGCCATACCGCGTGGGCGCTTTCCGCATATCAAGCGTGCGGGTGACTTCCTGTTCGTATCCGGTACCAGCTCACGGCGCCCGGACAACAGTTTTGTCGGCGTAGAGGTGGATGCCATGGGCACCACCCAGCTAGACATTCGGGCGCAGACCCGCGCAGTGATCGAGAACATGCGCGACATCCTCGCCTCTGCAGGTGCAAGCCTTGCAGACGTGGTGGAGATCAGCAGCTTCCTCGTCGATATGAACGACTTCGGCGGATACAACGACGTCTACGCCGAATACTTTGACGAAAGCGGCCCGACCCGCACCACCGTAGCCGTACACCAATTGCCACACCCCCATCTACGTATCGAGATCAAGGCCATAGCGTACGCGCCGCGTCGTCGCTGAACCGTAGGGAGAAAACAACCATGGACAAGCATCACTTCAGCGCCCCTTTCAACTTCAACCGCTGGATCGACGAGCACGCGCACCTTCTCAAGCCGCCGGTGAACAATCAGCAGATATGGCAGGACAGCGATTACATGGTCACCGTGGTGGGTGGGCCTAATCAGCGCACCGACTTCCATGACGATCCGGTGGAGGAGTTTTTCTACCAGTTCAAGGGCAATGCCTACTTGAACGTCTGGGACCGAGGTCGCTACGAGCGCGTCGACCTTAAGGAAGGCGACATCTACCTGATGGCCCCCCACGTTATCCATTCGCCGCAGCGTCCTGAGCCCGGCAGTCTGTGTCTGGTGGTGGAGCATCGCCGCCCGGAAGGGCAGTCCGACGCCTTGCAGTGGTCCTGTGCGCACTGCGGCACCGTGGTCCGGCGCTATGAGTTGAGGCTCAAGAGCATCGTTGCCGATCTTCCACCGGTATACGACCAGTTCTATACCACCACCGATGATGAGCGTCGTTGCCCTGGTTGCGGCGAAATCCACCCAGGCCGCGATTGGCAGACCTGGCACAAGACGCTGCGTGAGGTCCACGGCTTATGAAAATCGATATCCATTCGCACTTTTTTCCCCGCATTACTCAAGCCGAGGCCGCCCGCCTGAGTCCTCAGCGTGGCCCTTGGCTGCATACCGAGGGGCGTCAGGGGCAGATCATGCTGGGAGATAAACCGTTCCGTCCGGTACATGATGTGCTGTGGGATCCGCAGCGCCGCATCGAACACCTGGATGAGCAGGGCTTGGACGTGCAAGTGATGTGCGCAACGCCGGTGATGTTCGGCTACGACCAACCTATCGCGCAGGCGCTGCCGTGGGCACAGATGATGAACGATCGGGCCCTGGAGATGACGGCCCTGATACCCGATCGTCTCAAGGTGCTGGCCCAGGTACCCCTGCAAGATATCGAGGCGGCCTGCCTTGAGGCCAGCCGGGCAAAGGCCTGTGGCCATGTCGGCGTGCAAATCGGCAATCACGTGGGCCACCACGATCTGGACGAAGCGGGCCTGATCACCTTCCTGCACCACTGTGCGGTGGAAAATATCCCGTTGCTGGTGCACCCGTGGGACATGATGGGCGGCGAGCGCATGAAGAAATGGATGTTGCCTTGGCTGGTCGCGATGCCGGCGGAAACACAGCTGGGTATCCTGTCGCTGATCCTGTCTGGCGCTTTCGAACGCTTGCCGGCGTCCCTGCGCATCTGTTTCGCCCATGGCGGCGGCGGCTTCGCCTTCCTCCTGGGACGGGTAGATAACGCCTGGCGCCATAGAGATATTGTCCGAGAGGATTGCCCGGAACTGCCGTCTAGCTATGTCAAACGTTTCTTCGTCGACTCGGCGGTCTTCGACCCTCGTGCGCTGCGTTTGCTGGTGGACGTGATGGGGGCAGACCGCGTCATGCTCGGCTCCGACTCTCCCTTCCCGCTAGGCGAACAGGCAATTGGCGCTGGTGTACTGGAGCATCCGCAGTTGAGCAAGCAGGACAAGTCGCGTATCTGCGCCGAGAACGCCCGGGGATTCTTCGGCATCTGATTGGCCATCGCGAACGAGCGGCAACCTGATCGGAAAAAAGTCGTGGTTGCCGAGGAGCGTCATGAAATCAAGCGTACTCACGGTTTCGCGCAAGCTGAAGTTCTACCAACTGGTGGTATTTGACCAGGTCGTGCAGAGCGGCTCACTACTGCGTGCCGCTCAGATATTGAACATGACTCAACCTGCCGTCACCAAAGTTATCCATGAGATAGAGTCGTACTTCACCGCGCCGTTGCTGGTACGTAGCAATCGCGGCGTGCGCCTGACGGAGCTGGGCGAGGTAGTGCTGCGCAGAGCCCGTGCAATGCTGGCAGAGCTTAGGGCGCTAACTGATGAAGTGCAGGCTCATCACGAGGGGGGGGCAGGCCATGTGGTTGTAGGCACGCTAATTTCAGCTTCGGCATCGTTGTTGCCGCTCGCGCTACGGCTGCTCAAGGAGCGCGCCCCGCAGGTGCTGGTGTCGGTGCGGATCGGGCAATTCGATCAACTCTTCCCCGCCTTGATAGTGGGTGAGGTGGACCTGGTGATCGGGAGGATCCCTGACGACTGGCGGGGGCGGGAGGAGAGCCGGACGTTGGGCGTTGACTCGCTTTACGTGGAGTCTTTGTCGATCGTTGCCGGAAGCCGACACCCGCTACACGATCAGGCCGTGTCGAGCTTGGCCGATTTGCAGGCCTATCCGTGGATTTTGCCGCCACCCGGCTCGTCACTACGTCGTACCGTCAATGGGCTTTTTGCCGAGGCTGATTTACCGCTGCCAGCCAATGTAATCGAGTCGCTGTCGGTGCTTACCAACGTAGCGTTGATGCAGGACCAGAAGACTGTGGGTTTGCTGCCGATGGAGACGGCTCGGCAATTGTCTGGTCAGGGCGGGATTCGAAGCTTCACCTTCGGCACGCCCTTACGTTTCGGCGGGATCGGCTGTTTTTATCCCCATAACCGTGACCCCGGGCCTGCCGCCAAGCTTTTTAGGGAATGCACCCGACTTGCCTGCGAGCGGCATGTCATCAGCGACTGACAGTCGCCCCCCGGTAAAACCAGTGATGGTTATTCCGCCAAAAGGCGAGAGCGGCCAGTCAGGGCTGACCGCTATCGGTTCAACGCCAGCGCGGGATATTCAAACGCATCAAGACGTGGGCCGCGAGCCGGATCCAGCTTTAGCTCGTTCGTCGCTGGCGCCTCGGGCCATGCTGGAGAAAACACCGTCTCTTAGTACCCAGGCATGCATCAATGCGGCGCCCAGATGTCCCAGGATGATCGCGAACAGCAGCCACGCCAGAGCGCCATGTGCCAGCCGAAGCCATGCGTAGAGCACCGGGTTTTCCGGAACCAGCGCAGGCAAGCTCCAGTCGCCCAGAAGGATGACGGGCCAGTTGCCTGCCGAACGCACCGCCCAGCCGAGCACTGGCAACCCCACCATCAATAGGTAGAGCAAGCCGTGCAACAGGTGGGCGGCTACGGCTTGCCAGCGGGGAATACTTGCGGGCAGTGCCGGCACAGGCCGGCAGAAGCGATTGGCCAGGCGCACCAGTGCGAGGCAAAGGATGGCGATGCCCAACGGCTGATGCACGTCGATCAACACGGGACGGAGGGCTAATGAGCTCATCATGGCTACCCCGATGAACAGCATGGCCATGATGGCGATCGCCATTGCCCAGTGCAGTAGCCTGGCGGTCAGGTTGAAGTGCCGGGGACTGCGCGTACGGGTAGTTGGTACGTCTTGCATCACTTGTGCTCCTGCTGGCCAATGGCGTCGGTTGCCCTGCCGAACGCGATTTCGCGCAGACGTGCATTGTAAGAGTGCGAGTAAATACCCGCGCGCGCTGCTAGCACAGGATCGTTCGACAGCGCGATACCGGATGGCACCAAGGTGGGGTCGAAGTTGATATCGCGACAGCCCCCTTCGCGCTGATCGCGAACGCTGGTCACTTCCAGCGTGCCGGCGACCACTTGCTGTCGCTCGGCGGGCCAGGGTTGTGACGGATCATCGACCGGATCTCCCGCCTGCGCCAATTGCAGTACCAGATCCCAGCGAACGGGCGCTTGTGCCACCCGCTTCTTGATATCGTCGAACAGGAAATCACGGCTGGATCGCGCCCGCTCTTCCGGGGAGAGGCCATGGAAGGGAGCGTGGGGCCGCATGAACCAGCGCACGGGCTGGCGTGTGCCATCTGCCGCAAGCAGGATAAATGCGTTGATGACGTTGTACTGGGCCTGCGCAAAGCTGCTCGGCCAAGGCGCAGTCGCCTTGTACTCCACCGCCTTGCGAGCCTCTGGGTACTTTTCGAAGAACGCCCCGACTCGCGCGGGGTCAGGCTGTCCGGTGGTCGGGTCGGGCTCGAATGCGTGCCTTTGTGCCAGGAACCCCTCGGCATCACGCGTAGGGAAGTAGGGGGCATTGTTCAGCTTCATCCGCCATTGAGATCTGTCGTCTGCACTCAACAACAAGGCCATGCTCACCGTGGCGGTAGAGGCGTCCGGCGCATGGGGGTCGGCGGACCCGATCGAGAAACGTCCGATTGCCGGGACTTCATCCTGGGCGAACACTCGAGCGGTCGAGAGCGACGCCGCTGCATTGCTGCTGCGAAAAACTCCTGCGAAACAGATGCCCTTACCATGCGCTCGACGATAGCCCGGTTCGAAGTGCTGCAGCGAGTCACCGAGAAACGTTCGAGTGGTGGTTCGGCCCCCGACCAGCCCGGCGGCCCAGGCGAATGACAGTGCCAGTGCGCCGACGATGGCTGCGATGACCAGCACGGGCATCCAGCGTTTGTTGAATGTGGGACGTTGCAAAGCGCTCACCCTGACCTTGACCGATGATTGGCACGCACTATAAGTTTGCTACCCCACCCTAAGGAAGTACGCACCTTTTGGTTAGTACCATGACTGACTCTCGCTTGGACACCGGCAACCCCCAGGACTCATCCGCGCTTGACGAGCACACGCTGACCGCCAAGCTCAGGCGCGGCGACCTATTCACGGGCAAATGCAAGGCCAGGGAAGTGCTGTCTCACGTCACGAGTCTGTGGGGAATGCTATGCCTGATTGCGCTAATTGACGGCACGCTGCGTTACAGTGAGCTGCGTCGCAAAGTGAACGGCGTCAGCGAAAAGATGTTGTCGCAGACCCTTCAGCGGCTGGAAGGCGATGGTTTCGTGCGCCGGACCTCATATCCCATTGTCCCTCCGTGGGTCGAATATGATCTGACCCCTTTTGGTCAGGAAGCCGCCGCGCATGTTGCGGCACTTGGCGACTGGTTGGAGATGAATCTCCATAAAGTCCCTAAAGCCTAGCGGGGTCATGACGACTCATAGCTTCCATTGCCGGATTTATACAACGGCCACTGTGTAAAAACTAGTTTTTGATAGCTTCGGCCCCTCGGATTCGCGAGCGGAGTGTTAGCGCAAAGAAGAGAAGTACTGGGTAGGTGACTTACCTACGGCTTTCTTGAACATCGTAATGAAGGCATTAACGGAGTCATATCCAAGAATGCCCGCCACACGTTGCACGGATACCCCCTCTGCCAAATGGCTGAGTGCGATCATCAAATGCAGCTGCTGGCGCCACCGCCCGAAGCTGAGCCCGGTCTTGCTTTCAACTAGCCTGGCCAGCGTTCGTTCACTAGTCGCAAGCCGAGTGGCCCATTCGCGCAGGGTGGTGCGGTCGCCGGGAGTAGCAAAGAGCGTATCCGCGATGTGTTTGATCTTCGGATGGTCTGATATTGGCAAGTGCAGCTCTTTCACCGACGCATCGGAAAGCTGCTCGAGTAGCACTGCAACCAACCGCGCGGCCTTGCCCTCTGAAAGACAAGAGCGGTCCTGCTCAACAAGGTGCAGGATCAACTCCCGGACAAGCGGCGTAATAGCAAGTGTACAGCACCCATCAGGCATGACAGCTGCGCTGGGCTCGACGAACAGAAAGCAGGTACTGGCATTCGCGGTTACACGACAACTGTGTGGCGTGCCGCCGGGGATCCATACCGCGTGCTGGGGTGGCACCAGCCAGATTGCGTTCTGCACCTCACAGCTCACCGCCCCCCGCAAAGACAAGATCAGTTGGCCTTTACGATGATCATGTGTGCCGGTGCCGGAATGATTAGGTTCCGGCACAACCTTGAGTGCAATCGCCGCCTGGAAAAAAAGGTCTGAATCGAAATCTTCTGGTGAGGAAACGACATTTTTTGAGAATGGCATGATTTAGGTATCATATGGCTTGATATCTATATTCTATAACTCTCAAGCTCTCTACAGTTGCCTTTTTTTTAGAGGACAGCTAGAGAATATGTCAGATACAAAAAACAAGTGGCAGGCCACCATGCTCGTCGCGGGCATCCTGCTTATTGCCGTTAATCTGCGCGCTCCCTTCACGGGCATCGCGCCCATTCAGCCGCTAATCCAGAAGGATTTTGGCTTGAGTGCATCAGCACTGGGCCTGCTCACTTCACTGCCACTCCTTGCTTTTGCGGGGTTCTCCCCGCTCAGCGCTGCGGTCGCACGAAGGTCCGGTACTGAGCGCACCCTTTTCGGTGCTCTGTTGGTGATTTCAGTGGGCATCCTACTCCGCTCCGCAGGTAGCGCGTGGGCGTTATACGCTGGTTCGATACTGATAGGCACCGGAATCGCCCTTGGCAATGTGTTGCTTCCCAGCCTGATTAAACGCGACTTCTCATCGAAAATGGCGTCTATGATCGGCGCTTACTCCATCACGATGGGCGCAGCAGGTGCTGTTGCGTCAGCCGCTATCGTTCCTCTGACCCAATCATGGGGATGGTCGATAGCCCTGAGTTTGGTGGTGGCAGCCCCGCTGTTGGCGATGTTGGTGTGGCTACCGCAGTTGAAAGTTAAAGAACACCTGAGCCTGCCCAGCCCGAACCAAGCGGCATCTGTGGCGGTATGGCGTTCGACGCTTGCCTGGCAAGTCACCCTGTTCATGGGGCTCAACGCGATGCCTTTTTATGTCACAGTGAGCTGGCTTCCTACTATTCTGATGAACCATGGGATATCCCCCGAACAAGCAGGAACAATACACGGCACGCTTCAACTGACTACAGCGATTCCCGGCTTGATCCTGGCGGCCACGCTTCGCCGTCTCACAGACCAAAGACTGGCGGCCGCTACCGTCAGTCTGCTAACAGCCTTATCACTTATCGGACTTATTTATGCGCCAGGCCACGCTATGTGGTGGGCCGCTTTCCTAGGCTTTGGTTCTGGCGCCAGCATGATGCTCGGCCTGACGTTCATCGGTTTGCGCACAAAGAACTCCGTTGACGCGGCTGCACTTTCAGGAATGGCGCAATGTGTAGGCTATTTGATGGCAGCAGCAGGCCCGATATTGCTGGGGCAACTGCACGACTCAACCGGTGGTTGGACGGCACCGCTGCTGACCACCGCCGCCATCTCTATCGCAGGTGCATTCACCGGCATTTTGGCAGGACGCAACGTCCAACTCGAACCCTCTTCTCGCTGCGCAGAATTTACTGGTTCTGAGTAAGGGGAGGCAGTGCTTGCCAGATCGGCTTGCGGCTGAGTTAACGTCCCGAAGCCCGCTGCCATCCGATCGACAGCATTGGTAGCTTAAGGCACGGTAATACATGCGCACATCCCAGGCTCTAGGATCAGGGCCTACATTAGTCACTGCTTGGGAGAATATGGCATGCGTCTGCTGGTGAGTTTCGCCACCCAGCCTGCGACTCAAGACCAACCTTGATCAATCAATCGAAGGCCCGAGCGTCGAAGAACTGAATGGTAGTGTTTAAGGCTTCTAGATTGGTTTTATGAGTGATCGTACTATCTTGCTCGCAGATGAAGCTGTGACCAACATCGGGATACACAGTAAGTTGGTGCGGAACGTTAGCTGCAGCTAACGCATGCGCTAATTGAATACTTTGTAAGTAAGGGACTTTTTCATCTTTTCTCCCTACCAAAATCAAGGTGGGCGCTGTTTCGTTGCTAACTTCTAACGCCGGACTGGCCCCTTTAGGAACATCCGAGGAGTCGGGTAAGTAACGCAGTAATTGCGACTCTGGAGCGAGCTCGTGCTGCGGAAGAGACAACCCGAGGAGTTGGGCTTGATAAGGGAGGGTTTGGAAGCAGAACACGCCGTACCATACCGCTACGGCTTGAATTGTGACAGCACGGCCTCCAGGTTCGGCCGCGGGAGAGTTACCATCGGTCCACGGGTTGCCCAAACTTGCAGCGATCTGCGCGCCAGCGGATACTCCCCAGACGTAGGTATTGGTAGTGTCAATTTGAAGATCTTCAGCGATTTCTGCCAGATAATTCAGGGCGGCTTTGGCATCCTCGAGCTGTCCAGGCCACCTCGCTTCCGCGCTCAGTCGGTAGTTGATCGACGCCACGGCATATCCGCGGGCGGCTATCTCTGCCAGCAGCCGCGGGAAATCGCTGAACACTCCTGACCGATGACTGTCGCCTCGTCGCCATCCGCCGCCATGTATATAAATCAGCAACGGGGAAGGAGAGGACTGACGCGGGCTGGGCGGTAGGTAAAGGTCCAGTGTCAGAGGACGATATCCCTCGATCCGTGCGTAGGGCATTGCTCCATTAAGGGTTACGCCATTGTCAAACTCAACAATCCAGGGCGGCATTGCGTCTTTGTACACCATCGAAGCGCTGGTCTTTGCGTCAATCCAACTGTCCATTCTATTGGGATGCTCTTTTGCTGATTCGCGAACGATCTGAAGAACCGAACTTGCCAAAAAATTGATTGATGGCACTAACGATTACCCTGTAACTGTTTGTTTTCACAGATCGGGACCAGTGAAGCCCATCAGATTATATGAGGCCTCGTCTCCAGTATCGACCTCAACGGGGTGCGCTGACGTCGGTTTGCCCGCTGGCAAGTAATGCACCCCGGATGAAGCCCTCGGCCAATCGTCGTTCGACGAAGTCTCTAACATAGGCTGCTCCAGCATCACGGCCTCGTGGCACTGCGACTGCTTGGCGGATAGCGGTGAAGGCTCCCTGCATCACCCGATAATTCTGATTCTTGGCTGCGATTTGTTCCAGCGGTTGTCTGACCCCGGCGGCAGCATCCAGGTCTTGGTCAATGAATAGGTCTACTGCACCTGCAGACGTTTCAGCTCGGTGTAGCTCTGCATGCTGCAACGTACGTGACAGGTACAGGTCGTAAGCAGCGCCGTTGCCTACCGCAAGCCGAAGTCCAGGTTGATCCAGGTCCTCGGTTTTGGAATAGGGCGACTCGGCCTTTACCAGATAGGTCCCTTCGATAAGTACGTAGGGTTCACTGAAGCTGATCTGGGCGGCGCGGACAGGCTCGATAGCCAGGAAGGCCAACGTCCACGCGTTTTCTTCAAGTGCAGCGAATACCTTCCCGGCCGCGTCGTATGTGCGCAATTCGAGAACTACGCCCAGCTCTTCGGCCAGCGATTTAGCAAGTGCAACAGAAACACCATGCGGTTCTCCGTCAGCGCCTGGCTGAGCCAGCACTGGGTTACCGAAGTTGATCGCCGCATGCAGAATGCCGTTGGGCGCCAGGTCCTTGAGGACCTGCTGGGCAATAGGGCTCATACCTTCTCCAGGGTTAGAATATTGGGAATGTGTAGGACACGATCAGGCGGTTTTCATCCGCGCCACGTGCAAAGCTCGATCGATAGCTCGCGTTACGCCACCGGACCGATACGTTCCTCAGGGCACCGGATTGCACCACGTACTGCAGTTCGGTGTTGCGCTCCCATTCATGGCCCTCACCGGTGATAGTCGCTGCGTCGGCCTGATCGCCTCGCAGGTAGCGGGTCATGAAGGTCAAGCCAGGAATGCCGAGAGCCGCGAAGTTGTAGTCGTAGCGCAGCTGCCAAGAACGTTCACCGGGCTCGGCGAAGTCGTTGAGCTGGACGAAGTTGACCAGGTAAGGATCGGTTCCATCGAGATAGGGCATGGAGGTGGAACCGTTCATCTTTTGCAGTCCCAGACCCAGCGCATGTCCGCCCAAGCTGTAGGTGAACATGCCGGAAATTGCTCTGCTATCGATACGTCCGCCCAAAGCGCGACCGTCATCGTCGCTTTCCATGTAGCGAAGATCAGCTTTGATCTTCCCGCGGCCCACTGGAATCGAATAGTTCGCCCCCACGAAGTGCTGGTGGTAGACGTGTTCCAGCTCTGCATATTGATAGATCAGCAGCAGGTCTTTTGTGAGCTGGTAATCCAAGCCGCCCAGCCAGAAGGCGTCACCTTCGGCATTGCCTGTGAAACGACGGTTTTTGTTGTTTAGTGTGATCGGTACGCGGTCTGTCGAGTCGCGATCGGTTTGGCGCTCGAAGCGGGCACCGATGAAGGACAGCGAATCGAATTCTTTGCTGGTGAGCAGGCCGCCCTCAAAGGTCTGGGGGAGGAGGCGGCCAGTGTTGGCCTGAACCGTGGGCAGCTTGGGGATCAGAGTGCCGTATTTAAGCTCTGTCTCGGACAGGCGCATCTTGCCAGTCAGGCCCAGGCGGCTGAACTCGTCGGCTGCGCGACCATCATCATGGGTCGGCAGCAGGCCGGTACCGGTTCGATCGGGACTTGAGTCCAGCTTCAGGCCGAGCATGCCCAGAGCATCGACCCCAAAACCGACTGGCCCTGGTGTGTATCCGGACTTCGCATCGAGAATGAAACCATGGGCCCATTCTTCGCGCTTTGACTGGCCGGCGCCGTCACGGAAATCGCGGTTGATGTAGAAGTTCGTCGTTTGCAAGGTGACCTTGCTGTCGTCTATAAAGCCATCCCCATAAGCCGTCGCTGCGGCCAGGCAAGGAGTTACGGCAAGAAGCTTGCAACCAGTTTTGTTTATGTTATGCATTTGCTGCTCCATCAATTGGAACGTGGGGTGTAGGCGTGCCTCCCGGCACGCCAGGATCAGGAAAAAAAGAGGTTCAGGCGGTGCGGAAAATCATGCAGAGCGGGCTGCCGGTCTGGATCTGATGCTCCAGCAAAGCCAGTTCGCCTTTCGGGCTAATGGAGAAAGTCTTGATGTTGTCGCTGTCTTCGTTAGCGACGAACAAGAAGCGACCGTTAGGGGACGCAGTCATGAACCGAGGCTTCTTGCCCTGGCTAGGTACGTTGCCGATCGGGTTGATCTTCCCGGTAGGCTGATCCACCGAATAAATGGTCACGCTGTCATGCCCGCGATTGGAGGAGAACAAATGTACTCCATCCGGTGCCATGACCAGCGCTGCTGCACGGCTGTCCCCTACAAAGTCCTGAGGGAGGGCTGGGGCCACCTGGAATGGAACCAGGGAGCCGTCATTCTGGTTGTAGCGGTAGCTGGTGATCGTGCTGTCCAGTTCGTTCACAACGTAAGCAAATGACCCGGTCGGAGAGAACACCACATGTCGAGGCCCGGCCCCCTCGCGTGTCTTGATTTCATGCGCCAGTTCAGGCTTCAGTGCGGTCCCGTTCTGCTTCAAATCAAACACAAAGACTTTATCCAGTCCTTTGTCCGGGACCACCAGGAAGCGGCCCGATGGATCGCGTGGGATCATGTGCGGGTGGGAGCTCGCCTGCTCGATCTTGTGCGGGCCAGGGTTGCCCGGAAGGTCGTATTTGCTGATGACGGGTTGCAGGTGGCCGGTCTTATCGAACGGCAGAATGACAATGCTGCCGGTGGCATAGTTGGCCACAGCGAGGAATTTGTTGCTCTTGTCCACGGTAAGGTGGACGGGGTTGTTCCCTTCGCAACTAACCGAGCTTACCTTGGTGAGCGTTCCGCTGGCTGGCTCAATTTGGAATGAGCTGACAGTGGACTGGTCGCCATGTACGCAGAACAGCAGGCTCTGGGTTTGGTCGAGGCACAGGAAGGATGGATTGGTCAGATCGCCGACGGTTTGAACCAATTCGGATCGACCTGTTTGCGTGTCATGTCGATAAACCGTGATGCCTGCACCGCGGGCGTTTCGCTCGCGAGTGGTTCTGGAGCCCACATAGACAATTTGGGTTTTGTTCGAGTTGGCAGGCTGCATAGAGTTCTTCTCAGGTCCTGATTTGGCATCTGCCGCTCCCGCTCCGAGGCCCAGAATGGTTGCCGCAGCGACGATGGAAGTAGAAGAGAGCAGCGTGCGTCGAGTAATGGCGGGTAAAAGCGGTGATGGGCACATAGCAAAATCTCATCGTTGTTTTTGTTGTGATGAGTGCCGCCGACCTTCGAAGGTCGGCGGTAGCTGAGCCATCAGTACTTCGACGGTACGAGCACCCAGCCTTCCATCAGGCGGCGGGCGCTTCGGCTCATGACGGCCTTGTCTACAATCCAGTTGCCATCGACTTGGGTGGTCTGCGCGCCTACGGCAACGGTGCCGGCGGTGTGGCCCATATTGACTTGGCGTTCACCGATATCGCCGACGATACGGTTGACCAGCGTGCCTTCCAGAGCGGCCGCCACGGCAACGGCTACAGCGCCAGTGCCGGTGATTGCGTGGTGCAATTTGCCCATGGAAAGGATGCGGGCGATCACATCGATCTCGCCGGCTTCGACTGTCTTGCCACCGGCAGCGCCGTAGGTTTGCGGCGCAGCTACCAGGCAGAGCTTCGGCGTGTGAGGGCGAAGGCGTGTTGCTTCCTCAGCGGTAGCCGCCAGACCCATGGCTACGGTGCAGTGTGCGCGGATGGTTTCCAGCGACTGCAGCAGTTCGGCGTTGCCATTCACCTGGTCTTGGGTCTCGGTTCCGGTCAGGCCAACGCGCTGAGCGTCGACGAAGATCGTCGGGTTGCCTGCGTTGAGCAGCGTTGCCGGCAAGCTTGGGAAGCCAGGGATATCCAGTTCATCCACGACATTACCGGTTGGAAGAATGCTGCCGCCCGAACCGCCAGGCTGAAGGAATTCCACGACGATTTCGGCAGCAGGGAAGGCGACGCCATCCAGCACGAAATCACCTTCTTCAACGACCTCGCCATCCTTCATCGGGACATGGGCGATGATGCGCTTCTGAATATTGGCCTGCCAAATTCGGATGGTGGCGATGCCGTCACGAGGAGCATCGACTAGCCCTTGGCGAATGGCGAATGGGCCAACGGCTGCGCTCAGGTTGCCGCAGTTACCGGACCAGTCGACCACCGGGTTTTCGATTGCCGGGGCACCGAACAGGTAATCAACATCGCAATCGGTACGACCCGATTTACCGATGATGACGACCTTGCTGGAGCTGGAGGTGGCAGCACCCATGCCGTCGATCTGCTTGCCATAAGGATCCGGGCTGCCGATGACGCGAAGCATCAGTGCATCACGCTCGGGGCCTGCAGCCGGAACATCTTGCTCCAGGAAAAAGACGCCTTTACTGGTGCCACCGCGCATGAATACGGCAGGGATTCGAACTTGAGTCATTACACTGCTCCTTCCAGTTGCTTCGCTTGTGCAGCCTTGTCCATGCTCTCCACCAGCAGCTGCGGCAGCAGGCCGCCGCGGCGGAAGTAGCGCACGTCTTCATGCGTATCCAGGCGGCTGGTGACGGTTACGTTTTCAGTGGTGCCATCTGCACGCTCAATGACGAGTTGCAGCTTGTCGCCAGGCGCGAAGGTGTCGTTTATGCCTTCCACCGAGAACTTCTCGTGACCGGTCAGGCCCAGCGTCTTGCGAGTTACACCTTCTGGGAACTGCAGCGGGAGGATGCCCAGGCCAGCCAGGTTGGTGCGGTGGATGCGCTCGAAGCTCTCGGCCACGACAACGCGCACGCCCAGCAGGCGAGGGCCTTTGGCTGCCCAGTCACGCGACGAACCGCTGCCGTACTCCTTGCCTGCCACTACGATCAGAGGCTGCTTGCGATCGGCGTAGGCTTGGGCGGCTTCGAACACGGTGCTCACGCGGTTTTCCGGCAGCAGCAGCGTCCAAGGGCCTTCGCGGCCGTCACTCATCAGCTCGTTCTTCAGGCGGGGGCTTGCGAAGGTGGCGCGCTGCGCGGCTTCGTGGTTGCCGCGACGAGTGCCGTAGGAGTTGAAGTCATCAACACCAATGCCGTGGCCTTTGAGGTACGAACCGGCGTCGCTGTCCGGCAGGATGGCGCCCGACGGCGAGATGTGGTCGGTAGTAATGTTGTCCGACAGCATCACCAGAACGCGCATGTCTTTCAGGTCGCGTTGAGGGTCGGTAGCAGTCAGCTCATCGCTCCAGTACGGCGGCTTGCGGATGTAAGTGCTGCTCTGGTCCCAGGCGTACTGATCGGTGACGCCGGCGCGCAGGTCAGAGGCGATGACGCCCGCTTCGCGAGGTACCGAGCTGTAGGCCTTGTCGAACAGGTCGGCCGACAGTGCTTTCTTCTCGATCTCGTCCAGCTCTTGATCCGAAGGCCACAGCTCGCTGAGGTAAACCGGCTTGCCTTCGGCGTCGGTGCCGAGCGCATCCACTTGCGGGTCGATGCGGTAGGTGCCAGCGATCGCGTACGCCACGATCAGGGGAGGGGACATGATGAACACTTCACGAGCCAGCGGGTGTACGCGACCTTCGAAGTTGCGGTTACCGGAGGTCGCTGCAACGGTTTCCAGCTTGCGAGTGCGAATTTCGTCCTCGATCTCTTTGCTGAGCAGAGGGCCGGACATGCCGTTGCAGGTCGTGCAGCCGTAACCAACAACGTTGAAGCCCATGTTGTCGAGGTCCACGTTCAGACCTGCACGGTCCAGGTAGTCGGCGACCACCTTGGAGCCGGGTGCGAAGGAAGTCTTGACCCATGGAGCACTACGCAGACCGCGCTTGAGTGCATTGCGGGCGACCAGGGCCGCAGCGATCACGCCACGGGGGTTGGAGGTGTTGGTGCAGCTGGTGATGGCGGCAATCACGACCGAGCCGTTATCCAGGCCGGTAGGGACGTCTTTTGCTGCTTCGCCTTTACCCAGCAGGATGCGCTGGTGAGGTTGTTTCGGGCCGGCAATCGCACGACCAACGGTGCTCAGGTCGAGGGTGACGACACGGTCGTATTCGACCGATTCCAGGCTGTCATGCCACAGACCTTGATGTTTGGCATAAGCCTCGGTCAGCTCGGCAATCTCACCGCCGCGACCGCTGAGTCGCAGGTAGTGCAGGGTGCGATCGTCGATCGCGAACATTGCTGCGGTAGCGCCGAACTCAGGAGCCATGTTGGACAGGGTGCCACGGTCCGCCAAGGACAGGGCGGCAACGCCTGGTCCATGGAATTCCAACACGCTGCCGATTACGCCGGCTTTGCGCAGGCTTTCGGTCAAGGCAAGCGCGATGTCGGTAGCAACGTAGCCCGATGGCGGGACGCCTTCCAGTCGGACGCCGACGATTTCTGGAACCCGCATCATCAGGGCTTTGCCCAGCATTGCGGCTTCTGCCTCGATACCACCAACACCCCAGCCCAGCACGCCGATGCCATTGATCATGGTGGTGTGGCTGTCAGTGCCGACTAGCGTATCTGGGAAGGCCCACAGATCACCTTCGGATTCGCGCGTACCGATGACGGTGGTCAGGCGCTCCAGGTTGATCTGGTGAAGGATGCCGTTACCGGAAGGCACGATCGACAGGTTGTTGAAGGCCTTGTTGCACCAGCCCAGGAAGGCAAAGCGCTCGGCATTGCGCTCGCGCTCGATAGCTTCGTTATCGGCCAATGCGCTGGCATCACCCCAACGCTCTACGTTCAGCGAGTGGTCCACGACGAGGTGAGTAGGGGTGACCGGGTTTACCTGACGTGGATCACCGCCTGCTTTTGCTACTGCGTCACGCAGGCCGGCCAGGTCGACCAAGGCAGGGGTGCCGAGCAGGTCCTGAAGTACTACGCGAGCGGGGCGGAAGGGGATGTCGCTGTTTTTAGAGCGAGTGCAAATTACTTTCAGCGCCTCGTTCGGCTCTGCCTCGGTACGCAGGACGTTCTCAGCGAGGATCCGGAGGCTCATTGGCAGGCGGGCGAAGTCGCCGCCTATCGCTTTTACGGCTTCAGATACGTTGCAGACGCGGTAGTTGCGACCGTTTACGGCCAGGGTTTGGCCAATGTGCTTGCTCATGCCGGGGACCTCACAGGCGTGTTTTTTGTGAGGTGATATTGCGCTTTGTCTAAACTTGAGTCAATTTACTTCCAGCAGAAAAACTTCGGTCGAGCGCCGAATGGTCACCTTGAAGCCTGAAGACCGGCCATTGATCTGCCTGCCAGCCTTTCCCGCACAAAGACAAAAACGAGGAAATTCAAGATGAAATGCAATCAGACCTACCGTAAATCCGTCCGGCCTCAGTCCGCTCCTTCCGCTTCGTACCGCTAAAAGCCTGGCTTCGCGGCACTAATAAAATAAGGAGAGAGCCATGCTGCTGACCGTGCTCGGTTTTTCGATGGTCACCTGTTTCATGTACCTGATCATGACCAAGCGGCTGACTGCCCTGGTCGCCCTGATTGTGGTACCGATCGTGTTTGCCCTGATTGGCGGTTTCTATGCCGGCCTGGGCACGATGATGCTCGACGGCATCAAGACTCTGGCGCCGACTGGCGTCATGCTGACCTTCTCGATTCTTTACTTCGGCATCATGATCGACGCGGGACTGTTCGATTCATTGGTGCGCTGCATCCTGAAGATCGTGAAGGGTGACCCGCTGAAGGTCTTGGTCGGAACCACGATCTTGACCATGCTTGTATCCCTGGATGGCGACAGTTCCACTACTTACATGATCGTGGTCGCCGCATTCCTGCCGCTTTATCAGCGCCTGGGAATGAGCGTTCTGGGCCTGACCTGCGTGGTCAACATCGCAAACGGCATCATGAACATTTCCCCGTGGGGTGGTCCTACTGCCCGTGCTGCGGCTGCGCTGCATGTCGATGCAATGGACATCTTCCTGCCGATGGTGCCGTCGATGCTGCTGGGCTGCGCCTGCTTGCTCTTCATCGCAATTCTGCTGGGTCGACGTGAGCGTGCTCGCCTGGGCGTGGTTGCCGTGGATGATTTCCACAACGGCTCTATCGCGTTGGGTAATGGTTCGCATGAGGAGTGCGATCGCAATCGCCGTCCGCACATGTTCTGGCCCAACCTGTTACTCACTGCAACGATGATTGGCGTGTTGATGGCAGGTATCGTGCCGATTCAAGTGCTGTTCATGGTCTGCTTCGCCATCGCGGTGATGATCAACTACCCACATCTGGAGCAGCAGAAAGAGCGTATCTCCGCTCACGCGGGCAACGTTCTCGCGGTGACTTCGGTCATTTTCGCCGCAGGCATCTTCACCGGCATCCTTTCGGGTACCGGCATGGTCGATGCGATGGCGAAGGGGCTGTTGGCAGTCATTCCTGATGCGTTTGGCCCATACCTGGCGGTGTTCACTGCCTTGGTCAGCATTCCGTTCACCTTCTTCATGTCGAACGATGCCTTCTACTTCGGCATCTTGCCAGTGATCGCCCAGACCGCCGCTACGTACGGAATCTCGCATCTGGAGATCGCCCGGGCATCGGTGGTTGGTCAGCCTGTTCACTTGCTCAGCCCATTGGTGCCTTCGCTATATCTGCTGGTGGCGTTGGCAAAAGTCGACCTGGGTGACCACCAGCGCTTTGCGTTGAAATGGGCGCTCCTGGTGAGCATGGCCATGTTGGTAGGTGGCGTGATGTTCGGAGCATTCCCGGTCTATCACTCAGCTTCGTAAGTTGATGGCTGGCCGTCGGCTCTGCTGGCGGTTGGCTGTTGGCTGGGTTTCTGTTCTTCGGCAAGCCTGAAGACATGCGGTGGCTGTGCAGCCAAGAGAGCAAAACTATCTTGGATTCGCGTTCCGGTGGCGGCAAAAAGGGGGTACTGCAGCCTCTGCGCAAGGCTGCAACGTCTACACCCAGCATCCCCTCCTGACCTGGCTGCCGAGCTACCTTCAGCAAGAGCGGCATCTATTGCTGGAGAAATCGGTCTAGTGACTGCCATCCTGTATGCTGCTGCAGTCGTGCTATACATGGGGCTGGGCAACCTCATCGGCTGGTATCTGACTCGCGGTGGCGGGTTTAACTCAGGCAAGCGCCGTAACGTGATTGCGATCTCGATGCTGATTGATAACTGCATTTTTTCTTGTGCCGTTTGCTGAATCTACTGCATCGCTGGTTTTGATTACGTCGCTCACTTTGGCTGGCATCGCGTCGACTACTTCGCTGAACTTCTCTTTGCTCAAGGACCTGCTGCCAAGTACCGGTGACGTTGTCGGGCAGTTGCGTTCATTGTCGTTGGCGGAAACCTTTTCGGTGTGGCCGCTCCGAGCGCCACTGGGACGCTGTTCAAGCCACGAGTTCGTACAACTGGTCCTCATGATCGCAGGCATCCTCCTGGTGGCTGGTGCGTTTATTGCACTGCTATGACCCGTAAGCCAATGGTCTCGACATCTGTTAACGCCGAACTCCATTTGGAAATGAACCCGCAAAAGGCATAATGTGGGAGCTGTGGGGTTCGTCTGATGGGAGGAGCCCCACAATCCAACGCCCCAACTCGGAAAAGATATGAATTTGACGCCTCTTCAAGCCCGCGTGGCTCGCGATATCGTTGCCTATGTTCGCCAAGAGCAACTGGCTGCGGGGCATCATGTCTCGGAGCTAGGACTGGCTAAGGCTTTGAAGACGTCACGAACTCCTATCAAGATTGCTCTCAACTACCTTGCCGAGCGAGGATTGCTGAGTCAGGACCGCAATCGCGGTTTTTTCCTGGCCAAGCCCTATGATGATCTGGCTGAAATTGCCCAAGATTTGTCGGTCTCCATCGACGACCCGGTCTATCAGCAGATCGCGGTGATGCGACTGAACGGCCAGATTCCTGAGCAGTTTGCTGAAACGGACCTGATGCGTTTATTCAACATTTCACGCTATATGCTGCGAGGGGTTTTGAGCCGCATTCAACAAGAAGGCTGGATTGAGCAGCGTGCCGGCCAAGGCTGGCAATTCCTGCCGATGATCGACTCGGTCGAAGCCTACGAAGAAAGCTATTCCTTCCGAGCGATCATCGAGCCGGCGGGACTGCTTGCCCCAACGTTTATGATCGATACCGAAGCTTTGGCTCGCTGTAAAAAGCAGCAGCAATTCATTGCTGATGGCGGCTACCTGACCATGACTCCGCAGGAACTGTTCGAATCAAATGCTCAGTTTCACGAGACGCTTGCCAGCTTTTCCGGCAACAGATTTCACGTCCAGACGGTTCGTCGTCTCGACCAGCTTCGCCGTCTTGTGGAATACCGTCAGGCTAGCAAGCGCGCTCCTCGGCGAGAGCAGGCGGTTGAGCATCTCGCTATCCTTGCTTGTCTTGAAAAAGGTGATCGGCTTGCAGCAGCTGATCACATGCGTAAGCACCTGGAACAAGCTCGCCGGCATAAAGTTGCAGCTGAGTTATTCGAGGCAGGTGAGCTGCCAATCAAAGTTGCTTTTGAGTCGGATTGAGCTGGCAGTCTGGACCGCTTGTTCTATTCAGTTGTCTTTCCGGTTTAAATTGCGCAGTGCTGGTTTTCATGTTCCAGCGTACGTTCATCCGGTCCATGTTGGTGATGTCTGGTAGAGGTGGTTATAGCGGAGTCGTTTGTTGGCGCCCGCTCAGCGATAATTTCTGGATGTTGCATCAGATAGGCCTCGAACGCACGAGCGATCTTGTAGCTATTGTAAGGGGCCCCTATCCATAAGCCAGCTAAAACAAACAATTGGAGGCCCGTATGCTAGCGATAGATTTACTAGGCCCTTGCTCATCAGCAGGTCCGAGTTGCTGGAGTAGTCAGTTCCGTTGTTTCTGTGCGAATGGATCAGGTTCGCGGTCTAGCGGCATTCGTTTTGGGTAACCATCAATTGGCGGCTAACTGGCTCATCGAACCGGCCCTTGGCTTGGGGGGGGGGCGCCCCCTGCAGTCTTCTTATGGATAACGAAGGGTATCGCCAAGTCTGCGAGTGCCTTGTGAGAATGGATTATGGTGTTTATTGATGCGCTGAGGACGTGAATGTGAGTTCCGGCGTTTGGATAGTAGGGTCCCGCTGCGGTGGCGGAGTGCTATGTAGGTTTGAACGGATGGATGAGGTGCACGAGAAGTGGAAAAAACATGCGATACAGACTCGATTGTTTTGATCGTGGAGCAACATGATTTTCGTCATCCAGTTTTGACTCGTGCGGCCTGACGGCCTTCGCTGAGCGGATTGGGTCGTCCCCATTCGCAGCAGATCTGTGACAGACAGAATCTGATGAGTAACAGTTTAGGGTGGCTGAAGAATTTCCGCTTCCTTTGTCCGGTCTGACCAGAAATATGCACAACGAAGCACATCATAGATGCGCAGGTTCATAGTATTTACTAATAAAAATCTTATCTTCATTAATCATTACTATTAATGGCAGCAATGGTAGTAGCTCACTACCTCTCGTCGCAGGATCGACCATTCTCAATCGAAAGGTCGTTTTATGAACTGGTCAGACCGCTGCGCTTAACGATTTGTATTTCACTTCTGGGTGCAAATAAAGTCAATTCAGCTGCAAATTCAAGCTCACAACGCTATTTACTCGAGGAGTGTGACCTGACCGGTCTAACCTGTTACGCCTGCTCGTGTGGTTGAGGAGCGTGCGAAGCTAGGCCGGGCTGTCGTCCTATCAGTCTGGGTATAGGAAGTTAACCGTCGGTTGAATGTGATGCGCGGGACGATTGAGCGTGTCGAAAAGGCACGTGAATTCTGCAAGCAGAGTAGCCTGCGGTCAGTACAACATCATGAATGTGTCAAGATTTATGCACTCTAGAGAAAACAATCCATGGTAAGTTAAAGTCAACGATGATTTAGAATCAGCGTCAAACTAAAAGACATCGTTAACGAAATGCTTTAGGATGTCCGACTATTTTCATTAAATTTGAGGATCTCATATGTCCCGCCTGGCAGAATTCCGTCAGCTTGAGCAAAAATTGGCCGCCCAGCTGGCCGAGCTGGAAGAAATGAAAAGCTCTTCTGAGCTGCAGAAAGAAATCGAATTTGAGACCAAGCTGCGCGATTTGCTGAGCAAATACGGTTACAGCCTTCGCGACATTATCAACATTCTGGATCCGCAGGCGAACCGTCGTTCAGTCGCTCCTTCAGCTGCAGAAAAGTCCCCGCGCCGCGCCCGTCAGGTGAAGCAGTACAAGAACCCGCACAATGGCGAGATCATCGAAACCAAGGGCGGCAATCACAAGCTGCTTAAGGAATGGAAAGCCGAGTACGGATCCGAGGAAGTGGAAAGCTGGCTGGCTCGCTAGAATCATCTTCCGAACGCAGACAAACCGCCTTCAAGGGCGGTTTTTTTATACATCCCAACCGCTGGCATTGAATCAAATTTCTACGTTTTCAATGGCTACACCCGATTGGACCGGGACGTCATGAGATGTAAGTGAGCTGAGATGGCCATCTGTCTCGATCATGCCTATCCAGAAACTCCAGCCAGCAGCGGTCAACGCAATCCTACCTCTGTTGGCAATCAGAGCGCGCCAGAAATCACCCCTCAAGCTTCCGCACGAGTCCGCCGAATTGCTGGGCGGGCTCCACATAGCGCAGCGCCGACTTCATGTCACTCCAGCCTACGTATTCCATCAAGGTCTTGATGTCCCAGCCTGAACTCGCCGCCCATGTGGCAAAGCCCCGCCGGATGGAGTGAGCGGTAAACGTTTGAGAGGGTAGGCCGCAGCGCTCTAGGGTGCCCCGAAGAAGGGGGATGAGACTGTGGGCAGCGAGAGGTCGATCGCTGATGTTGCCCCAACGATCAATGCCCCGGAATACGCCGCCGCGGGTGAGGCCAGAAGCTTCCAGCCAATTGAGGTATGCCTCCACAGGACATAGCTTGGTCAATGAGGGGGTTTTGTACTCCCTCCCGATATTTTGTCGATCCCCCTTGCTAGTTCCCAAGTAAAACCTTATCCCAACGTAGCGCTCGGCATGTGTGTTCTCGATGGTGAGCCTGGCGAGTTCGTCTCCGCGAAACCCTCTCCAAAAGCCGATCGTCAGCAGGGCGATATCGCGAGTCGCTTTGAGTAGGCTAGACATGTTGCCGGCAGCTCTTGCCTGAACAACCTCCTCCTGGAGATGCGCCACTGCCTTTTCGAGATGCAGCAATGCTAGGGGTGCCGCTTGCTTTTGCTGCACAGGGTGTAATGCCCGAATGCCTTTTAACAATTGCCTGACCTTGGGTGCTTTAGTGGGGTCAGGGAATCCGTTGCTTTGATGCCAGTTGGCTAGGGCAGCCAAGCGCTGCTTGAGGGTACTGAGCGCCAGTTGGTCAGCGTACTCAGCGATATACCGTACCACTGACTCACTGGTAGTGGGCAGATAGCCGCCCCAGGTCACCTCGTAGTGGGCGAGGGCAGCCGCATAGCTCTTCGAGGTGTTCTCTCGAACGCTCGCCTCTAGGTACCTCTCTGCCTTGCTGACCACTTCAACCACGCAATTTTCCCCGCTTCGAGCCATCGGTTGCTCGCTTTTACCATTTGTACGGCATTTCTAACCATTTTACTGCCGCTCAACGGCATGACAAGCCATAAACCTCGATTATGTCTTGCCAAAAACTAAGGAAAACTTTGTATCTAATGGTGTTAAAGTGGCACGTAATTACATGAAACGTAAAACGGTACGAAATCGTAGGGATAGACATGGCTAGAGGCGGCATTAACCTGGTACTGGTGCGCAAGGCTCGCGAGGCTCTGCTGTCGAGAGGGCAGAACCCTAGTATCGACGCGATACGCATCGAACTTGGAAATACCGGCTCAAAGACAACGATTCAGCGTTTTTTGAAGGAGATTGAATCACACGATCCCCGACCCTCGGCTTCGCCTTCGCGCTTAAGTGATGAACTCACGGAGCTGGTGAGCAAGATGCTTGAACGCCTGGTTGAGGAGGGAAACGAAGCCTTGGCGCGTGAGCGAGCCGCTTTTGAGCTGGAACGCAAAGCGCTGAAAGCTGAGAGCAGTACACTTCAAAGCAAGCTTGAGCAGTCGCAATTGGAGATGGCCAAGCTGCAGTCAGCCCTGCAGGCCCAGGGCGAAGAACTCAACATCGTTCAATCCAGCCTTCAAACTGAGATCACTCGAAACGCCCGGATCAGCCAGAGCTGCAGCGACCTTGAGATTCGCGTGCAAGAGAAGGACGCCCAGATCGAATCTTTGGAGGAGAAGCATACGCACGCCAGAGAAGCACTCGAGCACTACCGAATAGCAGTAAAGGAACAGCGCGACCAGGATCTAAACCGTCACGAAACTCAGATCTACCAGATGCAGCAAGAGGTGACAGTCCTCCAGCAGACGCTCATGGTTAAGCAGGAAGAGGCCACTCGACTGATTCGCGATAATGAGCGATTGATCGCCGAAAGCCGCCAGCACGCCAAGGAGGCCAGCCTGCATCGTGACGCTATCGAGCATCTGAGAGGCGACCTGGGTATTGCCAATGCTGCAACTGCTCGCGCGGAAGGGGCCAAAGAGCTGCTGGCTCACCAGCTCGAAACCAAGACCAAAGAGGCGAGCGAGGCACGCTCCAAAAACTTGGAGGTACAGCAGAGAGAAAGGGATTTGGTACAGAAGCTCGCAATCGCAGAAGCTGAGATCAAGGAACTGCGGGCCTCGGACGATACGGATATTGCTCGAGAGTGAACTGGCCATGAAGGGTGAAGAGCTGACGGCCTCCCGCGAGAAGATCGCCACGTTGGTGTTGATGTGGACAAGTATCAAGAGCGAGCTTCGGCAGGCTGAGGCAGAGTTGAGCAAGGTGAGATATCAGCTTCAGGTAAGCGCTACGGCACACTGATAGGCCATTTTGTTCATTGCTGAAACCTTTCAATGGTTAGCGATCGTCTAGGCGCGACCAAAGGCTCATTACGACTGTAACTGGAAGCGCTATCATCTCGCCATTCGCTCAAGAGGGGCCCTCTGGCCGGCCAATTCCGGCACTCCCTTGGGCATAACGACAAGGAAGGTTGCGCATGGACGACATCGTTCAGCCCCTCACGCACCAAGACGAAACCCCTCCTAAAGAAGTGAAGATCCTGGCCACCTTGGTGGCGAAGCTGAACCTTGCCGACTTCCAGAACGCCATTCCCGTGATTCGCGAGCTTCGCATCTCGAACGAGACAGAAGACCGCTTCGTCAATGCGACCCTGACGTTGACCTCGGAACCTGAAGTGTTCAAGGCCAAGGTCTGGCGGATCGATGAGGTTGCGGCAGACAGCTTCCGAATCATTCCAGGGCTTGATTTGGTGTTGGACGGCCCGTTACTTAGCCGCCTGACCGAAGCAGAGCTATCGACTTTTTCTTTCGTGCTCGAGGCCGATGACAAAGAAGCAGAGGGCGGTAGGAAGGAGATTGCCCGTTTCGAGCAGGTCGTAGACCTGCTGCCCCGAAATCAGTGGGGTGGTTTGCGGCATATTCCGGACATGACGGCCGCCTTCGTCCAGCCGAATGATCCGGCTGTCGAGCGTCTGCTGAAGCAGACAGCTGACTTGCTTCGTCAAAGTGAACTGTCCTCGTCACTGGACGGATATGAGGGTGGCGCCAAACGAGCCTGGCAATTGGCGTCTGCAGTGTGGAGCGCCGTTGCACGGATGAAGCTCGACTATGCATTGCCGCCCGCAAGCTTTGAACAGTCTGGTCAAAAGGTGCGCAGCCCCAGCCAGATTGCCGATACCGGCTTGGCTACCTGTATGGATCTGACCCTGCTGTTCTGCGCCGCCTTGGAGCAAATCGGCCTCAACCCGGTAATCGTATTCACCCGTGGACACGCCTTCGCGGGCCTGTGGATGAAGCCTGAAGAGTTCACCACTGCCCTTGTCGATGATGTGACGGCGGTGCGCAAACGGGTGAAGCTGCGGGAGCTGGTTCTATTCGAAACTACGCTCAGTACGCAGAATCTCGTTCCAACTTTCTCCTACGCGGTGGAGAGAGGTGAAAAACAGATTGCCGAAGACGCGGATAGCGAGTTTGAAATGCTGCTCGACATTCGCCGGGCTCGACTGCAGCGGATCAAGCCGCTTGCGAGTGCTGAGGCTCAGATCGCGCGGATTGCTGATGAGATATCGGACGATGCTCCAGCCCTCCTGGTCGAAGACGGAGCGGGTATTCCAGACGAGAGACACGAGGTGGTCGTCGAAGATCTTTCGAAGCTCGACCCAGCCGATCGTCTTGGTCGTTGGCAGCGTAAGCTCCTGGATCTCTCTCTTCGAAACAACCTCCTGAACTTCAAGACGGGCAAGCGGGCGCTGAAGCTAGAGTCCCCAGACCCGGGTGCTCTTGAGGACGTACTGGCCAGTGGTCAGTCGCTGAAGCTGCTCACCCGTCCAGACCTCATGGATGGTGCTGATCCGCGGGAGCTTGCTCTTTACGAGCAACGTGAACATGAGGATGTTCGTCGCCGGCATGCGGAAGACGCCCTCAAGCGTAGAGAGGTGTTCGTTGCCCTGAAATCTAATGAGATGGATGTGCGACTCACTGAGCTTTACCGCGGGGCTCGTACAGCCTTGCAGGAAGGTGGCTCGAACACACTCTTCCTGGCTATCGGTTTCTTGAGCTGGACGCGTGAAGACAGGGAAGGGCAGAAGTACAAGGCGCCTCTGGTTCTGGTTCCCGTCACGCTGGAGCGCAAGAGCGCTCGATCCGGGTTCACCATGGTGCTCCACGATGATGAGCCACGCTTCAACCCGACGCTGATTGAGATGCTCCGGCAAGACTTCGAGTTGGGATTGGGCTCCCTGGAGCATGAGCTGCCGCGGGACGATTCAGGTCTGGACATCGCCGGCATCTGGAACAAAGTTGGTCACGCTATCAAGGACATTCCTGGCTGGGAGCTGAGCGAGGATGTCGTGCTGTCGATGTTCTCGTTTGCCAAGTACCTCATGTGGAAGGATCTGGCCGAGAACGCCGAGCACCTACGGCAGAGCCCAGTGGTTCAGCACCTCCTGGATACGCCGCGCGATTCGTTCGTTTCGGACACCCCGTTCCCAGATGCGCAGTCGCTGGATCGTGATTACGGCCCGACGGATGTTTTCTGTCCGCTGCCTTCTGACTCGTCTCAACTAGCAGCTGTGATGGCGGCAGCCAAGGGCAAAGACTTCGTGCTCATCGGCCCGCCCGGTACCGGCAAGAGCCAAACGATCTCCAACATGATCGCTCAGTCGATTGCCCAAGGGCGTCGAGTGCTGTTTGTCTCGGAGAAGATCGCGGCGCTGGATGTTGTGTACCGTCGACTACGTGAGATTGGCCTAGGCGAGTTCTGTCTTGAGCTTCACTCGAGCAAGGCTCGAAAGACCGACGTCCTTGCCCAGCTGCAATCTGCCTGGGAAGCCAAGGGGCAAGTGGATTCCGCGGCATGGGAGGTTGAAGCGCAGCGCCTTGCCACGCTACGCGATAGCTTGAATATTTACGTCGAGCGCCTGCACCGGCGCCATCGCAACGGTTACACCATCTACGATGCGATTGGCACGGTCACCTCGGGTGGCGATGAAGCTGTTGCGCCGGTTGGCTGGGCTTCACCTGACACGCACGACCAGAAAGCCATGCTTGAGCTTCGTGAATTGGGCGATCGCCTCGAAGTGAACGCGCATGCCGTGGGGTACAGCCAGCTTACTGGCAATGCGTTGGCCACGATTGGTCAGGCGGAATGGTCACCCCATTGGCAACAACAGCTCGTGCAGGCTGCTCGAGATGTGCTGCCTGCCGTGCTGGATGTGCAGCGTGCTGCTGATCGATTCGTAGAGCTAGCCGGGCTCCCAGCTACGGATTACACCCCGACTGCACTGGAGGGGCTGTCAGTCCTTTCCCAGGCACTCCCTGCGGCTGCAGGACAAGATTGGCGATTCGCATTGCGTCCTGATGCTCGTTCGATTTCCCAGCGGTTGAGCGATGGTTGTGCGTGGGTTGAACAGCATCGAGAGATCAACGCCAAGCTATCCGCTCTCTGGCCCTCGCGAGTTATCGCAGATGCAAAGCAGGGTATCGAGTTACTACAGCAACGTCGTACCACTTTTGGTGAGCTCAGCGCAGCCTGGCCAGAGAGTGTCACCGATGAGCTTGCTCAGGCGGTGGCACTGCTTGGCCAAATAGTAGAGCTCAAGCATCAGCTCAGTGCGACCTATGGCGATGTGATTGAGTCGCTCGACATTGATCTGTTGCTGCGTGAGTGGAAGGAAGCAGAGGAGGCGTTCTGGCCAAAATCCTGGTTCGGAAAGCGTCGTATCGCAGGTTTGTTGGCTCCGTCTCAAACCACTTCGGGTGAAGCCGATCACGGTAAAGATCTGGCTACTTGGGCAGAGATCCGCGCCGTGCGCCGCGCAATTGATGAGCTCGAACCCGGGCACGAGTGCGTTGCCGTTTGGCAAGGTTCAAAGTCTGACGCTGAGCAGATCTCGACGTCGATCAAGCTTCAAGAGGCCATTCGGCTCCAGCAAGCTGACTTGGCCTGGATCGATGAGGGGTTCCAGTTGGTCGAGCAGGGCCAGCTGGGAGACGCATTGAAGGAAGAGCTCCGGCGGCTTCGCACGCTGACTCGTCTTGATAGCGATATGGCCGCGCTGTCCGAACTTGGCTCGAGCACTCAACAGCTGTGGTGCGGTGAGGGCACTAACATTGATCACCTTACCGCAGCACTGCGTTTCCAGTCTGAGCGTCGAGATATCGAAGAGCGCGGTCGCCTCGTTGATGATCACTCCGAAGTAGCAGAGGGCCGTTGTGGATCGTTGCTGAAGGGTGACTTCGATCTGCTGAAACAGCGGGCAACGGTTGAGCGTGATTTGGCCGACTTGGCTGACCTGCGGGAGTTGGTGCCTGTCTGGAGCGAGCTGAAGACCAAGCTGGAGATAGCTCGTCAGGCCGTGGTGTTCCAGGGGAAAATAGCGACTGCTGTCGCGAAGCTCGCGCTGAACCCGGAGCAGATTGCTGCTTACAAGGCGCCTCTGCAAACACTGTTGGGCGATGGCAACGCGCTGCTGGAGTCGGAAGGTGCCATCTCACTTGCTGGCGCTGCCCTGCGTGAAAAGCTTGGGCTGCTGGAGGAGCGTTCATCGCACCTGACGTCGATAGGCCACTTCACCGAATCAGGTACTGATGAGACCGCTCACCTGTCATTGAGTGACCTCAAGAAAAGCTGCGAGACCGTAGTTTCTTCTGAGGCGCGACTCAAGGCTTGGTGTTCCTGGAGAAAGGTGCGCGATGAGGCCTTCGCCGTTGGCCTCTCGCCGATTGTTCAGGCCATGGAAAGCGGAGCGATCACCTCCGGGAAAGTCCGTCGCGCCCTTGAGGTGAATTACGCTCGCTGGTGGCTGAATACCACTGTCGACAACGAGGAGGTCATTCGGACGTTCGTCAGCGTCGAGCACGAACAACGCATTCGCGACTTCCGCGCGCTGGATGACAAGTTTACCGAGCTGACGAAGGACTGGCTCCGGGCGCGGCTGTGCGCTGACCTGCCAAGCCAGGACAGCGTGAGTCGCTCCTCTGAGTGGGGCCTGCTGCGGCATGAAATGGGCAAGAAGACTAAGCACATTCCATTACGGGAGCTCATGACTCGAGCACCCGAGGCGCTGACGAAGCTGACACCTTGCTTGCTGATGAGCCCGCTTTCGATCGCTCAGTACCTACCGCCGGCTTCGACCCCGTTTGACATCGTCATTTTCGACGAGGCCTCTCAGATCCCAGTCTGGGATGCGATTGGTGCGATGGCGCGAGGGAAGCAGGTTGTCATGGTGGGCGACCCGAAACAGCTCCCGCCGACCTCGTTCTTCGACCGTGCTGAGTCTACGGCTGATGATGAGGATGTCGAAGCAGATCTGGAGAGCATCCTGGATGAGTGCATCAGCGCAAACCTACCGATGCGAAACCTGAACTGGCACTACCGTAGCCGCCATGAGAGCTTGATCGCCTTCTCGAACCAGCGTTACTACGGCTCGAAGCTTGTGACCTTCCCATCGCCGTTCACAGCTGACAAGGCTGTGCGATTGTGCCCAGTGGCAGGTGTCTACGACAAGGGCGGCTCACGTACCAACCTGATCGAAGCAAGAGCCCTAGTTGCTGACCTCGTCACTCGCCTTCAGTCGCCGTCTTTCCGTGAGAGCCGTCGTACCGTGGGAGTCGTCACGTTCAACGGTGAGCAGCAGAAGCTCATCATGGACATGCTTGATGAGGCATGCCGGAAGGATCCGTCGCTCGATTCGTATTTCGCTGAGTCTGAGCTCGAGCCTGTGTTCGTGAAGAACCTGGAGAGTGTGCAGGGCGATGAGCGAGACATCATCTACTTCTCGACCACCTACGGGAAAGACGCTGCTGGCGCGATGTCTATGAACTTCGGCCCGATGAACCGTCCAGGTGGCGAACGCCGACTCAACGTTGCAATCACGCGTGCTCGCCAAGAATTGGTGCTGTTCTCGACCCTGCGCCCAGAGCACATTGACCTTGCTCGGACGCAAGCCGTCGGGGTGCGCGACCTGAAACACTTCCTCGAGTTCGCCGAGCGTGGGCCGCAGGCGTTGGCAGAGGCTAACTTTGGCAGCGTAGGTGGATTCGACAGCCCGTTCGAAGAGGCGGTCGCAGCTGCTTTGGCCAAGAAGGGCTGGCAGGTTCATACCCAGATTGGTGTCTCCTCCTTCCGAATAGACTTGGGTGTTGTACACCCTGATGCTCCAGGACGATTCCTCGCCGGCGTCGAATGCGACGGTGCTACCTATCACCGAAGTGCGACTGCGCGTGATCGCGACAAACTGCGGGAATTTGTATTGCGGGGACTTGGCTGGGAGATCGTGCGGATCTGGTCGACCGACTGGTGGGTTGATGCCGTAGGGACTGCAGAAAAGGTTCATCAAAAATTGACGGAGCTACTCGCTGAGTCGAGAGCCAAGCAAGCCGTCATTGATGCTGCGCATGAGGCGGAGCGCCTGAAAGTCGATGCTGCTATGGCTGAAGTCATTGAGGTGGTGGATCAGGTGGCTGTTGTAGCTTCGACTTCAGTTGCCGAAGCCAATGATCCGTCTGGCGCAATGCCAGAGTTGAAGTACGCGAGAGCTGCCGCGGCTCAAGCAGCAGAAGATACCGTGATTCCTTATGTGCCAGTGGAGCACCTGGTTTACAAGGAAGCAGACCCTGCCGAGGCTGTGGAAGCGGTTGATCCAGACCGATTCTTCGAACCGAGCTACACAGCTACCTTGGAGCAGATGATTGCCCATGTGGTAGCAGAAGAGGGGCCTGTGCTCGATATGGCGCTTGCACGGCGTATAGCGCGTGCTCATGGCTGGGTTAGAACGGGCTCGCGCATTCGTGATCGCGTCGATCAAATAGCGCGGGCACGATTCCGATCCCATGAAGAGGAGCAGGCAGGAACATTCTTCTGGCCGACTCATCTCGACTCGGATATGAACGTTGTCTTCCGTAGGCCGGGTGATGACGATGCCATTCGCCCACTCGCTGAAATCTGCTTGCCTGAACTACGTGCCTTGGTAGATGAAATGACCAAGCATGGTCACGTAGGAGAGGGGCTGGTTTACGCGGTGGCCAAGGAAGCCGGGGTCGGTAAGCTTGCCCACGCGGGCCGTCAGCGTATCGAAAAAGCGATAAAGCGGATTGCTGAGTGATACTCGAAAGGGGCGCATTACCAGCGCCCCTTTTCGAGTCAGGGTGTAGCACTGGTGCTTCGAATTGCGCTGCTTCTGTGCATACACCAAGGCTAATTTGTAGAGGCAGAACAAGTCAGCAGCGAGATCGTACGCTGATGACCTGCAAGCCGTCATTTGCCGCGCGGTTTACCAGCATCGCTCCGTTTATCGCGGACTTGACCGTCCTTGTTGCGAGACCGTGGTTGTTCACCACCGCCAGGCTTTGGAACGTTCACGTTGGGGTTGAGAGGGCGACGATCTGTCATACGGAATCTCCTTCATCCAGCAATGTGAGATACAAGAGGTTTGCAGTAAATCGTGAGCCGCGCAGAAAGTCATAAACACATCATGTAGTGTTTTTCTTTCTGCGTGACACAACATAATGCGCTTAGCTGGTGTTCGCAAGCGTTTTGGATCCCTTTGAGTGTCAAAATTTTACGCCCGTCCGACGTGCCGACGATTCGATGGCGTATGCTAATGTGCCATCACGCATTCGGTATGGAGCATCGTGATGGGTTGGAAAGGGACTGTAAGATCGCTGCAGGCATCAGCCAGACGAGCTGAGCGCAACGCTCATCGTCGGCAACGTGAGCTCGAGAAGCGGCAAAAAGAGTTCGATAAGATGGAGGCTCTAGAGCAAGCAGCGTACGAGGTAGAGGTCTATGAAAATCACATCGATCTCCTGCTTTCCATGCACAAAGAATGCGCTGAGCCGGTGCAATGGAAGAAGATCCTCTCAACGCCAGAGCCAAGGCAACCCTTGAAGGCCGGATCGCTCGAGCAAGCCGCACATCATGCATCTGCTACTTATCGCCCTAACTTCTGGGCACGGCTTTTCAAGCTTGAGCGTCGGCAGCGCGAAGCGCTTTTGGTGAGAATCGGCGTTGCCGCTGCCGAAGACGAAAGACTGTTTCAGGCAGAGCTTGATGAATGGAAGACTGCACACGACGACTGGGCTGAGGAGCGTGATATTGCTCTGCGTATCCTCGATGGTGACCGCCAAGCGAAGCTTGATGCTATTGAGGCTTTCGAGTCTTTGGAGGAAATCTCACACCTAGGCTCATCTATCCAGATGATCGTCCATGAGGGCGGAGTTCTGGAAGCGAAGCTGGCCATCCACGGTTCACACGTTATCCCTTCCGAAATCAAGTCTCTACTCAAAAGCGGCAAGCTCTCAACCAAAGCGATGCCAGCTGGACGTTTCAATGAGCTCCATCAGGATTACGTCTGCAGCTGTGCTTTGCGTGTGGGAAGAGAGTTGTTGGCCATCCTCCCGGACGACCTAGTGATCGTGACGGCGATGGATAACGTGCTCAACAGTTCGACAGGGCATATGGAGGATCAACCGATTCTCAGCGTCGCATTCTCTCGGATCGCAGTCGATGGCCTGAACCTTGAGGCAATTGATCCGTCAGACGCGATGAAGAACTTTGTGCACAATATGAACTTTAAGAAGGGTACTGGCTTCTCTGCTGTATGTTCCCTGGACTCCGAAAGGTTTGCCGTAAAAGTATAAATACAGGTAACTCCTATCCAGCCATCGCATGGATTAGAAACCACTAATTCTCAGTATTGATTCAGAAGTATCGACAATTTGAATGGGTGCGATTTGTGACAATTTCAGACGACCAAAAAATACGAATTTCGGGAATGTGGGACACACTAAAGAGACATGATGGCTATATATCTACGGTTAATTTTCGCTGTGGACTCATAGCGTCGTTCTCAGCCGCGGTCTTCGGCGGAGTGCTACTAAAAGCCGATGCAATACTGAAGTCTGGAATGGAAAGCAATTATCTGCTTGCTGGCTTGCTGGTGTTGTTAGCGTTTCTTGCTCTCCTGAGCATATATTGGGTTATAAAGACGATTTGGCCCGATTTGTCAACCAATGCCGGTGGGGCGAATAAGCCATCATTGTTTTTCTTCGGTTCGGTGGCCAAGGAATTCAACGCATTGACATATGCCTCGGAAGCGGCAGGTCGATCCATAGAGGAATTTGAAAAAGATCTGGCGATTCAGGTTCACGAGGTCGCTCAAGTAACTTTAAAAAAATTCCAAGTGGTATCGAAGGCGGCCAATTGCGTCAAATGGTGCTTGTTGGTTATGGGGTTGATCGTTCTAGTTGTTGTCATGGACAGTTTAGGAGTTAAATTATGTCTTCGCTGAAAAGTGTCTACAAATCGTTCGATTCAGTTTTCGAACGGTCAATCCCTAAAAGCACGCCTGTGTTCGATTCTGCCTTTGAGTCGTATGGGGCTAGGTCACCACGAGTATTGAATGAGCGTCAGACAATCCTCGCCAAGTCTAATATTGCTGAGGCGGAGTACGGTATTCAAGAAGCGATTAGAGGTTTATTTGGTAAAAAGAGAACGAATGCGCATAGTATAGGTGGTCATCCTGACTTTGATCATCTGGCGGAGTCTGAATCTACGGAGCGGGGGTTTAATGTTTCGCTGTTCATGGATATCAAAGGCTCGACAAAGCTCGGCCTGATATACAGTCCTGAAGAAGTGTTCTTTATCAAAAATAGCATAATTCGGTGTGCTATAGAAACTATCAGGGCTTTCGATGGTCATGTGCACCGAATTATGGGTGACGCAGTTCTGGCATTCTTCCGCTCAGATGGTGAGTCGGCGCGCAACGCGGCCATTGATGCTCTGAATTGCGGGTGCTATTTAGTGGAGTTTATGCGGCAACATGTTGCGCCGAAGCTTCGAGAGAATGATGTAGATGATGTCGGTATTCGCGTTGGTATTGATTATGGTCAGCATGATGATGTGCTATGGGGCATGTATGGCTATCAAGGCTCGTCAGAGGTGACTGCAACATCATTTTTCGTTGACGTTGCGGCAAAGCTTCAGCAGAGCGCACCTCGAAACAGGGTCATGATAGGCGAATCGATTAGGACGCTACTCGACTTGCATGATGAACTGTTAGAGCCCAAATGGGTAAATAACAAAGAGTCAATTGAGCGATACATTCTTCCCAATTATACTGGTAATGACGGGCGACCAGTAAATTACCGGAAGCATGTTTTAGTGCAGAAAAAGTACTTTGATTTACTGCCGAAGCCAGAGTGGAGCGAATCTCCTATCCAAATATCTGCTTTGCTCAAGCCAAGGGCTGATGTTGTGTATGCAGATCCTGAGCACTATCATGCTTGCTCACGTGCCATTCCAAAAGGTGCGGGCATTGAGTTCAAAGCCAGGTTCGTGATTGCAGGGAATCCGGATAATGTGAGAGTGCGATTCCGAGTTAAAAACCACGGCGAAGAGGCTGGCGCGGATAACACCTATCACGAAGACATTGAGGCGAAATTCAATCGAGAGCGACAGGAGTATTGGGCGGGTTATTGGCGGGATGCTATGTATACAGGACTCCACTACATGTCGGTATCGGTGCTAGTGGACGATAGAACGATAATCCCAGAGCAAGATTTTGGCGTTTATATTGGGATGCCAATATAAGCTTTTTAACAAGAGAGCCTAGTTTATGCCGCAGGCAGGATTCGCTGGTCAAGCGCACGCGACGCTTGGGTGATTCGAGGATTGTTCAGGCATGACAGCCCCCAATATTAAGCTCGCAGTAACATCGCACCTGGATCCAGCCCAATGGTGCGTCGGGCTCGGGGCGGGACGCGGCTCAAGTATTTGGAATTTGGTAGAATAGGTGAAAGGCCACCGCCCGCTAGTTTAGTATATCTAGGGAAAGATTTACTCACCAAGCCATTGAGGGAAACTAATGTCTCATCTAGCCGAGACCAATGGGCGGTCTGAAGCGGGCGAGGGCGACCAGGCGCATGGGAGAGGTGCAGAGTTTGCTGGCACCCCGAAGGGGTACAAATGTACTCCTCCCCAGGTTCAGGGCTATTTGTCGATCATATACACCGCTAACGGCTTGGCTTTGAGTTAGCTACTCGATAACCAAAATGCTCGCGGGAGCAAACTACCAGAGAGAGGGGAACAGAAAATCTATCGAGTGCCGCGAAAGCTTCAGGGATACCGACTGACGGCAGTCCAAAGTGATCAACCCCTCTAAACACATCAGGCTTAGTAGGCTGTGCGTGGTAGCCTCATCGAGACCCAGGCGCGCACGGATATCGGCGCGTTGCTGGTCACCCAGGCAGAGAAGCGTTTTGTAGATATCACGGCACTTAATCTGCAGTTCATGCAGGTGCTCGCCCTTACTGGCTGACAGTACGCGGCGGCTCCGCATCTCAAAATAGCCGTCGATCCGATCATTTAGCCTTTCCGGCTCCAGCAGCTTACTGAAGTACTGCAACTGTTCCAGTGCTGTCTCAGTGAAGAATCTAGTCCAGCGCAGCAAACCGCTATCCGAAAGTTCGCCACGGCCGTCTAATCCGCCTTGGCGCTGAGCATCCGCAGCGCGCAGCATCTCGTAATAGGCGGCGATATTGCGAGCGAACCCACGGCTCATGGACCACAAGCCAGACCCACTCAAGCCAGAAGCCTTGAGGTACTGATCTGTGAATAGGCGGCCCGTACGTCCATTGCCGTCCATGAATGGGTGGATCCACATCAGGCGGTGGTGCGAGGCAGCAGCGGCTAAGAGCCGCGATTGCCCATGGATCCAATCTAGACGGTACACGCGCGCAAAGTCGTTTAGGTGCAACTGCATCTGCTGCGAAGTAGGGGGGATGTGTTGGCCAACGCGGACCTCACATTTGCGAAATTCACCAGGGACCATGCGCGCGGAAATCGCTGGCTCGAATGATTGCATTTCCAGCATCCGTTCAGGCACGCCAACATAGAGTTCGCGATGTAAGCGTGCGATTGTGACCTTCGCACACACGGTGACTTTGTTGATTGGCTCATTGACGAGCCGGCGCTGGGCGTCAATGAGCCGTTTAACCTCTTGCAGGCCTTGGTCGCCTTCGATCTCATGAGGACTATCCTCGGCCCTCAGAATGTCGATCGGTGCGCTTGAGTTCCCCTCGATCTTGTTGCTGTAGTACGAATTTACAAGCTGTACCAGGTTCATCATAGGCACGCGTAATGGGACTGGAATCCCGGTGTGAAGAGCCTCGTCGAGCCTTAATGATCTGAATGATTTGTTCCAGCAGTTCCTCCGTGGCCTTGTCTTGGGTGATGTACGGAGTGAATGCCATTGCCACATTGTCCTTTGCACAGCTAGTTACCAAGGCTTAGAACGTTTCAAAGCTTTCTCTTTGCCGGGTAGTGGAGGGTCATGTCAACGCCAGAGTAATCAGCTGTGGCAGTATTTTCTCAGCAGGGCCTATCAGCATGATCTCGTTCGGCCCATTCATGGATACATCTACGTTATTGACGTGTACGACCACTGCACCAGAAGCTATCGCGATATCTGGTAAGTCAGCAGCAGGCCTTACCACACCGGATGTCCCGATAGAAAGCATGACGTCACACTGTCGTGCTGCTCGGCTGGCGGTTTTCCATGCGCCTGGCGGAAGATCTTCACCAAACCACACCACAGCTGGACGCAAGCGGCCGTTGCATCGTCGGCAGCGGGGCGGTTCTATCAATGCGCCTTCCGCTGGAATGCTCGGAAATTCCAGCGATCCCGCGACGAAGCGATGACAGGTGAAACACTTGGGAAGCGTCAGGCTGCCATGGAGATGAAGCACGTCCTGATTGCCCGCCCGCTCGTGCAGGTCATCAACGTTCTGAGTGACCACAGTGACATTCCGACCGCTGCCAGATAACCGGTGGATCGCCTGATGTGCCGCATTGGGCAGAGCTTGCGTGACCTGCTGGCGCCGCCATAGGTACCAGCCCCAAACCAGCGCCGGATTTTCGCGAAATGCCTTCGCGGTTTCTAAGCGTTGAGGGTCTTGGCGCTCCCACAACCCGGTTAGTCGGTCGCGAAAAGTCGGAATGCCGCTGCCGGCAGAAACGCCAGCGCCGGTAAACACCATGATATGTTGCGCATCCCGCAATGCTTCTGCCGCTTTTGCTAAGGTGTCCATGAGCATTCATCATCGTAACGCGTGGTAGGGAAGGCTGCCAGGAGAGCGGCCGCGGGAGGCATCGGATCAGTGAACAGCCAATTCGATGGCCTTGCGCCGAAAAACCCAAGTGTGGAGGCTTCACCGTTCAACGACGGTGTGCGTTCCTGCATCAAAAGTGCGCGTACAACTGCGGTTCGTCAGCAGACTTAGGTGGAGGGGCCGTGCTGGTGATTCGCGCTTTCAGGTTTCGCGCCGAGTACAACGCGTGTGACCGTTTCCGCAGGCGTAAATCGAGATCCCCTAATTTGTAGGTGGCCACCGCAGTCTCGTAAATCACTGCGCTTTGCGAGGACTCAAGTCCACGGTGAATCACTATCTTACGAAGCTCTTCCAGGCTCCAGTGCGGACGTCCGGTGATGGAAGGAGGGCATAGCATTTGTACCTGCGCGATCTCGACGCCCGTTGCCTGAGACAGGAAGACGTTGAGTTCGTAGGCATCTTCAACCACAGCTGCTCGCTCGCTCTCACCGTTGAAAAGCGGCCGCAAGGTTACCCAAAAGCACATCCCTTCAATTTCACAATAGGAACCCGTACGGACAGTACGGGTGTGAGATTCGGACAAATAGATCAAAACGGGCTCCACTGAGCGCTGCATACCCCTAGGCGACCAGTCACCAGGGCTGGAAAGCTCAAATTATCCCACAATGAACACTATAGATTGTAGCCCTATCGTGTTCGATAGCGCTTCATCATTCCTTTTATGAGGAATGATGATGGAAATCCGTGAGTCCCTGGGTGAAGCACTGCGGCGCATGCGCATTCTTCACGGCCTGACGCAGGAAGATTTTGGAGTAGTCAGTAGTAGGACCTACGTCAGCACCCTCGAACGCGGACTCAAGGCGCCAACTATTCAAAAAATTGAAGAGTTGGCCGGCCGCATGGGGGTCCACCCACTCAGCCTCATCGTATCTGCATATCTCATCCAGAATCCGGATGTGGGCATCGACGGGCTCATCAAACAGGTGAAAAAAGAGGCGCTCAAGCCTTGACCGTAGATCCACAGCCTAAAATGAGCGCTATAGTGTTCACGCCGCCCTGAATCGACTACCATCGCTGCTCACTGAAACCCCCTTCGGGGAGCAGCGTAGCTATGCGTAGATGATTCCATGGCTAAGGTGGCCCCTTCTACATCCAAATGCCTATGGCCACCGCCGCTGCTCCCCATTTTTCAATTGGCCTGTACAGGACACCGTGTCGAGAATCGTGGAAGATTCCTGACTAGCACTGCCGAAGACTGCCGGCCAGAAGCCTGGATGGAGGAGGGCGTCGCTAAATAAAGCGGTTTTGTCTCTTGGTTATAGCGAGCGAGCCGCGGCGATGGGCCTAGCTACGAGCACCGCTAGCCATGCAAGACCCCATCTATCTCGTCCTGTGCGGCTTGAACAACCGCGTCGGGGTCGGAGGATATGATGTCCTTCGGCAGCTTACCGCCCAGATACGAATTGGATGATTCGAACCATAACGCCATGCCCCAGCCATTCAGCCTGGTGGCCAGCACAGCGATGACGCGCTGCATTCCCTGGGCCGCATTGGCCAAGGCGCAGGCATCGATGGCAAAACGTGAAAAGTACTCCACGCCCTCGTAGTTGATAGAGAAGATCACACCGTCTAAATACCGGCCAGGAGTGCCGGCGCTGAGTTGCTCAGCTAACGCCGGCAACAGCGCATTTAGCTCAGCCCAGGTCAACCAATCTCCGCTGGCCATGACTCTGGATTGTGCCTTTGACTGGAAAATCGCCTCTCGGCCGGCAATATTCCTCGCCTGTCGAATTTCGCGCATCTGCGAGACCCTCCTTAAGAATCAGGGGGTAGGGGATGTCAGCAACCCGTTCTGAGCTGCCCGCTGAGAGATAGACCACCACCAATTCGGATCCACCGGCTGACTGAGGGTCGACCAGTCAACGGCGGCCGGTGTCCTGGAAGTAGTCGTCCTGGGCAACCAGGCCCAAATTACCGTCCTCAGCCGTCGGTTCATCACTGAACAGCTGTTGAAGGCGACGCTCCTGCTTCACGTACGCCAGGGTCTGGAAAAAGTAGTGCTCGCAGAGGTGTACCTCGAATCGCTGGCCGTCGTGTTCGCTGCCATACCCCCAGCGGGCTTGTAGGGTTCCATACTGGTAACTGCCCGCAGCCAGGCGCGTAGAACTACCGCAGACGTCACACGTGACATCAGTGATGCACTCAATCTCGACCCGCCCGGTAATTTTCACTGTGAATTCCTAGAAAATGGCTTCGTGCCATGTTGGACGGCAGGCTGGCGATCGGCGACCAGGTGATTCGAGTTCAACCGCGGTCACGCATGCCAATGCGCTTAACCGAATGTGCGCGCTCCTGATCATGCGAGTGATAATAGGTGTTCTGGGTTGTACTGAGGTTGCTGTGACGCAAGTCTTCCTGCAGGTCCTTAGGATTGCGCAGCGGCGCGTCAAAGGTGGCGGAGGTGTGACGCAGCCAGTGCGCGGACGCACAGCGCAGACTTTCCATCTCGTGGTTCGCGCGGCCTTCGCTGCGCATCTTCTCTACGGCTTTATCAAACACGGTTTGGAGGAGGGCGCGGATCTGCCGATCAGACAAACCGGCGCGGCCGTTGAGCGTGGTGATCAGCGGCGTAGTTTCTCCTGAATGAGGTAGCTCGGGAAGTCCCAGGAATCGCCGATAACGTTTCAAATAGCGCTCTACGTAGATATCCCGCACGGCAATCTTCGCCGCCTTGTTGCCTTTACCCACCGCGAAGTACCACCAATTGCCTTCATCATCTAAGCGGAAATCACCCATGGTGGGTTTCCAGTTTTTGCGACCGGCGAGATCGGAAACCCGCAGGTACATGGCGAACAGCGTAGCAACAATAAATAATGTTCGCTCATGCCGCTCCGGTTCGGCGTTCGCCATTGCTTCAACGGTATCCAGGACAAAGTCCCACTGCAGCGGCGTAAGTGCCCGCGAAGAAGAAACTTCAAGTTCTTGCGTAGAAAAACGGCTGCCTTTCTTGAGGAGCCGAAACGGATTCGTTTGGGCGAAGCCATCTTCAATCAGAAATTCATAGAAGCGACTGCAGACGGTAAACACCTGGTTCAACGTGCCATTCGCAGCATGATACTCCTGGGTGCTCGGAGTTTCTGCAGCTATTACTTTGCGCGACTTGAGATTAAACGGATGCCATTTGGGGTTGGGGATGTAAGCCTCGCGAGCGTCGAGCGCGTGCGGGTTACTAACAAACCGGCTGCGGGTTACCGGACCCATCCAGTCATCTGGCGGGTTTCGACAGAAGTTCAGATAGTCTTGGGCATCCTGGCGTTTGAGTTGATTCAGCGGTTTGCCTTGGATCAGCAGCGCCCACAGTAGTAAGCGCTCGGTATGACTGCGGTACGAGTTGAACGTCTGGGCGTTGTCGGAAAAGGCGCGCAGGAACGCACGTACCGCGGCGTAGCCGCGGTCAGCCTCCAGTGCGGCGTCACACTCGCCCAGAAAGGCGCCGACGCAGGCCAGCGGTGAGCCGTGCAAACTGAAGTCTTGCTCGATGAAGTTATCGTGGGTTTCGAACAAGGGTTGGGGTGCGCGCGCCATGAAATACCAGCCAGAATTTTGAAGACAATAGACTTCCAGTTATGACAGTAATCGGAAGTCAGAAGCATTTTGGTCAGAATGATCTCAACCTATCGATGGTACCCGCCAGGCCTTAAACACGCAACGTAGCGATGGGCGCTTGGGGCAACGCAACCCTAAACAATCATTGCTTTAATGGTAGGCGACTTATTTCCGGCTTACCACTAAGGCGGAAATTATGAAAATAGCCAGTACTAGGGCATAAAATGCAGTCGATCAACAACCCTGTTGGTTCTTGCAAAAACTCACATATCAAAAATCGTGGTCGAGTCAGCGGAGAATCGGCTGTGCAGGGCATTAAGCGTCTCGTAAGCCAATCTACCGCGCGTCTCGCCAAACCCATAGGTATCAATAGCGCTCATAATGCTAGCCGTACGGATACTGTCCATGCGAGCCCCCGAAATTTGTTTAGTAAATGTTGCATCACAGCCGTCTCTCGCCATCAGATCTGCCGCCGCAAACGAAACCTCTTTCATGATATTACCAATTTGTCTGACGCCTAATCCTGGCCTTCCGCTTACTGTAGTGAAAAGTGCAACATCTGGCATTCTGCCTTGGCTAAGTGGGACATCTCGAGCATTCAGATAGCGTTCAAGGTAGGGGGTAAATTCAGCAGGAGCGCTAATCTTAAAAGATCTGCCGGCATCAAAAACCAAGTAATTCCAAGACGAATCCTTGTGAAAGCTAGAAAGTGTTGGCTGCCAAAACTTATTTCCTGACATAAACCTGACAGGAACCAGAAGATACATTGTCATGGCCAAAATAAACAGGGATCGCTCATGCGCCGAGTCATGCTCACACATGTACTTTGCCGCCCTTAAAAGATATTCCAGATTCTTCCTTTCCAGTCTCCCCACCAGCGACACACCCTTGCCACCAATACTATTGATGAATGAAGCTTCCACTTGCGAAGCGGGGTTAACCTCCAGAAGGGACATGCTCGCTAAATGGTCGAATACTTGGATGCATATCGATCTAATCCCTGTGAGCGCTCTTGGTCCGGACACCTCGCTGGTCGATGCTCTCGAAAAGGGGCGCCACCAATCATTCATTGTCCGTGTTCCATCATCCCCAGAAACAAATCGGCGTAATGGACTAGCTGCTATCCAGCTATCGGGCGGTGAAGCACAAAATCTCAGGAAATCCTTAAAATCCTGCACACGCAAACTAGCAAGCGGTTGTTGTCGTTCGGCCCAGGACCAGAGCAATAACCGCTCAGTGACACCACGGTAATAGGCATAGGTAGAGCTGATCTCGGCCGATTGATCATGCCGAATATAAGCCGCAAGAAACAACCTGAGCGCATCAAATAGAGCAATGGGGTTTTCTTCATGCTTAAATTTTTCAATATACCCACGAATCTGCGGGTGCAACTCGAAGTACCTATCCAAGGGGAGCGTGATTGTGTCTTGATCAGAATATATTGGACGAGGCTCAATCATAACGACCGTTCACATTGCAAGGATGGAATGAAGTATAGCTTAGGCATCGCTTGCGGACATGCGAAGCGGGATTCGCATCTATGAGGTGCAGCAGCACCTAGGATTTATCATTTACGAATCTCACAAGTAATCTCTAAGCTATTGAGTTTTGGGAGTTAAAGGGTTTGGCTACGTGCGGAATTATCATCTATGAGTAACATGATTTTTGGGTCGTTCCACGTCGATTTCGCGCATTTGGAGAGCACGTCAAGGCTGGAGCAGGCATGCCAATACAGCTAAGTCACTGATTTTTCATGCGCATCTATGGATAACAAAATTCGCATCTATGGATGCCGGTCACAGAAGTGGACACCGACGGCTGGTCACACCACAGGAGCATCTGCCCGACATCAGATTTAACATAATATGCATTATCCGAACATTCGTATTTTAGCGCTGCACCGTGGTTGCCCAGATGGTGAGCCTGCTCAAGGCCCTCATGCGTCGAACCCGGTTCATTCGTTGACCCAGGTTAAGGTTGGCTCTCGTTCCCTTGATTAAAATGCGGGCACCGTACCCTCACGGGGAATCTGTCATGACCATCATCGTAACCGGTGCCGCAGGATTCATCGGTAGCAATCTCGTACAGGCGCTCAACCAGCGCAACGAAACCGAGATCATCGCCGTCGACGATCTGACCGATGGCGACAAATTCCGCAACCTGGCCGACAGTGAGATTGCCGACTACCTGGACAAGGACGATTTTCTCGATCGCTTTGCTTGTGGTGAGTTTGGCAGCGTGCGTGCTGTGCTGCACCAGGGTGCGTGTTCAAGCACCGTCGAAGCTGATGGTCGTTTCATGATGGATAACAACTACCGGTTCAGCCGTGAATTGCTGGCGTCTGCGCAGCAGCAACGGGTCCCGCTTTTATATGCGTCATCGGCAGCTGTGTATGGCGCCGGGCAGGATTTTCGCGAACAACGTGAGTGTGAGCGCCCGCTAAACGTCTATGGCTATTCCAAGTTCCTGTTTGATCAACAGGTACGCCGGCAGTTGATGACAGCAAGCAGCCAGGTCGTCGGCTTGCGTTATTTCAACGTCTACGGGCCCCATGAACAGCATAAAGGTGCGATGGCGTCAGTGGCCCTGCACTGCTTCAACCAGTACCAGTCCCATGGAAAAGTCAGCCTGTTCGGCAGCTATGGTGACTATTCCAGCGGTGGCCATCTGCGTGATTTCGTCTCTGTGGATGATGTGGTCAAGGTCAATATGTTCTTCCTTGAGCGCCCACAGCTGAGCGGTATCTTCAATGTCGGCAGTGGTCGCGCCCAGCCGTTCAATGACGTTGCCTTGGCTGTGATCAATCGGCTGCGTGAGCAACAAGACCAATCGCCCTTGTCACTTGAGATTGCCTTGCTTGAGGGGGTGCTTGAGTACAGCGAATTTCCTGATCATTTGCGTGGCAAATACCAGTGCTACACCTGTGCTGACCTGGAGCGCTTACGCGCTGCCGGTTACCAGGCACCCACATTGACCGTCCAGCAAGGCGTGGCGCGCTACTGCGACTGGTTGCAGGGTATCAAAAGCCCGCCGCCTGCTCCGTTCAAACAGACGGCGGAAGCTTGATATTGCTTGCACTAACAAAAAACCAGTGATTATATCTCTGCATTGTTCATTGTTTGGACGATAATTGCTGATAACTACACTAAATAGACATTTAGTGTAGTTATTGACGTGCTGTTCTTCAGGAAGCTTACGAGCCATCTGCCCTACTCTTCACGACCTCAAATTAAACAACCCGCGTTCGGGCTGATTGCCGAAAGTGGCGAGGTTCAGGCATGACGGCAAAGGGACAAGCCCCTCGGTCAAACGTCAAGAGCACCGCGGTGCAAGGCGTTCAGCATGCGCGCGGCGTCGGCGCCCCCCTCGTCCAGCAGGCATAGCGGGATTCCGCTCAGGGCGGGTTGCGAATCGACCAGCCCTTCGCCTATCAGGGCCAGCGGGCACGCGATTTCCATCTGCAACGACCGCAAGCGCTTGGCCAAGCCGGGTCCCACCGGCACCTGGACTTTTATCACCAGTGCCGCAGGCTGCATGGCCGCACACACGATGGGTAGCTCTTCAAGTGGCTGCCCGCAACCGAGCACCTCGATACGCTGTAGCTCACTGCTCAACAGTAGCGCGGCGCACAACACACTGAGTTCGGCTTGCCCCTCGCTACCGGCTAGCAAAACCTGCGGCGCATCGACCTGGTTCACCTGCAGACGCAGCAGCAAGCGGGCGCGCAGGAAAGTGTCGAGAAACAACCACTGGCTGCGCTGGCCTGGCGCGGTGCCTGAAGCCAGGTCATGCCACACTGGCATCAGCACTTCACGCAGCACGGTGGCCTTGGGCAAGAGTGTGAACAACTGACCATGGATCCCCTCCAGTGCCGGCCGATCGAATGCCTTGGTGGCGCGCACAACGGCCGCGCGCCAATCGTCAAAGGCCGAATGCTGCTGGGCAGACGCCTCAGGCTGGGCTGCGAGCAGATCACCGACCTTGCTGACGGACAGGCCGCTTGCTGTCCAGCGCAAGATGTCGCGTATGCGCTGTACATCCCGCGCCGTGTAAAGTCGGTGGCCACCCTCGGTGCGCTGCGGACGTATCAACCCATGCCGCCGCTCCCAGGCACGCAGGGTCACCGGATTGATGCCGGTCAAGCTGACAACATCGCGCATAGGTAGCAAATCGGGTGGGGTAGCGTCAGTCATAACGAGGGGATATCCGAGTGGTAGGCCATTCTAAACCCATATGCACCTTCTGCGGCGAGCCTCCTTGGTCCATCATGCAACAAACAGCGCCGATACCTTCTGCACAGAAGCTACGCTGCGCATATCGCATACAAAACGCCTGTAGGTGGGCCCTATGATCACCGCGAAACTCCTGCAACTGATGGTCGAGCATTCCAACGATGGCATCGTCGTCGCCGAGCAGGAAGGCACTGAAAGCATCCTGATTTACGCCAACCCCGCCTTCGAGCGCCTGACCGGCTATTGCGCCGACGATATCCTCTATCAGGACTGCCGTTTTCTTCAGGGCGAAGATCATGACCAGGCGGGCGTGGCAACCATCCGCGAGGCGATCCGCGAAGGCCGCCCCTGCTGCCAGGTGCTTCGCAACTACCGCAAGGACGGGAGCCTGTTCTGGAATGAGTTGTCCATCACGCCCGTGTACAACGAAGCGGACCAGCTGACGTACTACATCGGCATTCAGCGCGACGTCACCGCGCAGATATGCGCCGAGGAGAAAGTACGCGCGCTGGAGGCTGAAGTGGCTGAATTGCGCCGGCAACTGGGACAGATAGAGCGTTGACAAAAACCTATACAAGATCGGCTTTCTGTATAGATTAATGCTTGGCTTTCAGCTATACCTGTACAACAAACAACTTTTGTACAGGATTTCCTGGGGCCCAGCATGCCAGCGTACCTACAGCAATTCGTCGTGCGCCTCGCCAGGCTCGATGGGGCTAGCATCGACACGCGGGAAAAACTGTACGACGAGCTAAGACCACGGCAAGGCTATCTGCGCTGGACGCTGCAGTTTTGCCACCCACGCCTGGCCCGCGGTCACCCTGGTCAGCCCTGGCTTCGTCGACACGCCACTCATACGTCGCAACTATTTCCCCACGCGGCTGCCCTGCCCCGCCCCTGGAAATCAACTGTCCCGGTCTTTTCACATTGGTGTTGCGCCTGTCAGGGGCGCTACCCGCGCGCCTGCGCTTGGCACTCGGCCAACGCCTCGCCCGTCATGAACAGGAATGATGATCCATGCGTATCGCAATCATCGGCAGTGGCATCGCGGGGCTGACCTGCGCCCACCTGCTGTCACGCAAGCATGAAGTAACGGTTTTCGAAGCCGAGCAATGGATCGGAGGGCACACGCACACGCTCGATGTGGTCTGGAAGGGCCAGCGCCATGCAATAGATACCGGCTTCATCGTTTTCAACGACTGGACCTACCCCAATTTCATACGCTTGCTCGACCAGCTCAAGGTCACCTCGCAACCGACCGAAATGAGTTTTTCCGTGCATGATCCGATCACTGGCCTGGAATACAACGGTCACGATCTGAACACACTGTTTGCCCAACGCCGTAACCTGGTTTCCCCAGGCTTCTGGGGCATGATACGGGATATTCTGCGCTTCAACCGCCAGGCGCTGGCCGACCTGGACAACCAGCGAATCGATGCAGACACCACCCTGGGCGCCTACCTTCAGACACAGCGCTACGGGCAGCGCTTCATCGACCACTACATTGTGCCGATGGGGTCTGCGATCTGGTCGATGTCCCGCGCCGACATGCTCCATTTCCCCCTTGAGTTCTTTGTCCGTTTCTGTCGCAACCACGGCTTGCTGTCGGTCAACCAACGCCCACAGTGGCGGGTCATTGAAGGCGGTTCACGCAGCTATGTCGCGCCGCTGTGCCGACCGTTTGCTGAACGCATACGCCTCAACTGCAAGGTATCCCGGGTCAGCCGCGATGAGGGAGGCGTGACTCTGATGAGCGCGGCCGGCACCGAACGCTTCGACAATGTGGTGTTCGCCTGCCACAGCGACCAGGCTCTGGCGCTGCTGGAAACCCCAACCATGCTGGAGCGCGCTGTACTCAGCGCCATTGGCTACGCCAGCAACGATGTGGTGCTGCACACCGATACCCGCCTGCTGCCACGGCGCAAGAGCGCCTGGGCCAGCTGGAACTACCGCCTGGGCGGCCCAGAGCAAGCTCCCGCCGCGCTGACCTACAACATGAACATCCTGCAAGGAATCCAGGCACCGACAACCTTCTGCGTGAGCCTCAACCAGACCGCGCTGATAGACCCGGCGCAGGTGATCGCGCGCTTCCAGTATGCCCATCCGCAGTACAGCATTGCCGCGTCCGCCGCACAGGCGTGCCAGGCACAACTGCAGGGTCAGCAGCACAGTTACTTCTGTGGCGCTTACTGGGGAAACGGCTTTCATGAGGACGGGGTAGTCAGCGCGCTGAAGGTGGCTGCGCACTTCGGAGAGCAATTGTGAACAGCAGCCTTTGTCTGGGCTGGATCAGTCACCGTCGGCTGACCCCGCGGTGCCATGCTTTCCGTTACCGGATTGGCATGTTCTACGTGGACCTGGACGAACAAGCCTGGCTGATGGGCCTGTCACGCTGGCTGGGGCGCTGGCGCCTCGCACCGCTGTGCTGGCGCGAGACCGACTACCTGCCAGCGCAGACCCGCCACGGCAAAACCCTGGCACAGGCCGCTCGCTTGCTGGTGTGTCAGGCCACTGGGCATATGCCCGAAGGCCCGGTACGGCTGCTCACGCAACTGCGTTGCTGGGGGCTGTCGTTCAATCCGGTGAGCTTCTATTTCTGCCACGACCGCGACGGCTGCCTGACCGCAATCCTGATGGAGGTGCGCAACACCCCGTGGCGTGAGCGTTTTCATTACGTACTGCCGGTGCAAGAAAACCTTGCCAAGCAGTTCACCGTGGCCAAGGCCTTCCATGTTTCACCGTTCATGCCGGTGGACATGGACTATCACCTGCGCTTTTTCCTGAGCGCAGACCATGTACGCATCCACATGCAGAACTGGCGGGACGGCCGCAAGGTGTTCGAGGCCGACCTCGCCCTGCACCGTCAACCACTGGATGGAACCGCACTACGTCGATATGTCATGACCTTCCCATGGATGAGTCTGCGCACTGTCTCGGCCATCTACTGGCAAGCGCTACGCCTGCTACTCAAACGCACCCCCGTGCATGACCACACCACCAGCCAGAATGACCTGGCGCTGGGCCAACCTTGCGAGGACCCTGATGATGTCAAATCCCACACTGAGCGTTAGCAAGTTCGCAGGCCTTGCGCCCTTGCTCGGCGGTCTGGCACGAAGCGCCGTGCTCGCCCAGCTGGGCAAGCTTCGCCACGGCCACCTGCGCCTGCTCTGCCACGGGCAGCAGTGGAGTTTCGGTGATGTCGACAGCCCGTTGCAGGCCGAGGTGGAGATCCTCGATGACGCCTCCTGGAGCCTGATCGCCGGCAATGGTTCGATCGGTGCTGGCGAGGCCTACATCCACGGCTATTGGCGAAGCCCCGACCTGGCGCTGGTGACCCGCCTGTTCGTCGCCAACCTTGAAGTGCTCGACGCGCTCGAGGGTGGCCTGGCTCGTTTCGGCCGCCCTGCCCTGCGCCTTCTGCACCGGCTCAACCGCAACAACAAACGCGGTGCCCGGCGCAATATTCTGGCCCATTACGATTTGGGCAACGCCCTGTTCGAGCGGCTGCTGGACCCCACCATGATGTATTCAGCGGCCCAATTCGAACATGCTGGGCAAACACTGGAGCACGCCCAGTTGCGCAAGCTGGAGCGCATCTGCCAGAAACTTGAACTGCACCCCGACGATCACCTGCTGGAAATTGGCAGCGGCTGGGGCAGCCTGGCAATCCACGCAGCCACCCGTTACGGCTGCAGGGTCACCACCACAACGCTCTCCGATGCCCAGTACAGCCATACCCTGGCGCGTGTTCAAGCCTTGGGGCTTGAGCTGCGCGTGAAGGTGCTGCGCGAAGACTACCGCGACCTGCAAGGCACCTTCGACAAACTGGTTTCGATCGAAATGATCGAGGCAGTCGGCCATCGTTACCTGCCTGCGTATTTCCGCCAATGTGCCTCGCTGCTCAAGCCCGACGGCCTGATGCTGCTGCAGGCGATCACCATCCGCGACCAACGCTATGCCCAGGCGCGGCGCTCTGTCGACTTCATTCAACGTTATATTTTCCCAGGTGGCGCCCTGCCTTCGCTAAGCGTGTTGCTCGACATCGCCAGCCGGCACACCGCACTCAACCTCGTGCACATGGAGGACTTCGGCCAGGACTATGCCCTCACCCTGCAGCACTGGCGTGAAAACCTGCGCCTGGCACGCACAGCACTGACGGACCTGGGCTACGACGACATGTTCCAGCGCCTGTGGGAGTTCTACCTGTGTTACTGCCAGGGCGGTTTCGAGGAGCGCACTATCGGCGTTGCACACCTGCTGTGGGCAGCGCCACTGGCACGGCGCGCCCCATTGCCTGACGGTGCCTGATGCCGGGGCGCTGGCTCGTCGCCAATGCCGTCTGGTTACAGGCAGGCTGGTGGATCTGCGTGCTAGGCGCCGAACGCCCCTGGCTATTGCTGCTGGTGATTGCAGGTGTGGTGGTGCACCTGCGCCTGTGCCCGGATGTTAACGCCGAGGTCAAGGCGCTGTTGCGCGTCACCTTGGCCGGGTGTGTGCTCGATAGCACGCTGGGGGCGCTGGGCGTGTTCGGTTTCGACGCCTGGCCGCTGCCACTGTGGCTGGCGCTGCTGTGGCTGGTGCTGGCCAGCGGCATGCGCCACAGCCTGGCATGGGCCGGCAGGCACTGGCAGCTCGGTGCGCTGCTGGGCGCATTGGGTGGTCCCTTGGCCTACGTAGGCGGCGCAAGGGTTGCACAAGTCGCCCTGCCGTTGGGCACGCTGGAAACCGGCCTGCTACTGATGCCGATCTGGGCCTTGGCCCTGCCCCTGCTCGCGCGCCTCGCGGCGCGGCGCTGACCTGCGGCATCGCTCGGAGCAGTAGCGCACCTGCTCCCAACAGCGTGCCCAGCGCTTGCGCCAGTTGAACGGCCGACCACACACCACGCAGACCTTGCTGGGCAAAAGACTCTTTTTCATAGCGGCTGCTGCGCATCGAGCTGCGCCAACAGCGCCTGGCCACGCTGCCACACGGCCTCGCGCCGGCTAGCCGTCATGCCATCCAGGCTGCGATACACCAGGGTCAAACGCGGGTTCGTCGACAGCAGCGGACGATGGCGGATGAGAAAATGCCAGTACAGGGCATTGAACGGGCAGGCATCGCCCTCCATCACATGATCGACCTTGTAACTGCAAGCCTTGCAATGATCGGACATGCGCTGGATGTATCGACCACTGGCGCAGTACGGCTTGGACCCCAGGTAGCCGCCGTCGGCGTGCATCACCATGCCGAGCGTGTTGGGCAGCTCGACCCAGTCGAAGGCATCCATGTACACCGCCAGGTACCACTCGCAAATCGCGGTGGGCACGATACCGGCCAGCAAGGCGAAGTTGCCGGTCACCATCAGTCGCTGGATATGGTGCGCGTAGCCCAACCGCAGGGTCTGGCCGATGGCTTGCTCCATGCAGCGCATGCGGGTGCGCCCGGTCCAATAGAATTCAGGTAACGCTCGGTCGTTGCCCAGGTGATTGAGCCCGGCATACTCCGGCATGCGCAGCCAGTAGATACCGTGCACATACTCGCGCCAGCCGATCAACTGGCGAATGAAGCCTTCAGCTGCATTAAGCGCCACCCGCCCCTCGCGCCAGGCCTGGTCGACCTCCTCACACAGACATCGCACATCCAGAAGCCCGATGTTGAGCGCCGCACTGATGCGCGCATGGAACAGGTATGGCTCGCCCTCGGCCATCGCGTCCTGGTAGTCGCCGAATGCCGCCAGGCCAAAATCCAGAAAATGCTGCCACAGTTGTTGTGCCTCGGCATGGGTCACGGGGTAGTCAAAGCCGTCGATGTCCCCGTAGTGGTCGCTGAAGCGCCGACGGACCAGGGCGACCACCGCTGCCGTGATCCCGTCCTGCGCGAAATGCGCAGCGAACGGCCCACGTAACTGGCGAGGTAATGGCTTGCGGTTGTCACCATCAAAATTCCAGGCCCCACCTGCCGGGCTGCCGTCGGGCTCCATAAGCAGGCCGGTTCGCTTGCGCATGCCACGGTAGAAGTGCTCCATACGCAGTTGACGACGCTCATGGGCCCAGCGCGCAAAAGCCTCCCGGGAGCACAGAAAACGCGTGTCGCGATGCCACACGAGGGGCAATGCGGCATCACGCAAAGCCTGCTCCAGGCGCCACTCTCCGCACTCGGTCAGGTGAATGTGCGTGGCGCCCAAGGTGTGCTGCCAGCGGTGCAACTCGCCAACGATGCTGCCGCTATTGCCATAAGCATCGAGCTCGACATAATGCACCTGCCAACCCCGCTCACGCAGGGCCTGGGCAAAGTGCCGCATGGCGCTGAATATAAGCACGATCTTGAGCGGATGATGCGGCACGTAGCGGGCTTCACCCTCCACCTCCGCCATCAGAACAGCATCGCGGGCGGGGTCAAGGGCAGCCAGGCTCGCCAGGTCGAACGACAGCTGGTCACCCAGCACAAGGCCCAGGCGCATCGTTCAGGCTACCATTGGCTGGTGAGCGTTACCGGTACGCGCAGCGGCGCAATGGGGCCGTCACGTTGCCCGCACATCTCATCATGCACCACCTGCTGTACCAGCATGCAGGGCACGGTTGGCAGGTCGGCCAACAGCTGCCGTAGCTCGGTAGTGGAGCGCACGCGAACGGGCTGCCCATGGGCATCGCTCAATGTCACAGGGCCGGCGTCGGTCAAGGCACGCAGGAGGTAGAAGCCACCCTCCAGCGACAGCAGTTCAAGTTCCTTTGCTTCGCCGGTCGAGACCAGCTGGGTAAGCGCGATCAGGTTCATGGTGTGCCCTCTGGCAGGCGGCGGAAGAACAGGGTGATCTGGCCGATTTCAACGCCCAGCTTGCTCATGCTTGAACGGTTGATCAGCGTGTCGTCATCCATGAGGTACATCCAGTCGTCCAGGTCTACCTGCCAGTGCCGCCCGTCAACTGGCAGGTCCAACTGGTACCGCCATCGCAGCGCGTTACCCGCCACCTCGCCGCGCGCCTCGCCGATCACGTCCCCAGCGGTACCCCGCCAGCGGCCAGGGCCGTCTGGCACCAGTGTCCAGGTCCGCTGCTGGCGAGTGCCATCGCTGTAGAGAAAATGTTCGTCGAGGATCAGCCGCTCGCCTTCGCGGCGGCTGTCGATACGTACGTGGAAGCGCTTGACCACTTCCCCGGAACGCTTCTGGAACATCCCCCAGGCCTGCACCGGTCGCGAGAAGAATGCAGCCAGGTCCAGTTTCGGTTGCTCCTTGGCATAGTGCTCGACACCGACATTGCCACAGCTGCCCAGAAGCAGGCAGGACACCAGCAACAGCACTTTGTACATGTTCATGTTCCTCAGTCGTTGCCAGCCAGCCCAAGCAGGCGCTGGCGCAGTTGTGTATCCCGGGCTCCGGGGTCGAGCCAGATGGCAAAAAACGCCCTGGCAAAGACCGGGTCGGCGATTTCGCGGCTGAATTTACCGTCGACGTAAAAGCGGCAGCCCTGCCCCGGCAGGTACAAGCCGGTAATGCGCATGCCGGGGCGCACATCCACGAATGCCTCTTCAATCCCGCGGGTCCACGCCGTGCGTTGTTGCGGCGTTATGCTGCCACCGTTGAGGCGGCGCATTTCCTCGAGGCTGGCCTGTACCAAGGTGTCCCTGGACAAGGAACGGTGGTAGAGGAGCTCAAGGGCGAATGGCTGGTTCCAGTCATGAACTTGCCCTGCTGTCCATAATTGCGCTGTATACAGACGCAGACCAAACCAGGTGAACTCACCACTCCCAAGCCGTTGCGCCCCAGGCAGATCCGCCCTCCAGCCCGCCACCGCCGAAAAGGCAGCCAGTAGCAGACAGAGGCAAGCCCAACGACCACGGTGCGCCATACTGACCTCGAGCACGCGTAAATACTGTACAACGATAGCATCTTGTATAGATATTGCGCTAATACTGCATAGATTTTTCATGCGCAGCGCCAGATTTCGCTCACCCCACCATCTGGGTGGTGAAGAGCATGACCGCCCAGGCCACGGCAACCGAGTCTGGGGTTGCGTTGCGCCGAATACGGAAGACAGTCAGCGCCCCCAGAGGCAGGCGTGTGACACAAAGGCCCAGCACCATGGACAAGACGGTAGCAACGGTAGGGAGATCGCTCATGCTGCCTCTTGCTGATCACGACTCTGGACAGCGTAGGTGGCGAACACCAAAATTCGCACAAATGAGTACGGGTAGTCAGGGGGGCTTGGCGCAAGATCTTCAGTCCCTGGGAATACGGGCGCCGCGCGGTCGGCGCAGGATTTACGCGCTACGACAGGCCTCATGGCAGGCTGTCCGAACTAAAAAACCACAGCGTCACTAGCCCAAGGAGCCTGCCTTGTCAGAACACACTCAGTGCGGCGTGAAGCCCAGCGACTCTGCCTGGTCGGTGTTTTTGGTGTTCTTGCGCCTGGGGCTGACGTCTTTCGGTGGCCCCATCGCGCATCTGGGTTACTTTCGTGAAGCATTTGTCGCGCGCCGCCAGTGGCTCAGTGAGCGCAGTTATGCCGAGCTGGTCGCCGTGTGCCAACTGCTTCCCGGCCCCGCCAGCAGCCAGGTCGGCATTGCTCTGGGCCTTTCGCGGGCGGGGTTCGCGGGCGCTGTCGCCGCGTGGGCAGGGTTCACATTGCCATCGGCCATCCTGTTGACGCTGTGTGCTCAGGGCCTGGGTGCATGGGGAGGTGGCGCCCCAAGTGGCCTGTTGCACGGCCTGAAAATCGTCGCAGTTGCCGTGGTGGCCCAGGCGGTGTGGGGCATGGCACGTAGCCTTTGCACCGATGTTGCACGGGTAACCATCGCCCTGTTCGCTGCCTGTACCGCGCTGTTGTTACCCAACGCAATCGGGCAAATAGCCGTGATCTCAGGCTCGGCCATCACAGGCTTGATCCTGCTCAAGCCTCCGGGCTCCCCTGCAGGGGAAGAGCTGCCGTTTTCAGTCAGCCGAAAGGCCGGGCTGGCTGCGCTGGTAGTGTTCTTTGCCTTGTTGATCGGCTTGCCGCTATTGACCCGCATCTGGCCCTCGCAAGCACTGGCAATGGTCAACGCCTTTTATAGCGCAGGCTCACTGGTATTCGGCGGCGGGCATGTCGTTCTACCGTTGCTGGAGTCGGCCACAGTAGCCAATGGCTGGGTCGCAAATGACACCTTTCTGGCAGGTTATGGCCTGGCGCAGGCCATACCGGGCCCACTCTTCACGTTTGCAGCCTTTCTGGGCGCCTCGATGAGCGTGCAGCCATCCGGCTGGGTGGGCGCGACCGTTGGCATTCTCGCCATTTTCACCCCCTCCTTCCTGTTGGTGATCGGTGTGGTTCCCTTCTGGGAAACACTGCGGCGCAGCGCCCGCAGCCAGTCAGCGCTTGCCGGGGTAAACGCCGGCGTGGTCGGACTTCTGCTGGCTGCCTTGTACCAACCGGTGTGGACGAGCGCCATCGCCAAGCCAGCAGACTTGGCATGGGCGCTGATCGCCTTGATGGCCCTGATGTTCTGGAAGTGGCCGGCATGGTTGGTTGTCCTGGGCTGCGGCGTGTTCGGTTGGCTGCTCAGCAGCACCTTCTAGAGGCCGTTGAGACAGTATTGGGCAGCTCACTACAAAGGAAGCGACACGACGGCAGCCAGCCCACCAGTGGCCCTGCAATTGCCCTGGCTGTAGCATTTTTGTTCAGGCCAGCCCGCCAAAGCGCTGGTAGAAACCCTCGTTCACATCCGGCAAAGGCCCGTCGGCCGTCTCCAGCGCCGCATTCAGCCACTCCTCTGCCTTGGCAAACACCAGCCGATACAGGTTACGGCACAACTGCCGCGCAGCTCTTCCCTCCCAATCCCCTGGCAGCAGCTCGTCTGGCAGTTGCGGGTCGCGCAACAGCAGGCGCCGGTACTCGTGAATCAGCAGGGTGCGCGCCAGGAAGCAATCTTGCGCATCGAGCAATTGCTGCTCTTTCAGGCTCTGCCACAGCGGCCTGAACAGCTGGATGAACTCGCTGTACTGCTGCCCCAACTCATCGATACGCCAGCTCTCCCGCACCTGTGCGCGCATGGCCTTGGACGCGAGCACTTCCTGGGTGTGGGTTTCGAAGACGATACTGTCGTCGCTGGCTTCCAGGTCACGCAAGGTTGCGGTCAGATCAGCGCGGTCTGCCCGTGGGCAGCCAAGCAGGTTCGGCGCCATGGCGCCAAACCCCTGCCATTCCAGCTCTTCACGCAAGGCCTTGCGCTTGCCGGCCTCAAGCTGCGACAGCAACACCAGCGTCCAGGCGCCATCCCAGGCCGGCTGGCTCGGGCTGTAGACACGTTTGAAGGCTTTTTCGAAACGGCGGCGGCCAGTGCCCGTCAGGCTGTAGTAACTGCGTCGGCCAACCTTTTCAGCGGTGAGCCAACCCTCTTTGGTGAGGCGAAAGATCGACGTGCGGATCAGTCGTTCGTTGATGCCGATCGGCTCCAGCAGGTTGATCAGGCTACCCAGCCAGACGGTCCCCCCATGGGGCTCGATGGCATCGCCGTACAAGGTGATGATCAGTGAGCTGGCGCGGATTGGCGTCTGCTCCTGAAAGCGAGTGATCAGGTTGTTCAGTGGGGCAAGATTGCTCATGGGCGAACTGTGCGCGGATAAAGCACCGACTATACCTGTGCGGCGGGCCGCCTGACCATTGCGTGACGCTACCAGGCTCATGCCGAAGCCTGGCCTTTGGGTCGGACACCGGTATCTTCCATGCGCGGGCGCCCTGGTTCGGCTTCGGCCAATGGCGGGCATTCGACCATGCTGTTCATGCAGCGCTGCGCCAGGTGCTGATACTCCGCCGTACCGCGCTGCTTCCAGGCCAACTCCTGTTCGCTCAAGGGCCGTTTGACCTGGGCCGGCGACCCCATCACCAGGCTTTGCGCTTCACATGCGAAGCCGGCTTTGACGAACGCCGTCGCCGCGACGATGCAGCGTGGTGCGACATGGGCGCCATCCATCACCACTGCGTTCATGCCGATCAAGGCGTCCTCGCCCACTTTGCAGCCGTGCAGCACAGCGCCATGACCGACATGTCCGTTTCGTTCTACCACCGTGTCGCCACCCGGAAAACCATGCATTACACAGGTGTCCTGCAAGTTGGCGCCCTCTTCCAGCACGATGCGGCCGAAATCACCCCTGAGCGATGCCAAGGGCCCTATGTAGCAACGTGGGCCGACGATGACGTCGCCAATCAGTACTGCGCTTGGGTGCACATAGGCTGTGGGGTGAACCACAGGCGTCAAGCCGTCCAGTCGATAGCAAGGCATGGAAGCTCCAGAAATGATTTGAAATGGCACCCGATCTTGTATCAAAAAATATTTGGTCGTCAATCGGCGTGGTCGTGTATCGCTTTCTATTCGCTAGGCTTTTCCTGCAAAAATGGCAATAAGATCAGCGAATTCGCCATGATCAGCGCCGAATACGTCATTTTCACTGCACGACAGCAACACTATAGTTCGCATAAAGAGATACACGAAACAATTTCCAGTATTGCATTCACGTATCACGTAATGCATATACTGACCCCCACCTGGTCGTGATCCAGCGTCACGCCCCTGCAAACAATTCCAAGAAATGCCGGCCCCACGATGTGCCGTGCGTGCAGCCAGAGGAACCCGACATGCCGCGATATCTCGATGTGCCGGCGCCGGAAAACGGCGTTCAGCTCATTACCCTGCAACGGCCCGAGGCACTGAACGCCCTGTGTACCGAGTTACTGGCAGAGCTGGCCACTGCGCTCGACGCAGCCGCCCGGGATGACCAGATAGGCGCTGTGGTGCTCACCGGCAGCCGCAAGGCGTTCGCCGCAGGCGCTGACATCCGCGAAATGGCCGAGCGCGACCTGGTCGGCATCCTCAACGACCCTCGAGTAGCCCACTGGCAACGTATCGCCGCGTTTGCCAAGCCGCTGATTGCGGCGGTCAACGGCTACGCCCTGGGTGGCGGTTGCGAATTGGTGATGTGTGCCGACATCGTCATCGCCGGTACCGACGCCCGCTTCGGCCAGCCGGAGGTCAACCTCGGCATCATCCCCGGTGCTGGCGGCACACAGCGCCTGTTGCGTGCCGTCGGCAAGCCGCTGGCCATGCAGATGGTGCTGACCGGCGAAGCCATCACCGCCCGTCACGCCCAGCAAGCCGGCCTGGTCAGCGAAATAACCCAGCCCGAATTCACCGTAGAACGCGCCATGCAGATCGCCCGCAACATCGCCGCCAAGGCGCCGCTGGCAGTGCGCCTGGCAAAAGAGGCGCTGCTCAAGGCCGGTGATACCGACCTGGCCAGTGGCCTGCGCTTCGAACGCCATGCATTCACCCTGCTGGCCGGCACCGCCGACCGTGACGAAGGCATTCGGGCCTTTCAGGAAAAGCGCCCGGCGCGCTTCCAAGGCCGCTGATCATTTACCCCTCGACTGACGGAGCGAGTCTGTCATGACTTTCCAGCACATCCTGTTTTCCATCGAGGACGGCGTCGCCTTCCTCTCCTTGAACCGCCCCGAGCAACTGAACAGCTTCAACGCCGCCATGCACCTTGAAGTGCGCGAAGCCCTCAAGCAAGTTCGCCAGAGCAGTGATGCACGGGTGCTGTTGCTGACGGCTGAGGGCCGCGGCTTTTGCGCCGGCCAGGACCTGTCCGACCGTAACGTCGCCCCAGACGCCGAGGTGCCAGACCTGGGCGAATCGATCGACAAGTTCTACAACCCGTTGGTACGCACCCTGCGCGACCTGCCGCTGCCGGTGATCTGTGCGGTAAATGGTGTGGCCGCCGGCGCCGGTGCCAACATCCCACTGGCCTGCGATCTGGTGCTGGCCGCCCGATCGGCCAGCTTCATTCAGGCATTTTGCAAGATCGGCCTGGTGCCGGACTCTGGTGGTACCTGGTTGCTGCCGCGCCTGGTCGGCATGGCGCGGGCTAAAGCACTGGCCATGCTGGGCGAGCGGCTTGGTGCCGAACAGGCCCAGCAATGGGGGCTGATCCACCGCGTGGTGGACGATGCCGCACTGCGCGACGAAGCCCTCACCCTCGCTCGCCAGCTCGCCAGCCAGCCCACCTATGGCCTTGCGCTGATCAAGCGCAGCCTCAATGCCAGTTTCGACAACGGCTTCGATGAACAACTGGAACTCGAGCGCGACCTGCAACGCTTGGCCGGGCGCAGCGAGGACTACCGTGAAGGCGTGAGCGCCTTCATGAACAAGCGCACACCCGCATTCAAGGGGCGCTGAACATGGGCGCACTCGCAAGCACAGTGCAAGTAGCGGTGATCGGTGCCGGTGCCATGGGCGCCGGCATCGCCCAGGTCGCAGCCCAGGCCGGTCACCCGGTAAAGCTTTACGACAACCGCCCGGGGGCTGCCGCCCAGGCAGTGACCGGTATAGAACGGCAACTCGCCCGGCTCGTGGAAAAAGGCAAGCTGCAGGCCGTAGAGCGCGAAATGATCAGCCTTCGGCTATGCCCGGTCGACACGCTCGAAGCATTGGCTGATGCCGGCCTGGTGATCGAAGCCATCGTCGAGAACCTGCAGGTCAAGCAGGCGCTCTTCAGCCAGCTAGAAGCTCTGTGCACGGCTGATTGCATCATGGCCAGCAACACTTCGTCGCTGTCCATTACCAGCCTGGCTGCAGGCCTTGCACGCCCGCAGCAGGTGGTGGGCATGCACTTCTTCAACCCGGCACCGCTGATGGCGCTGGTCGAGGTGGTGTCAGGCCTGGCAACCGAACCGGCAGTGGCCGCGTGTATCTACGACACCGCCCAGGCCTGGGGCAAACAGCCGGTGCACACGCGCTCGACACCGGGCTTTATCGTCAACCGTGTGGCACGGCCTTTCTATGCCGAGAGCCTGCGCCTGCTACAGGAAGGCGCAGCGGACTGCGCCAGCCTTGATGCGCTGCTTCGCGATGCGGGTGGCTTCCGCATGGGGGCCTTCGAGCTTACCGACCTGATCGGCCACGACGTCAACTACGCCGTTACGTGCTCAGTGTTCGATGCGTTCTATGGGGACTTCCGCTTCCAGCCTTCACTAATGCAAAAAGAGCTGGTGGATGCCGGCCGCCTCGGCCGCAAGAGTGGCCAAGGCTTCTATAGCTACGCCGAAGGCGCGCAGCGCCCAGCGCCGGCCGAACTGCACAGCCCCGCCACCGCCGAAGCCTGTGTTATCGAGGGGCATCTGGGTGTGCTGCAGCCACTGGCCGAACGCCTGCGCCGTAACGGCATTGCCGTCACCCAGCGCGCCGGCAGCGGCGTGATCCTGGTCGGTGATGCCACACTGGCACTATCCGATGGCCGCCTCGCCAGCCAGCGCGCCCGTGAAGATGGCCTGCGCAATCTGGTCCTGCTCGATCTCGCGCTGGACTACAACACAGCCTCGCGTATTGCCATCAGCTGGTCGGCCGATACCAGCGAAACCGCTCGCGACCAGGCTGTGGCCCTGCTGCAGCGGGCCGACCTCAAGGTTACTGCGGTCGCCGACCTGCCCGGCCTGGTGGTACTGCGCACCGTGGCAATGCTCGCCAACGAGGCCGCCGATGCAGTGCTGCAGGGCGTCGGCAGCGCCGCCGACATCGACCTGGCCATGCGCGCCGGTGTCAATTACCCCTGCGGCCCGCTGGCCTGGGCGACCAACATCGGTATTGCCCACACCCTGCGCGTGCTCGACAACCTGCAGCGCAGCTATGGCGAGAGCCGCTACCGCCCTTCCCTGTTGTTACGTCGCTGCGAGGCCAAAGGAGGCACCCTGCATGACTGAACTCGAACTGGCACAAGCCTGTGCCGACGCCATGTATGCCCGCGACCCGGCCACCCAGGGCCTGGGCATCAGCCTGCTGGATGCCGGCCCGGGCCGGGCAAGCCTGCGTATGACGGTACGCGCCGACATGATCCAGGGTCACGGCACGTGCCATGGCGGGTTCCTTTTCGCCCTGGCCGACTCGGCGTTTGCTTTTGCCTGTAACAGCTATGACCAGGCCACCGTGGCGCTGGGCTGCAGCATTGACTACCTGGCCCCGGCATTGCGCGATGACGTGCTCACCGCCGACGCCAGCGAGGTCAGCCGCAAAGGCCGCACCGGCCTGTACGACGTGCGCATCCACAACCAGCGCGGTGAGCTGGTGGCGATGTTCCATGGCAAATCCTACAAAGTGCGCGGCACCGTGCTGGCGCAGGAGACGCAAGATGACTGAACACAACCTCGCCGATGCCTTGATCATCGACGCCGTGCGCACCCCCATCGGCCGCTATGCCGGGGCCTTGAGCGGCGTACGTGCCGACGACCTCGCCGCCATCCCGCTGAAGGCCTTGATCCAGCGCCACCCCGAGCTTGACTGGAAAGCGATCGACGACGTGATCCTCGGCTGTGCCAACCAGGCCGGCGAAGACAACCGCAACGTGGCGCACATGGCCAGCCTGCTGGCCGGGCTGCCGATGGAAGTGCCCGGGACCACGATCAACCGACTGTGTGGTTCCGGCCTGGACGCCATCGGCAACGCGGCCCGCGCCCTGCGCTGCGGTGAAGCCGGGCTGATGCTGGCTGGCGGCGTAGAGTCGATGTCGCGTGCACCCTTCGTGATGGGTAAGTCGGAGCAGGCGTTCGGCCGCGCAGCGGAGTTGTTCGACACCACCATCGGTTGGCGCTTCGTCAACCCACTGATGAAGGCTGCCTACGGCACCGATTCGATGCCGGAAACTGCCGAGAACGTGGCTGAACAGTTTGGCATTTCCCGCGTCGATCAGGATGCCTTCGCCCTGCGCAGCCAGCACAAGGCGGCTGCAGCTCAGGCCTGCGGCCGCCTGGCGCAAGAAATCGTACCGGTCGAGATCCCGCAGCGTAAAGGACCGGCCAAACGGGTGGAGCACGACGAGCATCCGCGCGGCGACACGACGCTGGAACAACTGGCCCGCCTCGGCACGCCATTCCGTGAGGGCGGTAGCGTCACCGCCGGCAATGCCTCCGGCGTCAACGACGGCGCCTGTGCACTGCTGCTGGCCAGCAGCGCCGCTGCCCGGCGCCATGGCCTGAAAGCCCGCGGTCGTATCGTCGGCATGGCGGTGGCCGGCGTTGAGCCACGGCTGATGGGCATCGGCCCGGTACCCGCAACCCGGAAGGTGCTTGAGCTTACGGGATTGTCGTTGGCCGACCTGGACGTCATCGAACTCAACGAAGCGTTCGCCGCCCAGGGCTTGGCAGTGTTGCGCGAGCTGGGCCTGGCCGACGACGACCCCCGGGTCAACCGCAACGGCGGAGCCATCGCCCTCGGACATCCACTGGGCATGAGTGGTGCCCGTCTGGTTACAACCGCCCTCCACGAGCTGGAAGTAACCGCCGGGCGCTATGCCCTTTGCACCATGTGCATCGGGGTTGGCCAAGGCATAGCCATGGTCATCGAGCGCCTCTGAGCGGGTCAGACCATCAGCCTGTTACCGAACCGAACGCAGCCGTATATGCTGCGCTCATGACACTCACCGCGTGGCTTGCAACCGCTGGCGCGCGGCGTACAAGAACAATTCGAGTGAAGCCATGAACATGTACCATGATGCCGACCGTGCCCTGTTGGACCCGATGGAAACCGCCAGTGTCGACGCCCTGCGCCAGCACCAGCTGGAGCGCCTGCGCTGGAGCTTGAAGCACGCCTACGACAATGTGCCGCTGTACCGCCAGCGCTTTGCCGAATGCGGCGCCCACCCCGACGACCTCACGTGCCTGGAAGACCTGGCGAAGTTCCCCTTCACCGGCAAGAACGACCTGCGCGACAACTACCCCTACGGGATGTTCGCCGTCCCCCAGGAAGAGGTGGTGCGCCTGCATGCTTCCAGCGGCACCACCGGCAAGCCGACGGTGGTCGGTTACACCCAGAATGACATCAACACCTGGGCCAACGTCGTGGCGCGCTCGATCCGTGCGGCCGGCGGACGCAAGGGCGACAAGGTGCATGTTTCCTACGGCTATGGGCTTTTCACTGGCGGGCTTGGTGCGCACTACGGCGCCGAGCGCCTGGGCTGTACGGTAATCCCGATGTCGGGTGGCCAGACCGAGAAGCAGGTGCAGCTGATCCGCGACTTTCAGCCCGACATCATCATGGTCACACCGTCCTACATGCTCAACCTGGCCGACGAGATTGAGCGCCAGGGCATCGACCCGCATGACCTCAAGCTACGCCTGGGCATTTTCGGTGCCGAACCTTGGACCGATGAACTACGCCGCTCGATCGAGCAGCGCCTGGGCATCAATGCCCTCGACATCTATGGTTTGTCGGAAATCATGGGCCCCGGGGTGGCCATGGAATGCATCGAAACCAAGGACGGCCCGACCATATGGGAAGACCACTTCTACCCCGAAATCATCGACCCGGTCACCGGCGAAGTATTGCCAGACGGTCAGCTGGGCGAACTGGTGTTCACGTCGCTAAGCAAAGAGGCGCTGCCGATGGTGCGCTACCGCACCCGTGACCTCACCCGCCTGCTGCCCGGCACCGCCAGGCCGATGCGGCGGATCGGCAAGATCACCGGGCGCAGTGACGACATGCTGATCATTCGCGGCGTCAATGTGTTCCCGACCCAGATCGAGGAACAGGTATTAAAAATAAAACAACTTTCCGAGATGTATGAGGTTCATTTGTATCGCAACGGCAACCTGGACAGCGTAGAGGTGCATGTTGAGTTGCGTGCGGAGTGCCAGCACCTCGATGAAGGCCAGCGCAAGCTGGTTATCGGGGAGCTGAGCAAACAGATCAAGACCTACATCGGCATCAGCACCCAGGTGCACCTGCAGCCTTGCGGCACGCTCAAGCGTTCCGAGGGCAAGGCGTGCCACGTGTACGACAAACGGTTGGCCAGCTGATTCATTCGGCTGCCTTTTCGGCCCCGGCATAGTCCGGGGCTTTTTTTTGCGTTTTATGCGCGCTTGCAGGTGCCGCGCAACCCCTGTGGGAGCGGGTTTACCCGCGAAGAGGCCGAAAAGCGATACACAAATCTTATCTGATACACCTAATACTGTTTGACGTTATGTTTTGTATCGCTTACAAATGACTCATGCCTTAGCAGGAGTCGCACCACATGTACGCACAGCTAGTGGAAACCGGAGTCAAGCGCGTCAAGTCGCTGGAAGAAATGTCCCCCGAGGAACGCAACTTCCAGGAAAAGATCGACGCCGAAATCAAGATCGAAGCCAAGAACTGGATGCCCGAGGCCTACCGCCAGACCTTGATCCGGCAGATTTCCCAGCACGCCCACTCGGAAATCGTCGGCATGCTGCCCGAAGGTAACTGGGTCACCCGCGCGCCTAGCCTCAAGCGCAAGCTGCAACTGATGGCAAAGATCCAGGACGAGGCCGGCCACGGCCTGTACCTGTACAGCGCCATGGAGACCCTGGGCGCCGACCGCGACGAGGAGATCGCCAAGCTGCACAGCGGCAAGGCGAAGTATTCGAGCATCTTCAACTACCCCACCCTCAGCTGGGCCGACATGGGCGCAGTGGGCTGGCTGGTGGATGGGGCCGCAATCGTCAACCAGGTGGTGCTGCAGCGCACCTCCTATGGCCCCTACTCCCGCGCAATGGTCCGTATCTGCAAGGAAGAGAGCTTTCACCAGCGCCAGGGCTACGAAATCCTCCTGACCATGATGCGTCACGGCACACAGGCCCAGCGCGACATGGTCCAGGACGCGATCAATCGCCTGTGGTGGCCATCGCTGATGATGTTCGGCCCCAGCGACGAACACTCCCCGAACAGCGCACAGTCCATGGCCTGGAAGATCAAGCGCCAGACCAACGATGAACTGCGCCAGCGTTTCATCGACCAGACCGTGCCGCAGCTCGAACTGCTCGGCTGCACCGCCCCCGACCCGGAACTGAAGTGGAACGCCGAGCGCGGTCACTACGACTTCGGCGAAATCCAGTGGGACGAGTTCTACGAAGTGATCAAGGGCAACGGCCCGTGCAACCAGGAACGTGTCGCCACCCGCCGCAAAGCCATCGAGGACGGCGCCTGGGTACGCGAGGCCGCCGTGGCCTACGCGCGCAAGCAACAGAACAAGAACGCCGCCTGAGCGGCGATTGATGCGGAGATCGAAAATGTCTGTCTGGACCCTCTACGAAGTGTTCGTGCGCAGCAAGCACGGCCTTAACCACAAGCATGTCGGCAGCGTGCACGCCGCCGATGCCGCCATGGCCATCGAAAATGCCCGCGAGCTGTACACCCGCCGCAGCGAGGGCGTCAGCCTGTGGGTGGTGCCTTCGGCGCTGATCACCGCCTCCTCCCCCGACGAGAAAGACCCGCTGTTCGCTCCTTCGGACGACAAGGTTTACCGCCATGCCAGCTTCTACGAGCTGCCCGATGAAGTCGGACACATGTGAGGTTGGCCATGCACAACGAAGCCCTGATCCCTTACCTGTTGCTGCTCGGCGACAGTGCCCTGGTCCAAGGCCAGCGCCTCTGCGAATGGTGTGGCCACGCCCCTGCCATCGAAGAAGAGCTGGCCCTGATGAACGTTGGCCTCGACCTGGTCGGCCAGGCGCGCAACTGGCTGGAATACGCAGCCGAAGTGCTTGACGACGGTCGCGACGCCGACGCCCTGGCCTTCCGCCGAGACGAGCGCGCCTACCGCAACCTGCTGCTGGTCGAGCAACCCAACGGTGATTTCGCCGTGACCATGACCAAGCAGTTCCTCTACGACGCCTGGCACTTCGCCGTGCTACAGGGCTTGGTCGGGTCCCGCGACGAGCGTATCGCCGGTATCGCCGCCAAGGCACTCAAGGAAGTCACCTACCACCTGCGCCGTTCCAGCGAGTGGGTACAGCGCATGGGGGGCGGTACAGAAGAAAGCCGCCAACGCATGCTCGCCGCCATTCCGGCACTGTGGCGCTTCACCGTCGAACTGACGGCCGCCAGCGACAACGAGGTGCGGTTGGCCGAAGCGGGTATTGCCGCCGCCCCGGCAACTGTGGGTGCCGCGTGGCTCAAACAGGTGAGCGAGACTTTCGCTTCGGTCGAGCTGCCGCTGCCCAAGGCTGCCAGCCACTTCTACCTGGACAGTCGCAAAGGCCTGCACACCGAGCACCTGGGCCTGCTGCTGGCCGAGATGCAGTTCCTGCCCAGGGCATACCCCGATGCAACCTGGTGAGCTGATTGCCGGCGACCGTGGCGCGCGGCCGCCACGCGGCGACGACCTGGCCCGGGCCTGGGAGGTCCTTGCCCAGGTCATGGACCCGGAAGTGCCTGTGGTCAGCGTGGTCGACCTGGGAATAGTCCGCGACCTCGACTGGCGCGCCGGCCACCTGCACCTGGTGGTCACGCCGACCTACTCCGGCTGCCCGGCCACTGAGGTGATCGAGGGTGATATCCGCCAGGCGCTGGAGCAGGCGGGCTTCCCCGCACCGGATCTTGAGCGCCGGTTGACCCCGGCCTGGAGCACCGACTGGATCAGCGCGCTGGGCCGCGAGCGCCTGCGCCTCTACGGCATCGCTCCGCCGCAAGGCAGCGCCAGCAAGCGCAGCCTGCTAGGAGAAGCACCCCAAGTGTGCTGCCCGCAGTGCGGCAGCGCCCATACCGAATTGCTCAGCCAGTTCGGTTCCACCGCTTGCAAGGCGCTGTACCGCTGCCGCGAGTGCCTGGAGCCGTTCGACTATTTCAAATGCATTTGAGCCGTGGAGAACGCCATGAGCCAGTTTCACAGCCTGACCATCAAGCAAGTGCGCAACGAAACCCGTGATGCGGTTTCGATTGCCTTCGACGTGCCCGAGCACCTGCAGGCGCAGTTCCGCTTTACCCAGGGCCAGTACCTGGTCATGCGCACGCAACTGGACAACGAAGAGGTCCGCCGCTCTTACTCTATCTGCAGCGCCGTGCAGGACGGCGAGCTCCGCGTGGCCGTCAAGCGCGTGCCAGGCGGGCGTTTCTCGGCGTTTGCCAACGAAGTGCTCAAGGCCGGCCAGCAACTGGAGGTGATGCCGCCAGCGGGCAGCTTCTTCGTGCCGCTGGACGCTGCCCGCCAGGGCAATTACCTGGGCGTGGCCGCTGGTAGCGGCATTACCCCAATCCTGTCGATTATTGGCACCACCCTGGACAGTGAGCCGCACAGCCGCTTCACCTTGCTGTACGGCAACCGCTCCAGCTCTGGCGCGCTGTTCCGCGACAAGCTCGAAGACCTGAAAAACCGCTACCTCGACCGGCTGAACCTGATTTTCGTGTTCAGCCGCGAGCAGCAGGATGTCGACCTGTACAACGGTCGCATCGATGCCGACAAGTGCGGCCAGCTGTTCTCCCGTTGGCTGGATGTGCCAGGCCTGGACGCCGCCTTCATCTGCGGCCCCCAGGCGATGACCGAAACCGTACGTGACAGCCTGCAGGCCAATGGCCTGGGCAAGGAGCGCATCCACTTCGAGCTGTTCGCCGCCGCCGGCAGCGAAACCCGCCGCGAAGCCCGTGAGGCCGCGCGCCAGGTGGATTCCGCGCTCAGCCACATCACCGTGATCAGCGACGGCCGCGCCCTCACCTTCGACTTGCCACGCAACACCCAGAACGTGCTGGACGCCGGCAACGCCATCGGTGCCGAGCTGCCCTACTCGTGCAAGGCCGGCGTGTGCTCGACCTGCAAGTGCCGGGTGATCGAGGGCGAAGTGGAAATGGACAGCAACCATGCCTTGGAAGACTACGAAGTGGCAGCCGGGTATGTGCTGTCGTGCCAGACCTACCCGGTGAGCGACACGGTGGTGCTCGATTTCGACCAGCTTTAAGACCGCGCCGCCTGCTTCGCGGGCGCGCCCGCGAAGAGGCCCTTTGCCGCAACACCCGCGTGACCTCAACAAAACAATTACAAAACCAAGAGATCGCTTGCCATGACACCCGAACGCATAGAAAGCATCGCCAACCATCCCGATTTCCAACACCTGGTGCGGCGTAAGCGCCGCCTCAACGGCAGCCTGACCCTGGCCATGCTGGTGATCTACTACGGCTTCGTCCTGTTGGTGGCGTTCTCTCCCAGCACGCTTGGCCAATCCCTTAGCGGCGGTGTGACCACCGTCGGCATGCTGGTGGGGGTGCTAATGGTGCTGCTGTCCTTCGCCCTGACCGGCATCTACGTACACCGCGCCAACAATGTGCTCGACCCGCTCAACGAAAAGGTCAAGCAGGAGTGCGCACAATGAACTGGACCGCCATCTCGATGTTCATGGTGTTCGTCTGCTTCACCCTGCTGGTCACCCGCTGGGCGGCCTTGCGCACCCGCTCGGCCAGCGACTTCTATACCGCCGGTGGGGGCCTGACCGGCATGCAGAACGGCTTGGCGATTGCCGGCGACATGATCAGCGCCGCCTCCTTCCTGGGCATTTCCGCAATGATGTTCATGAACGGCTATGACGGCCTGTTGTATGCCCTGGGCGTGCTGGCCGGCTGGCCGATCATTCTGTTCCTGATTGCCGAACGCCTGCGCAACCTGGGCAAGTACACCTTTGCCGACGTAGTCAGTTATCGCCTGGCACAAACCCCGGTGCGCCTGACTTCGGCGTTCGGCACCCTGGTCGTGGCGCTGATGTACCTGGTGGCGCAGATGGTCGGCGCCGGCAAGCTGATCGAGCTGCTGTTCGGCATCAGCTACCTGTACGCCGTGATGCTGGTCGGTGTACTGATGGTTGCCTATGTCACCTTCGGCGGCATGCTCGCCACCACTTGGGTGCAGATCATCAAGGCGGTGATGCTGCTGTCGGGCACCAGCTTCATGGCCTTCATGGTGCTCAAGCACTTTGGCTTCAGCACCGAGGCCATGTTCGCCAGCGCCGTGGCCGTGCATGCCAAGGGCCAGGCCATCATGGCCCCGGGCGGCCTGCTGTCCAACCCGGTGGATGCCATTTCCCTCGGCTTGGGCATGATGTTCGGCACCGCCGGCCTGCCGCATATCCTGATGCGCTTCTTCACCGTCAGTGATGCCAAGGAAGCACGCAAGAGCGTGTTCTACGCCACTGGTTTCATCGGTTACTTCTACCTGCTGCTGATCGTCATCGGCTTTGGTGCCATCGTGATGGTCGGCACCGAGCCGTCCTACCGCGACGCCACCGGTGCAATCATTGGCGGCGGCAACATGATCGCCGTGCACCTGGCCCAGGCTGTCGGTGGCAACCTGTTCCTTGGCTTCATCTCCGCTGTGGCCTTTGCCACCATCCTGGCCGTGGTCGCCGGCCTGGCGCTGTCCGGCGCATCGGCGGTCTCCCACGACCTGTATGCCTGCGTGATCCGCCAAGGCAAGGCCACCGAGCAGGAGGAAATGCGCGTATCGCGTATTGCCACCCTGCTGATCGGCCTGCTGGCGGTGCTGCTCGGCCTGATGTTCGAGTCGCAGAACATCGCCTTCCTCTCCGGCCTGGTGCTGGCGGTGGCTGCCTCGGTCAACTTCCCGGTACTGCTCCTTTCGATGTTCTGGAAGGGCCTGACCACTCGCGGCGCGGTGTGCGGCAGCATGGCCGGCCTGGCGTCGGCGGTGCTGCTGGTGGTACTGGGCCCGGCAGTGTGGGTCAACGTGCTGCATCACGAGAAAGCGCTGTTCCCGTACAGCAACCCGGCGTTGTTCTCCATGAGCCTGGCATTCCTCAGTGCGTGGGTGTTCTCGGTTACCGACAGCTCCGAACGTGCCAGTGAAGAGCGAGGCCGCTACCTGGCCCAGTTCATCCGCTCCATGACCGGTATCGGCGCTGCCGGCGCCAGCAAGCACTGACCTCAGGGACGAACAACCATGTCGGGTAAAACAACAACAATGAACCGCACTCATTTCATGTCAGCCGCCTGCCTGGCCACTCTTGCGTGGCCAGTGCCGGCGATGGCCGATTTCATCGGCGACAGCCACGCACGGCTGGAGCTGCGCAACCACTACATCAACCGCGACTTTCGCCAGAGCAACGCCCCGCAGGCCAAGGCAGAGGAATGGGGCCAGGGCTTTACCGCCAAGCTGGAGTCCGGCTTCACCGAGGGCCCGGTCGGCTTTGGCGTTGACGCCATGGGCCAGCTGGGTATCAAGCTCGACTCCAGCCGCGACCGCCGCAATACCGGGCTGCTGCCCTTCGGCCCGAACAGCCACGAACCGGTTGATGATTACAGCGAACTGGGCCTGACCGGCAAAATCCGCGTGTCCAAAAGCACCCTGCGCCTGGGCACCTTGCAGCCAATCTTGCCGGTGGTGGTCTACAACGACACCCGCCTGCTCGCGTCCACCTTCCAGGGCGGCCTGCTGACCAGCCAGGATGTCGATGGCCTAACCTTCAACGCCGGCCGCCTGACCAAGGCCAACCTGCGCGACTCCTCGGGCCGCGACGACATCGGCTATGGCGCTGCCAGCAGTGACCACCTGGACTTTGGCGGTGGCAGCTACGCCATCACCCCGCAAACCAGCGTCAGCTACTACTACGCCAAGCTCGAGGACATCTACCGCCAGCAGTTCGTCGGCCTGATCGATACCCGTCCCTTGAGCGAAGGCGTGAGCCTGCGCAGCGACCTGCGCTACTTCGACAGCCGCAACGACGGCGCCGAGCTTGCCGGCAACATCGACAACCGTAACTTCAACGCCATGTTCACCCTCGGCGTGCGGGCGCACAAGTTCACCGCCACCTGGCAACAGATGTCGGGCGACAGTGCCTTCCCGTTCGTCAACGGCGGCGACCCGTTCACCGTCAACCTGGTGACCTACAACACCTTCACCCGCGCCGGGCTGGACTCCTGGCAAGTGCGCTATGACTACGACTTTGTCGCGATGGGCATCCCCGGGCTGAGCTTCATGACCCGCTACACCGACGGCCGCCACGCCGAAACCGCCACGGTCAGCAATGGCCGCGAGCGCGAGCGCGACACCGACATCACCTACGTCATCCAGAGCGGCCCGTTCAAGGACGTCAGCCTGCGCTGGCGCAACGTCACCTTCCGTTCCGGCAATGGCCTGACCAACGCCGTTGACGAAAACCGCCTGATCATCGGCTACACCCTGGCGCTGTGGTAACAGCGCCCCCTTACATTTGAACAGCATGGAGAACAGCATGTCTGCCGCCCCTACCCTGCAAAGCTTCATCGCCGGCCGCTGGCTCGGCCAGCACGGCGCCCAGGCCCTGCGCAGCGCCCTCGACGGCCACGTACTGGCCTACAGCCACGAAGAGCGCCCGGACTTCGCCGAAGCCGTCGACTTCGCGCGTGCTCGCGGCCTGGCCAGCCTGATGGCCATGGACTTCCAGCAACGCGCTGCACGCCTGAAAGCGCTGGCCCTGTACCTGGCCGAACGCAAGGAGCAGCTGTACACCCTGTCGCACCATAGCGGCGCCACCCGTGCCGACAGCTGGATCGACATCGAAGGCGGCAACGCCACGTTGTTCGCCTATGCCGGCATCGGCAGCCGCGAGCTGCCGTCGGGCAACCTGGTACACGAGGGCCCGGCCATCCCGCTGGGCAAGCAAGGTCACTTTGCCGGCAGCCACATCCTGGTGCCGCGCGCAGGGGTGGCGGTGCACATCAACGCCTTCAACTTCCCCATCTGGGGCATGCTGGAAAAGTTCGCCCCGACCTTCCTGGCGGGCATGCCGTGCATCGTCAAGCCGGCAACTTCCACCAGCTACCTGACCGAAGCCGTCGTCCGCCTGATGAACGCCTCCGGCCTGCTGCCAGAGGGCAGCCTGCAATTGGTGATCGGCAGCACCGGCGACCTGCTCGACCGCCTGCAAGGCCAGGACGTGGTGACCTTCACCGGTTCCGCCGATACCGCCGCCAAATTGCGCGTCACGCCGAACCTGATACGTAATTCGGTACCGTTCACCGCCGAAGCCGACTCGCTGAACTGCGCCATCCTCGGCCCGGACGTAACGCCAGACAGCGAAGAGTTCGACCTGTACATCAAGGAGGTGGTGCGTGAAATGACCACCAAGGCCGGGCAGAAGTGCACCGCCATCCGCCGCGCCATCGTGCCGGCCAAGCACATCGACGCCGTTGCCACGCGCTTGCGCGAGCGTTTGAGCAAGGTGGTAGTGGGTGACCCGTCGCTGGAAGGCGTACGCATGGGCGCCCTGGCCTCTCACGACCAGCAGCACGACGTGGCCGAGCGGGTGCGCAGCCTGCTAAAGAGTTGTGATCAGCTGTTCGGCGCCAGCGATGGCTTTGCTCCGCGTGGCGAGGGCGTGGCCGAGGGTGCATTCTTTGCCCCGACCCTGCTGCAGGCCCGCGATCCGCATGCCGAAGGCGGCGCCCACGATATCGAAGCGTTCGGCCCGGTCAGCACGCTGATGGCCTATGACGATCTCGACGAAGCTTTGGCGCTGGCCGCCCGAGGCAAAGGCAGCCTGGTGGCGACACTGGTCACCGCCGACCGCAGCATCGCTGCCAAGGCCATTCCGGTGGCGGCTGCCTGGCATGGCCGCCTGCTGGTACTCGACAGCGAAGCCGCCAAGGAATCCACCGGCCACGGCTCGCCTCTGCCGCAGCTCAAGCATGGCGGCCCGGGCAGGGCCGGTGGCGGCGAAGAGCTGGGTGGCTTGCGCGCGGTCAAGCACTACCTGCAACGCGCCGCCGTACAGGGCTCGCCAAGCATGCTTACGGCAGTCACCGGCGAATACGTACGCGGTGGTGAAGTGATCGAGACTGAAGTGCACCCGTTCCGCCGCTACTTCGAGCAGCTGCGCATCGGTGAATCCCTGCTCACCCATCGCCGCACCGTCACCGAAGCAGACCTGGTCAACTTCGGCTGCCTGTCGGGTGACCACTTCTACATGCACTTCGACGAAATCGCCGCCAAGCAATCGCAGTTCGGTAAACGCATTGCTCACGGTTATTTCGTTCTGTCGGCAGCTGCCGGCCTGTTCGTCTCGCCTGGCGCCGGGCCAGTACTGGCCAACTATGGCCTGGACACCCTGCGTTTCATCAACCCGGTGGGCATCGGCGATACCATTCAGGCGCGCCTCACCTGCAAGCGCAAGATCGACCAGGGCAAGACCAGCCCGCTGGGCCAGCCGCAGGGTGTGGTGGCGTGGGATGTGGAGGTGACCAACCAGCTGGGTGAGCTGGTGGCCAGCTATGACATCCTGACCTTGGTGCTGAAACAGCCTGAGTGATTTGTTGACCTCGCGTGCCTCTTCGCGGGTAGATCGGACCGCGAAGAGGCACGCACAGGTTACATAAAGGCCAAGGGCCACCTCGTACATCTGCCCTAATCGCCCACCTCGCCCCTCGGCGTTATAGTCCAGCGATAACAACGCCAAGGAAGCTCGCATCATGCACGCCCTCAAGCTCGTCCTCAGTGCCGCCCTCCTGGCCGGCGTCGCCGGCTGCCAGACCATCAAACCCTCCGAAGACACGCTCAAGCAGCGCACCGAGTTCATTCTGAACACCAAGGTTTCGAACGTCGCCGACGTGCGCAGTGACAGCACCATCACCTACTACACCGCCACCACCGCCAAAGGCCGGTACGAGTGCCAGATGCCCAGCGGTGGCATCGTCGCGTTGGCCGGCATGGGCCTGTACGAGCCAACGCCCTCCTGCATGAAGGAAGGCCAGGCGGTCATCCTGCAATAACCCACGCACAGCCCCTGCGCCCTTGCGCCGGTCTAAAGCGCCGGCGCCGCAGGCTCCTCGCGCAATGCGCGCAGGGCCGCACGCAGTTCAGCTGGGCGTACCGGCTTGGAAAGCACGGCGATATTGCGCTCATGCACCGCTGCCTGAATCTTCTCCGGGTCATGCCCGGTCATGATCAACGCGGGTACGTCCCAGCCGCGCTGGGCCCGCAACTGGTCGATGCAGTCGAGCCCGGTTGCCTCCTGCCCCAAGTCATAATCGGCAACGATCACTTCACAATCGCTGCTCAAGCCAGCAGGCGAACTATGCGCCTCCACTTCGCACCCCCAGCGCTGCAGCAGCGCCGAGGTCGCCCGCAGCACATTGTGGTCGTCTTCCACCAGGCATACCCGCAAGCCGCCAAGCAGGCCGGCCGCTGCCGGCGAGCGCTCGCCCACAACCAGGGCTGGCTGAGCGCTGAGGCGCGGCAAGCCTTGCAGGCTGACCGCCGTGCCGTGGCCTGGCCGCGAACGCAGCTCTACTGTCAGGCCCATCAGATGCCCCAGCCGGCGCACAATCGACAAACCCAGGCCCACACCCTCGACATCGTTGTCGCGTACCTGGCGTACCCGGTAGAACTCTTCGAACACCAGCCGCTGATGCGCTTCGTCTATGCCTCGCCCCTGGTCATAAACGACGATGGCAAGGCCTTCGCCGCAGCGCCGTACCCCCAGCAGCAGCGGGCGATGCGCTGCATATTTGAAACAGTTGGACAGTACGTTCTGCACCATGGTCGTCAACATGCCGCGGTCGGTGCACGTCCAGTACGCGCAGGGCCGCAAGCGTATCTCCACCCCCGCCCAGCGGGCGGGCTCGGTGTTCTGACGCACCAGCTCCGCCAGAAATCCGGCCAGGGCGAATGTCTCGCTGCGCGGTTGCACGCGCCCGTTGTCCAGGGTGTAAAGGTCGAGAATCGAGCGAAAAAGCTGCGATACATTGAGCAGCGAGCGGTCGATGCTGTCCACCAGTCGCCGCTCCTCTTCGCCCAGCTGCGCCTCGCGCAGGCATGCCGTGAACAGGCCGATAGAGTGAATTGGTTGGCGCAGGTCGTGGCTGGCCTGCGCCAAGAAGCGGGATTTCTCGCGGTTGGCCGCCGCAGCCTGTTCAGAGGCCTTGCGCGTGCGCTCCAGCAGCAGGTGCGCATACACCGGGATGACCGTGCTGGTGGTAAGCAACATCAACACCATGAACGGGTTGGCCTGCCAGTAAGGCGTGATCTGGTACACCACCAGCAACGCCGCCAGCGCCAACACCGTGGCAATCGCCAGGTAGCGCGAGCCGAAGCGCATGCCGTTGCCCAGGTTCACCCACACCATCACCGCATAGATCGGCAACGCCGCCTCGCCACCTACCACCAGGCCGAAGCAGGTACCGGTATAGTCATGCACCATGCCCAGTACCCGTCGCCAAGGGTAATTCCCGGGCCAACGGGCAATGGCCTGGCGCAAACCGATGGACACCAGCACAAAGGTGACGATGTAGTAGATGACCGGCAGATAAGGCGCAAGCGAGCTGCCCGGCAGAAAGCCCAGCACGGTCATGTAGACCAGCGCACAGCAGGCGACGATCACGCGCAGGTTGGCTTGATCGAGTTCGTTGTTCTTGTCCAGGTCCATGGCCAGCCTCCCTGTGCACGGGGTCGCATTGCTGCCATCCGTAGGCAGCACCCTTTCTCCGAGGCTGCTAAATTAGCATGGCCTTCTACACTTGCGGCTACAGGGAGTTGCCAAGCGTGACGTGTCGCATCATCGTGGCGGATGACCATCCGCTGTTCAGGGAAGCCCTGGCACGCACTGTAAAGCGCGTGGTTGCGGGTGCCTGCATAGAAGAGGCCGGCAACCTGGATGAAGTAATGGCCTTGGCTGATGGCGGGGAAGTACCTGATACCCTGATCCTCGACCTGCGTTTCCCCGGGCTGGTGGACATCCAGTGCCTTGCGCGTTTACGCCAACAGTTTCGACGCACCACGCTGATCATCGTGTCGATGGTCGACGACCCCGCTATCGTCGAGCAGGTGATGGCTACGGGAGTCGATGGCTTCATCGGCAAAAGCATCGCCGCAGATGAGATAGGTGCGGCAATCCTCGCCATACGCAATGGCGAGGTGCTGGTCAGGTATGCGCCCTCAGGCTTGCTGCCCAACCTCGGTGGCGAATGTGCAGTGGGGCAACTTACCCACCGTCAGCAAGAAGTACTCCGGCTGATTGCCCAGGGCAAGACCAACAAGGAAATTGCCAAGGCCCTGAATATCTCCCCGTTTACCGTGCGCATACATGTCTCGTCGCTGCTCAAGCTGCTTGGGGTCAGCTCGCGTACGGCTGCTGCGGTGAAGTACACCGGCAGCTGACACCATAGGTCAGGGGCTGCCGGCGCTCAGATGGCGGGTTAGACCGTCGCCGCCGGGTCCCCCACCGACTGGTTCGGCTTGCTCCCCGAAATTCGCCAGCTCACCGCGGTAATCCCGTAGCGCTCGGCCATCGGCCGGCTGATCTTCCTGATCTTCTCACGCCCGAACTTGGGAATGATGCCGATACCCGCATCGCAACTTGCCCAATGCCAGGCCTCGGCATTGTCCAGGCGTTCCAGGCGAATGATGAAACTGCGCGGTTGGCCATGCAGTTGGTAATCGATGATGTAAAGCTGTGGGCTAGGCATCGCAGGGGGCCTCCTCTTCTCCATGGATGACTCCCTGATTGATCAGGCCATCGCCAGAAGATTCAAAATTTTGTCGAACAATTGGCACCAGCGGCCGTTACAGGTGCCAGAGCAGGCCTGTTCATGGGCGATTCCGGGTCGGCAAACCCGGAATCGCTGCGTGTCAGCAAGGGTGTTCACCGCTGACTGCGACCGCTGCCGTGGCTATTCTGGCCACCCTTGCGCCCAGCGTCCGAAGCACGCTGGCGGTCGTTGGCGAAGTTGCCGCCAGAAGCCTGCCCGCCCTTGTGACCCGCGCGCGAAGCCCGTTCCCGGTCGTTGGCAAAGTTGCCCGGGTTGGTTTCCTTGGTGCCGCCGCGCCGGCTTGTTCGCTCTTGGTCCTGCGCCATTTGGTTTCTCCTTGCGATGGATTGGCTGGTCGCATGAGCATGTGCCCTGCCTTTGTTCCGAGCGGCCGATTGCCGGGTCTGCTCAATGCTTTTGACTGCAGCTGACCAGTGGCACGAAAAGGACGCCGACAAAATGTTTGCGTGGGGTGCGCGATTAAAGGACAAATCCCTGTCTTGACCGTTCGTCGGATTAAACGCAACGTTTGTTTCTGCCAAGGGCCGAATCCTCATAAAACAAGCGCATCGCTCAGGAGGCCTGATGAAGTTGAACAAGGACCGCGCCACCATCATCTGCCGACATGGCAAGCAAACCCATAAATGGTTATGGGTGAGAAAGTCCAAAGGCGCCTGGACCCTTCCCGGTGGCAAGATTGAACCTGGCGAAACGCCCATGCAGGCAGCAGAGCGTGAATTGCTCGAGGAGACCGGGTTGCAGGCCGATTCCCTGACCTTGTTGATGCGCCACGAAACCCCCGAGCGAATGCACTACGTATTCGAAGCAGAGTTTGCCGACGCACCGCAACCCAAGGCACGGCATGAAATTGCCGATTACCGCTTCGCCCACCTAAACCAGGCTCCCGGGCTCAAGGGTGAAATCAAGTCGCTTATCCGCTCGCTACTGGCTTGCGACAGAACCACTGCGGCGTCAGTCCGGTAAGGCTGCGCGGAATGTTGTCGCCGAACCTCGGGAGCGGGTTTACCTGCCAAGAGGCCCGCAAAGGCGAACGCTAGGCATGCACACTCCACTGAACTGACTCCGGCTCGATGGGCATCTCGTCGATGGCATGAATCATCCCGTTCTCCAGGGCCTCGCGTGGGCTCAGAATTCGCGGGTGGGCCATCAGGTATCGCGGCACATCCAGCACCTGCGCCGCACCCTCGGTCCGTTCGGCAACGATCTGCGCATACAACTCCAGATCGTAATCGAGGCTCATTGCGTATTCGGCCATCCGCGCGTGGTCAACCGAACCATGCAAGGTCCAGTGAAACGGATGGAACAGGAACTTGCTGAAGCTGCACGCCGTGCGCCGCTCCCCCGCCAGGAACAGAATATTACCCATGGATTCCACCGTGCCCAGGTTGTGGGTATGCACCGCTACCGGCAATGCCCGCAAGAAGTTGTACAGGGTAAACCCGTAACTGCATTCGCCGCCCATGGTGGCGATGTTCAATTGCAGGATCCCGGCGCCCTGTTGCAACGCCCGCGAGCAGGTGTTGATCAGGTTGCCACAGGTCGACGAATTGATCGGCCCGGTGAAATGAATGATATGTCTGGCCATGCTTTCCTCCAGGGTTGGCAGGCATCCCTTGCACTGCTGGGTATCGTCACCCTGCCCGGCCACCTGCCAAGGCTGACCTTCCAAAAGCCTGATATGCGGTGGAAACGCCAGGGGCTGCAAAGTTCAACCCGGCATCGGTCTCTCCGTTGGTCAAGCGCGTTGAACCTCCGCTACTGATCACGAGTCGACCGATTCAGGACCGTCTTGAGGACCTGACGAGGGCCCTGTGCCCTGGAGGTGGAAAATGCGCTTTTCTGTGCTGATGGTGATGGTTGCAAGCCTGGCCAGTGGCCAAGCCCTGGCCGAAGCTTGCAATGTGCTGACCCGCTCCTCCAGCGATGCGGTAACGCCGGTGGACCGGCACACCTGCTACAGCTACAGCAATCTGCCTGCAGAAGCGATCAACTGGTCGTGCAGCAACGAGAGCAAGGACATGCTTAATAGCGAGAAGCGCAAGGTAGAGCGCTGTGCGGATGGCAGCGTTGGCAGCTGCATCGCGCCCTTGACTCAGGAAGCGCTGGCCAATCCCAAAGCCGTCGGTGGCGACAAGCCGGCTTTGCCCAAGGATGCCCGCGTGATCACCTACTACTACGATACTCCCAGCCTGGGCCAGGCACGAACCGACTGCGAGCGTAACAACGGTGTCTGGCAGACTCATTAAATCTTCTAACCCATGCCTGTCCCTGTCGCAGCAACTAGCTTGCTCATCAACTGCAAGTCAGCGGGTGCGCTATGGGACCGGCTCTAGCCGCGAACACCGGCAACGCCGGTGCCATCCACCGCGTTTTCGATCAGCGCTCAAACCTGGCTGAACAACACCCGCTTGAATGCCTCGGCCGCCAGGTGCACCTGCACGGCCCAATCCCCTGCGGCATCGCTGCCGGCATCATCGGAAATGTATTTCAGGCACACAAACGGAATACCTTCGTTAAGCGCTATCAACGCCAGCACGTAGGCTTCCATGTCGACCACATCATAAGGCGCGTCGCCATGGTTGACTTCGAAGCTGTCACCGCTGCCACAGGTTTCCAACGGCAGGCCGGGGATTGCTGCGCCATGTTCCAGGACTACCGGGATATCCGACAAGGGTGTTTCGTAACGGGCAAAGCCCAGCGGTGTCACGTCCATGTCGCGTTGTACAAAACGGTTACAGCACACCACCTGGCCCTTGCCATGGCGCTGGCTGCCCGCCGAGCCAAGGTTGACGATAAGTCTGGGCCTGCGGGTTGCAACCGCCTTGGTCAGTGCGATCGCCGCATTGACTTTGCCAATGCCGGTGAACACGGTGTTCACCTCGGTGAAGACATCGCCAGCCTCGGCCTCGAGGGCGAAGACGAACAGCGTGTCATCCAGGGAAATGTCGGGGAATTGCTTGATCAGCATCATGGAGCAGGTGTTTCCGCGTGGCTGCAAGGGGCGCGGCCATTGTCGGCCAACCCCGGCTAATTGCAAGTCCCGGCCGCCACTACGGCCTGCAGCGCCTGTGCCTTGTCGAGCCCGCCCTCGATGGCCTGGGCCAGGCGGTGCAACTGCTGGTCGGCATGGGTGCCGTCGCGCAGCAGGTGCCGGGCATGCTGACAGGCACGCTCGGCATCCACGCTGTCGACCGGCACCTGCTCCTGCAACTGGCCAAGCCAGCCTTCGGCCGTGACTGGCTGTTGCTCGTGCATACCAATGAATTGTGCATGGCGCCCATAGCGCATGGCGCGCCAATAGTTCTCCTGGGCGATCCAGCGCAGTTCGCGGTTGCTGGGCAACAGGTCATGGCGACCGGTAATGGCGTGCTCCACCAAATGGCGAAACAGCGCGGCGATGCACAGGGCATCTTCCAGTTGCGGGCAGCCATCGCAGATACGCAACTCCACCGTCGGGAAGCGCCGCGAAGGCCGAATGGCCCACCAGAAGTCGCCATCCACAGCCAAGGCACCGGTTCGCTGCAACAAGGCCCGGTAGCGTTCATAGGCGGCCCAGTCCGGCAAGGCCTCGGGCAAACCCATGTGCGGCCATTCCCCGCAAATCACTCGGCGGTAGCTCATGTAGCCGGTACGCTGGCCAGCCCAAAAGGGCGACGAGGTGCTCAGTACCAGCAACAACGGCAACCAGCCTAGCAAGCGGTTTATCAGTTGCATGCGGTCACAACCTGGCGGAACACCAACGTGCACATGCAAGCCGTTGAGCAGGCTTCGCCGGGCCACATGCCGGTAGTCATCGAACAGTTGCTGATAATGTGCCGGGGCTGCAGCCTTCTGCCGCAGCCAGGCGGCACTGGGGTGGCTGGCCGCACCGTAAAGTCCCATCCCCTCCTCGGCCAGCGCCACGCTCAAACGCTGCCGCCTCTGCTGGAAGAACTCACGTGCTTCATGAAGGTTGCTGAACACCGGGGAGGCCAGCTCGATCTGGCTGCGGAACATCTCCTGGGCAAAGTATTGGCCCAGCACTTCGCGACAACGCCCGATTACTGCAGGGCACGGTGTCGCAGGGACCTGCCCTGAGTCCAGCCTCACCAGCAGGTATTCCTCCTCGATGCCAAATGTGCAGGCCCGGGCCATGTTGCCTCAGCGATGACGGGTTACCGTGAGCGCCACGGCGGCGATGCGTTCGACCTGCTCATACCCCGGTTCGGCCAGTTGCTCGCCAAACACGTCAGGGTCGATCTCGCGGTACACCCAGGCCCATTGTGGCCCCGCCAGGCGCAAGCGGACAGCTTCGAGCAACGGGTCGCGGCCATCGACAATGGCCACGCCGGTGTATAGCAGCAAGGTGCCGTGGGGGGTCAGGCGTTCGCATGCCTGGTCAACGATGCGCAGCGACAGTTCAGCGCCCAGCGCACCACCGCCGTGGCGATAGGTGCGGGCGCTGCGGTCGAGCATGTATGGCGGGTTGGCGACAATCAGGTCGAACGTACCGGTGATGCCGTCCAGCAGGTCGCTGGGCGCTATCGACACATTACTCACCCCCGCCAGCGCCGCGTTGATCGTGGCGTAGCGCAACGCCAAGGGGTTGATGTCCACGGCGCTGACCTGCGCATGCTGGGCGGCGCGAGCGATCAGCAACGCACCCACCCCGCTGCCGCAGCCGATATCGACTGCGTGCTCGACCGGCATGGGGTTGTGCTGCAGGTGCTGGTGGATGACCTGGGCAAAGCGGTAGCTGTCCGGGCCGAAGAACACCGCATCGCTGGCGTCGGTGGGGAACGCTGAATGCACCAGCAGCAGGTCGTCCAGGCTGGACCAACGCACCGAACTGCCCAGCAGTTCGCCCCTTGAGACCAGCACCTGCGCGCGTTCGAGCAACTGGAGTTCATCATTTGATACAAGGCCTGGGGCGAAAGGTCGGCTCCAGCCGAACACGTCGCGCAAGCTGCTGGCCTGTCCGGAACCCTCGCGGGCATTGACGCGGCTGTGGGTCGCGGGTGTCACGCAGGTAAATCGGTAGCCGTCCGCGCGTAACCGCTGGCCCAGTTGCAGCAACGCCTGGTCGGCGTCGACTTGTGTGGCATCAAGCATCATCAGCGGGGTTCCTCCTGAAGCAGCCCGGTGGTGCGAATGTATGCCCGGGTCGCCGCCAGGCCCTCAGGTGTGGCATGGCGGTTGCCGGCCATGCGCCCTATCAACGCGGCGACTGCTTCACCGGGCATTTCGCCTTGTGATTCCCCCGGCGATTCGGGCAGGCCCCAGCTACCGGGCGCTACACGGCGGATCGTGGGCCGCCAGGTGTCGGCGATCCAGTCGTGCCACAGTTGTTTCTCGTAACTGTTGAACACACCGAACATTACCGCCGTGGGCCCTTCGATCAGCTTCCACCAGCGGCTGTGGGCCGGGTCCTGGCCCCGCACAATCCAGCCTTGGGCCTGCAACGCGGCAACGAACTCGGGCATGGCGCCAGGTGTGGCCAACCACTGATTGATAGTGCGCTGCTGCAGGCGGCAGCGGTCGGCATGCATGAACTGGCCGTAAATACGCTTGCGTTCCAGGGCTGCGAACAGTTCATCCTGCAGGTCGAACTGGCGGATCAGGTCAGCTGCCGCAATACCCAGCTCGTTCAGGCGATAACCGTTGCGCACCCTGTTGTAGAACGCCTTCTGGTCGTGATGGGGGCTGAGCTGGCGCAGGGCCTGAAGCGATAGCTGAGCGTGGCCGCTGGCGGCATTGTCGATCGTCACATGCAACTGGAAGTACTGGCCGTCGATGCCCAGCTCTGCCAGCTCGTAAGTGGTGATCAGCAGGTGCAGCGGTGGTTGTTCATAGCCGAGGTTATAGCCAATGACCTCAGGCAGGTGCGTGTTGCAATGCTGCCCCAGGGCCAGCTGCAGGCTGCCTTGGAGATACCGTGCATCGTCCAGTGGCATCGCCTCTACACACCCCAGGCGACCCAGCAGACGCTGGTAGATCAGCACATGATTGCAACGTGGGTCACCATTGCCAAGCTCTTCCAGGTAAGTCCGGATCAGACCGTGAAAACGTGGGTCGCCCCAGTGCTGCAGCGTGCCGTGCAGCCAGGCTCCATCCACCGCTTTGGTCGGTGCAACCTGTTGCAGAAACCACAGCGCATGGGCGCGGCAGGTAAAGAAGCGAGGTGGTGCGCCTTGCCGGCGTTGCTCAAGGTAGTCGGCGTAGCCGGCGGCGACATCGCCAGCGCACCTCGCGCTCCAGGCTGGCAAATTCGAAGGTGAGTCAGGCAGGTCATCCGGCAAACGTGCAGCACGTGAAAGTTGTTCGTCGAGCCATGCGTCGCTGCCGTCATAGTGGCCTGTCAGCATTGCCTGATAGCGCTGTTGCACGCTAGAGCGCTCGGCGGTCATTGGCAACATTGGAGCGGTGTCGCGGTTCATCACCCTCATGCCGTACTCCTTGTGGGCCTATTGGCTCGGTTTCTGCCCCGGCATCGGTTCCGGGTCGGGCGCAGGCTGCGGTGCCGGCTTGGTATCGGGTTGCTGCATCTGCAGTGATGGCTTGCTGGGGTCGGCATCCTTGCCCGGGTGGTCATTGTCGCGGTCAAAGCAGCCGCCGACCAAAGTCAGCGAGCCCATGAGGATGATCAGTGGAGTCAGTCGCATGGGTATTCCCCCTTTGGCTGATTGCAGTGCCAGGTCGCCCCGGCACTGCGCGTCGGTCAATTACGAGCGGCCGCCCTTGCGGCCCGACTCGTGCGGCATGTCCTTGCCAGAGGACTGGCCGCCCTTGCGTCCGGCTTCGGAAGCCTTGTCACGATCGTTGGCGAAGTTGCCTGGGTTCTTGTTACCGCCTTGGCTGCCTTGTTGGTTGCCGGTACGGCTGTTGTCTTTAGTGGCCATGGTGTTCAAACCTCGTATGACTTCGGAATGCACGGCAAGCTGCCGTACACAGGTTGGGAGTTCGGCGATATCGCGGGATTCGTTTTATTGCGAAGGGTTCGGACCGGCGGCGTTAAATAAGCGGCAACGCCATATTTGGTGCGCCTGTCAGTCGTGCGGCGGGTTATCCAGATGGGCCTGGCGGCGGCCCAGCCAGCTCCCGGTCGCAGCCCAGCCCAAGGCAATCACGGCGCCGATCAGCATCGCCAGTTGCGGGTGCTCACCCATTACGTCCAGCGCACGCTTGACCCAGCCGCTGAGGGCATCGCCGCCTCGGTAGACCACCGTGTCGATGAAGTTCTTGGCCTTGTACTTGTCCTCGGCGAGCAGCACGGTGAACAGCATCTCCCGCCCTGGCCGCACCAACGCGTACTCGCCGGCCCGGCGCACCACCATCACCACCACGAATACTGCGAACACCGGGGCCAGTGCCAGCCACAGGAAACCTGCTGCCATTACCAGCGGCACCGCCACCAGCAGCACCCCCACGCCCAAGCGCCGGGCCAGGCGCCCCGTGAGGAATACCTGAGTGAGGATGGCCAGGGCCTGCACCACCGTATCGATCAGGCCGAAGACCTGGGTTTGCCGGGTGCGGTCGGTGAAGGTTTCACTGACGATGCGCGCCTGCTCGAAATACAGGAAGGTGCTGACGCTGGCCAGCAACACCACGAACAAAGCGATGCCCAGCAGATACGGGGAGCGCAACACGGCGGTAGCGCCGGCAAACGGGTTGCCACCCAAGGGCCGCGAGCCCGCCCGCTCGACCTGTTCAGGTAGTGGGTGGCGCAGTCGCCAGCGCTGCAGGAACAGCGCGGCACCGATACTGCCCAGCAGAAACACTGCGGCCAGCACCAGCAGCCCGGAATGGCCCAGGGGGGCCACCAGCAAGGTGCCAAGGATTGGGCCGCTGAGCCCGCCCAGGCTGGCCCCGGCGGCCAGCAGGCCGAACAGGCGCTTGCCCTGCGCAGTGGAAAACAGGTCGGCGAGCACGCTCCAGGCCAGGGAAATGGTCAGCAGGTTGAAAACCGATAGCCAGATGTAGAAGGCTCTGGCGGCCCAAAGATCGTCCGGGTTGCCGGCAAACAGCGCCGCGAACAGCAACAGGTTGCTGGCAAAGAAACCGTAGGTCCAAGGCAGGATATACCTGCGCTGCACCTTTGACGCGAGCCAGCCAAACAGCGGCAGGCAGGCCAGGGTGGCGATGAAGGTGCCGGTGAATAGCCATTGCAGGTTGTCTACACCACCGGCGACGCCCATGGTTTCTCGCACCGGGCGCAGCATGAAGTAGCCGGTGAACAGCAGGTAGAACAACATCAGGCCGGCGATTACTGCTGGCCCCTCGCCGGGCTGAATGTTCAGCCCTTGGTCCAGGCGCCGCCGCCAGCCTTGCATGATGTCAGGCAAACTGCTTGATCAGCGCCTGTTGCTGCGCCTGGGTGAGCATGGGTGCTTGTCCGGCCTTGAGCTGGTCGAGCTGGCGATCGGGTCGGCCGGTGGCGGGGATTACCGTGGTCACTGCCGGGTGGCTGATGGCGAACTTGAGAAACAGCTGCGCCCAGCTGCCAATGCCTGCCTCAGCAGCCCAGCCGGGTAACGCCAGGTCCTTGACCTTGGCGAACAGGCGGCCATCGTCGAAGGCCCGGTTGATGAGCACCGCAACGCCCTTGTCCTGGCACAGCGGCAGCAGTTCGCGGGCAGCGTCGGGGGCATTGACCGAATAGTTGATCTGAATGAAGTCCAGCGGCTCGCTGCGCACGATACGGGCGACTTCGTCTTGGCCACTGTTCAGGTAATGGGTTATGCCGACATAGCGGGTCTTGCCCTGCCGCTTCAGCTCGCGGGCATAGGGCAGCTGGGTCTGCCAGTCACGCAAGTTGTGGATCTGTAGCAAGTCGACCTTGTCGGTGCGCAGGCTCTTCAGGCTGTCAGCCCATTGCGCTTCGGCGTCGGCACGGCTGTCGGCGGCGATTTTGGTGGCAATGAAGCACTGTCTGTGCCAGCCGCCCTCTTCCAGCAACTGCCCGAGGATGCTGTCGGCACCGCCGTAGTTGGGCGAGGTGTCGATCACCCGGCCGCCCCCTTCGAAGAATGCCTTGAGCACCGCTTTGAGCTGCTGATACTGGGCCGAGTCGGCTTGTACCTCAAAACTGCCGGAAGTACCGGCACCGATCACGGGTAACGCCTCACCGGTGGACGGTACTTTGCGGGTCAGCAAACCCGCCGGGGTGGCGGCGTGCAGCCAAGGGCTGACGGCGGCCAGCACCCCCAGCGTGGCACCCGCGCGTAGGACATCGCGACGTGCGTACATGGAAAAGCTCCCGTCATGAATCGGAAACTTTCAAGGCTAGCCGCACTATCCCGTGCCGGCAGGTGTTTCTGTATCTGGATGTTTAGTGATCAGGCCAGCAGCAGGCTCAGGTCAACACCCGTCTCGCCCATCGGCGGGCACCAGTAATAGCCACCGGTCAGTGGCCGACTGAAGCGGTACAGGCCGTCGATGATGCCGTCCTCGAGGCCGCTCATGCGCCGCAGCTGTACTTCAAATGCATCGAAGCTGTGGCCCAGGGCAACGAAGGCAAGGCCGGCGCCACGCTGGTCTGCCCAGGCCACCGAGCGACGGACCATGAATGCTTCGGGGTCAAAGCTTTCCTGGGCGGTGCGTTTGACGTGCGCAGACTCGGGCGCATCGTCCAGCTCTTCGTTGTCGCTCAGGCGGCGGCCGATGATGTTGTCCTGGTCAGCCTGGGGCAGCGACTTGAAGTACTCCAGGTCGTGCTTCCACAGCTGAAACGCCGCAAAGCTGGAGCCGTCGGCAGCAATGGCCGCCTGCACAGCGTCTTCGTCCACCGGGTTTTCGGTGCCGTCTTCATAGCCGGTCAGGTCATGGCCGCCACGGTGCAGGAAGCCGTCAACGCTGTCCGTCAGGCGCAGGGCTGGTGCCAGCGCGTGCTCCAGGGCCTGGGCGCGCAGTAGCAGATCGCCGCGCTCGTTACCGCGCAGCCACAGCCACAGCGCGTGCTGGGTGCTGGGGTTCTCCACGGCGGCGTCCAGCAGCGGGAAAGCTCGCAGGCCAGGCACAGCGCGGCCCAGGGCCTTGGCCAGCGGTGCACCGACACCCAGGATCAGCTGGTCGCCATCGACCTGTGGCAGCAAGGCATCCAGAGCGGCGGGCAGCGCCTCGGGTGATTGCAGGGTGAAAAACAGGTGACGGGCATGGGCCGGCACCGGGGTGGCAAGCAGCCCTTTCTGGAACGGCATGACAGGCTAATCCTCGGATAAAAGCGGAATGCTACTGCGCCTGCAGGCCTGCTGCAATGCGGCATGCAGCCTCGCCAAATGCCGCAGTTGGTAACAAACGGTTACCAATAGCTGGCCCTTTGCGATTAGCTATCAATCAGGCTCGACCTACACTGCTCGAGATCGTTCGCCCGAGAGACTGCCCATGACTGCCTCGCCCTTGCTCACCGCCTTTCTGCCGCTTGCCTTGGGCATCATCATGCTCGGCCTTGGGCTGTCGCTGACCCTGGCCGACTTCGCTCGTGTGGTGAAGTACCCCAAGCCAGTGGTGGTGGGCCTGGCCTGCCAGATTCTGCTGCTTCCGCTGGTGTGCTTCCTGATCGCCAACGGCTTTGGCCTGGAGTCGGCCCTGGCGGTGGGGCTGATGCTGCTGGCCGCTTCGCCGGGTGGCACCACGGCCAACTTGTTCAGCCATCTGGCCCATGGCGATGTGGCGTTGAACATCACGCTCACGGCCGTCAACTCGCTGATCGCGATTTTGACCATGCCGTTGCTGGTGAACTTGTCGCTGAGCTGGTTCATGGCCTCGGACCAGGCCATTCCACTGCAATTTGCCAAGGTCTTGCAGGTGTTCGCAATTGTCCTGCTGCCGGTCGCCCTGGGTATGCTGATTCGCCATTACGTCCCTGCTTTTGCCACACGCATGCAGAAGCCTATGAAACTGGTGGCGGCACTGTTCCTGGCCTTTACCATTGTCCTGGCGCTGGCCAAGGATTGGCAGACCGTGGTCGAGTACGCACCGGTGGTGGGCCTTGCTGCGCTGTTGTTCAACCTGCTGAGCCTGGCCGTGGGCTACTGGGTGCCGCGCCTGTTGAACATCCCCAAACGTCAAGCAATTGCCATCGGCATGGAGATTGGTATTCACAACGGCACGCTGGCGATTGCCTTGGCACTGAGCCCTTCATTGCTGAACAACCCGACCATGGCGGTGCCGGCGGCACTTTACAGCCTGATCATGTTCTTCACGGCGGCAGGGTTTGGCTGGTGGGTGAGCCGCGGGCATGTGGCCGCGCAGCCCGAGGGTGAAACCGCAAATTGATGGTGCAGACCTGCACTGCCCCTTGCAGGAACGGCACAAGGCCGCTCCTGCAAGGGGCCGAGCCAACCGCCCGGGTCGTTATTGCTGGCCCCGCTCGCGCCGAAGCTGCTGCTTCAACACCTTCAACGGCGGCGCATAGAAAAACCCGAACGACACACTCCCCGTGCGCCCCTTCACCGCGTGGTGCAACTGATGCGCACGGTGCAGCCGCTTGAGGTACCGGTTGACTGGCCGTGGCGCGCGCGGCCAATGCCGGTGAAAGAACCCGTCGTGGGCCACGACATACAACATGCCGTACCCCGCCACCCCGCCACCAATCCACTGCAAAGGGGCATAACCACTTTTGCCCAAGGCGACCAGCGCTGTGGCGATCAGCCCCAGCGCCACCAGGTACAGGTCGTTGGTTTCGAGCATGCCCAGGTGTGGCTCATGGTGCGAGCGGTGCAGCCACCAGCCCCAGCCATGCATGATGTACTTGTGAGCCAGCGTGCCAACGCCCTCCATGGCCACCAGGGTGCCGAACAATACGGCGAGATTGAACAGCATGGAACGGTCCGGTGGATGGCAAAGGGAGGCGCAAGGTTACCGGCTGCCCAGGTTTTTTTCCATGCGGGCGTGACCGGTTGCAGGCCACCCACGGATGAAGCCATCGTCATGTTTTCACCCTTGACCTGCTCTGCCACGCGGCGTATGGTCCGCGACGCAATTTTGCCTTCCTCAACAGGAGACCTGCCTTGGACAGTAGCCCCAGTCGCTTGCGACAGGCCCACGTGGCGCGCTAGCCCGGCAGTTTCCTGCACTGTCTGGCCGCTCTGGCAAGACGGTGGTTTCCTGTAACCCCCGCTTCTTCTCCCCTCCTCGTGGTCCTGCGCATTTTTCTGGTTTTTCAACCACGCCAACTGATGGCGTTCATGCGGGCGTGTGCCTGCGGAAGAGGTTTGCTATGGATTGGAAAGTATTTCTGCTGCGCGTCAGCATTGCCCTGCTACTCGGAGCACTGATCGGCGCCGAACGGCAATTGCGCCAACGCCTGACCGGGCTGCGCACCAATGCGCTGGTAAGTACCGGTGCCTGTCTGTTCGTGCTGATGACCCAGGCGGTGCCAGGCATGGCGCCTGCCGACGCGTCGCGCGTCGCCGCCTATGTCGTGTCGGGCATCGGCTTTCTCGGTGGCGGTGTGATCATGCGCGATGGTTTCAACGTGCGCGGCCTGAACACCGCGGCCACCTTGTGGTGCACGGCTGCGGTCGGCGTGCTGTGTAGCTTGGGGCTGTTGCTGGAGGCAGCATTGGGTAGCCTGGTGGTGCTATGCGCCAATATCCTGTTGCGTGATATCGCCCAGCGCCTGGACCGACAGGACGTGGTGCCGGCCAGCGAAGTGGAACAGCACTTCGAAGTGCGCATCGTCTGCCGCGCCGAGGACGAAATCCAGGTGCGCAGCCTGATGCTGCATAGCCTGGGCGATCCGCAGCTGCGCTTGCAGTCACTGCAGAGCGAAGACCTGGACACCCCTGCGCGCCTGGAAGTGCGCGCCGAACTGCTGGGCACTGCGCAGGCACCGGCGCAACTGGAGCGGCTGGTCAGCCGGGTCAGCCTGGAAAAAGGCGTAAGCTCGGTGCGCTGGCAATTACAGCCGCAGGTGTTGGCGGCGGACTAGAACGACAGGAGTGATTCATGCTTATCCGCCCTACCCTTGAACACGATGTTCAATCCCTGCCGGACATCGAGCGTTCGGCAGCCCAGGCATTTGTCGGCTGGCCGGGACTGGCCTGGCTGGCCCAGGGTGATGTGATGGATTGCGCTGCGCACAGGGCTTTCGTCGAGGCAGGTGGTAGCTGGGTGGCTGAGGATCCTGCCGGGCGCATTGTAGGGTTTGCATGTGCCCGGCTTGTGGGCCAGGCACTGCACCTTCATGAGCTATCGGTGCGCCAGGAAGCCCAAGGAAAAGGGGTCGGCCGCCGGTTGCTGCAGCAAGTCACAGATGCAGCGCGTTGCGCAGGTGTGGGCGAGCTGACGTTGACCACCTTTGTCGATGTACCCTGGAATGCGCCTTTTTATGCACGGTTCGGGTTTGAAATTATCGATGAGGGGCTGCTGGGCGAACGACTCCGGGGCATTCTTGCCAGTGAGCACGCTCATGGTCTGCAAGGGCGATGTGCAATGCGCCTCTGCCTTGCTCGTTAGCCGTCGGGGGCGCAAAGCCAGATCACGAATCAACGCCCAGCACCACACTCCCCGCCACACAATACCGGTCCCGCCCCTGCTGTTTGGCCTGGTACAACGCCCGATCTGCCGCCGCGACCAGCGCCTCAGCAGTCACGCCCTCCCGCGCCAGGTCGCCCACTGCGATCCCCGCACTGAACGATACCCGTCCCAACGGGCTGGCCGCATGCTCCAGCATCTGTCGGTGTAACAGTTGCTGCAGCTCCTGCACCAGCGCCTCTGCCCCACGGCCATCGGTGTCGGGCAACAACAGCGTGAACTCCTCGCCGCCATAGCGCACAGCCAGGTCGGCGGGCCGCTTCAAGGCCTGTCGCAGCACCTCGGCAAAGCGCCGCAGGCAGTGGTCGCCTGCCGGGTGCCCCTAGTGGTCGTTATAGGCTTTGAAGTAATCCAGGTCGAGCATCACCAGCGCCAGCGAATAGCCCTGGCGGCGGGCCCGGCGCAGCTCTGACTCGAACACCGCATCCAGCCGGCGTCGGTTACCCAGCCCGGTCAGGCTGTCGGTCAAGGCCAGCGCTTTCAGTGTCTGATGTGCCTGGAGCAGCGCCCGCTCTATGGCAATGCGCTCGCGCAACTGGCGCAGCACCACACCTGCGAACGCGGCCAGCCCGACCAGTAACAGCAACAGTACCGCCACCGATTTGATTGCATCATGCCGCCAGGGCGCGATGATCGATTCACGCGACAAGCCCGCCTCCACTACCAGTGGGTAGCTGGACAACGCGCGATAGCCATACAGCCGCGGCGTGCCATCGATCACCGCGACCGCCTCGGCTACCCCTTCTGCGGCATACGGCAGGTGGTTACGGAAAATCTCGCTGTTGGCCAGGCTGCGGCCTACCACCTGTGCCACGAACGGGCGCCGTACCAGGATGGTACCGTCGCGCTTGGCCAGCACCAGCGCGCCGCGTTCGTCGATCTTGAAGTCGCCGTAGTAGCGCACGAACCATTCCACTTTGATGGTGCCCAGCAATACACCGGCGAAGCTGCCGTCGGCATATTCCAGGCGCCTGGAAATAGGAATGATGAGATCGCCGGTCGAACGGCTGCGTACCACCGAACCGATACGTACCCCCCGGTCGGTGTGGTTGCGATGGTAAGCAAAGTAGTCGCGGTCGGCGTTATTGGCGTTGGGCGGGATTGCCGGCTGATCGGTAACGATCCAGCTTCCATCCGGGCCGTAAACGAACAGCCCGTGCAACTGCGGCATGATGCGTTTGTGCTGCACCAGCAAGGCATGCAGGCGCGGCCGGTCGATGCGCTCGAAACCGTCGCCTTCCAGGCGTTCGGCCAAGGCAGCGGTAATGGCGTCGACCTGGCGGATAGCGTCCTCGGCATGCTGCGCCGTGGCCCGGGCCAGGTTGCTGACCATGTTCTCGGCATTGCTGTAGGCGTATCGGTAGTCACGCCAGATGCGCCAGCCTTCCACCAGCACAAATGCCAGCATCACTACCAACATGAAAGCCAGTACCAGGCGGAACAGCCCCACGGCACGGCCCTCGCCTGTTAGCGCGAAAAGTCCGTCGTCATCCTGTTTCCTGGCTGCGCCCATTGGAGTCCCTGGCCATACCGCGTTCGCCGCCTTTCACTATAGTTCAGCGTCCCACAGACGAAACCGGAGGCGAAAAAGATTAAACCTTTGTCTCACCGTCACCCTCAACTGTACGCGACATTGAGGTCGCGCCACGGTTTAAGGAGTGAAGCATGAGCAATCTCTTCATCAAGCGCGTTGGTTTCTCCATGGTGTTGGGCCTGGCATCGGTGCACGCACTGGCGGCGAGCTCCGACGACTTCGTCGATGCGGCCACCGAGGCCGGCATTGCCGAAGTGGTCACCGGTAATCTGGCCAGGGAAAAAAGCCAGAATGCCGAAATCAAGACGTTCGCCCAGCAAATGGTCACTGACCACACCCAGGCCAACCAGAAACTCGGCGACATCGCCCGCAAGCTGGACATTTCCGTTCCGGACGAGGCAGCCATGACCGACAAGGTCAAGAAAATGATCCTGGAATGGCGTGATGAGTCGTTCGACAAGTCGTACCTCAACAATCAGGTCGACGCTCACGAAAAAGCGGTGGAACTGTTCAAGAAAGAGGCTGCATCGTCCGACAAGGCCGAGCTGAAGGCCTTTGCCAGCGAAACCCTGCCTAAACTCGAACAGCACCTGGAGCATGCCAAGGCGCTTCAGGCCAAGCACGCCAAGTGAGGCTCGCCATGAGTAACGATGCATTGAAAACCGAAGTGCTTACCCGCCTGCTGCATGCGCACCCTGAAGGGCTGGGCAAGGAAGTGCTGGACAACTACCGCGGTGAGAAAGCGGTGGCCGGCATGCTGAAGACACTGCAGGAAGCAGGCCTGATCCACGACGGCAGCGTGGTAGTGGGTAGTGATCACCAGATCAGCGTGCACTACCCGATCAAGCTGTCGGCGTCGGGGGTCGAAGCAGCGCGAAAAGCTGACGCCTGAATACTCGCCCGTCGGGCCCTAAGGCCGCTATTACGGCAAACCTGCTAGCTCAATGAGCTAGCAGGACGCTGTTGGAGCGCTGGGCATAGCCGCACTCACTTGTCCTTTTCAATGTCTCTGGGCGCCTTGGCCGGCCCTTGCGGGTCCACCTGTGGGTCGTCTACATCCGGGGAATCAGGGTCGAAACCAAGGTCGTCCGGTTTATCCGACTGCTCCGTCGAGTGGGGCCCCTCTTTGCGTACTTGCTCAGAATCATGCATGGCGTTTTCTCCCGTGAGTGTCAAAGGAAGAACACGCCAGCCACGGAAAGTTTGATTAATCTCCAACGGGTGCCAGCTGTGCGCGACATTGCGCCAGCGCCTGGTCCCGTTCCTTCAACTGTTCCTCAAAGCGCTGCAATTGCCGCGCTTGTTCGGCGCACAGGTCTCGTCTGGCCTCCAGGCTCTGCGCCTGCACATCCAGCTGACGGCGCATTTCCTCGCTGGCGCCTTGAGCCTGGGCCAGGATCGTGCGCAAGCCCTGAATCTGCGCATCGCGTTGCTCCAGCAACTCGTCCTGCGCCCGGCACTCGCTGGCCGCCTGGCGGTGTTCGCCCAACAAGCGCTCGTTGTCGCGGTGCAGGCGGGTCAGTTCATCCTGCTTGACGATCATGCCCTGCTGCAACTGCCGCACTTCCACCTGCATCTGCTGCAACTGCGCTTCGTGGCGGCGCTGCTCCTGCTCGCGCTGCTCACGGCTGGCATTGCGGTAGTGCTCCAGAGCATCGCGGGCATGGCGATGCTTGTCTTCCAGCGATTTGACCTGTTCGTCCTTGTCAGCCAGACGCACCTGCAGTTCGCCCAGTGACTGGTTGAGGCTGGCACTGCGCAGCTGTTCGGCCTGCAGGGTGCTTTGTGTGGACAGCAGCTTTTCTGTCTCGGCGGCCAATGCCGCTGCATCGATTTTGTGTTGCTGATGCGCTGCAGCCAGCGCCTGCTGGGCAATCTCCAGCTGCGCTTCAAGCGTTTCCCGCTGTTGAGTGAAGGTGCTTTCGGCCTGCTCGATCGTCAGGTCGGCCTCGTCCTGCAATTGGGTTGCCAGTTGGCCGACCAGGCGGCTCAGCACATCGCTCAGCGCGGCGCCGCCTTCGGAAGCCACCGGCTGCTGGCCGTTCAACTCCTTCAGGTAACGGTGAATGGTGGTCTTGGAGCCGGTATTACCCAGCTCGATACGTATGGCATCGATGCTGGGGTTCTCGCCCCTGGTAATCAGCGCCTGACGCGCCTGCTGCACTACCACCTTGTTGATACCGCCCCGGGCCATGCTTGCTCCTACGATTTTGTACTGTGTTATGTACCATGTAATTACGTACTGATTATGGCGATATCCAATCGCTTCTGCAAACAGTTCCTGACATGGAATAATCACGGCTTATCGCATGTGATAAGCAAAATGCTGTTGTTTTCGACGCTGGCAGCCCTACGGAAGGCGCAGGGCACGACCTTGTGCCGGTTTCGCTTTGCCGCCACCATGGGCGTCCAGCACTGATCACCGACAGAAAATGAACCTGGAAAACTACAAGGCAATCGCCGACAGCATCGCCCTGCTGCTGTACCCGCACGCTGAAGTCATCGTCCATGACCTGCGCAGCCAGACGGTGGTGCACATCGCCAACAACTTCTCCCAGCGCAAGCTGGGCGATGATTCGGCGATCGATCACGAATTGGGCGATTTGCTTGACGGTGCCAACCTGGGCCCGTACGAGAAGCTCAACTGGAATGGCCAGAAGGTCCGTTCCATCAGTACCGTCCTGCGCAACGCAGATGGCGAAGCCGAGCACCTGATGTGCATCAATCTGAACGTGTCGGTACTGGAGCAAGCCCGTGTGGCGCTCGATGCGTTCTTCCAGATGGGCCGGCTGGTACCGCAACCTGACTCGTTGTTCCGCAACGACTGGCAGGAACGTATCAACACCTTCCTGCACGCGTGGCTGCAAGCGCGCAACCTGTCGCTACAGACACTGCAGATGAAGGACAAGCGCAGCCTCGTGCAGGCACTGCACGCCGAAGGCGCGTTCGAAGGGCGAAGTGGTGCTGACTATGTCGCCAACGTGCTGAGCATGGGCCGGGCCACCGTGTACAAGTACCTGAAAGAGCTGAAGACCTAGCAGTGCGACCTTGACCGACAGGAGGTCGCCAAGCGGGCGTGCTCGTGTACTTGCCTGGCATGGATAATTATTCTACTGTGGACAAATATTCCATAAGGAGCACAGCATGCCAGCCACTACAGCTTCACCGACCTTTGCCGACAGCCTTTACCTCGATGCACTCTACGAATCCATCAAGGAAGCACACAGCGCACTGCGCCCAGCCGTCAGCATTACACCACTCACCTACAGCGCCCGGTTGTCGGCATTGAGCGGCTGCGAAGTCTTGCTGAAATGTGAACACCTGCAGCACACGGGGTCGTTCAAGTTCCGTGGCGCCAGCAACAAGATCCGCCTGCTGCCGACCGAAGTACGCAAGCGCGGGGTAATCGCTGCCTCTTCCGGCAACCACGGGCAGGCACTTGCACTGGCCGGCAAAACGGCTGGCGTGCCAGTGACTGTCTACACCGCCACTTCCGCCTCGCCATACAAACTGGAGGCGATGCGTGCGCTGGGCGCCGAAGTGCTTTGCCTGCCCACGGACCCGCTAAGTGCAGAGCTGGAGGCAGCCAGGCAAGCCAAGGCTCAGGGTGTACCGTTTGTGTCCCCCTACAACGACCTGCAAGTCATTGCCGGCCAGGGCACCATCGGCATGGAGTTGTTCGAGCAGGCACCCGACCTGGACGCGGTGTTTGTCGCCGTCGGCGGTGGCGGGATGATTGCCGGCATCGGTGCCGCCCTGCGCGTACTCAAGCCGGGTACCGAGATAATCGGCTGCTGGCCGGCGAATGACCCTGCACTGGAGCGATCCCTGAAGGCCGGAGAGATTGTCGAGGTGGACGCCCGCGAAACGCTGTCGGACGGCACAGCTGGCGGCGTCGAGCCCGGCGCTGTCACCTTGCCGCTGTGCCAGGCGTTGCTCACCGATACCGTACTGGTCAGCGAAGACGAAATTCGCGCCGCCATGCGCGTTATCGCCAGCACTGAACGCTGGATCATCGAAGGCGCTGCAGCGGTTGCGGTCGCCGGCATGCAAAAGCTCGCCGAGCGCTATCAGGGCAAACGTGTCGCAGTGATCCTGTGCGGCCGTAACATCGTGCTGGAAAAATTCCTCGAGGCCGTGCAATGAAAGTCTTCAGCAAGGCGCAGATCACCGCCAGCTTCAACCCGGAGCTGGCGGTTAGCCTGCTGGAAGAAGGCTTCATCGCCTACTCCAACGGCAAGGTCCAGGTGCCGCCCGTGCAGGCCTTCGCATTTCAAGCGGCGAACGGTGACTGCTGCGTGAAATCGGCCTACATCGAAGGCAGCCCTACCTTCACCGTCAAGCTTTCAACCGGTTTTTATGACAACCCTTCCAAGGGCCTGCCGAGCAACGATGGCCTGGTGCTGGTGCTCTCGGCGCTCACCGGGCAGCCGCTGGCACTGCTGCAGGACCAGGGCTGGCTGACCGCCATGCGCACCGCGCTGGCCGGGCGTATCGCTGCCCGGCTGCTGGCACCGGCCGAGGTCAAGGCCATTGGCATCCTCGGCACCGGCATGCAGGCGCAGATGCAGCTTGAACAGCTGCGCGCCGTTACCGATTGCCGCCAGGCCATTGTCTGGGGCCGGCATGAAAACGGGCTTGTGGCCTATGCAGCATTTGCCCGTGAACTGGGCTTTGAGGTTCGCACCACACGGGATGCGGCAGAGGTCGCGGGCGCGGCAAACCTGATTGTCTGCACCACCCCTTCCCGCCAGGCGCTGCTGCACAGCGAGTGGGTCCAACCGGGTACGCATATCACTGCCGTCGGCGCCGATGCACCCGGCAAGCAGGAGCTGGACCCGGCACTGGTGGCCAGGGCAGACCGCATCATCGTCGACTCGGTCGCCCAGTGCAGCCAGTACGGCGAAGTGGCTCACGCGCTCGAGAGCGGTCAGCTACACGCGAACCAGCTGATCGAGTTGGGTGCGCTGTTGGCCGGCCGCACCAGAGGGCGCGAGCACGACGGCCAGATCACCCTGGCAGACCTGACCGGCGTGGCTGTGCAGGATGCTCAAGTTGCGAGCTGCGCCCTGGCTGCACTGAGCACCTGAAGCCATAGCGAAGTCAGAGCAAACGCTGCACCTGTGCCGGCGTACGCTGCATCAGCACCTTGCCATTGCGTACCGACACCAGTGCATGCCCCTGGGTACGGACCATTTCGTAATCATCAGGCGCCGACAACAGCAACAGGTTCGCCGGCCGCCCCACCTCGATGCCATAGCGCTCGCCAAGGTTCAAGGTGCGGGCGCTGTTATCGGTGACCAGGTCAAGGCAACGCTGCAGGTCTTCGTAGCCGAGCATGTGGCAGATGTGCAGGCCGGCTTCAAGAATGCGCAGGATGTTGCCATTGCCCAACGGGTACCACGGGTCGACGATGGAATCCTGGCCAAAGCACACGTTCATCCCGGCACGGTCGATCTCGGCAACACGGGTGACGCCACGGCGTTTGGGGTAGTTGTCAAAACGCCCTTGCAGGTGAATGCTCTCGGTCGGGCACGACACGAAGTTGATGCCCGACAGCTTTAGCAGGCGGAACAGCTTGTAGCAGTAGGCATTGTCATACGAGCCCATGGCCACGGTATGGCTGGCTGTCACCCGGGCCCCCATGCCCCGCACCCGGGCCTCTTCGGCCAGCACTTCAAGAAAACGTGATTGCGGGTCATCGGTCTCGTCGCAGTGCACGTCCACCAGGCAACCGGTACGCTCGGCCAGGTCCATCAGGAACTTCACCGACGACACGCCCTGGTCGCGGGTATTCTCGAAATGCGGAATGCCGCCGACCACATCGGCGCCGATGGCCACCGCTTCGGTCATCAGCGCCCGGCCGTTGGCGTACGACTCGATCCCCTCCTGCGGGAAGGCGACAATCTGCAAATCGACCAGTTCGCGCACTTCGTCACGCACTTCGACCATAGCCTTGAGCGCGGTGAGTTTCGGGTCGGTCACATCGACGTGGGTGCGCACATGCTGGATTCCGTGGTCCACCAGCATGCCGATGGTCTTTTTCGCACGGGCCTTGATGTCTTCATGGGTGGTGATTTCCTTGCGCTCGGCCCAGCATTCGATGCCTTCGAACAGGGTACCGCTCATGTTCCACCGGGGCTCGCCGGCAGTCAGTGTGGCGTCGAGGTGGATATGCGGTTCGACAAAGGGCGCCACCACCAGGTTTTGCCCTGCGTCCAGCTCATGGGCGGCAACGGGCGCCACCACCTCGGCCTGCGGCACGATGGCGGCAATGCGCTCGCCGTTCAGTTCGATGCGGAACAGGCCAGGCTTGCCGCGCAGCCGTGCGTTGATGATGTTCATGCTGTTACTCCTTGCCGTGGGCTTCGCTCATGCGCCATACCAGCATGGCGACCGAAGCATTCATGCGAAAAAGCGGGTCATCAATGGACTGCCCGCTCAGTTGTTCGATGCGCTGGATGCGCTGATTGATGGTGTTGCGGTGCAGCCCTAGCCGCTGTGCAGCCTTGATGCCGTTGCCGTTTTCCATGAGCAAGGCGTCGAGGGTGTGCACCAGAGCATTGGCCTGCTTGCGGCCAGGGGCGATCAACGGGCCAAGCGTACGGCTGACGAAATCGTCGATCAGCGAGCGGTCGACGATACCTTGCAGCAGGCGCAGCACGCCCAGTTCGCTGAAGTTGCAATAGCCGTTGGCTGGGCGCAGGTGCTGCGCGACGTCCAGGGCCTGACGCGCCTCGTTGAGGGCCTGACGATAGTGCGCGCAATCGTCGGCGACGCTCGACAAACCCATGTGCAAACTCAGTTCACCCGTCGTGGCCTGCAGCTGCCGGTAAAGCGCAGCCAACGTCTCAGGCAGATCGTGTGTATCGGCCAGCAGCAACACGAACAGATCACCCGGCAGCTGCGCGGTAACGCTGCCTGGCCGTTGGCGGCACCAGGCTTCGAGCTGGTCTTCCAGGGCCTGCCGGGTAGCTTGCCAGGTACGCTCGCCGTGGGCCAGCCCGTGGCGCTCGAACAAACCGTCCACGCCTGCCAGGCGCAAAGCCAGCAAGCGACGCGGCTCGTCCAGTGCCAGCTGGAGGTGCGTTGCGCGCTGCCGGGCAATCGCCAGGCTCGGGTAGTCGCCAGTGAGCAGCTGGCCAAGGATATCGTGACGCGAGCGGCGTACCTGGCTCATCTGCACCAACGCCGTGCCGATCAGGTGGGTAACCACCACCATCTTCAACGCGTAGGGCTGCTCGATCAACGGCATGCCAAGTTGCTCGGCTTGTGCGATGACAGACGCCGGGACGCTCTGGATAAAGCTGCCGCCGGTGAGGATCACCATGCCGGCGATGCCCACGGCGTCGCCATCTTCCAGCAGGCTCAACAGGTTGGCCTCGCCGCGCGGGTGGTTGATGCCGGTAACGAACACCAGTTCACCGCCCATTACCCATTCAGCAATGCCTTCGTTTTCCGCCACATACGGCCAGCGCACCCGCCGCTGAAGGTTACGTGCCCCGGCCAGCACACGCATCTCGTGCAGGCCAGGCAAATGCAGGATCTCGTCCAGCGCCAGGCTCACGGCTCCACACCTGCCTGGCCCGGCGCCCGGCGGCGTGCGCCCAGTTCGAGCATGACGATGTAGCACAGGGCCGAGGCGCCTATACCCACCAGCGGAGCGACCCAGGGCGAGGCGTACGCCAACACTGCGCCCACGGCATAGGCAAACAGCCCGGTGAAGTTGTAGCGTGGCAGGCTTGCGGTGCCCAGTGCCGGGTATTGGCCGCGGTGTCGGTACCAGAAGTCAGCCATGATCACCCCGCCCACCGGTGGAATGATCGACCCCAGCAGCACCAGGAACGGGATCAGCATTTCGTACATGCCACCAATCGCCAGCACAATGCCAACCCCGGCCGCCACCAGCGTTGCCGTGCGCCGGCGCTCACTGCGCAACAAATGGCAGGCGGCCGCCGACACGTTGTAGATGGTCGGCCCCTGAATGGTCCACAGGTTCAGGCATAGCATCACTACCGCCGCGAACGACAGGCCCTGCAGCATCATTACTTCGACAATATCGGCCTGTTGGTAAACCATCGCGCACCAGGCACCGGCCACCACCATCAGGCCGTTGCCAAGCAAGAATGCCACCACGCTGGCGATCACCGCCACCCGGCCGCTACGCGACAGCCGTGTCCAGTTGGTGGCTTGGGTGGCACCACTGGCGAAGGTGCCGAACACCATGGTCACTGCTGCGGAAAAGGTCATGGTCTCGTGCGGCACTACTGCAGCCAGGCCGGTAAAGCCACCGGCATCGCGGGTGGCGATGTACATCGACACCAGCAGCAGCACGAACATCAATGGCACCGACACGCGCGACAGCACGTCCAGCCCCTTGAAGCCGATGATGGCAGTAATGCTGAAACCCAGCCCGAACAGCACCATCAACGGTAAACCGAAGCCTTCCGCCAACCCCAACAGCTTGACCAGCACGATGGCCACCGTGGCCGTACCCCAGGCGTACCAACCCAGTTCAGCGAAACCCAGCAGAAAGTCCGAGAGCCGGCTACCTGCCTCGCCGAAACAGAAACGCCCCATCAGTACGGTATTCAGCCCGCTGCGCGAAGCGATGAATGCCAACGCTGCGGCATACATCGCCAGCAGGCTGTTGCCGACGGTGGCCACCCACAACATGTCGACAAAATTGAAAGCCATGCCCAGCTTGCCGCCGGCGAACATCGTGCCGGTGAAAAAGGTAAAGCTGAACAAGACCATGGCAATCGGCAGCAGGCCCTTGCGGGCAGACTGCGGGGCTTCGCTGAGGGGATATTCGCTGGGTGAGCTCATTGCACGGGGGCTCCGGGTGATAGTTGGGAGCTGGAAGAGCAATATGCGGGCCGCTTTTTCGAGGGCCGAAACCCGGAATCAAATCGGGCAGGCAGCCCAGAAGGTGATGTGCACTGTGAACATTAAAGTCGCATTTCGGCGTTGTGAAGGTGTGCTGAACGACTTATTTTGAGGCATTCATGCACCAAAGCGGGCTTGGGCTGGGTAGGATTCACCCAGACGACCAAGCACTTTGGGGCTGCTGCGCAAGCCATCGCCGGCAAGCCGGGCGGCCCCGGGGGCTACGCCACCCCGTCCAGGCCCATCTGCCAGAAGTCTGCCTCCAGGCTGGATGCCTGGCCAAATATCCCCACCAACTCGGCAAACCGCTGCTCGGTCATGCTCCGCGCTGCCAGCTCATCCAGGTGCTTGCGCGCTGCGGCCGCCACCCCTTGGTAGCCTTCACCGGCATACTCGCCAATCCACTCGCGGTACGGGTGATTGCTCAAATCGCCAATCCGATCGGCCAGGGTCCGGCCGATTTCGGCATAGCCGATCACGCAGGGTGCCAGGGCCACATGCAGCTCCAGCAGGTCGCCGGCAGCGCCGCAGTCCAGCACGTAGCGCGTGTACGCCACGGTGGCCTGGTGCTCCGGCGCGGCCTCGATATCGGCCTGGGTCAGCCCCCAGCGGGCGCACAGGCGCAAGTGCAGGTCGGTTTCATCCAGAATCGCCGCCAACCCGGCCTGCGCCGCGCGGATGTCGGCCGGGCGACGGCTCTTGTAGGCCGCCAGTGCCCAGGCGCGGGCGAACTGGATGAGGAACAGGTAATCCTGTACCAGGTAGGTCCGGAACGCTTCCTCGCTCAGCGTGCCCTCGCCCATCTGCCGCACAAAGTCATGGTCTACGTAGCTGTGCCACTGTTGGGTGGCTGCGGCCTTGAGGCGCTCGAAGATATCCATGCTCATTTGCCCTCCGGGTAGACGGCATCGAAGAAGGCCAGCTCCAGCGCAACGGTGCGCTGGTAGAAATCGCTCGCCAGTGCGGCTTCCCGCGGGCCGACACGGTCCAGCTCAGACTGCAGGAAGGCAACAAAGGCCTGGAATGCCGGGTTGTCGTGCAGGGTGATCCACTCGGCATGGACAAAATTGTCCGGCATCGGCTTGGGTGCCTTGAGCGCCCAGTCGAGGTAAAGGCCTTCGGCAACGTTGAGCACTGCCAGCGCCGCTGCATAGGAGCGGGTCGCTGCCGCTTCACGCATGATCGCCTTGAACCCTGCGGTTGGCACGGTATCGGCGGGTGCGCTGCGTTGTGCGGGGCTCACGTCCAGGGCCTCGAAAGCACGCAGGAAGTAGGTGTTCTCATCGCTGGAAATCATCCCGGCAAAGCAGCCGAAGCGCAGACGCGCCTCGAACGTATCGGCGGTCGCGATGGCCGCACCCAGCAAGGTCAGGAAACTGTCGAGAAAGCGATGGTCCTGCACCAGGTAGTCGACCATGATCGGGTCCGGCAGGCTGCCGTCGCACAATTGGGTCACGAAACGGTGGCCAACGGCCGCCGACCAGGTCGGCTCGCTTTGGCGACGCAGGGACTGGCTGAAACGTTCGGTCATGTTGCTGTCCTTGATGTAGGTGACAGCGAGACCTTGGCAGTTGGCATGGGCGGGCCTCGCAGTGAGGCCGGCAAAAAGGCAGGTTACAAGCCCCATCCCTTCGCCGGCATGATCCGGAGCAGGTTCGAAGGGTCACCGCGCTGCTGCTTGCAGCGGTTTCTCAGCCCTTTGCCGGGCTCCCCTTGGTGGCGAACAGGTATACCCCAGCGGATCGAGGCTGTCACGCCCCCAATCCACCCAATCAGTGGGCATTGGGTCACCCGCTTGTGGGGATTTATACCCATTCTTGACGCTCCGTCATCTAGCGCACGCCAGGCGCCACAAGGATATGTTTAACAAAGCATTACTCGGATATCTGTTGGCACAGCCGTTGCTCAAGGCCTTTTATCGGGCAAAACGCCATTGATGGCTAGAAGCCATAAAGCCGCGAGCGAGGCACAAGGCAATGAAAACACCTGCCGTGATCCACCCTACCAGGCACGCATTCCAGCTATCTTCGGTCACTGCGCTGATGCTCAGCCTCGGACTGATCACGGCCATGGCCGCCCCCATGGACGACAACAGTCAGCCGCCGCCGACCGACTCATCGGCCTATACCGACCAGCCGGCTGACCCGACCCCGGCTTTGCTCAACCTGAACACTTTGCCAGAAGCCAACCAAGGCTCACTGGAGCTTATCAATGGCGTGTACGGTGACCGCAATACAGTGCGCACCGATAACGTGCTGCCGCCAGCCTTGCAAACCTCGGACAGGTACCCCACCAACGGCAAACCCAGCCCATTGTTCGGTGCGCAACCCTTCACGCAGCAACTGTTGTTGTTCGAAGAGTTCGGGCCAGAAAAACTGGACCCGACACTGCCGCGGCCCGACCTTGGCTTCCCAGTGCCCACCCTCGGCGCGGCACCCGCGCAAGACCCTAACGTAGTGGCCCGCAGCGGTCCTAACGGCACTGCGCTGGAGGCCTTCCTCAAACAACCTGGCCTATACCCCTTCCCGACCCAGTACTCCAATGTGCTGGACCGCAACCCCTGGAAGGCGCAGATCGAGATGTTCCTCAACCGCCAGCCGGTCGGTTCGCCTGCTGAAGGCCGGCCACCAGGAAAAGGCTGGTCGCACCAGCGCTGGAACGAGTTCTACCCGCAGGCGGCGTTCAAGACTGCCCAGGCCGGTGCGCGGATCAACCTCGGGCTGCGTGACCGCAAACAGCTGCACAACTATGCGGTTGGCGAGTTCGCCCCCGGCGGCCTGTATTACCAGACCTCCGACATCCCGACCACACTGGGCACCACCAAGGGCATCGACACGCGCTTTCACCCGAACATGCCCTTGCAGAACCACAAGTCGCTGTGGACATTCGACGGCACCTTCCCGGCCAAGCTGTTGATGGTGCGCTACGGCCAGCCGATCCTGATGCGCCATTACAACGCCCTGCCGATCGACCCCTCGGCCAACGGCGGCTTTGGTCTGCACACCCTCTCCACCCACGAGCACAACGGCCACTCCCCGGCCGAGAGCGATGGCTTTGCCAATGCCTACTTCTTCCCGGGCCAGTACTACGACTACCGTTGGCCAGTGCAACTGGCCGGGTATGACACCATCAACACCCGTGCCCAGGACCCGCGTGCCGCCTTCCCCTGCTCACCGGGCGAAACCCTGTTCGTCAATGACGCCACGCCGGGCCTTAAAACCTGCCAGAACGGCAGCATCAAGATCCGCGGTGACTGGCGTGAAACCATGAGCACGCACTGGTTCCACGACCACATGATGGATTTCACGGCGCAGAACGTCTACAAGGGCAACGCCGTGATGATGAACTACTACAGCGCCCTGGACCGCGGTAACGAAGCCCTGCAGGATGGCGTAAACCTGCGCTTCCCCAGCGGCTCGGGCATGCCGTGGGGCAACCGTGACTATGACGTCAACCTCATGATTGCCGACAAGGCCTGGGATGCCAACGGCCAGCTGTGGTTCAACCCGTTCAACACCGATGGCTTCCTCGGTGACCAGATACTGGTCAACTGGCAGTACCAGCCCAAGCTCAAGGTGCGGGCGCGCAGCTACCGCTTCCGTATCCTCAACGGCTCGGTATCGCGCTACTTCAAGTTTGCCGTGGTGCGGGAAATTGCCGGTACCAGCGGTGAGTTCAAAGGCCCCGCCGGCTCCAACCTGTCGTATGCCCGGGTGCCGTTCCACATGATCGCCAACGACGGCAACATCATGGAACACGCCGTGCCATTCGACGGCACCATGGATCTCAACGGTGACGGCAACCTGCAGGACAACAACGGCATCCTGCCGCTCCAAGCCATCGCCGAGCGCTATGACATCATCATCAACTTTGCCAAGAACGGCATCAAGGCAGGCGACAAGCTGTACTTCGTCAACCTCCAGGAGCACCGCACCGGCAAGGGCCCGGAAGCTATCATTGCGCTGGCCGACGTGCTGTCGGGAAAATACAAGGCGGTGATCAAGCAGACCAGCAAAGGCCCGCAGTGGGACAACGGCGACCCCGCAGTCGGCAAGTTCTTGCAACTGCTGGTACAGCCTTATACCGGCCAGGACCTGAGCATGGACCCGGTGGCCTATGAGCCAGCCAAGCCAGGCAAGGCCGCAGGCCTGAAAATGCTACCGCTGCCAATTGACCGAAACTCCGCCGCCGACCTGGCCAAACTCAAGGATGCCCGCCATCGCGAGTTCATCTTTGGCCGCTCCGACGGCACCGACACCAAGCCGTGGACCATCAAGACCGATGGTGGCTTCGGTTACAGCATGGACCCACGACGCATCACTGCTGCACCGCAATTGGCCAATCAGTCTACTGACGGTGGTTTCAGCGGGGACGGCACCCTGGAAGTGTGGAAAATCATCAACGGCGGCGATGGCTGGAGCCACCCGGTGCACGTGCACTTCGAGGAAGGCGTGATTCTGAGCCGTGACGGCAAGGCGCCACCAGAATGGGAAAAATGGGCGCGCAAGGACGTGTACCGCATCGGGCCGGAGACCGAATCTTCGGAAGAAGTGGAAATGGCCATCCGCTTCCGCGAGTTCGCCGGTACCTACATGGAGCACTGCCACAACACCCAACATGAGGACTCGTCGATGCTGCTGCGCTGGGACGTTGAGCACCCGGGGCAGTTCCAGGTGATGCCGACCCCGCTGCCAGGATGGGATGGCGTGCGATACATGGCTTCGGTGGGCTTGCCGACCTTCCGTACCAAAGGCAATGACGACAATGACGACTCGGCCAACAAGCCCCCCGTCGCAGCCAATGACAGTGCAGCCACTACCGCTGGCAAGCCAATTACCCTGAACGTGCTGGCCAACGACACCGATCCGGACGGCAACGTACCGCTGACCGTGACCGGCCTCAGCCAGCCAGACTTCGGCCAGGGTTCAGTCAGCACGGGCGGCACCACGGTGGTTTATACCCCACCTTCCACGGTCACCACGCCGTTCACTGCCAGCTTCAACTACACGGTGCGTGATGCCAAAGGGGCCGAGTCGGTAACCCCGGCCACAGTCAGCATCGCCGTGAGTGCGGCGGCAGCGATTGACCAGATCCAGGTCACCAGTGCCACGGTGCAGGTGCGCAGCGGCAACCGCTTCACCTGGGATGTGCAAGGGACCACCACGGTGGCCACGGGCAACAGCATCACTGTGACTGTGGCAACCACCGGCGGCCCGGTCAGCCTGGGTAACGCGACGCTGACAGCTGCTACTACGGGTGCCCGTTGGCGGGTAACGGTGACCACCACAGGCTTCGGTCCGGCCACGCCGGCAACGGTCACGGTGAAATCGGCGCTGGGCCAGACGGTGACTGCACCAGTCAGATATCAGTGAGTGCACCGCTCCCACAGAAATCGCGCAGCCGCGAGCGCTGTGAAGGTTGTGTGGGAGCGGGCGTGCCCGCGAAGGGCTGCACACCATCGAGGACCCTATCATGCCTGGCTCATGGCGTTTCCTGCTGGTACTCGCGGTATTTGCCGCCAGCATCCCGTTCTGGCCACTGCAACCGCAAAAACCGGTCGCTGAAGCAAGCGCGAGCCCTTGGGGCGCCGACTACTTCCCCAACATCCCCCTGCTCACCCAAGACGGCGAGAAGGTGCGTTTCTTCGACGACCTTATCAAGGACAAGGTGGTCGCCATCAACTTCATCTTCACCGGCTGCACTGACTCCTGCCCGGTGGAAACCGCGCGGTTGCGCCAGGTGCAAAAGATTCTGGGTGACCGGGTCGGCAAGGACATATTCCTCTATTCCATCAGCATCGACCCCTACAACGACACCCCCGCCACCCTGAAGCGCTACGCCGAAAAATTCGGCATCGGCCCTGGCTGGACGCTGCTCACCGGCGAGCCCGACGACATCGAGCAATTGCGCCGTAGCCTGGGTTTGTGGATAGACGGCCTGGAAAACGGCCGCTCCAAAGACCACAACCTGAGCCTTATCATCGGCAACCAGGCCACCGGCCGCTGGATGAAGGCCTCGCCCTTCGAAAGCCCGTACATCCTCGCTGACCGGCTGGGCAACAGCTTGCACAACTGGAAGCAGGCCAGCGCCATGAACAATGATTATGCCCAGGCCCCCGAGATACGTTCGCCCAGCAGTGGCGAGCAGATTTTCCGTACGCGTTGTTCTTCCTGCCACACCTTGGGCAACACCGACCCAGGCCAGCCAGGTATCGGCCCCGACCTGCTGGGCGTAACCCGCCAGCGTGACGCCAACTGGCTGACCCGCTGGCTGAAGGAGCCCGACCAGATGCTGGCCGAGAAAGACCCGCTGGCCATGCTGCTGTATGAGCAATATAACCGCCTGGCCATGCCCAACATGCGCCTGGGCGATGCCGAAGTCAGCGCATTGATGAGCTATATCGAGGAAGAAACCGCGCGCCTGCAAACACCTGTCGCGAATAGGGAAAACCCTTAAAGGCGATTAGCCATTAGTCATCAACCTGTCATCTCCTTGTCGTATTTTTTGAGCATCACCCAGGGTCGGGAACTGTCAGCAGTGATACGCCGTTCGCTTTCATCCGCCAGCCTCCTGCGACTGCTGATCCTGATGCTCTGTGCAGCCACCCTGGCCTTTCTCTGGGGGCTGCACATCACGCAGAAAGCCGCCGCCCGCCAGGACGCGCTGTCGGCCAAGGCCGCCGAGCACCTGAACCTGGCCAGCATCGTCGGTGAAAGCCTGCGCCAGCTGGTCGACCGCGCCCAGGCCGTTGGCCGGGTCACCCAGGACGACATGAAGGTGCTACGCCAGGGCAACTTCAGCCTGGCGCGGATACTGGCCGAGGACCCGGTGTTCAAGCGCATGAGCCTGTACGACCGGCAAGGCCGGCTGTTGTCAGCCAGCCATACCGACGAAGCTTCCGCACTGCCCGAGGACTGGTTACGCCAGCTGCAACTGCACGTTGCCCGCTATGGTTTCCAGCCCTTTCTGCCCAGCGTGCAGGCGCCGGACCAGCAGGCCACCCTGCCCAACTGGCGCCTGCCGTTTCTGCTGCCGTTGACCGACCTGCCAGGCCGCGAAATCGAAAACATCCTGGTGGTGCAGCTGGACATCGGCTACCTGGCGGTGCTGTTCCAGCATATCGACCTGGGCAGCAGCGGGCTGGTGCGCCTGCTGCAGGATGACGGGCTGGAGCGGCTGCGCATAGACACCAGCGGCGTAGTGGTGGCCGGCGACGGGTTGCAGCCTGAACTGCCGGATACCGGCAGCGACGCGGGCATGCTGACCCAATACGCGGCCGGCGACGCGTACCAGAGCCTGTACCGACATGTGCCAGAGCGCGGGTTCAGCGTAGTGGTCAGCCAGCGCCAGGATGAAATCCTCGCCCCTTCGACCCTGGCCTATTCCCGGCAATTCTGGTTGAACCTGAGCATGACGCTGATGATCATCGCCAGCCTGCTGTGGACCTTGCGTCTGCTGCGCAAGCGGCAAGAGGCCTTCAGCGCCCTGGAGCATGCCCAGCAGGTCAACCAGCAGCTTATCGGCCGCCTTGAAGACGAACACCGGCGCAGCAGCCATGCCGCCGCCACCGACCACCTCAGCGGGCTGCACAACCGCCGCCAGTTCGTCGAGGTGGCCGGCCAGGCGCTGACCCGCCAGCGTGGCAAGCGCCGGTTGATGGCAATCCTGTTCATCGACATGGACCGCTTCAAGTCGATCAACGATTCGCTCGGGCACAAGATCGGCGACCTACTGCTCCAGGCCGTGGCCGGGCGCATCCAGCGTTTGCTGGAGCCCGGTGACGAGGCGTCGCGCTTTGGCGGCGACGAATTCGTGGTGTTGCTGGCGGGTGAGCGCAGCGAAGACCAGATCAATGCCTGGGTCCGTGAACTGGTCCAGCGCTTGTCGGCCACTTATGCCCTTGACGGCCAGGAGGTCAACACCAGCCCGAGTGTGGGCGTGAGCATCTGCCCACGCGACGGCCAGGACATCGACAGCCTGATCCGCAGTGCCGATGCCGCAATGTATTCGGCCAAGCAGGCCGGCCGGGCCCAGTACCGCTTCTTCGACCCCTCGCTGAACCTGGCCGACATCCAGGCCTTTACCCTTGAACAGGCGTTCGGCAGCGCCTTGGCCGAGCGCCAGTTCGTGCTGCACTACCAGCCGCAGATCCGCCTCGACACCCAGCAGGTACTGGGCTACGAAGCGCTGGTGCGCTGGGACCACCCCGAGTTCGGCCTGCTGTACCCGGACCGCTTCATCGACCTGGCAGAGCGCAGCGGCTTCATTGTCGATCTGGGCTGGGAGGTGTTGCGCCTGGCCTGTGAAGCCTTGGCGGGCTGGGACGTGCAGGGCCGGGAAACGCGGTTGGCCGTGAATGTATCCGCCCTGCAACTGCGCCAAGGCGACTTCGCCATGCGGCTGCTGAACGAACTGCAGAGGTATGCCATTGCCCCGCAGCGGCTGGAGCTGGAAATTACCGAAACCACCATCCTCGACCCCGAAGGTACGGCCGTGGAGCACCTGCATACCCTGCGCGGCGCCGGCCTGGGCATCAGCCTGGATGATTTCGGCCGTGGCTACGCCGGCTTCGCCCATCTGCATTCGCTGCCATTGAGCAAGCTGAAGATCGACCGCTCGCTGATCGCCCCGCTGTCCAACAGCCCTGATGACAGCCCGATCGTGTCCTCCACCATCATCCTGGCAAAGCGCCTGGGCCTGGAAGTGGTTGCCGAAGGCGTGGAAACCCGCGAACAGGTGGTGTGCCTGAAGCTTGCCGGTTGTGATATCGCCCAGGGCTACCACTTCAGCCGGCCACTGTCGCCGGCGCAGTTGCGCGACTACCCGCCCTTCAATAGCGTCGAGGAGAAAGCATGCGTGTAATGCCAACCCTGGCGCTGACCCACTGACCCCAGCTGACGCTCCTAAAGAGACCGCGCTGGCATGCAATATCCCTTGATTCGGTTTATCGTGTGCCCATCACCCACCGAACCCGCATCATGACCGATATCGAGCGCTACCTTCGCGCCGCCACCCGTGACAACACCCGGCGCAGCTACCAGGCTGCCATCGAGCACTTCGAAACCCACTGGGGCGGTTTTCTCCCGGCCACTGCCGAGAGCATTGCCCGCTACCTGGCCGACCACGCCGACCAGCATGCCGTCAGCACCCTGCGCCAGCGCCTGGCTGCGCTCAGCCAATGGCACGTCGCCCAAGGCTTCCCCGACCCGACCAAGGCGCCGCTGGTGCGCCAGGTGCTCCGCGGTATCCGCACCCTGCACCCGACACCGCCCAAGCAGGCAGCCCCGCTGTTGTTGCAGCACCTGCAAACTGCGGTGACCTGTTTTGAAGAGGAGGCCCGCCAGGCACGTGAACATCACGACCTGGCCGCCCTGCGCCGGGCCCGCCGTGACAGTGCGCTGCTGTTGCTGGGTTTCTGGCGTGGCTTTCGTGGTGATGAACTGGCGCGCCTGCGCATCGAACATATCAAGGCCGAAGCGGGTGTCGGTATCACATTGTTCCTGCCGCGCAGCAAGGGCGACCGAGAAGCCCTGGGCGTGCAACACCGCACCCCTGCTCTCAAGGCCTTGTGCCCGGTCACGGCCTACCTGCAATGGCTGGAGGTCGCCGGCATTGCCCATGGGCCGGTGTTCCGCAAGCTCGACCGCTGGGGCAACCTCGGTGACAGCGCGCTCAACAGCAACAGCCTGGTCGGCTTGCTGCGGCGCATGCTGGAGCGTGCCGGGGTACCGGCGGCGCTGTATACCGGCCACTCGCTACGGCGTGGCTTCGCCACCTGGGCAACCGCCAATGGCTGGGAACTGAAATCGCTGATGAGCTACGTGGGTTGGAAAGACGCCAAGTCGGCCTTGCGCTATATCGACTCGGCGCAGCGCTTTGGCGAATTGGCCGTTTTACCGGCCGGCCAGACGCAACGGCTTATTCCTTGAAGCTGTGCCGGGCAACGCCGCCAGTTTCCGGGCGGATGGCATACAGGTCGCCAGCATCGGGGTAATGGTGCAGCTCTTCCGGGCTCATGTCGAAGCGCGCGGTGCTGATGTACAAGGTGTTCAAGCCCGGCCCTCCAAAGCAGCAACTGGTGGGGCACGGTACCGGCATCAACACCTGGTCGGTCAGGTGGCCGTGGCGGTCGTAACGCAGCAGGCAGCTGCCATGGTACTGGCATACCCACAGCCCGCCTTCGCGGTCCAGCGCCAGGCCATCCGGCCGCCCCAGTTCAGCGGGGGTTTCGGCAAACAGCGTCACCGCACCCAGTCGGCCTTCGACGAGGTACTCGGCGCGGTAGATGGCGCGCGCCGCCGAATCGACGAAGTACACCGTATGGCCATCCTGCGACCAGGCAAGGCCGGTGGGCAAGGCCATGTCGTCGTGGATCACCTGGTCGTTCAACTGCCCGTCGAAGCGGAACAGCGCCCCGGTATTGCCGCTCAAGGCCTCGTCCATCAGCCCGGTAACGAAGCGTCCTTGCGGGTCGCAGGCGCCGTCGTTGAAGCGGTAGGTTGAACGCGGGTGGACAGATGCAGAATGCTGGAGCACCTTGCGCGCCGGCACATCGAAGATGGCCACGCTGGCATCTTCTGTGAAAATCAGGTTGCCCCGGTCGGTCAGCGCCAAGGCGCCAATGCGCGCGGCTGACGCGTAAACGCTGTGAACTTCGCCGTCCGGTGTCAGGCAGTTGATGCGCCCGCCAGAAATATCAACGAAGTACAATGCGCCGCTGCGCTCATCCCAGACCAGGCTTTCACCCAGGTCCGCGCGCGTGTTGGCGACTTTGACCGGCACGTAGTTGCATTCCTTGATGCGGTTCCAGCGCTCGGCCACTTCCGCCAGGTCGGCGGCCTGCACACGGCCCAGGTCCCGGGGGTAGCTGACGCCGCTGTTTTCGTTGAAGCGGGTGGCGGTGAACTGGCCGTTGCTGGCGCGCAAGATGTAGCCGGTGTCATGGCACAGCGCACTGGCCAGGTACAGCACGCCGGGCGTAACCCACTCGGGCTTCAGCTCTTCTGGCGGTTGGCTGATGCCCCACATGCGGGTCTTGGCCACCGGCGATATGGCATTGACCAGGATGCCGTGCTCCTGGCCCTCCATGCTCAGGGCGTTCATGATGCCGACCTGGGCCATCTTGCCGGCGGCATAGGCCACCAGCCCAGGCTGCGCATAGCGCTGGTACATGGCACGGTCCGAGGTGGTCAGCACTACCCGTGGCGCTGCGGAGCGCTTGAGGTGGGGCCAGGCATGCTTGGCCAGCCACACGGGCGCATGCACATTGATGCCCAGCGCGCGTTGCAGGAAGGCGGATTCATGATCTTCGATACGCTGGTAATCGACCCAGCCGGCATTGTGGATGAGGATATCCAGCGCGCCAAACTGCTCGATGGCCAGCTCGACCAGTTGCTTGCAGGCGCCCTCGTCCTCCAGTTGCCCGGCGTGCCCAACCACCGCAAAGCCTTTGCCACGCATGGCCGTCAGTGCGTGTTCGAGTGCCGAAGCGTCCTGCCCTTGCCCCGATCGGTCGGTGCCCAGGTCGCTGATGACGACCTGCGCGCCACGTTCGGCCAACGCCATGGCATAGGCCAGGCCCAGGCCTTGTGCGGCACCGGTGATGACCGCAACTTTATTGTGAAAAGGGTCTGTAACGAGCATTTCTGGCTACCTTCAATTCTCCTTTTTACGATATCAACAAACAAATCTATGACTTAATATTAAAAGCATGCACCTTTGATATCTCAGGGATATCACCGACGAGTAGCCACGCTGCAGGGATAGTGGATGATCGAAACACGTTTGCTCAGGCAGTTCATCGCTGTGGCCGAAGAATTGCACTTTCACAAGGCCGCCGAGCGCCTGCACATGGCGCAACCACCGCTGAGCCAGGCGATCAACCGCCTTGAAGAAAAACTGGGCTTCAGCCTGCTGCTGCGCAACAAGCGCGGGGTGCGCCTGACCGCAGCGGGTGCGGCGTTTCTGGACACGGCCTACCGCACGCTGGCTGAGCTGGAACAGGGGATCGAGTACGCCCGCAGTGTGTCTGCGGGGGGCAGCGGCAAGCTGACCATCACGGCCATTTCCATCGCCTATTACGACTCGCTGCTCAGCAGCTTGCGCCGTTTTCGCGAGACTTATCCGAACGTGCAGTTAACCATCCGCGAGATGCCATCCGCGTCACAGGCCAAGGCTTTGCTGGCCGGTGAGGCAGATATCGGCTTCATGCGCAGGCTGCCGCTGCCGGCTGGCACCCTTGACGCACGGTTGTTGCTTGATGAACAGATCGTCATGGCCTTGCCCGCCAGCCACGCGAAGGCGCAAGAGGGGGAAGTCGACCTGCGCGAGTTTGCCGATGAGGATTTCGTATTCACCCCGCAAGCCTTGGGCGGTGGCTATCACGCGCAGTTGCTTGCGCTGTGTGAGGCGGCGGGTTTTTACCCCCGGGTGGTGCAGGAAGCTGCGCAGATTCACACTTTGCTGGGCCTGGTAGCATGCGGTTTTGGCGTGGCCCTGGTGCCGGCCTCGTTCGTCGGTTCCACTGCGCGTGAGCGGGTGCAGTTTTGCCCGATCCGGCCGATCGATAAGCAACCCGCACCCGGGATCGGCCTGTACATGAAATGGAACCCCCAGAACGCTTCGCCAGCACTGGCCAACTTCATTGCCATGTTCGATTCCCAGCCCACCATCAGGTAACCCTGTGGGAGCGGGCACGCCCGCTCCCACAGGGTTCAGCGCAGGTCAGGTTCGCTTTGCAACGCGCCACAGCCGACCAATGTCACAAGCCCGCGCCTGCAGCAACTGCGCAGCATTGGCACAAGCCTGCTCCAGGCTCATCGGCCCGCTGGCCAACGCAAATGCAGCATCGACCCCATGGGCATACAACTGCTGATAACCCTCACCCAAGGTCCCGGCCAGCACCACCACCGGCACGCCATGACGCTTGGCTACCCGGGCCACACCCATCGGTGTCTTGCCACGCAGTGTCTGGGCATCGAAACGGCCTTCACCCGTCACCACCAGATCTGCCCCCTGCACCAATTCATCGAGGCCGGCCAGCTCGGCCACTACCTCCACCCCAGGGCGGAACTGTGCGCCCATGAAGGCCCGGGCAGCGAAGCCCATGCCACCGGCAGCGCCGCAACCTGGGTAGTCGCGCACATCCTTAGCCAGCACCTGTGCACAGATATCGGCAAAATGCCCCAGCGCCTGGTCCAGGGCCTGCACCTGCTGCGGGCTGGCCCCCTTCTGCGGGCCGAAGATCGCCGAAGCACCATTGGCGCCACACAGCGGGTTGTCGACGTCAGCCGCCACTTCAAATTGCACTTCGGCGAGCCGGGGGTCGAGGTCGCTGGCGTCGATGCGGGCCAGCTTGGCCAGGGCCAGGCCGCCCTCCTCCAGCGCTTGCCCGTCAGCGTCCAGCAGGCGCAGGCCAAGTGCGCGCAACATGCCGCTGCCGGCATCGTTGGTGGCGCTGCCACCGATGGCCAGTACTACCCGCTGCGCACCGGCGGCCAAGGCGGCTGCAATCAGCTCGCCTGTGCCCCAGGTGCTGCTGCGGCAAGCGTCGCGCTGGCCGGTCGGTACCAGTTGCAGGCCACTGGCCTGGGCCATTTCGATGATTGCCGTACGGCTTTGCGGCAACCAGCCCCATCCGGCCTCCACGCTCTGCCCCAGCGGCCCGCGCACGGTCTGGCGGCGCAATTCGCCGTGGCTGGCGGCAAGGATCGCCTCCATGGTGCCTTCGCCGCCGTCGGCCATCGGGCACTCGACCAGTTCAGCGTCCGGCCACGCCTCGCGCAGGCCCACGGCGATAGCGCGGGCGACACCGGCAGCGTCGAGGCTGTCCTTGAACGAGTCGGGGGCAATGACGATCTTCATGGGGATTCTCCTGTCCTGATGAGCGGCATGCTGACAGCTGTTCGCCGAGGGGGCCTCGGTCAAATGCACAAAACGCCGGACGGGTTGTTTGGGCGGATGCCTTCGTAACTGCTTGCCGGCCTTGTAGGAGCAGCCTTGTGCTGCGAAGAGGCCCGCATGGCCGGAGCGGGTTTGTCGCCCTGACCGGCCCTTTCGCAGCACAAGGCTGCTCCTACGGGAATCGCGTCAATCTGCTGGCAACAGCTGCAACCCCAAGTACAAACTGAGCATTCCTTCCATGCGTAGCGGGTCGACCTCGCCCAGTTCGGCAATCCGCTCCAGGCGATAACGCAGGCTGTTGCGGTGGATGCCCAGGGCATCGGCACAGGCCTGGCTCTGGCCGTCATGGGCACACCAGGCGCGCAGGGTGGTGAGCAGCTGGCCGCTGTTGTCCCTGGCGCGTATGCGCTGCAGCGGCTCCAGCAGCTCATCCAGCGCATCATCATTGCGGTGACGCCACAGCAGCGCCGGCAGCCGGTAGCGCTGCAGGCTGAGCAAGCGTTCGGTAGGCAATACCTCGCGGCCATAAGCCAGCAAATCGCGTACCCGGCGGTAACCCCGGCGCAACTGCTCCAGGCTCTGCGCGGCACTGCCCAGGGCCAGCCGCTCCACGTCCCAGCCATGGCGTTGCAGGCGCTCCAGCAGGCGCGGCTCATCCAGTGCCACGCTGGCCGGCCGGCACCACAGCAATGACTGGCGGGCCGGGCTGACACACCAGCTGTCCGGATACCGGCTCATCAACCACGCCGACAACGCCTCGGCGGGTGGCCCCGAGGCCAGTTCGAACAGGCAAGGTACCCGCGGCAGCTGAGGCTTGAGGCCCAATTGCCGGGCTTCGTCGAGCAGCCGAGGTGAATCACCGCTGCCGCCCAGCAACAGCGCCAGCAAATCATCACAGCGCTGCCGTCGCCATTGCTGGTCGGCCTGTAGATGGCGCTGGGCCAACAGCATCTCGGCAGTCATGCGTACCAGCTCACCATAGGTGCGCACCTGCTGCGGGTCCCCGGTCAGGCCCAGTACACCCATCAACCGGCCATCGAGCATCAGTGGCAGGTTCACCCCAGGCTGCACACCCTTCAGGCACTTGGCCGCGTCAGTATCCAGTTCGACGATTCGGCCGTTGGCCAACACCAGTTGCGCCCCTTCGTGTCGGGTGTTGATGCGCTCCGGCTCGCCGCTGCCCAGGATCAAGCCCTGGCTGTCCATGACATTGACGTTGCACGGCAGAATGGCCATGGCCCGGTCAACGATATCCTGTGCCAGGTCATGGTCGAGTTCGAACATTGCGTGGTCCTTTAGGGTGTTAGGCTTTTGGGCTCGGGCACAGCAGCCTGGGCCAAGCACTGTGCAAAAGCACAAAGACAGGCTAGCCGCAGTCCCCGAGACTCGTCAGGGCGAGCGCCGGAACAGGCGACGCGGCAAAAACCATAACAAAAGAGAACCCGATCATGGCACACAGCCCCGCCCCTGACCAAGGCTCGGACACCACCCGCAACGCGCTGTACCGGCGCATCACCCTGCGGCTGATTCCGTTCATTTTCATCTGCTACCTGTTCAACTACCTGGACCGCGTCAACGTCGGCTTTGCAAAGCTGCAAATGCTCGACGCCCTGAAATTCAGCGAAACGGTGTACGGCCTTGGCGCCGGCATCTTCTTCATCGGTTACGTGCTCTGCGGCCTGCCGAGCAACCTGGCACTCAACCGCTTCGGCCCGCGGCGCTGGATTGCGCTGATGATGATTGCCTGGGGCAGCCTGTCCACCTGCCTGCTGTTCGTCACAACCCCCACCGAGTTCTACGCCCTGCGGCTGCTTACCGGCGCTGCCGAAGCCGGCTTCTTCCCGGGCGTGGTGCTGTACCTTTCGCGCTGGTTCCCGGCCGCCCGTCGCGGCCGCATCATGGCCCTGTTCATGTCGGCAATCCCGGTGTCGGGCCTGCTCGGCGGGCCGTTCTCCGGCTGGATCCTCCAGCACTTTGCCGCCGGCCAGCACGGCCTGGCCGGCTGGCAATGGATGTTCCTGATCCAGGGCCTGCCCACCGTTGCCTTGGGTGTGCTGGCGGTGTTCCTGCTCAGCGACGGTTACCAGAAAGCCGCCTGGCTGAGCCCGGCCGAGCGCCAGCTGATCGCCAACGACCTCGAAGCCGACGCTGCGGGCAAGCCGAAAACCACGGGCGATGGCGTGCTCGCCGTGTTGACCAACCCGCTTATCTGGACCTTTGGCTTCATCTACTTCTGCATCCAGAGTGGCGTGTACGCGATCAACTTCTGGTTGCCGTCGATCATCAAGAACATGGGCTTCGACAATCCACTGCTGATCGGCTGGCTCAGCGCCATCCCGTACCTGCTGGCCGGTGTGTTCATGATCCTTTGCGGCCGCTCGGCAGACCTGCGCAACGAGCGCCGCTGGCACCTTGTGGTGCCGATGCTGATGGGCGCCGTTGGCCTGCTGATTGCGGTGAACTTCGCCGGCAACCCAGCCATTGCCATTCTGGGCCTGTCGATCGCCACCATGGGCGCGCTGACCGGGCTGCCGATGTTCTGGCCGATGCCAACCGCCCTGCTCAGCGCCGGTACAGCAGTTGCCGGGCTGGCGATCATCAACTCCGTGGGCCAGATGGCCGGTTTCCTCAGCCCGTACCTGGTGGGGTTCATCAAGGACCAGACCGGTTCCACCGATGCCGCGCTGTATTCGCTGGCGGCGTTGATCGTGCTGGGTAGCCTGGTCGCCCTGCGTGTCACGCGGTCGGGTGCGCTGAGTTCTGCACGCGCCAGTTGAGCCTGTTTGCGGGTAAACCCGCTCCCACAGGCATGCCACAGCCTTCGAGGCTGTGGTGATCCTGTGGGAGCGGTTTCACCCGCGAAGAGGCCCGCCAGGCCACCCTACATTTCCCTCCTCCACCGATCGTCGGTTCAACGCATCCCCTCCCTACCCCAGGCGTCAAATGGTTCCAAAGGCCCCTTTGGAGAACCCCATGACCCAGCACGCCGTGGCCCGTCTGGCCCAGCTCGACGAACACCGCCCCTTGCGCGTCCAGGCCGGCAATGAAGAGCTCATCCTCATTCGCCAGGGCGAACAGGTGCATGCCTACCAGGGCAACTGCCCCCACGCAGGTGCCCCACTGGATGAAGGCCTGGTCTGCGGCGGCCTGCTGGTTTGCCCTTGGCACAAGGCTGCATTCGCCGTCGATGACGGTGTGGTCTGCGAACCCCCTGCGCTGGCTGACCTGCGCCGCTACAAGGCCTGGGTGAAGGACGATGAAATCTGGGTCGACGACCAACCGCTGCCCGCCATCGAACCACCCACGCACAGCGATGCCCGCTGCTTCGTTGTGGTCGGCGCTGGTGCGGCCGGCAGCGCCGCGGTAGCCACCTTGCTGGCCCATGGCTTCGCTGGCCGGCTGGTGTGGATCGAACAGGAGCGCCAGCCGGCCTACGACCGCACCGCGCTGAGCAAATTCGTGATTGCAGGGCAGATGACGCCCGATGAAGTACCGGCGTTGCTCGAAGCCGACGCCCTGCGCAAGGGCCAGTTGGAGCGCAAGCACGGCAAGGTGCGCACCTTGAACAGCCAGAAACGCCAAATTACGCTGGTCGATGGCCAGCAGATCGGTTACGACGCCTGCCTGCTGGCCAGCGGCGGCAAGGCACTACGCCCTGATATCCCCGGCGCCGACTTGCCCGGCGTGTTCACCTTGCGCTCGCGGGAGGATGCCGCACAGCTGCTCGACGCAGCCGAACCCGGCCAGCCGGCGGTGATCGTAGGTGACGGCTTCATCGGCCTGGAGGCGGCCTCGGCCCTGCGCAGGTACGGCGTTCAGGTGCACGTGGTGACTCGCCATGAAGTCCCGCTTGCCAAGCAGTTAGGTGATCGCATCGGGCGCAGTATCCGCGAACTGCATGAGCGTAAAGGGGTTACCTTCCATGGCCCTACGCAAGTCCAGCGGTTTGAAGGCCGGGACAAGGTCGAAGCGGTGCTGCTGGCCAACGGTGAACGCCTGGAGACGCCACTGGTATTGCTTGGCACCGGCGTGATACCGGCCACCGCTTTCCTGCAGGGCGTGCAGTTGAACGAGGACAAGTCGCTGCGGGTCGATGCAGAAATGCGCGCCGCTGACGGTTTGTGGGCTGCAGGTGACATCGCCACGTTCCCGCTCTCGGGTCGCCCTGTACGCATCGAGCACTGGCGCCTGGCCCAGCAACACGGGGTGATCGCCGCCGCCAACATGCTCGGCGAGCAGCGCCGCTACGCCGATGTGCCATTCTTCTGGACCTACCAGCACGGCCGCACCTATGAAGTGCTCGGCCACGCACGGGAGTGGAACCGGATCGAATTTGTCGGTGAGCCGGAAAAAGGCGATTTCATTGCCTTTCAGTGTGTGGGTGAACAGGTCGAGGCCGTCATCGCCAAAGGTTACTCCGATGCCATGGCGGCGCTGTCGCAGCGCCTGAAACGCCCATTGAACCTGCAGGAGGCGATCGCGCTGCTTGGCTGACAGCCGCCTTTAAAAGCGCCCCGGTTGTGTGTAAAACAGGTGGATCAGCCGACTGCAAAAGGACCAACGCGCATGATCTACCGCCCCCTCGGCCACAGTGGCCTGCAGGTTTCCGCCCTTACCCTGGGCAGCATGATGTTCGGCGAGCAGACCAGCACCGAGGACGCCCTGCGCATCATCGACAAGGCCTGGGACCAGGGCATCAACTTCATCGACACCGCCGACGTGTACAACGCCGGGCGCTCGGAAGAAATCGTCGGAGAAGCAGTGGCGCGCCATCGCCAGGACTGGATCGTTGCCAGCAAGGTCGGCTTCGGCCTGGCCGACGGCCTGCCGAACCGCAGCGGGCTGTCACGCAAGCACATCTTCAACGCGCTGGAAGCCACCCTGACGCGCATGGGCATGGACTATCTGGATATCTACTACCTGCACCGCGAAGACCACAAGGTGCCGCTGGAAGAGACCGTACAGGCCATTGGCGACCTGCTGCGCCAGGGCAAGATCCGCTACTGGGGCGTGTCCAACTTCCGTGGCTGGCGCATTGCCGAGGTCTGCCACGTTGCCGAGCGACTGGGTGTGCCCAAGCCGGTGGTCAGTCAGCCGCTGTACAACATCGTCAACCGCCAGGCCGAACCGGAGCAGCTCGCTGCAGCCGCCGCACACGGTCTGGGCGTGGTGCCATTCAGCCCATTGGCCCGGGGCGTACTCAGTGGCAAGTATGCGCCGGGTGCCGTGCCCGATGCCGGCAGCCGCGCCGGGCGCCAGGACAAGCGCATCATGGAGGTGGAGTGGCGCCAGGAGTCGTTGGCCATCGCCCGGCAGATCCAGGCTTATGTAGAGGCAAAGGGTATAGGCATTGTCGAGTTTGCCATTGCCTGGGTGTTGAACAACCAGTGGGTGAGTTCGGCGATTGTCGGGCCGCGTACCGAGGAACAGTGGGATACCTATGGTGGTGCATTGGCGGTGAAGATCACGGCGGAGGATGAAGCGTTCATCGATTCGCTGGTGACGCCGGGGCATGCGTCCACGCCGGGGTTCAATGATGTGGCCCACTATGTGAGCGGGCGGTTGGCCCGTAGCTGAATATCCCGTACCGGCCTTTTCGCGGGTAAACCTGCGATGGTTTCAAGGCGACCACAAGCCCTGTAGGAGCAGCCTTGTGCTGCGAAGAGGCCATTGCAGCTGAAGACAATCTTTAGCCTTACCGGCCTCTTCGCAGCACAAGGCTGCTCCTACAGGGCCGGTACTGACAACGCCATTGGGGAGCCCTGCGCCGGGCTTCCGGTCCCCCCTTTCCCCAATCATCTCGGTATCGTGCGCACCATTGGTTTTCACCTCTGGAGCTGCAATGAAACTCTTCCAACCCCTGCAAATCGGCCCGCTCACCTTGGCCAATCGGGTGTTCATGGCCCCCCTCACCCGCCTGCGCAGCCTCGAGCCGGGCGATGTGCCAACCCCCATGATGGCCGAGTATTACCGCCAGCGTGCCAGCGCCGGGCTGATCATCACCGAAGCCACCCAGATCTCCTTCCAGGCCAAGGGCTATTCCGGCTCGCCCGGTATTCATAGCGCCGAGCAGATTGCCGCCTGGAGGCACATCAACGAAGGCATTCATGCCGAAGGTGGCCACAGCGCCGTGCAGGTGTGGCACACCGGCCGAGTGTCGCACACCTCGCTGCAACCCGGCGGCGAAGCGCCTGTGGCGCCCTCGGCGCTGCCGGCCGGCGCACGTACCACCCTGCGTGACGAGCAAGGCAACCTGGTACGTGTAGAAACCTCCGCACCGCGCGCCCTGAACGAGAACGAAATTGCAGGCATCGTCGCCGACTTCGGCCAGGCAGCAGTGAACGCCCGAGAAGCCGGCTTCGACTTCATCGAACTGCACGCTGCCCACGGGTATTTGCTGCACCAGTTCCTTACCCCGAGCGCCAACCAGCGCGAGGACCGCTACGGCGGTAGCGTCGAAAACCGGGCGCGCATCGTGCTTGAAGCAGTGGACGCGGCAATTGCCAACTGGAGTGCCGAGCGCGTGGGTATCCGCGTGTTCCCGCTGGGCGGGTTCAATGGCGTGGACAATGGCGAAGACCAGGAGGCCGCAGGGCTATACCTGATCCGCGAACTGGCCAAGCGCAACCTCGCCTACCTGCACCTGTCCGAGCCGGACTGGGCCGGCGGCAAGCCGCTGCGTGACGAGTTCCGCCAGGCGATCCGCGATGCCTATCCGGGGGTTATCATTGCTGCGGGTGCCTACACCGCCGAGAAAGGCGAAGACTTGATTGGGCGCGGTTTGATCGATGCCGTAGCGTTCGGGCGCAGCTACATTGCCAACCCGGACCTGGTACAGCGGCTGCGGGTGCAGGCGCCTCTGAACGAACATCGGGCACAGTTCGACTACGCCAATGGGCCCGAAGGCTATACAGATTATCCGTTTCTGCACCAGGCCATGGGCGCTGGTGAAGCTTGGGCTCACCGATAATCAGGGTATTCACCGGATACAGACGGCCATCCTGCCCCTGGATCTGAAAGACAAAAAACGGAGCCCTCCAAGGGCTCCGTTTTCCAGTGGCCGGGCACGCCTTAGCGTACCAGTCACTCAGGCATCTTACTCGGCGCGCACTTGCGCAGCCTGCATGCCCTTCTGGCCCTTTTCGGCAACGAAAGACACTCTCTGGCCTTCTTTCAGCGACTTGAAGCCGTCCGATTCAATGGCTTTGAAGTGGACGAAAAGGTCGTCGCCACCGCCTTCGGGAGTGATGAAACCGAACCCCTTCTCATCGTTGAACCACTTGACCGTTCCTGATTGTCTGTTGGACATACTCTAAATCCTCTAATGCTGGCTGGTGCGTTTACGTGGGTAGCTGAGCCGCCAGTCGATCGACTGGCATCTTCACACTCCATCTTGGGCGATATGAAGCCAACTAGCCACTCACACTTTTACCAGTACACAAAAAATTCGCCGATGCCAGCGATAAACCCAGATACAGGCTCGGCATGGGGGCCTGATAATCCCCAATCAGTGCTCCCAAGGCCCGCCCGATTCCCAGCTGGCGACCAACAAGTCGATGAAACCGCGTACCCGAGGGGACAGGTGGCGCTTGCTCGGGTACACGATGCGAATCGGGTCCGCCGGTGGCCGGTAGGCGTGCAGTACTTCCACCAGGGCGCCAGCGCGCAGGTCGTCACCGGTGATGTAGGTGGGCAGGTGAATCAGCCCGAAGCCGGCCCGGGCGCCGTCGAGCATCGCCTCTGAGCTGTCGATGTTCAACCGGCCAGGGTCTTCGCACAAGTGCAGGCCTGCTTCAGTGTCAAAGCGCCAAGGCATGGCTTTTTCGCCCGCGAGGAAGGCGATCTTGTCGTGGCCATAAAGGTCTGAAGGCACCAAGGGAATACCTCGCGCTTCGAGGTACGCGGGCGAAGCGCAGGTGACAAACTGCTGCCAAGCCACCGTGCGGGTCAACAGCTGCGAGTCTTCCTTGGGTGCGCCAATACGCACCGCAACGTCTACGCCCTCCTCGACCAGGTCGACAAAGCGGTCTGTGAAGCGGATGTCTGCGCGCAGTTCCGGCCACTGTTTGAGGTACTGGTCCAGCACCGGCAGCACATGGCGCTGGCCGAGCGACAGCGGCGCAGTCAGGCGCAAGGTACCGGTGGGCTGGCCGCGGCGCTGGGCCATGGCGCTTTCCACCTCGTCCAGGTCATCCAGTATCTGTCGCCAGCGTTCGAATGCCACGAGGCCTTCATCGGTCAGGCTCAGCTTGCGCGTGGTGCGATTGAGCAAACGCACCGCCATGCGGGCCTCCAGCCGAGCAACGCTCTTGCCCACCGCCGACCGGGTCAGGCCCAGGCTTGCGGCGGCGGCAGTGAAGCTGCCGGCCTTGGCGGCGCTGACGAAGGCGGCGATATCGCCGAAGCGGTTGGGTTCCATGGACGGTTCCTAAGTGTGATGCGGCCGGTTTAGATGGGTCTGGATCTGTGAATTGCAAGCGCCGGGAACGGCAAGCCTCACGACAAGCCTTTGATCACAAGCAGATGCACGGGATAGAACAGGTATCCCCACCGCCCTACCGCAGGTACCCGCCAAGCATCATGACGCAACAACAGCCACCCGACAGGGACTGCCAGCGCAGCTGCAACCAGCGTCAGTAGGGTAATGGGGGCCAGAAAGTGCTCGCGCAGCCAGTTGTTGGTCAGGTTGCCACCAATGGCCATCAGGCAGGGTAGCAACCAGGCCAATCCGCCCTGCCTGCGAGCCACCAGCCAGGCGCCAGGTAGCAACACCCCCGCCAGCCCGTACATCAATTGATCACTGAACAACCACCCCGCCAGCAGGCCTGCAAGGCCAAGCACGCGCGCCGACCGCAATGGGTGGTGCACACCCCAGGCAACCAGCAATCCCAGTACCAGTGTCGGCATTACACTGAACGTCTGCGAACCACTGTCCAGCCAACGATAGGCAGGCTCCGAGAGCACCGCGAACAGCAGCATCAGCGACAGATAGCGCAGATTGGCGCGGGTATGGAACAGCTCTGCCCTGGCGCGCCCCACATTCACCGCAATGGCCAGGCAAAACAGCGGAAACGCCAGCCGGCCGAGCACGAACAAACCATCGGCCTCAGGCCATATGAAGCGCAGGTGGTCGGCAACCATGGTCAGCATCGCTGTCCATTTGACCAGGTCCAGCCCGGCCGAACGCATGCCTCAGTGCCCGCGCTCGACCGCACCTGCCCCCAGGTACCGGTCGGTCCAGGCAGCCAGGGGCAAAGGTGGCTGCTGGTCGACGATACGACGCCAGATCAGCACCAGGTCATTGCCGTTGAACATTGACCCGGGCCCGGCGCCGTCCCACACCGAAGGCACATCGGCAATCCAGTGGCCCTGGGTGTCGCGGTGCGCCATGTTGAAACGGAAGGTGTAGTTGCCCGGGATGCCCATGCGCAAGTCGGTAACCACCAGCGCATCGCCTATCTGGTCATACCGCAGCCAGTCGCCGGTGAACCAGCGCAACCGCTGGTGCAAAGGGTCGCCTGCCAGCGCGTTTGCCAGTTCCAGGTTACGCGGCAAGCGTTGCATTTCCGGCGCCTGCCGGTCGAACCCGCTGCTGATGCCTTCGTAGTAGTCGCCATATTGGGTCTTGGCCATTACCCGCCAGACCAGGCTGTTGAATGCGATCGGCACGGCGCGAACCTCGCTCACGACGTTGCCTTGCTGGTCTAGTGCCGCCTGGAAGCGTTGCTCGGCTGCCATGCGCCCGGCAAGGCCGAAACCCAGGTAAGCGGTACTGAACACCAGTGCAAGGGTCAACAGGCGTGTAGCCCGGCCGGTAACGCCCTTGATGCTTGTGTAGATGACTGCCGCCAGCAGTGGCAAGGTATAGACCGGATCAATAATGAACACTGCGGCCCAGCTTTGGGGGGTGGGTTGCAGTGGCCAGAACAGTTGCGTGCCATACACCGTAAAGGCATCCAGCAACGGGTGGGTGATGAGTACCAGCCAGAAGGCAAGGAACAGCCTGGGCAAGGTGTAGCCTTTGCCGGGCCAGCATTTATTGACCCCCCAGGCCAGCAGCAAAGCCAGCCCGGTGAGCACGAACAGCGAGTGCGAGAAGCCGCGATGGTAGGTCATCTGCGACACAGGGTCCGCATAGCGGATGATCACATCAAGGTCGGGCAGCGTGCCCAGGGCGGCGCCATACAACAGCGAGCGGCGGCCCTGGATGCGGCCAAGTACGGTGCCTTGCAGGGCAGCGCCGAGTACGGCCTGGGTAATGGAGTCCACGGGTAGCATCCCTGAAAGGTGGTTCCTGAAAGCTACCCTCAACCTGTGCCGATACGCAATTCCCGTGTAGGAGCGGCGAAATGCTCGTGATTTTGTGTATACCTTTCAGAACAACTGCCAGGTGTACACCAGGGTCAGCCGGTTCTCGTCGATATCGCTGCGGTAATTGGAACGTGCCATGGCGTTTCTCACCCGAATCCCCAGCCCTTTCAGTAGCCCGCTCTGTACCGCATAACCGATGTCCAGGTCGCGCTCGCGATCACGGCCTTCATAGCCCAGCCCGGTATCGACATTGTTGCCGGTGATGTAGCGCACGGTCGCCACCAGGCCTGGCACGCCCATGGCGGCGAAGTTGTAGTCGTAGCGCACCTGGTACGAGCGTTCGTCGGTGTAAGCGAATTCATAGGTCGGCACCTCGTTACCCAGCGGCGAAATATTGGCGAACACCCGTGGGAACGGGCTGTCGCCATAGATGCCCTGGTAGCCAGCATGGAAGCTGTGCCCGCCATGCCGGGCGGTGAACATCGAGAAGAACGCCTGGTTGTCGATGTTGCCCAGCAACGCCTCGCCATCCTCACGCGCGGTGAAGTAGCCCAGATTGGCACTGAGCACCCAGTCCCCCACAGGCTTGCTGTGCTTGAGGCCGACAAAGCCCTGTTCGTAGATATCCTCCAGTTGCCCGTACCACAGGCTGACGCTGCTCTGGTTGGCATTGAACGCATAGTCCCCGCCCACGTAGTTGAAGGCATCGCTCTCGGCCTGGCGCATCGGCACATGGCCGAGCATTGCGTTCATCTTGCCGTCGCCGCCTTCGTTGCGCAGGTGGGTGCTTTTCAGATGCCCGGCCTGCACGGTCAGCCCGTCAATTTCAGACGAGCTCACGCTGGCGCCCTGGTAGGTCGGCGGCAGCAGGCGGATGTCGCTGAAGGTCAGCACTGGCAGGTTCGGTTGCAGTTCACCGACGCGCAGTTCGGTCTTCGACAGGCGGGCCTTGAAGGTGGGCGCAAGGCGGCTGTACTCGTCGGCAGCACGGCCGTCGCCATGCACCGGCAGCAGGCCGGTGTTGGTGCGGTCGGGGCTGCTGTCGAGCTTGATGCCCAGCAGGCCCAGGGCGTCCACGCCAAAGCCCACCGTACCGGGCGTGTAACCGGACTTGAAGTCGAGGATGAAGCCCTGCGCCCACTCCTCGGCCTTGGACTGCTTGTTGGCCCCGACAATGTCGGAGAAATCGCGGCTGAAGTAATAGTTGCGGGCGCTCAGGGTGGCCTTCGAATCCTCGAAGAAACCGCCTTCGGCGGCCAGTAATGGTTGGCTGAGCAAAGTCAGGCCCAGGGCTACGCAAGGGGTGTTGTTCATTCCGAAGCTCTCTTGATCTTGTTTTTATGGATAAAGCGTTGGGAACACGGCGGTTCATGGGGTGCGGCGCAGCACCTCCCCGGCACGCGGCTGGCGCAGCCTGAGCAGTGCATGGGCCAGCAGGCCGAACAGCAGCCCCCAGAACGCTGCCGACAGGCCAAGGAAGGCCACCCCCGAAGCGGTGACCAGGAAGGTGAACAGGCCTGCATCGCGCTCGGCCGGTTCTGCCAGGCTGCGGGCCAGCGCCTCGCTGATGGCGCCGTACAGGGCCAGCCCGGCCAGGGCCGCGATCAGTGCGGCGGGAAAGGCTGCGAACAGCGACATCAACGTGGCACCGGCTATGCCCAGCAACAGGTACAGCGTGCTGCCAGCCACTGCCGCCACATAGCGCCGTCGTGGGTTTTCGTGGGCCTCATGGCCCGTGCACAGGCTGGCGGTAACCGCCGCCAGGTTCAGCCCGTGGCAGCCGAATGGCGCCAGGACGGCACCGGCCAGGGCACTGGCGCTGATCAACGGGCTGGCCGGTGTGGCGTAACCCGCATTGCGCAGCACCGCCATGCCCGGCATGAACTGCCCGGTCAGCGCCACCAGCACCATCGGCAGCGCCAGGCTGAATACCGCTGGCAGGCTGAACTGAGGGGTGATCCACTGCGGTGAAGCCAGTTCCAGCACCAGCGCCTCGCTACGGAACGCACCGCTGGCCACGGTCACCAGGGCGCCCACGCACAGCACCGCAGCCACTGCGTAACGGGGCTGAACCCGGCGCATCAGCACGTAGGTGACGAACATCGCCAGTACCAGCAACGGCTGCACTGGCAAGGCGCGGAACACTTCGATACCAAAACCGAACAGGATGCCAGCCTGCATGCCAGCGGCGATGGACCCCGGCAAGCGCGCGATGATGCGGTCGAAGGCCCCGCTGATGCCGATCAGCAGCAGGACCAGGTTGGCCACCAGATAGGCACCTACGGCCTGTTCCAGGCCGAGTTGCGGCAAGGCAGTGACCAGCAGCGCGGAGCCTGGGATCGACCAGGCGATCACTACCGGCACGCGGTAGCGCAAACTGAGCAGCGCACCAAGCACGGCACTGCCCATGGACACGGCCCAGACCCAGGATGACAACTGCTGGTGCGACAGCCCGGCCGCTTCGGCAGCGTGGAAAATGATCACCAGCGGGCCGGCGTAGGAGATCATCGTGGCGATGCAGCCCGCGACAATGGCGGACAGTGAGCTGTCCTTGATCAGGGTTTTCATGGCGCATCCCGCAAGGCAGTGGCCGGTCTTTGTGGCTGGCTCTTGTTCTTTTCGGGTCATGCCTGCGCCGCGATGGCCGGGGCTTGCCGACGGCCGCTGGCCAGGTGCACGGCCATGGCCAGGGCGGCAATCGCGCCTGGGATGGCGAAGGCGATGAAGTTGAGTTGCAGGGGCAGGTTGATGCCCATCAGTGCGCCGCCCAGCAAGGGGCCGACGATGGCGCCGTTGCGGCCGATACCCGAGGCCCAGCCAAGCCCCGTGGAACGCACCGACAGCCCATACATTTGCGCGGCGCCGGCATACAGCAGGATCTGCGTACCAATGGTGGTGGCGCCGGCAATGAAGATCAGCAGGTACAGCACCGGCATCGGGCTATTGACGCCCAGCAAGCTGATCGACAGCGCGGCGGCAATGAAGAACGCCACCTTTACCTTGACCAGGTTGTAGCGATCACCCAGCCAGCCGCCGAGGATGGCCCCAGCCATGCCGCCGAAGTTCAACGCCAGCAGGAACGACAGGCTGGAACCCAGGCTGTAGCCAGCGTTGGCCATCAGTTTTGGCAGCCAGGAGCTGAGTGCATAAACCATCAGCAGGCAGCAGAAGAACGCCAGCCAAAGTGCCAGGGTGCGGATGGCGAGGCCGTTGCGGAACAGCTCCAGCACTGACGCCCCGCCACCTGCTTTACGGTCAGCCGCCTGCAGCACGTCATCGGCCTGCACGTCGCAGTGCGGGTCGAGTCGTTTGAGCAACGCCCGCGCTTCCTCGGTACGCCCCTTGCGCACCAGAAAACCAATGGACTCTGGCAGGTAGTAGAGGATCACCGGCAACAGCAGCAGTGGTACAGCAGCGGCGAAGAACATCGACTCCCAACCGAAGCGCGGCAGCATGAAGATGCCAACGCCCGCCGAAAGCATGCCGCCCACCGAATAACCGCTGAACATGATCGCCACCAGCGTGCTGCGCAAGCGCTTGGGGGCGTACTCGTTCATCAGTGCCACGGCGTTGGGCATCAGGCCACCACAGCCCAGGCCAGCGATGAAGCGGTAGATGCCAAACTCGCTCGGGCTGCTGGCAAACCCATTGAAGATGGTCGCCACCGAGAACAAGGCGAAACAGATGGCAATGCCCTTCTTGCGCCCGATGCGGTCGGCCAGGCTGCCGAATGCCAGGGCGCCGAACATCATGCCGAACAGCGCGTAACTGCCCAGCGCGCCGGCCTGCAACGGGGTCAGGCCCCACTCTTTCATGATGACCGGCAGTACCACGCCGTAGATGAACAGGTCATAGCCGTCGAAGATCAACAACAGGCCGCACCAGGCCATGACCATCCAGTGAAACGGGGTAAAGCGCGCGTTATCGATGATCGGGTGTACGTCAAGGGTTCGCATGGCATCTGTCGCTCTTGTTTTTGTTGTGATGGAAAGCTCTTGCCTTGGGGTGTTGCTCAGCCGAGGTCGCCGCCACCTACCGGCAGGGTCACGCCGGTGATGTAAGAGGCCTCGTCGGAAGCGAGGAACAGGATCGCCCCCACCTGCTCGTCGATGCTGCCGTAGCGGTGCATCAGGCTGCTGTCGAGGGTCTGGTCGACGATCTGCTGGTACCAGTGTTTTTCCTGTTCGCTTTGCTCGGCGCTGTTGCGTGGCACGCGCCGGGGTGGCGCTTCGGTGCCGCCGGGCGCAGTGGCGTTGACGCGGATGCCGCGCCCTGCAGTTTCGAAGGCCAGGCAGGCGGTAAGCGCGTTGACGCCGCCCTTGGCTGCGCCATAAGGCACCCGGTTGACGCCACGGGTGGCGATGGAAGAAACGTTGACGATGGCGCCGCTGCCGCGCTCAAGCATGTACGGCAGCGCGGCATGGCAGCACCACAGGGTGGGGAACAGCGAACGGCGCACTTCGGCCTCGATCTGCTCGACTTCGTAGTGCTCGAAAGGCTTGGCCCAGATGGTGCCGCCGACGTTGTTCACCAAGATGTCGAGGCGGCCGAAGGTTTCCACCGCACTGGCCATGACCCGGGCGCAATCGGTGTGTTGCTCCAGGTCGGCGGTGAGGGTGAGCATGCCTTCGCCGGCCAGCTCGTGGACCAGTTCGGAACGGTCTACCGCCACCACTTGCGCGCCTTCGGCCTTCAGCCGCCAGCACACGCCCCGGCCGATGCCTTGAGCGGCGCCGGTGACCAGGGCAACCTTGCCTTGGAATCTGTTGTTCATATGTTTTTCCTGCATGACCCGGTTAATGGCAATTGGGAGGGCTGCGCCCTCCATCGCGACGCAAGGCCGCTCCCACATGGATCGCGTTTCCCTGTAGGAGCGGCCTTGTGCCGCGAAAGGGCCGCGAAGCGGCCCCGGCGATCTGTCAGGCCGCCGCCGCAAACTTCTCGTAGTAGAAGTTGGCCGGGGTAATACCCTGCTCGCGCACGTACAGGCTGACCGCCTCGACCATCGGCGGTGGCCCGCACAGGTACAGGTCCACATCGCCGTCGTTGAGGTGGCGTGGCTCGATGTGCTGGGTCACGTAGCCCTTTTGTGGGTACTGGCTGTCCGGGTTGGCCACACAAGCGCTGTAGGTAAAGTTGGGGATGCGCGCCGCCAGCGCTTGCAGGCGGTCTAGCTCGACCAGGTCGAAGTCGTTGGTCACGCCATAGATCAGGTGCAGCGGGTGCTCACTGCCCTGCTCGGCGATTTTCTCCAGCATCGCGGTGAACGGCGCCAGGCCGGTACCGCCGGCCAAAAGCAACAGCGGGCGCTGGATCGGCCGCAGGTAGAAGCTGCCCAGCGGCCCTGCCAGGCTCATGCTGTCGCCGGCTTTGGCCAGGTTGGTCAGGAAGCTGCTCATCAACCCACCCGGTACGTTGCGGATCAGGAAGCTGACTTCGCCGCCCTTCTGCAACGAACTGAACGAATAGGCGCGGCTCTGCTCGCTGCCCGGCACCTTGAGGTTGACGTACTGCCCCGGCAGGAAGGCCAGGCGGCTTAACGCTTCACCCTTGATCGACAGGGCAATGGTGCTGGCCGACAGTTGGCGCACATCGCTGATGGCGGCCTCGAAGCTGGCCTGTTCGGTCTTGCACAGCTGCGACGAAGCAGGGATGCGGATGACGCAGTCGCTTTCAGCCCGCATCTGGCAGGTCAGTACGTAGCCTTCGGCAATTTCGTCTTCGTTCAGGGCATCTTCGATGAAGTTGTCGCCCAGGTCATAGCGGCCGGATTCGGCCTTGCACTTGCACGTACCGCAGGCGCCGTCGCGGCAGTCCAGCGGGATGTTGATGCCCTGGCGGTAGGCAGCGTCAGCCACGGTTTCATGGCCGGTAGCCTCGATGAAGCGGGTAACCCCGTCTTCGAAATTCAGTGCGATCTGGTAGCTCATGTTGCACCTCGCAGGCGAGCCGGCCCACGGCGCGTCGCAGGACGCACCGGGCAGTACTCGCAAAAACCTGTATCAGATGTGGTAGATGTCGATGACCTGGCGCACGTAGTCGTTCTTCAGCACCACCTTCTTGGCCTTGATCAGCGGCTGTTCGCCGCGCAGGTCGAGGGTGTAGAAGCTGGTGCCGAAGTAACTGTCCGTGGTCTTGTAGCGGAAGCTCAGGGTGTGCCAGTTGAAACGCACCTGGCAGCTGCCCTCGCCCTGCTCGACGATCTCGATGTTGCTGATATTGTGCGAAGTGCGGGTATCAGGCACGGTCGCACTGGAGCGCTCGGTCTTGATGCGGAACACGCGGTCTTCCAGGCCGCCACGGTTGCCGTACCAGATCAGCGAGATTTCGCTTTGTGGGTCTTCGGTGAGGGTGTCGTCATCGTCCCAGCTCGGCATCCAGAAGCTGGCATCGCTGGCGTACAGTTCCAGCCACTGGTCCCACTGGGCGTCGTCCAGGTAGCGCGCTTCGCGGTAGAGGAAGTCGCGCACGGTTTCATACAGGCTCATTGCACGGCCTCCACAGGGATCAGCTGCTGTTCGTCCTTGAGGGCCTGGATCATGGTGTCCTGCCAGTACTTGTGCTGCAGCACGAACAGGCCTTCGTCTTCGGTACGCACGCCAGACAGCAGGGGTTCGAGGTCAATCTCCCTGGCTGCCTCATCGGCGCCTTCGACCCAGTGCTTGGCGCCACGGGACATGTCGTTCCAGCCAGTGCCGCCGCCATAGCCGGTCTGGCACGAGCGGAACTCTTCCAGGTCGTCCGGGGTGGCCATGCCGCTGACGTTGAAGAAGTCTTCGTACTGGCGGATGCGCTTGGCGCGGGCATCGGCGCTCTCGCCTTTGGGGGCGATGCAGTAAATGGTGATTTCGGTCTTGTTCACCGAAATCGGCCGGGCAACGCGGATCTGCGAGCTGAACTGGTCCATCAGGTACACGTTCGGGTACAGGCACAGGTTGCGCGAGTTCTCGATCATCCAGTCGGCACGCGCCTGGCCGTAGTCGGCAGCCAGCTGGTCGCGGCGCTCATAGGCCGGGCGGTCTTCCGGGTTGGCCCAACGGGTCCACAGCAGCAAGTGGCCGTGGTCGAAGGAGTAGAAGCCTCCACCCTGCTTGGCCCAGGCACCGGCGCTCATGGTCTTGATCTCGTCGCCCGCCTCGCGCTGCTTGCGCTGGTTCTGGGTAGCGGCGTAGTTCCAGTGCACGGAGCTGACGTGGTAGCCGTCAGCGCCGTTTTCGGCGGTGAGCTTCCAGTTGCCTTCGTAAATGTACGAGCTGGCGCCACGCAGCACTTCCAGGCCCTCAGGCGACTGGTCAACGATCATGTCGATGATCTTGGCCGATTCGCCCAAGTGCTCCACCAGTGGCTTTACATCGGCATTCAGGCTGCCAAACAAAAAGCCCCGGTACGACTCGAAGCGCGCCACCTTGGTCAGGTCGTGGGAGCCGTCGCAGTTGAAGCTGTCGGGGTAGCCGGCGTTGCTCGGGTCTTTCACCTTCAGCAGCTTGCCGCTGTTGTTGAACGTCCAGCCGTGGAACGGGCAGGTATAGCTGGAGCGGTTGCCGCGCTTGTGCCGACACAGCATGGCACCGCGGTGGCTGCAGGCGTTGAGGAAGGCATTGAGCTCACCGTCCTTGTTGCGCGCGATGAAAATCGGCTGGCGCCCCATGGTCAGGGTGAGGAAATCGTTCTTCTCGGGGATCTGGCTTTCGTGGGCCAGGTAGATCCAGTTGCCCTCGAAGATGTGTTTCATTTCCAGGTCGAACAGGCGTGGGTCGGTGAACATCTCGCGCTTGCAGCGGTAGATGCCCTTTTCACGGTCGTCCTCGAGCATGGCATTGAGGTAGTCGAATCCCACGGACATGGCCAGGGTCTCCCTTGTTATTGTTTAGACCTGGTCAGGTTAGGGAGACGACTGGCGGGGGGCTATCCGGATTGTGCAGAGTGCTATCCACCTCTACGAATTCTCGGCATATTCTCGGGAGGAAACGGCAGCACTTCGAATAATTTCTTGCGTTCTACCATTGGCCTGATCTTAATCAGCTTAGAATCGACCCATTTTTTTACAGCTAAAATCTCATGCCAGGTCTCATACGCTGCTTGAGCTTCTAATGGGAAATTTCCGGCATCAAAATTTTTTTTTGCCAACTCAAACCGATTGGCCCTTCCGTAAAGCCAAAAAGAAGCGTTTTCTAGTCGTTGTACGTCGCGCGGCTGCCAAGACTCATATCGCTCCACCTTCTTCATCCTTCCCTGCAGACTAGCGTCGATTTCAGAGAGAGCCTTCTTCACACTCAAGGTTTTCAATGCTGGAGCTTTTGAGCTTTGACCGGCGACCATCGATGCGAGCGTGCGAAGCCCCCAGCGCTTTGTGAATAGACCGCCATTCACGAAGCTATTGAGCTCAATCCCCGCGTGACCGCTGGGGTCAATTTTGTTCACCGGGTCGCCCCCGCAATAGCAATAGGCGTTGAGCCCCCCGTCACCAAAAGGACTAAAGCTATCCGGCGAATTGAAACGCATCAAGGCTGAATTGAAGCCGCGATATCCGTTCCCAAGCAAGTAGTGCCCTGTAACAGGTTCTTTACTCTGCCCATTGAAGCGCAGCACAGATGCGCATTGCTCGCCGCCATCCCGCCCATAAACGGTGTAGCGCAGTGCACAATAAGAAATTTGCGATGTCGACATGGTGACCACCCTTTACCCGAAATAAGGCAGATGGTGGGCTGTGCATGAAATGCCAGCAACTGGCAGAAATATCAGGTGGCCTCGTTAGCGCGCCTCACCCCGACGCTTGAACGTCTGCGAAGGCAACTCGCCAAATTGCTGCCGATACACCTCGGAAAACCGACCTAAATGAAGGAAGCCGTAATCCAGGGCAAGTTCGGTCACACTGCGCACACCGCAAGTCGGGTCGCTCAGGCACGCATGCACCCGCTCAAGCTTGCGCTGGCGCACGTAATGTTTGGGCGTGGTGCTAAGGTGCTGTTCAAACAGCGCATACAGCGAACGCAAACTCATACAGGCCTGCTCCGCCAGCACTTCTGCGGACAGCTCCAGTTTCAGGTTGCGTTCGATGTAATCAAGAATGCGCTCTAGCCCGGCCTGCGGTGCGCTCAGGCTTTCGCGGCGGATATTGGTGCTCATCAGGGTCAGCAACTTGCTGGCGACAATCTGGCTGTAGTGCCCCTGCACCCTGGGCAGCGAATCGCTCACTTCCGCTTCATGGCAAACCATGGCCAGCAGGTTGACGAACCCGTCCAGTTCATCCAGCCGGTAATGATTGCGCAAGAACCGCACCCCCCCGTCAGGCCGCTGCCAGCGCTGTTCGTCGCAGATCGAATCCAGCAGCCGTGTTGGCACCTTGAGGATGAACTTCTCGCAGTCTTCCGAATAGGTCAGGTCAACCGGATCATCCGGGTTGATCAGCAGCAACTCGCCCGGCACCAGATGCTGCTCGTGCTTATACCCACGCCACAGGCAGTTGCCGTTGAGCAACACTTGCAGGTGATAGATGGTTTCCAGCGCCGGCGAGGTAACGCGCACGCTGCCCCCGTAGCTGATGCGGCACAGGTCGAGCTCGGCGAACTTGCGGTGGCTGAGGCTGGCCTGGGGGTGGGTGGTGCGGGACAGTCCGATGCAATGCTGGCCTACATGCTGGTTCACATAATCGGACACAGCATAAGGGTCGGCGTGGTGAAACACGCTACTGCGCTCGCTCAGCAGGCGGCTTTCCATAGGCAAGGCACTCGGTATCGTTATTGTTCTGGTCGCCGCTTCCTACGGCCTTGTGGGCGGTGGTTGCGGTCGTCACGGTCATTCTATCGGGCCGGTGGCGGATAGCCGGGGGCAGGCGACAACCGGTGGATGGGCACACTACAGCAAAATGGCGGGGGTTGAGCAATGCGGCGACGGGATTGGATGGGCGGATAGCGGACAAGCCAGATGGAGCTGGCGTTCGTTTATCGAACAGTATGTCCCTGTACCGACCGCTTCGGGAATAAACCCGCGCGAGACCGGTAATATTCCTGTTCTTCAAGAAATAGCTTGCAATCAAACCACCCTGCCATTCGGTCACTTTTTCAACACCCGGCACAGTGCTTCTGCTAGAAAGCGCACATGCCTACCCTCTTCCTTACCCACCTGCGCCGCCGCTGGCTCACCTGGTTGTGCGCCACCTTGCTGGTCATTGGCCTACCCTCCAGCTGCGCCATGCTGCAGCACAAGGAGCGCGAGCTGGTGTTCCGCATCGAGCCTGGCCAAGCCAGCTGGTTCCGCGGTTTGCCCAGCGACGTGCAGGAACTCGACCTGCGCCCGCGCAGCTTCAGCGATAACCAGAGCCTGCACGCCTGGTGGTGGCCAGCCAAGCGCGCCAATGCCCCGGCGGTGCTCTACCTGCACGGTGTGCGCTGGAACCTGACCGGGCAATTGTTCCGCATCGAGCAGCTGCATGCCATGGGCTACTCGGTGCTGGCCGTGGATTACCGTGGCTTTGGCCAGAGCCGGGGCGACCTGCCATCCGAGGCCACGGTGTACGAAGATGCCCGCATTGCGTGGGAGCGCTTTGCCCAGCTGCAGCCGGATGCCGGAAAACGCCTGATATTCGGTCATTCGCTGGGCGGCGCGGTGGCGGTGGAACTGGCCAGCGAACTGACACGTGAAGCGCAGCAAAGCGGTGTTGGGGCGCCGGCACGCGGGCTGATCCTTGAGTCGACCTTCACCTCCCTGGGCGATGTCGCCGCAGCGGTGGCCAATACCTCCCTCCCGGTGCGCTGGTTGATGTCGCAGAAGTTCGACTCGCTGGACAAGATCAGCGACATCGGCCTGCCGGTGCTGCTGGTGCATGGGATGGATGACCGGTTCGTACCGCCGCGCTTCAGCCAGCAGCTGTTCGACGCGGCCCGGCAGCCCAAGACATTGCTGCTGGTGCCGGGGGCGACCCATAACAACAGCATGAGCCTGGCCGGGCAGCGTTACCGGCAGGCGATACAGGCGCTGCTCTGAACCTGGCCTTGGGTGGCTGAAATCCTGGGGCCGCTGCGCGCCCCTTTCGCGGCACAAGGCCGCTCCTACAAGGGCCTGCGCTACGGCTACGGTTCACTGCACCGGCAAAAAGTTCATCAGCAACAGGCTTTGCGCGTAATTCAAACCAATCCGCCGATAACGTTCATCCAGCAACTCGGCTAACAGGTCCAGCCGCGCAACGATCTTGCCAAACTCCACGGCAAAACTCAGGTTGCTGCCCTCTTCCGAAATCTCGTTGGAGAACAGCAGCAACACCCCATTGGCGTCCTGCCGCTGGCTGAGCATCCAGGTGGCCTTTTCGATATTGCGCGCCGCATTGTTGATGAACAACGGGTCGATGGTATCGGTCATGTAGAACTCGGTACGCCCGCCATGCGCGGTGATCAGCATGCTGCCGATGGCGTAGATGAAAGCACCCACCCGATCACCACGAAACTCCGGGCTCAGGGCGTAGCTCAATGCCGCCAGGTCACGGCGGTTGCCCAGTTGCGGCAGTGGCTGACGATGTTCGATAGCCATGCGGATCTGCCGCTCGGCCGTGGCAGCGTCCACATAGCCCGACATCTTCAACTGGTTGGGGTTGCGCAGGTACAGCTTGTTCATCAGCAGGTACAGGCTTTGCAGGTTGTCGCGCATCGATAGCGTGGCCAGGCGGTCAACGCTGGTCTGGAACAACTCACTGGGTTTGCCGTTGCCGAACTGGCTGACAATATCGCGGCCTTGCTCCTGGGTGCAGGCGCACAGGCATGTAAGCGCGCCTGCCAGCAGCAGGCGTGGGAGGAAATTCGGGGAGCTTGCAACCATCGGCACCGGGTCGATATTCGGCGGCCGCACCGGGGGTCAGTGCAGCCTGGCCAAGCATAGAGCCCGGAAATCGTAAAAAGTGCAGTGATCGGGGATAGGTGGCTCACATGGCGTGGCGCAACATCTCTACCATCTGCGCATGCAGCGCCGGGTCACCACAGGCCACAACGCACCCGCCATTCTGTGCACTGCTGCCATCCCAGGCAGTGATCACCCCACCCGCCCCTTCGATGATCGGCATCAGTGCCTGTACGTCATACGGCTGCAGGCTCGCTTCGACAATCACGTCGACAAAGCCCGAGGCCAGCATGCAGTAGGCATAGCAATCGCCGCCGTAGCGCATCAGGCGCGCCTTGCCGGCAACGGCCTCGAACGCGGTTTTGCGCTCGGTGGTATCGAACATGTCCGGCGTGGTGCACATCAGCGTGGCCGAAGCCAGGTCGGCACAGGCACGGGTTTTCAGTGGCGTACCGCTGCGCCAGGCACCTTCAGGGGTACCGACAAAGCGTTCACCGGTGAATGGCTGGTTCATCACGCCAACCACAGGGCGCGCGCCATCGTTCAGGGCAATCAACGTGCCCCACAGCGGCAGGCCGGTGATGAAGGCACGGGTACCGTCGATCGGGTCGAGCACCCAGGTCAACGGGCTGCTGCCGACGGCCACGCCCGCCTCTTCACCAAGAATACCGTGGTCTGGGTAGCGGGCCTGGATCAGCGCGCGCATGGCGTCCTCGGCCGCCTTGTCAGCCACGGTCACTGGGTCGTACAGGCGCCCGCCCTTGTCCTCGACATCCAGGCTGGCGCGAAAGTATGGCTTGATCGCCACTGCGGCAGCATCGGCCAACTGCTCGGCGAAAGCGCAAAATTCGCCGATCTGTTCAGCGCTCAGGGACATGGGACAGGCCTCGTGACAATGATGGGGCACGCATCATACCCGACACATGGCGCTAGCCGCACTCAGGCAGGCGCAGGTGGAAAACGCCTGATCGGTTTGACCGGGCGCACACGGGTCTAGACTGAACAGAACCAGGTAACCGGGGGGCTGCCACACGTGGAGGTGTGAGATGAGCCAGTTCAAGCGTTTGTTTGTCATGCTCGGCCCGCAGATGCGCCATACGCCAGCGCTGCAACGCGCGGCGGCGCTGGCTGAGTCCAGCGGTGCACTGCTGGATATCAATGTGTTCGTCGACGATGTCGACACCTTTGGCTTGATGGGCGATGGCCGCGAACGTGAGCGGCTGCTCAGTGACAACCGCCAGTGGCTGGCCGATGAGGCCGAACAGTTGGGCAATGCGGGCCTGGACGTGTCCACCGAATTACTATTGACCCGCGACCCACTGGGCAGCGTGCTGGAACGGGTCGAACAGCAAGGCTGTGACCTGCTGGTCAAGGACGTGCAGCACGAACCGGTGCTCAAACGCCTGCTGGTCACCCCACTTGATTGGCAGCTGCTCAAGGACAGCCCGATTGCCGTGCACCTGGTCAGCGACATCCGCCTGCCCCTGCCCCGGCAGATTGCCGCCGCCGTGGACCTCAACAGCCACGGTGCTGGCGAACACCTGGATGAGCAGGTAATCAACTGCGCCCGTGCCTTGGCCCTGCAGTGCAACGGCGAGCTGCACCTGCTGCATGTGTGCGACGCGGCCAAGACCCATATCGCCGACTTCGGCGCCGGCACCGTGACCATGCCCGGCTTCGATGGCAGCGTCCGGACTGCGCAGCGTGCGGCGTTCAATCGCCTGGGTGACCATCACCAGGTCCCGCTGGAGCGCCGGCACTTCCTGGAAGGCGCAGCGATCAGGGCCATTGCCCAGTTTGTCGGCCACAGCCGGGCGGATGTGATCGTGATGGGCAGCCACCGGCATGACGCCATGCAGACCTACCTGGGCGGCACCACGGCGCATGTGCTGGAGCACCCACTGTGCAATGTGCTGGCGATCAAGGCCGTTGGCTGAGTGCCAGTATGCCTGCGCCGGCCTCTGCGGGGTTTGAGCCGCGAGGAGGCCGGCACGGCGTCCACCTGTTGGTATCTGGCACACCAGTGCCACTTAAAAATAATGCATCTGATAATGATTCGTAGTAGTTTCGCGGCGCTTGTCCACCTTTTCTTCAGTGCCCTACTTCAGGATCGTACCGTCGATGCGTCGCACATTCGTTTCGCTTTGTGTGCTCCATGCTGTCTCCCCACTGGCCTTGGCCGAGCCTGAACCGCTCAGCGAACCGGCCCAGATAGAACTCCAGGCACTGAGCATCACCAGTACTGCCGACAGTGAACGCGCCGATGGCCCGGTCGTCGGCTATAAAGCCAATCGCTCGGCCAGTGCCACCCGCACCGACACGGTGCTGCACGAAACGCCGCAATCGGTCAGCGTGGTGCCCAAGGATGTGCTGGAAGACACCGGCGCCACGCGCCTGCAGGACGGCCTGGACTACGCCGGCGGAGTCGGCCGTGCCAACAACTTTGGCGGCCAGGGCCTGACCACCTTCACTGTGCGGGGTTTCACTACCGGCGAGTTCTACCGCAATGGCTTCCCGATCAATCGCGGCTACCCTAACGCCCCCGACGCCAATACCGTCGAGCGCCTGGAAGTGATCCGTGGCCCGGCCACCAGCCTGTATGGCCGCGGCGACCCCGGCGGCACGTTCAACGTGGTCAGCAAACAGCCACTGCCGGAATCCAAGGTCACCCTGGGCAGTCAGTTCGATGACCAAGGCATGCACCGGGCAACGCTGGACGCGACCGGGCCGCTGAACCAGGACGGTTCGCTGGCCTACCGCCTGAACGTGCTGGGCGAAGGTGGTGAGAGCTTCCGCGATGACGTGGAAAGCGAGCGCTATGATGTCGCACCGGTCATCAGCTGGCAGGTCAATGACGCCACAAGGATCATCTTTGAAGGCGACTTCATGCGTAACAACCACCCGCTGGATCGCGGCCTGACACGCCTGCCCGGTCAGCTCGGCACAGCCTCACGCGACACCAACATCTGGGAAAAAGGCAGCGACAATCTGCTGCACAACGACAACAACATGGCCCAGTTACGCTTCGAGCACCTGCTCAACGACAACTGGTCCTTGGGCGGCGGCATGCAGTGGCTGGACGGCTCGCTCAAAGGCAATGCCGTGGAAGCCAATGGCTTGCAGCCCGACGGCCGCACCTTGGGGCGCAACTTCAACTACCGCAAGCTGGAGTGGACCGACCGTGATTACCAGCTCAACCTGACCGGCCACTTCGACACCGGCGGTTTCGCCCACACGCTGCTGACCGGTGTCGAGTACGAAGACTACGACTACAACTCGATTATCCAGCGCTCCGCAGCAGGCGCCACCGCCTACCCGATCGATATCTTCGACCCGGCGCTGGGCCAGGCGCGCCCTGCCCTGACCCGTACCACCACCCACGACAAGGAAAACCTCAAGACCTGGGCATTCTTCGTCCAGGACCAGGTGGCCCTGACCGAGCGTCTGAAGGCCCTGGCCGGCGTGCGTTTCGAGCGCTTCGAGCATGACTATGTCAACAAGCTCAGCGCAGCGGGTGACTTCAGCAAGGGCGAAAACGGCGTTACTCCACGTTTCGGCCTGCTGTACGACCTGACCGACACCGTGGCGGTGTATGCCAACACTGCACGTTCATTCAAGCCCAACAGCGGTGCGCCTGCAGGTGCGACGGGGGGTGGTTTTGACCCTGAGAAGGGCAAAAGCTACGAACTGGGCGTGAAATGGGAAGCGCTCGATCGCCAGCTGAGCGTGGACGCAGCGGTCTACCATATCGTCAAGGAAAACGTACTGACGCGCGACCCGGTGGACCCCAACTACAATGTCGCCGCTGGCCAGGTGCGCAGCCGCGGCCTGGACATCAACATTGCTGGCAACATCACGCCAGAGTGGCGGGTAATCGGCGGCTACGCTTATGTCGATGCCGAAGTTACCAAGGACAACCGCTTGCCCAGCGGCACCCGCCTGGCAAACATTCCACGTAACAGCTTCAGCCTGCTCAACACCTATGAATTCCAGGATGGCTTCGCCAAAGGCCTGGGCCTGGGTATTGGCGTGAAGTACGTGGATGACCGTAATGGCCAGACCGAGGCGGTCACCTACAACATGGACCAGTACACTGTGGTTGACCTGCTGAGCTTCTACCAGCTCAATGAGCACGTACGCCTGAACCTGGACGTGAAAAACCTGTTCAACAAGGAATATGACGAAGGTGCGTTCAACACCTACGCCTACCCGGGAGCACCCCGGACGGTGCAGGCCGGGGTTTCCTATACGTTCTGAAAGGCTGGGGCCACCATGCGGCCCCCTGCTTCAGAAACCCTTGCTGTAGAACAGCGAGTAGGACTCGATCCCGTCGTTAGGCTGCTTGATCCCCGCATTGGAATAATGCATCGCGCGAATCCCGATTTTCTGATCCCCTGGCAGCTTCAGGCCGAAACCGATGCGGTCTTCGAAGTTGACCGCCGACCCCATGCGCTGGTCACCCACGTCGGTCTTGGAAAACGCCGCCAGGCCAATACCGGCCTCGATGTACGGCGTGTAGGTGAAACCACTGAATTCATAGGTGAACACCGGGCTGAATGACAGCGAGTGCGCACCACTGGCGTCACCACCTTCCCAGTAGGTGTAGGCTGCATCCCAGTAACCAGTGACATAGCCGGTACTGCTTTCCAGCCATTTCTTGTCCCAGTCGAACGACAGGCCGATACGGTAGGTCATGTCACCTTGGCTAGTGGCGCCTACGGCGCCTGACACCTGCGCGGCCTGGGCCAGGTTGGCCCCTGCAAAGGCCAGCACTGCAGCGGCCAGCGAAGCTGCGAGACGGGTTTTCATCAACGACTCTCCTGATGGTCTACACGGCAAGCGGGGGCTTTTGCCCCTCGATCTTTATTGGGTGACCGGCGCATCCAGGCCGGTCACACGAAGTAATAGTTTCTGATTATTGTCCAGATAATCAGAAAGTTGAAAGTGAATTGCCACTATTGGCGAAGTCAGCTAGTCAAGATGTAGTGTTCCAGCTGCCTCTGGTAGTCCCAGTGAATCAGCTGCAGGTCATCGATGGCGCAGCGCAACAAGGCGATTCTCAGGGGGTCGAGCACACCGGGGAGCAACACGTAGCCCCGCTCGTCCAGCATCTTCAGCTGAAGCTCCAGGCTCATGCGGATGCGCTCCGTCCAGGCGGGAGTACATCTGTACTCCCGCCCGTTTGTCCCTCAACGCCAGTTCAGGTTCACGTTCGTGGCGGCCTTGCCGTTCACGGTGACCCATTGCTGCACCGTCTCACCTTGGGCGTTGCCAGTGACCTTGTACTTGCCGGGAGGCAACTGTACATACAGCAGCGGCCCGGCATCCGTGACGCTGAGTACGGGCTGGCCCTGGGCATTCTGGATGTCGACAGTGGCACCGCTCTGGAACTTGCCTTCCGGGCCAGTCGAAAGCTCTACGTGCAGGTCATAGCCGGTGGTCTTGCGCAGCGCATTGGCTTCGTCCTGGCCAATGCCGCCTTGCAAGTAGCGCACGCCGTTCTGTTCCTGCGGTTGCAACTGCACGGCCTGCATGTCGATGGGGGCATTGAGGTCGGCAGCGGCAGCCAGGGTCCATGGCATGGCCAGGGTGACAAGCAACGCCGCGCCGAGGGCATAGTGGTGGTTACGCATGGTACGACCCTCCTTTAGAGGATGGCTTACCTCTTATTTGATCCTCCCGGGGTATTGGTGTTCTGGCTGATGCATGGTCGTCATCGTGACATTCGGCACTAACCCATAAATCGAATGTAAATTTAGATACTGATCAAGAGGTTGTACGCCCTTCCTCAAGCAGTTTCACGAACATGCTCAGGCTGCGTGATACCGCGCCCCGCCGCCAGACCAGCCAGGTTTTCAGGTAGCGAAAATCTTCCGACATAGGCCAGGCACTGACCGTGCTGCACCCGGGCATATTGTCGAGCATGCTGCGCGGCATCATGGCCAGGCCTGCGCCAGCGCTGACGCAGGCCAACATGCCATGGTACGACTCCATCTCGTGAATCTTGCCCGGCACTGCCTGGTCCTTGACGAACCAGTTTTCGAAGTGATGCCGATACGAACAGTTGGCACGGAAGGCGTAGATGCTCTCACCGTTCACATCCTGGGCGCGGGTAACTGGCGCATGGTTGAGCGGCGCGATGACCATCATTTCCTCTTCGAATACCGGCATGCCTTCCAGTGTCGGGTGCAGCACCGGGCCGTCGACGAACGCGGCCACCAGCCGGCCAGACAACACGCCTTCAAGCATGGTCCCGGATGGCCCGGTGGACAGGTCCAGGTCTACCTTGGGGTAGCGCTGGTTGTACGCCGCCAGCAAAGCCGGGATGCGCACCGCTGCCGTGCTTTCCAGCGAACCGAGGGCAAAGGTGCCCTGCGGGTCTTCACCGGCCACGGTCAGGCGCGCCTCGTGCACCAGGTCGAGGATGCGCCGGGTGTATTCGAGAAAATTCCAACCTGCAGGCGACAGGCGCAGGCGGCTTTTCTCGCGAATGAACAACTCCACGCCCAGGTCTTCTTCCAGTTGCTTGATGCGCGTGGTCAGGTTGGACGGCACCCGATGGATGTGCTGCGCGGCGGCACTGATGCTGCCCTGCTCTGCCACGGCCTTGAAGATCTCCAGTTGCACCAGGTCCACAGCCTTTCTCCAAACGTGAATGTTTCGCTCATTATTATTCAGTTTTCATTAAAGCCATAGCCCACTAGTCTGGCCTCACTGATTAACAACAACGAGAGTGTCCTGCCATGAGCGCGATCAGCAGCCTGACCCACGCCATCTCCCTCGACCCGTACAGCGGCGAGCAGATCGGCGCCTACCCGTTCGACACCGACGCCGCACTGGAAGCGGCGCTGCAACGTGCCAAGGTTGGCTACGGTCAGTGGCGCCAAGTGTCGCTGGGTCAGCGCAGCGAGTACCTGCTGGCCCTGGCCAGCACCCTCGAAGCCAAGGCCGAAGCCTTTGCCCAGATGATCAGCCGCGAAATCGGCAAGCCGATTGCCCAGGCCCGTGGCGAAGTCAGCAAGTGCGTCGGCCTGTGCCGCTGGTATGCCGAACACGGCCCGGCCATGCTTGCCGCTGAGCCGACCCAGGTTGAAAAAGCCCGTATCGAATACCGCCCGCTCGGCCCGATCCTGGCCGTGATGCCGTGGAACTTCCCGGTCTGGCAGGTACTGCGCGGCGCCGTGCCAGCGATCCTGGCAGGCAATACCTACGTGCTCAAGCACGCGCCGAACGTGATGGGCAGCGCCTACCTGCTGGGCGAGCTGTTCAAGGAAGCCGGCCTGCCGGATGGCGTGTTCGAAGTGCTGAACGTGACCCCGGATGGCGTCACCCGCGCCATCAACGACCCGCGTATCGCCGCCGTGACCCTGACCGGCAGCGTGCGTGCCGGCATGGCGATTGGTGCCCAGGCCGGTGCGGCACTGAAGAAGTGTGTACTGGAGCTCGGTGGCTCCGACCCGTTCATCGTGCTGGCCGACGCCGACCTGGATGCCGCCGTCAAGGCCGCAGTCATTGGCCGTTACCAGAACACCGGCCAGGTCTGCGCAGCGGCCAAGCGCCTGATCGTGGAAGACAGCATTGTCGAGGAGTTCACGCGCAAGTTCGTTGAAGCAACCCGCGAGCTGAAAGTCGGCAACCCACTGGAAGACGACACCTACATCGGCCCGATGGCCCGTTACGACCTGCGCGACGAGCTGGACGGCCAGGTTCAGGCGACCCTCGCCGAAGGCGCCACCCTGCTGCTGGGCGGCAACAAGGTCGAAGGCGTGGCCAACTTCTATGCGCCGACCGTGTTCGCCAACGTCACCGCGCAAATGACCGCATTCAAGCAGGAGTTGTTCGGGCCGGTGGCCGCGATCATCACTGCACGTGATGCCGAGCATGCGGTAGAACTGGCCAACGACAGCGAGTTCGGCCTGGCCGCGACCATCTACACCGCCGACTATGCACTGGCCGAGCGCATGACTGCCGCACTGGATACCGGTGGCGTGTTCATCAACGGCTACTGCGCTTCTGACCCCCGCGTGGCGTTTGGCGGCGTGAAGAAGAGCGGGTTCGGGCGTGAGTTGTCGCACTTTGGGGTGCGCGAGTTCACCAATGCCCAGACGGTGTGGCTGGACCGTAACTGATTCAAAACTTCTGGGGCTGCTCTGCGGCCCCAGATGCCTCAATCCCGAACCTGGTCCTTGACCCAGTCCAGCATCCCCCCCGGCACGATCAGTTCATGCCGCGCCCGCGAACAGGCGGTATACAGCCCCGCCAGCATCCGCGCCCGCTCATTGCGGTTGCCCGCCACCTGCGGCGCCACCATCAGCTCCGGCGACACCATCACCCGGGCGAACTCCATGTTTTTCACATCCCGCACCCGCCCCAGGAACAACTTGGGCGCCTTGTCCCAGCGGTAACGGCTCTTGGCTTTGGCAAAATGCTCCGGCGTATAGCCTTTGCGCAGCATGTTGGCCACGGCAACAAACGCCTTGTCATCGCCCTTGTCCTGCTCCAGCGCCTGCCAACTGGCGTAGCGGAACAACATCGGGTGACGCGGTCGAGTGCCAAAGCGGTATAGCTCGATGCAGTCCTCGACGAACAGCTCGAAGTCCTTGCGCGCGCTTTTCAGCAATACGAACGGCACACTTTGGTGCGTCAGGCGCTGGAACCAGCCAAACAGCCCCCATTCGTCATCGACGATCAGCGCGGTGGGCTGTTCCGGCACGGTCACCGTATCGAAGAAACTGACCCGCGTGTAGTGCTCGGCGCTACCACTGAAAGCCGCCTGGATCGCCGCCGGGTGGGCCTGGATCAGCGGGTTGAGCACATTGTCCATCGCCGGCCCGGCACGCAGGGAATGGTCGATGTAACGTTGGCGGATGAAGCTGCCATGGTGCGGGCTGAGGCCGTTGAGGTTCTGCAACTCGTCGCCCAGCGCAATGATCGACTGCGGGCTGCGGTCCAGCACGGCAAGCATCGGTGCCGACAGCTCGTGAGCCTCGTCGACGATCACGTGGGTGTAGCGGCTATCGATCACATAACCGGTCAACGACAGCAACTTGACCCGGTGGTAGTCGCGCACCGGCAGCTGGACTTCCCGCGCGGACGGGCGAATCAGCTCTTGCCAATACAGGCGCGCCTTTTCCAGCAGTACCTCCTGATCCAGCGGCGAGGTACCCGGCCCGGCCCAGGGCAAATGGTGCAGCTGAAGCTGGGTATCGGCACTGTGGCAGAAGGTGCGCACGGCGCGGACGCACAAGGCAACCACATCGCGCGCGGCGAGCGGGCCGATGTCAGGGATGGCCAGCCAGCGTACAACCTGCTCATTCTGCGGGCGCCATGACAGTTTGGTGCGATACGGGTCGCGCAGACGCCAGCCGTTGTTGGTGAGGTCGCGGTTGAGCAGCTCGTCAGCCAACTGACCGAAGGTCAGCGCGGTGTAGGCGGCAGCGTCCTTTACCCGCGCCTGCAAGGCGCGCAACTGGCTTTCGGTCAAAGCCAGAAGCAACGTGCGCTGTGGCTCCAGCAGGCGGGCGAACTGGTGAATCAGGAAGGTCTTGCCAGTGCCAGCAAAGCCCTGCACCGCCACTGACTCGTCGATACCACTGAGAAACTCGCGCAGCAGGCGGTTTTGCTGGTCGCTGAGCATCAGGTCGCTGGCCAGCGACGGCAGGTACACCGGATGCAGCGGTGTGGCCCGCTGGCGGTAGGTGTCGGCGAACTGGAAATTCCACTGGCCTTCGGTATCCAACAGTTCGTCTAGCGTGTACTGCACCTCGGCCGACAGCAGAGCAATGCCGTTTTCGCCCAGCATGCCCAGGCCCATGGCAAAGGCTTCACGATCGAAGTGCTGCGCTACCTGGCTTTGAAAGCGCCCAGGCGCGGCGCTTTCAACTTCGTTGGCGATGCGCACGATTTCGGCGAAACGGCGCTCTTGCGCGTCGGCCGAGGCGGTGGCGGGCTGGCGCGGCAGGTTTTGCGCGAACAACACTGCGGCGGCTTCGAGGACGCTGGCAGTGGTGAAAAAGTCGGTTTTGGGTTCGCTGGCGAGGCGGTCGGCCTGGTCGCTGGGCAAAGGCAGGTAGAACATCGGCACCTCGGTGTGGATCAGGGCGGCACGATAGCAACTTTCGGCGTGAGATGCTGAGTTCAGTGCTGGCTGGGCCGGCCTCCTGGCGGGCGCGCCCGCTTCCACAGGATCGCCTCAGGTCCCTGTGGGAGCGGGCAAGCCCGCGAAGAGGCCAGCAGCTATTTTGCTACCTTAGCCCCTGCTTCGCTTCAAGGTCTCACTCGGAAGCTCCTTGAACAATTGCCGGTAACTCTCTGAAAACCTTCCTAAATGCCAGAATGACCAGCGCATCGCGACCTCGGCCACGGTCGCCCTGCCATCGCGTAACAGATCGCGACGCGCACCATTCAGCCGGCGCAAGCGCAGCCACTGCGCAGGCGGCATGCCGGTAAATGCCTTGAACGCCTGCTGCAACTGGCGCAACGAGACCCCGGCAACATCTGCCAGCTCCACCAGGTTCAACGTCTCTTCTGGGCAGTCCGCCGCCCACTCGCTGACCCGGCGCATGATCGCCCGTTCTTCGTCCCGCCGCCCCAAGGCTATGCCCTGCAGGCGCTGGCTGGCGTTATCGAGAATGAACAGGCAATCCTCCAGCAGTTGTTCCGCCAGGGCCTGCCCCTGCAATGGGCAGTCGGCCTGCCCGAGGCGGGTCAATGTGGCACTCAGCCAACTGCCAAACAACGCGTTCTGCCCACTGCCCAGCGGCACCATGAACAGCCCTTCGAGGCGTTGCGGGTCCAGCCCATGGCGGGCCAGGAAGGCTTGGTCGAACACCACTGCCACTTCCTGGTAGTTCTCCGGGGTGATCCAGATGTTGCGGCTTTGCTCGTTCAGCAGGTACAGGCTGTTTTCGCTGCGGTCGAAGCAGAACGCCAGTGAACCGCTCGGCGCACGGAAAAACTGCTCTACGCGAGTATTCAGTCGCTCCTCGTACACTTCCACGCCATCCATCCCCAGCCAGCGCAGCTCTCCGCTGAAATGCCCCGGCGACATCTGCCGGTATTGCTGCTGCCAGCCGGGGGTAGCGCGCACTTGCTCCGAGACGTCGGTGGTATGGAAGGCCTGGACTTGCAGCGCATTGGGCGTTGTCACGCGAGATCCTAATTGCACTCTTTTGGTGCATTGCTTGCCGAAGAAAATGGATAGATCGGCCCTGGGGGCTGCGACCAAGATAGTCTCCAGTGCGTCACCTGGGAAGTACAACGCCTTGTTCGCCTTGCTATGGCTTTCGCGAGAAGCATTGCTCCCACACTAAAACCCAACCAAGAGGTCTGTATGAACGCCCCCTTCGATCAGCTGTACACCTGGCTGAAAGAACACCGCATCACCGAAGTCGAATGCGTGATCAGCGACCTGACCGGCATCGCCCGCGGCAAGATCGCGCCCACCGCCAAGTTCCTCCACGAGCGTGGCATGCGCCTGCCCGAAAGCGTGCTGCTGCAGACGGTCACCGGCGACTACGTTGACGATGACATCTACTACAACCTGCTCGATGCCGCCGACATCGACATGGTCTGCCGGCCCGACCCCTCCGCCGTGTACCAGATCCCGTGGGCGATCGAGCCAACCGCGATCGTGATCCACGACACCTTCGACAAGCAAGGTAACCCCATCGAACTGTCGCCGCGCAACGTGCTGAAGAAAGTGCTCAAGCTCTACGCCGACAAGGGCTGGCAGCCGATCGTCGCGCCCGAGATGGAGTTCTACCTGACCAAGCGCTGTGAAGACCCGGACTTGCCATTGCAGGTGCCGCTGGGGCGTTCTGGCCGTGCCGAAAGCGGTCGCCAGTCGTTCTCGATCGATGCCGCCAACGAATTCGACCCGCTGTTCGAGGATGTCTACGACTGGTGCGAGATCCAGGGCCTGGACCTGGACACGCTGATCCACGAAGACGGCCCTGCGCAGATGGAGATCAACTTCCGCCACGGCGACGCGCTGGACCTGGCCGACCAGATCACCGTGTTCAAGCGCACCATGCGCGAAGCTGCACTCAAGCACAACGTGGCCGCCACCTTCATGGCCAAGCCGATCACCGACGAGCCGGGCAGTGCCATGCACCTGCACCAGAGCGTGGTCGACATCGCCACCGGCAAGCCAATCTTCGCCAATGAAGACGGCAGCATGAGCCAGCTGTTCCTGCACCACATCGGCGGTTTGCAGAAGTACATCCCCAAGCTGCTGCCGATGTTCGCGCCCAACGTCAACTCGTTCCGCCGCTTCCTGCCAGACACCTCGGCACCGGTGAACGTCGAGTGGGGTGAAGAAAACCGCACCGCCGGGCTGCGCGTGCCTACCTCCAGCCCAGAGGCAATGCGGGTGGAAAACCGCCTGCCGGGCGCCGACGCCAACCCTTACCTGGCCATCGCTGCCAGCCTGCTGTGCGGCTACCTGGGCATGGTCGAGCAGCTTGACCCCAGTGCACCCGTACAGGGCCGTGCCTACGAGCGGCGCAACCTGCGCCTGCCGATCACCATCGAAGACGCCCTGCAGCACATGGAAGACTGCGAGACCGTGCAGAAGTACCTGGGCAAGCAGTTCGTCCAGGGCTATGTGGCCGTCAAGCGTGCCGAGCACGAGAACTACAAGCGGGTCATCAGCTCCTGGGAGCGTGAGTTCCTGATGATGAGCGTCTGACCCACCCCCGGGGCGCTTTGCGCCCCAGTACACCGAACTCGAAGAACAAGACCAACGAGGTGTCCCCATGCGTCATCTGCAAGCCCTGATCCCCGCTGCGTTCACCCTGCTGTTCGCCACCACCACCCAGGCCACGCCCTCGGTCAGTGTGTACAACTGGACCGACTATATCGGCGACACCACCCTGGCTGACTTCCAGGCCAGCAGCGGGATCAAGGTGGTCTATGACGTGTTTGACTCCAACGAAACCCTGGAAGGCAAGCTACTGGCCGGGCGCACCGGCTATGACGTGGTGGTGCCGTCCAACCACTTCCTCGCCCGCCAGGCCCAGGCCGGCGCCTTCCTGCCGCTGGACCGCAGCAAGCTGCCGAACTGGCAACACCTGGACCCCAAGCTGCTCAAGCAGCTTGAACAGAACGACCCCGGCAACCAGTACGCGGTGCCCTACCTGTGGGGCACCAACGGCATCGGCTACAACGTCGACAAGGTCAAGGCGGCACTGGGCGTCGACCATATCGACTCGTGGGCGGTGCTGTTCGAGCCCGAAAACCTGAAAAAGCTCAAGCAGTGCGGCGTGGCCTTCATGGACTCGCCCGACGAATTGTTCCCGGCAATACTCAACTACCTGGGCATGGACCCGCGCAGCGAAAAGCCGGCGGACTACGCCAAGGCTGAAGCACGCCTGCTCGAATTGCGCCCCTACATCACGTACTTCCATTCATCCAAATACGTGTCCGACCTGGCCAATGGCGACGTTTGCGTGGCCTTCGGCTACTCCGGTGACGTGTTCCAGGCCGCCAACCGGGCTGTGGAAGCGAAGAACGGCGTAAAAGTCGCCTACAGCATTCCCAAGGAAGGCAGCAACCTGTGGTTCGACCTGCTGGCCATCCCCAAGGACGCCAGCAACCCCGACCAGGCCCTGGCCTTCATCAATTACCTGCTCGACCCCAAAGTGATCGCCAAAGTCAGTGCCACGGTCGGCTATGCCAACGCCAACCCGGACGCCAAGGCCTACATGGATGCATCGCTAGTGCACAACCCCGAGATCTACCCACCCCAGGACGTGCTGGACAAGCTGTACATCTCCAGCACCCCGAGCCCGAAGATCATGCGCGTCATGACCCGCTCCTGGAGCAAGATCAAGTCCAACCGCTGAGCCGAGAACGCCCATGTCTTTCGATTCCCAACACACTGCTTCGTACTACGCTGCCACGGCACGCAACGCGGCGCCCTACCCCAGCCTGGACGACGAACTGACGGCCGATGTGTGCGTGGTCGGCGGCGGGCTGACCGGGGTCAACACCGCCCTGGAGCTGGCTGAACGTGGTTTGTCGGTGGTGCTGCTGGAAGGCCGGCGCATCGGCTGGGGCGCCAGCGGGCGCAATGGCGGCCAGCTGATCCGCGGCATCGGCCATGACGTCAGCGGCTTTACCCGGCATGTCGGTCAGGACGGCGTGCGCTACCTGAAACAGGCTGGTATCGATTCGGTGGCGCTGGTGGCCAGCCGCATCGCCCAGTACGGCATTGCCTGCGACCTGCGCTGGGGTTTCTGCGAACTGGCCAACACAGCTGACCAGTTCGCCGCCTTCAAGGACGAGCAGGATGACCTGGCAACGCTTGGCTATCGCCCCGAGACCCGTCTGGTAGGCCCCGGGCAGTTGCATGAAATCGTCGCCAGCGACCAGTACGCCGGCGGCCTGGTAGACATGGGCTCGGGCCACCTGCACCCACTCGACCTCGTCCAGGGCGAAGCCCGTGCCGCCTATAGCCTGGGCGTGCGCATCTTCGAACAAAGCCCCGTACTGCGAATCGAGCACGGCCCCCGCGTGACCCTGCACACTGCCCGTGGCAAGGTGCGAGCAGGAAGCCTGGTGCTGGGCTGCAACGCCCACCTCGATGAGCTGGAACCGCGGCTGAGTGGCAAGGTGCTGCCGGCCGGCAGTTACGTAGTCGCCACCGAACCCTTGCCCGAAGCACTGGCTACTACCCTGATCCCGCAGAACATGGCGCTGTGCGACCAGAAGGTCGGCCTGGATTATTACCGCCTCACCGCAGACCGCCGCCTGTTGTTCGGCGGTGCCTGCCACTACTCCGGCCGCGACCCCAAGGACATCGCCGCCTACATGCGGCCCAAGGTGCTGAAGGTATTCCCGCAACTGGCCAACGTGCGCATCGACTACCAGTGGGGCGGCATGATCGGCATCACCGCCAACCGCTTCCCCCAGGTCGGGCGCCTGAGTCAGCACCCAAACGTCTACTACGCCCAGGGCTATTCCGGGCACGGGCTGAACGTGACGCACTGGACGGCGAAACTGCTGGCCGAAAGCATCGCCCTGGGCCACAGCCAAGGCCTGGACGTTTTCAGCGCCGTGCCCCACCTGACGTTTCCTGGCGGCAAGGCCCTGCGTTCGCCGCTACTGGCAATGGGCATGCTGTGGTACCGGTTGCGCGAAGCGCTGGGTTGAGTTCACCGCAAACCACGCGGCGCCCGGGAGATCGGGCGCCGCCACTTTTTGCCTTTTCCACAGGGGATTGAACTCGCCCACTGGCCAACTGCGGCGCAGCTGCTAGCGTTGTTCTGGCCGACCTCTCATGGATACGCCTTCATCATGAAATCACTGCCTCGCATTACACTGTTGTGCGCCGCACTGCTTGCCGTGGGCGCCTGCTCCAGCAATCGCGTGGACCCCAAGGATTACTCCGGCTTCCTCAAGGATTACAGCCGGTTGCAAGAAGCCAAGAGCCCGACGGGTGCCCCGGTAATGCGCTGGATCGACCCCAAGGTCAACATCAACCAGTACAGCCAGGTGTTCATCGAGCCCAGCCAGTTCTACCCCAAACCGCAGCCCACCCCGGTCATCTCCGCGCAGACACTGGGGGAAATCACCCGCTACTTCAACGAAGCGCTGCGGCGTGAAATCGGCGGTGTCATGCCGCTGGCCAACGGGCCAGGCCCGGGCGTGATCGTGGTGCGGCCGGCGATCACGGCAGTGTCTACAAGCAACGAGGGCCTCAAACCCTATGAGGTGATCCCCATCGCGCTGATCGCCGCAGGCGTGAACACCGCCACGGGCGGCCGTGACCAGGACGTGGATGTCGGCGTGGAGGCGGCGTTCCTGGACGGTGCCAGCCAGAAAGTACTGGCCCAGGTGGTACGCAAAGGCGCGGGTCAGGAGCTGGAGAACGATACCCAGAAGCTGACCTTGAATGACGTCAAGCCGGTGCTCGATGGCTGGGCCAAGGACATGCGGGCGAGCTTCATTGAAGCCAAGCAGAAAGCCCGCTAAGGGCCGCCCGAACACAATACTTGTGGGAATGGCCTTGCGTCGCGAAAGGGCTGCGAGGCAGCCCCAGGATTCAAGCCTTGATATACAAAGTGTTGGGGCCGCTTTGCGGCCCTTTCGCGACGCAAGGCTGCTCCCACAAAAGACCGCATCGGCCGGTGAGTTTTCCTAGCACTCCACAAAGGCGACTGCCAAGCCGCCGCGCGAGGTCTCTTTGTAGTTGGCATGCATGTCCGCCCCGGTATCACGCATGGTGCGGATCACCCGGTCGAGCGAAATGAAGTGCTCGCCGTCGCCACGCAACGCCATCTGCACCGCGTTGATCGCCTTCACCGCAGCAATCGCATTGCGCTCGATACACGGCACCTGCACCAGCCCGCCAACCGGGTCGCACGTCAGCCCCAGGTTGTGTTCCAGGGCAATTTCGGCCGCATTTTCCAGTTGTGGCGGCGTCGCCCCCAACACCTGGGCCAGGCCGGCGGCAGCCATCGAACAAGCCGAACCCACCTCGCCTTGGCAGCCTACCTCTGCCCCCGAGATCGACGCATTTTTCTTGCACAGGATACCGACGGCCGCTGCCGCCAGCAGGAAGTCGACCACATCGGCATCGCAAACGGTCGGGTTGAATTTCATGTAGTAATGCAGCACTGCAGGGATAATGCCTGCGGCACCATTGGTGGGCGCGGTGACCATGCGCCCGCCGGCGGCATTCTCTTCATTCACCGCCAGGGCGAACAGGTTCACCCACTCCATGGCGCTGAGCGTCGAACCAATCACGTTGGGCTTGCCCAGTTCCTGCAAGCTGCGGTGCAGCCGGGCAGCGCGGCGCTTGACGTGTAGCCCGCCAGGCAAGATGCCTTCGTTGCGCAGCCCGTTATCCACGCACTCACGCATGGCCGCCCAGATGCGCAGCAGGCCTTCACGTATTTCCGCTTCCGGGCGCCAGGCCTGTTCGTTGGCCATCATCAGTTGCGCCACACTCAAGCTGTGTGCTTTGCACAAGGCCAGTAACTGGGCAGCACTGTCGAACTCATAAGGCAGCACAACGTCATTGGCTTTGGCTGCTGGGGCATCAATCTCGGCCTGCTCGACGATAAAGCCGCCGCCAACCGAATAGTAGGTCTGCAGCAGCAGGCTGCTCTCCCCGTCCATCGCTTCCAGGCTCATGGCATTGGGGTGGTAAGGCAGGTTTTCGTCGAGCAGCAACATGTCCCGGCCATACTCGAAGGCCAGCGGGTGGCTGCCATCCAGCATCAGGCAATGCTCCTGCAACACTTGGCCAATGCGCGACTCGATGGTGGCCGGGTCGATGCGGTCCGGCCACTGGCCCATCAGGCCAAGCAGGCAGGCGCGATCGGTGGCGTGGCCAACCCCGGTGGCCGACAGCGAGCCATACAACCGCACTTCGACGCGCGTTACCCGCGCCAACAGCCCCTGCTCACGCAGGACCTGGGCAAACGTCGCCGCTGCCCGCATGGGGCCGACGGTGTGGGAACTGGACGGGCCGATGCCGATTTTGAAAAGGTCGAAAACACTGATAGCCATGCTAATGCCTGACCGTGCCCTGATATGAATCCACAGCACGGTTATCTGATGAAATTGAGCGGTAATGCGATTTTGCGCGATACTGACGCGCTGGCTCATGGATGACCAACGAAACTTTCTAAGCAAGCCTTTAGCAGGACTAAACAATGCGACGGCAACTCAATGGGCAGATGTTCGTCTGGCTGCATGTATTCGCCTGTGCAGCCCGGCATCTGTCCTTTACCCGCTGTGCCGAAGAGCTGCACATCACCCCCGGCGCGGTCAGCCAGCAGATGCGCCAACTGGAAGAACGCCTGGGTTACCGGCTGTTTCTGCGCCGCGCGCGCGGTGTGGAGTTGAGCGCCGAAGGGCAACGCCTGGCCCAGACGGTGGCCGAAGCCTACGGCAGTATCGAGGCTGAACTGTTGCGCCTTGACGCCGGTGAAATTCGCGGCACCTTGCGTGTGCGCTCCATTCCGTCGTTCCTGGCCAAATGGCTCACCCCACGCCTGCCGCGCTTTCAGCAGCGATACCCGGACATCGAGCTGCGCCTGGTGGCCGAAGACAGCGCCCAGGCATTGACCCCGGGCGACTTCGACCTGGCTATCGACCTGAACGATGGCAGCTACCCTGGCATGCTTTCGACACCGCTGCTGGACGAACAGATCTTCCCGGTGTGCTCACCCACCTTGCTGCGCGGGCGCCCGCCACTGCATGGGCCGGCAGACCTGGCGCACTACCCGCTGCTGCATGACATCACAGCCTGGCGTGGCAGTTCGGAGTATGCAGAATGGGAGTTCTACCTGGAGGGGATTGGCGCCGCCGGCCTGAATGTGCGGCGTGGCCATACCTTCAACCGCAACCACCTGACCATCGAGGCGGCAATTGCCGGTATTGGTGTAGCGATCGCCCGGCGGACACTGCTGAATGACGAACTGGAGCGCGGCGCGCTGATCGTGCCGTTTGGCGTGGCGATCGCCAACCACAAACGCTACGTGGTGCATTACCCGCCAGGTGGGTTGAATCAGCCGGGAGCGCGGGCGGTGCATGACTGGCTGGTGGAGGAAGCGCGGGGGTTCAGGGAGTTGCATCCACTGAACAAGGTGTAGGAGCGGCCTTGTGCCGCGACGGGGTGCGAAGCGGCCCCGGCAAGGCCGCTCCTACAGGGGGCTTGCGAGCGTTCGATGATTAGTAAGCCTGCTTGCCGGTAAACGCATTGAGGGTGCGCACCAGAATCACAAAGTCCAGCCACAGCGACCAGTTGTTGATGTACTCGATGTCCGAGTCCACCCGCTGGATCATCTGCTCAATGTCCTTGGTCTCCCCCCTGAAGCCGCGCACTTGCGCCAGGCCAGTCATGCCCGGCTTGATGTTGTGGCGGGCAAAGTAATCGACGATGTCCTGGGAATATAACGTGTCATGTTGCAACGCATGTGGCCGTGGCCCAACCAGCGACATCTCCCCGGTCAGCACATTGAATAACTGCGGCAGTTCATCGAGGCTGGTACGGCGGATGAAAGCACCAATTTTAGTCAATCGCGGGTCATTCTTCTGCGCCTGTTTGACCACGCCATTGTCCGGCTGATGAACATGCATGCTTCTGAACTTCCAGATACGGAATGACTCGCCGGTCCAGCCCGTACGTTCCTGGCGGAAGAAAACGGGCCCGCGGCTGGTGAATTTGATAGCCAGTGCAACGCCAATCAACACAGGCGATGCACACAGTAGTATCAATGCCGCCAATACCCGGTCCTCGAGATTCTTCAGGAACAGGCTCATGCCCGTCAGCGGGGTTTCAGACAGGGTCAGCACAGGAATACCGGCAATTTCTCGCACGCTGTGATTGATCAGGCGCAACGAGAAGATATCCGGCACCCAGTTCACGGCAATGCACTTGTCCAGCAACTTGAAGTACACGTCGTTGATAACCTCGGAGCCCCCCAGCGGTGTCACCAGGTACACGGTGCGAATGCCATACTGGGCAACGATTTCATCCAGATCTGCAATGTGACCGAGCACGGGCAGACGCTGCTTGCCCTCGGCACCTTCGTACGCCTGCTCACCAGCCTTGTCGGTCAGCACACACCCCAGAACCCGTTCGCCAAACCAGGGGTTGTTGCTGATTTTCTGATAAAGGAAATTGGCCAGGTCGCCGTTGCCGATAATCAGGGCATTGTCCAGCCGCGCATGCGCGGTAAACCGTTTTTGCAGTTCTCGAACCGCAAAGTGCAAGAACAACTGGGCAATGTAACCAATGATGAACAACTGCACGACCAACAACCGTGAGTACGTTTCACTCTGTTTAGTGAGAAAGGCCATGACCACAAGAAAACAGAATGTTGCCGACCACGCCTTGAACAGGCGGAAGGCCTTGATCGAAAGGCCGACGTTAGTGCGGTAGATTGCATAATGGTCGTAGATGACGGCCAGTGCGCCAATCAGCAACAGCAACATGATTACATAATCGGAGGTAATGTAACCAAACTGATCATAGATGAGATACCAGGCAATACCGGTTACTGCAATACCATCGAGCCCCGCCTGAATGGCGTTACTTACACTGCTTCTTCTTTGGAGTAAGGAACGACTGCTTCTGGGTTCGAAAACCATTTCAGACCTCATCTATTTGAGCGTAGCAAGTGCCGTCCATCAAACATCAAGTCATGAATACAGCTTATTCAACGCCAGTGAAGCAGGATCGTGCAGCCCCCAAGCCACTGCTTTCACTGTAGCAGCCACCCGCCATCAGCGCGGATTTTGGCCGATTCATACGGTGCCCCTGGCCGAATCGGCTGCCTTGCGGCACAGCAGGGTGCGCAGCAAGAACAACGGATTGCCTACCACATAACGCATGAACAAACGTTTCGGCTCGCGTAACAGACGGTAGGCCCACTCGCCACCCACATGCCGTAACCACTGCGGTGCCCGGCTGACCTTGCCGCCGAGGAAGTCCAGAATCGCCCCGCCGCACACGATCAGGCACGGCCCATCAACGGCTGCCAACCTGGCCGCCACCGCTTCCTGCTTGGGCATGCCCATCCCCAGCACGATCAGTTCCGGTTGCTGTTCCTTGGCCAACTGCAGGTAGGTGTCGATGCTGGCAAAGCCATCGTGGACCGATACCGGCACCACGCCAAACAAGGCTTCGCTGCGCTGCACCGCCTGATTCAGGTACGGTTGCTGCGTGCCCCAGAACGCAACCCGCCGCCCGCGGTATGCCTCCATGAGGCTGGGTATGAAGTCGGTGCCATTCATGTTGAGCCCAGGCTCCAGTCCCAACCGGCGATAAAGGATCGCCATGCCAGAGCCGTCGCGCAACAGCACATCGGCCGCCGACAACGCCTGACAATACTCACCGTCGTGCACCACCAGGTTCATTGCATGGGCATTGACGAACCCCAGCACGGTTGCAGACTTCGGGGCGGCAAGCCGGTCGAGCAGGCACTGCGCCGCGCTGCTGTCAGGCACCACCTCAAGCGTGTCGATAATGCGGTTCCAGCGTTTCTGCCATTGCCACTGAGCCATCAGTCATCATCCCGTTTGGAGCGCACCCATTCGACCTGGCGCTTGATCAGGAACCCCAGGTACAGGGGGATTTTCCTTGCGGCGTAAAAAGGCGCGTACAACAGCACGGAAAACGGGATCAGCTCACGGCAGAAGCGTGCCCACGCCAGCACAACGGCAAGGCCGAGCATGACCAGCGCAGCCAGTGCGATCCACGCAGGCGCCGCATGGCCTGACAGCAGGTAAGCCAGCCAGGTCACCAGGTTGAGCCCCAGCAGCGCCAGCACCAGTAGCGCCAGAGGTGGCACCAACAGGTCCAGGGTCATGGCCAGCAGGCTACCGTTGCGCTGGCGGATGGCGGCCAGCGCACGCTTGGGCGCATCGGCCAGCATCAAGCCCAGGTGGCCATGCTCCCAGCGGGTGCGCTGGCTGTTCATGCCCTGCTGGCTGGCAGGAAACTGGCTGGTGACCAGCGCCTCGGGGCAGAACACCGGCGGCTTGCCCTGCTGGCACAGATCCAGCCCCAGCTTTACATCCTCCACCAAGTGCCCATTGGCCAGGTTGATCAAAGCAAGGTCGTGCCAACCGAATGCCATGCCTGCCCCCATCAGTTGGCACGGTAGCCCCAGCCGCGCCCAGCCACGCGGGCGCACCAGGTTCTTGACCCGCCAGGCAAACTCGGCCACCTGCACCTTCAGCCCGCTACCGGCGGGCGCGCGCATCAGGTACAACGCCTGCACCGGGCGCTGGGCCTGGTGATAACGGTGTGCCAGGCAGTCAATCGCCCCCTCGGCTACCTGGCAGTCGGCATCCACCACAATCACCACCTCGGGCGGGTATTCGGCCAAGTGGCGTACGCCGAAGTCCAGGGCATAGCCTTTGCCACGCAGCACCGTATCAAACCGCTCCACTACCTCGGCGCCGGCCTCGCGGGCCAGCCGCGCCGTGTCGTCCGTGCAGTTGTCGGCCACCACCAGCAAGCGGTCGCCTGGCAGCAACTGCGGGGTTACGCTCGCCAGCGTTGCACGAATGATCGCAGCCTCATCATGGGCCGGTACCAACACTGCCACCCGCGGACGCACGCTGACGCCCAAGGGCCGCGAGCGCGGCGGGAGGCAAGCCAGCAGCATCTGCAGGAAGAAAACGGACACAGGCACAAGGGCGATGACCGCCAGCAGGCCCAGTAACCAACTCAATACAGTCATCATGCGGATGCCTTGAAGTAGCCGGCCAGCTTGGCCGCCTCGGTGTCGATATCATGCCGTTGCAGCACGCGCTGGTAAGCCGCCTCGCCCATGCGCTGCAGCACTTCGGCGGGTTGCGCAAGGCACTCGGCCATGGCCTGCGCCAGTTCGTCCACGGCGCCAGCGGGGAACAGCCAGCCGTTCTCGCCCGGGCGCACCAGCTCAGGGATGCCTGCCACGTAGGTGGTCAGTACTGGCCGGCGCAAGGCCATGGCCTCCATGATCACCACCGGCAAGCCTTCGGCGAAGCTGGGCAATACCAGCGCGCGCGCGGCAAGGATCTCCTCGCGTACCTGTGCGCTGCTGATCCAGCCGGTGATGCGTACGTGCTGCTGCAGGCCGTGCCGGGTAATCAGGGCGTCGATCTGCCCGCGCATCTCACCGTCACCTGCCAGGACCAGTTCGAAGGCGATCGACTGTGCCGCAAGCTGACGTGCCGCCTCAAGCAACAACAGCTGGCCTTTCTGTTCACAAAGCCGGCCGACGCACACCAGCCGTGGCACCGCCGGAACATTGACCGGCAGCACCTCATGGAACGCTCGCTCCAGGCCGCAATGCACCACTTTCACTTTGGCCCAATGCTCGTGCGCCACCCAGCGAAACAGCTGGCTGCGCCCGTAAGAACTCACCGCTGCAACAAAGGCGGCGCGCCGCACCTTCTCGCCCATGTGCAAGAACTGCGGCTTGTCGAACTCTTCCGGCCCGTGCACGGTAAAGCTATAGGCCGGGCCGCCCAGCAGGTTGGCCAGCATCACCACCTCGGTAGAGTTGGTGCCAAAATGGGCATGCACGTGTTTGGCCTCACCGGCCTGCAGCCAGTGCAACACCTGGCAGGCCTCGGCCAGGTACACCAGGTGGTAGGGCCACGCGCGGTCGGCGCGCAGGCCAAGGCGCATTGCCACCCGCAAGGCCTGGAAAAAGCGTCGCGGTTGCGCACGCAGCACCTGCAACGTTGGCGTCAGCAACCCCTTGACGCCGCCTTGCAACACATAACGGGTCCTGGCCCGTTCGCTCGTGTCCTCGGCGTCCTGCAACTCGGCATCCCACCCCCGCAGGGCAATGCGTTGTACCTCTACGCCCTGGCGCTCCAGCGCCAGTATCTCGCGGCGGATGAAACTGTGGCTGACCTTCGGGTACTGATTGATGAAGTAAGCGATGCGCATACGAATCCAGATCCAAACCCGCTTGATGACCCACCTCCCCTGCCAACCTTCACTTAAGGCTGTCGACTACGGGCGGTCGGTCCACTGCCGATGCACTCACAGCAAATGCATCCCCCTGTTTTCCTTGTAGTCCAAGGTTGTGACTGCTGCTTGGCAATGCGGCCTGCAAGCGCGCGAAAACATCGTCGAGCATCGCTTGGCGGCGGCGGTACATCGCCCGTTTCTTCGCTGGAATGTCGGCTTCTGCCCGCTGCGCCTGGGCAAGCGGAAGGCTGAAGAAATCCGCAAAATTCGATGCACTGGCACCGTGTTCCTGCCAGATGACGTCATAGTTGGCGGCAAGGTCCTGGCCTTTGTCGCTGCCAAAATACGCATGCCGATGGTGCCGGCAGTCATCGCTGACCGCATACAGGTGCGTGACACCCAGCGCCCGGGCCAGGCACTTCAGCGCTTCGAGCACCAGGCTGCGCGGGCGCAGGCCTTCGAAGTCCTTGGTCAGGTCGCGGTAGATAGCCAATGAGGTTTCGCTGTCGATGCCTTTGTGGATGCCCTGCACGGCCCCGATGAACAGGCACAGCTCACCCTGGCTGCGGCACAGGGTAAACGCCAGTGAAGCCACGCGCAGGTCGCCCTGGAACAGGTTCAGCACCAACTCGCCTTCGCGTTTGAACCAGATCGGCCGGTCCAGCACCAGGCGACAGCCCGGCGAATGGCTGGCCAGATCGCACAGCGTCAGGCTTTCGTCCCGCCCCAGCAGCAACAGCGCCGGAAACTCGCCGGCCAGCACTTCAAAGTGCGAAGCGACCACTGCCAGGCGCTGCGGTGCTTCCCAGCATTTGCTGAGGTAAGGCCACTGCACCACACCGATGCAGTCCACACCCAGCCGCCGCACGCCTTGCTCGCCGAGTGCCGCCGTGATGCGCTGCATGAAACCATTCAACTCAGGCCACTGCCTGGCAATCTGCAGCATCAACTTGTACTTGTTGTTCAACGCCCGCAACGAGTAGCCCGGTTGCAAGGTAAACACGCTTTTCACGAGGGTGCCGAGCATCATGGTCATCTCTCATTTGTACTCGATCAACGCTGATTTGCCGGCCGCGAAGCGGTGGCGCAAGAACTTCAGCTGGCCGAGCATTTCCGGGAATTTGCCCAACACCAGGAATACCGCCTGCAGCCAGTTTTCGCGCGCCGACTTGCCACCGCGGCGAGCCAGGCGCACGGCCTGCAACGGGTAAATCAATAGCAACAGCAAGCCCCAGCCACCCAGCAGCAGGCAGGCCAGCACGATCACCAAGGGTATGCCCAGGCCCCATAGCCAGGCCCGACGTGACTCGCGCAACCAGTGTTGCTCGGGCGGCTGGCCATGCAGGTAGGCCCCTTCGGCATAGGCGTGGCCGGCACGCAGGCTGCGCCGCCACCACTGGCTGAACCGGGTCATGCCAGCGTCGTGCAGGGTCATTTCGGCGGCCAGGCGCCAGACTTTCCAGCCCTTGGCCCGCAAGCGCACGCACAGTTCAGGCTCCTCACCGGCAATCAGCTCGGCGCGAAAGCCACCGACGGCGGCAAAAGCGTCTGCCCGCATCAGCGCATCGCCACCGCACGCCTTGGCTTCACCGATGGGGGTGTCCCATTCCAGGTCGCAGAGCAGGTTGTACACCGACCGCTCCGGGAAGCGCTCCCGTCGGCGACCACACACCACCGCCACCTCGGGGTGCCGGTCGAGAAACACCTGCGCGGTGGCCAGCCAGTGGGCATCCACCTCGCAATCGCCATCGACAAACTGCACCAGCTGCATCGAAGGCAGCAGCCGCTGCAAGGCGCTGAAGCCTTCGTTACGCGCGCGCGCGGCGGTAAACGGGATGGCCATGTCCAGCGCCAGCACCTCCACCCCGAGGCTGCGGGCCAGGTGCAGCGAGCCGTCGGTGGAGCCCGAGTCGACATACATGACCTTGCCCGCACCGTTCACCAGCGAGCGCAGGCAGCGCTCCAGGCGCGGGCCCTCGTTGCGGCCAATGACCACCACACCGGTTACTGCCGCCATGGGCCTCACTCGGCGGCGGCCGTGGCGGCTGGCTGCCTGGCCTTGATGGTGGCCGGCACCCCTACTGCCAGGCAATTGTCCGGCACATCCATCAGCACCACGGCATTGGCGCCGATGATCACGTTGTTGCCAATGCGGATGCTGCCCAGCACCTTGGCCCCGGTGCCGATATCGACGTTGTTGCCGAACACCGGGGCAATCGGCTCATTGACGTTCTTCAAGCCCACCACCACACCGTTGCGGATGCGGCAGTCATCGCCAAACCGGGCATAGCCACTGACGACGATGCCACCAAAATGGTCGATGACGAAGTTGCGGCCGATCACCACTTCGCACGGCAGTTCGATACCGGTGATGATCTGCACGAACTTGAACAGCACCTTGTAGACCAGCGAGAAGAGTTTGCGCAGCAGTGCCGGGCGCACGGTGTAGCGCCAGCGGCCGAAGCGATACACCAGCAGTACCCAGAAGCCCTGCGCCCCCCAATCCCCGCCATGGGCGCGCAGGTCGGCACGAATATTCTCGAACATGGCTTTACCTACCTTGTCGGTTGGCTGGCGTACCGGGTCTTGAACAACAGTGACCAGGTCGCCCGGCAATGACGCCAGCAGGCCTGAATCGCGCCCCAGCCGCGTCGCTTCAACAGCGCCTTGAGTGCCAGCACCAGGTCACCCAGGGTGACCAGCACCATATGCAGGGCAAGGCCCGCCACCCCGTGATGCTTGCGGAAATACAACAGCTCGCTTTCGATCTGGTAGGACGAGATCTGCCGGCTGGCCGCCTCCAGCTCTGCCACCGACTTGGAGCTTTCGCCCCCGATGTGCACCACCGTGGTATGCGGGTAGAACACGACTTTCCAGCCGGCTTCCTTCACCCGCTTGCAGTGGTCCACCTCCTCGTAATAAAGAAAATAACGCGGGTCGAACAGGCCCACCTTGTCCAGCACTTCGCGGCGCACCAGATAGAAGCAACCCGGTAACCAGTCGCACTCGCGCACCGAGGCGTGGTCCCAGGTCATTTCATCGACCATCTTCAGCCCCGGGAAGAACCGCCCCAGCCCGGTACGCCCGACAAAGACGTTGAGCGGCGTTGGGAAGTAGCGACAACTGGGCTGCAGATCGCCGTCGCGGCCTTCCAGGCGCACCCCCAGCACGCCACACTCCGGGTGGGCGTCCATGTAGTCGAGGGTTTTTTGCAGGGAGTCGGCGGCCACGAAAGCATCGGTATTGAGCAGCAAGGCGTACTTGCCCTTCAGGTGCGCCAGCAACTGGTTATTGGCCCGGCCGAAGCCCACGTTCTGCTTGTTGCTCAGCAGCAGTGCCTCGGGGCACACCTGGGCCATGCGCTGCACCGAGTCGTCGCGCGATGCGTTGTCTACTACCAGGTAACTGGCCAACCGCTCGCTGTCGGCCCGGCGCAGCGCATCGAACATCGGCTGTAGCAGCCCGGCGGTATTGAAGTTGACCACCATGACATCCACAGGTTTGCTAGCCATTGTTGCCGTCCCCGAAGAAGTACTGGCGCCTTTGCGCCATCAACAGCGGTTCAACTTCCGGGTCGTAAGCGCCGTTGCGCTGTTTTACCAGTTCGATCCACGGGTAACTTTCGCAACGCGCCTCGACCCGTTTGATCAACTGTTCGGTGGTGCAGATGAACTGCGCCGGGTTGCCGCCAAACACGGTGCCTGGTGGCACGTCCTTGGTCACCACCGCGCCTGCGGCCACGATCGATTCCGGGCCGATGGTCACGCGGGGCATGATGATCGCGCCATGGCCGATGAAGCAGTTGTCCTTGATATCGATGAAACCGACCGAATCCAGGTGCTTGCCAAAGCGATGTTCGATCAGCAATACCACCCCGTCATGACCGATCAGCGTGCAGTCGGACAAGCCCACGCTGTTACCGATGCGAACCAGCGAAGGGTCGAGAAACTTGCAGCCTGTATTGACGAAGAAGTTGCTGCCGACAGAGTGAAAGTTCCCCCATCGGGCGAGGTAGGCCCCCCATTCAAGACCAGAAGGGTTGCAGAACCTCCTGTAGAACTTGCCCCCTCGCCCGGTTGCATGGGCGTAGTGCGCCACTGCCTTGCGTATCCATCCCTTCATGCTGCCTGGCCTCGCGATCTGAACAATCTGGAGTGTCCTGAGGCGTTCCGGTCTCGTTCTTCTAGGTGCTGACCGCAGCGCTCAACCCATGTACAACCTGCATCATGCAGCGGCGCCGCTAGCCGCTCTCATCCTGGTATCGAGGTGGTCGGCCAGCCGCACGGCAAACTGCAACAACGGCATGGTCGGGTTGGAGGCGCCGCCCTTGGCGAAGATACTGCTGCCGGCGACATACAGGTTCTCGGTACCGAACACCTTGCAATTGGCATCGACAACGCCGAACTGTGGCGAGGCGGCCATGCGTGTGGTCCCCATGTGGTGGGCGTGCGGCGCCATCGTCAGCGGTATCGAAGTGTCGTAGACAAAGTCGTTCAGCTTGACGAAGCCCAGGTCCATTTCAGCGAACTGCTTGGCCAGTTCGCTGCCAATGCACTTGATGGTGTGCCGGTCATCGGCGCTCAGCGCCCAGTTGACATTGACCTTGGCCACCCCCAGTGCGTCCTGTTCGTCCAGCAGCGAAATGCGGCTGTGCAGGTTGGGGAACTGCTCGATCATGGTGCTTATCACGCCGTCACCGGGGCAGCTGAACTTGGCGACGAAGGCGATCTTGCTGGCAACCCCCATGTCGCAGGCCAGGTTCTCGAGAAAATGCTTGACCTCGGCGGTGCGGCCATAGGTCTGCACATCGGCCAGCAAGACGGCGGTGACATTGCCTTTACCGGCCTTGTACTCGTCGACGAAGGCATCGGTGGTGTAATACTGGCGCGGCTCCGGGTCCTGCCCGGACTTGAGGATGAACGTGCCCAGGTCGATGTTCAGATGCTCCATGAAGCATCCGCCGACCAGCCCTTCCTTGCTCACTACGCCTGCTGCCACCAGGGTCTGGCTATTAAGCAACTGCCGGGCGTTCTCGATGGCCCCCGTAGCCAGAATGAAGTGCCTTGCCACCAGGCGCTGACGATTGCGTTCATAGTCGGATAGAACCACCGCAGCCAGGTGGCCGGAGCCTTTGTCGAACTCCAGGTCCACGCAGTTGCAGTTGATGAACACGTCCAGGCCTTTGGTCTGCTCCAGTGCCGTGGCGTACTTTTGCGCAAAACGTGTCGGGGTGCTGAGCAAAAAGCGGTCTGCCTCGAAGTCACCGCCATCCAGGCCGGTATTCATAGCACGAAAATCCGAGCCGGCTGGCAGGTCGACGATGTCCATGGCCGCCGGCAGGTAGCCTTCGATCTCCGAATAGGGAATCGGCCAACCAGGCAAGTCACCTGGCGGGGCGACGGTAAAATCCGATGGGGTGAAAGGCCGGCAACGGCCGGCCCAGTGGTTGGACGTGCCCCCCAGGTAACGCAGGCGGGTCTCCTCGGCATACAGCTCCAGGCCCGTGGATGCGCAGGCGTACAAGCCTTGCGAGTGCGGCGCATACTCGCGTCCACCGCCTTCGGCGAGTAATACGTTCCATCCGGCGGCGGCCAGGCGCAAGCCCAGGGTAATACCCGCCGGGCCGGCACCGATGATGCAGAAATCGTAGTTGTCGCGCAGCGTTTTGTGCTGCTGAAAGTCCTTGATCATGCTGGCTGGTTCCGCAAGTAACGGGACGGCAATACCCAACCGTTGATTATCACGAACCCGGGCGGTTCGACAGGTTTGCCAGCCACGGACGCCGAGACGCCGAACACCGCCCCACCCACACCGAGCAAGACACAACTCTGGAGAAAGCCTCTACGGCCCAACTGCGCAGTACAAAAAGTGAGCTTGCCCATGATCCCGTGACCTGTACCCATGAAAGTTACACCCAGCACGCCGCTTTACAACCAGTCGAAAAAGGCCGTCAGCAGCGCCCCGCACAGAGCCCCGACCAGCAGCATCGGCAGCACTACCAGCTCACGTTTCAGGCTGAACATGCCCAGTTTGCAGTTCACATACACAACCAGCACCAGGGTTGGCACGGCATGCAGGGCAACCCCCCAGATCGCCCACTCCACACCACCAATCGCCAGCAATAGCGGCAGCAGCCCCCATAGCGAGACCAGGCGGATGATGTTGTCCATGGCCTGATACTTGGTAAGGCCCAAGGCAATCCACACCTGATGAGCCAATGTATAGCGCATTATGATGAACGACAGCGAAAGAATTGCCAGCATAGGGCCAGCTTCACGGTAGCGATCATCGTACATCCAGCCAATCAGCAGAGGGCTGGCGGTAAGGAAACCACCGCAGATGAACAGCACCAGCAGGTCGACCAGCAGGCGGAAGCGGTGATACAGCGCTGTCAGGCGTTCCTTGTCGTCGGCCCTTGCAGCTTCACTGAAGGCAGGAAGCGCCACGGCACCGACAATTTTCATCAGCGCGGTCTGCACCGCGCCAAGAATCAGCACGGCAATCGAATACACCCCCAGTTGCGCCGCCGACATGCTGGCGCCAAACCAGATGCGGTCACCGTACATGGCCAGCACGCCAACCATCGACGACAACAGGATCCAGCGGCCAAACACGATCAACTCGGTCAGCGCCGTACGGTCCCAGCGCAGGTGGTTGTTCGGCCCTTCCAGGGCGGTATGCCCCAGCACGGTCCAGGCTACCGCCGAAACCAGGCCAGAGATCACCAGGGCCCAGATCGAATGGGTCAGCAAGCCCAACACCAGCATCACCACCAGGCCGGCCACCTGCGAGGCCAGGTCGACCAGCACCACGCGCTTTTGTTGGAAAGTTCTTACAGCCACATCTATCTTGGTGGACTGGAACCCCCAGATGGCTGCCGACAGGCCAGTTACCGCCAGCACCATCGGTAGCACCGGGGCAGCATAGGTAGAGTCCGCAGGCCATATTTCCGCCAGTTGGGCCAACCAGGCGCCCACCGCCAGCAGCAGGGTGAGGGCAAACAGCAGGAAGCCGCGAATGATCTGCACGGTCCAGGCGGTGTTGAGGAAATCCGGGTCGTCACCCCGGTGACTCTGGATGATGTTCTGGCGCAGGCCGACATCGGAAAGCAGATGCAGGAGTACCGAAACGGTGGTGGCGATGACCATCACCCCGAACATTTCCGGCAGCAGCAAGCGGGCCATGATCAGATTGCCGCCCAGGCGCATCACCTGAGAAGCCACCTGCGAGACCAGGTTCCACGACCCGGCCCTCAAGGCCCGGTTGCGCAGGCTCGCAGCGGCTGACACATCAATCGACGGCATGACTTCAATCTCTGACTGATTGGCTAAAAGTCACTATAGTTTCAATTAGCCACGATGCTAGCCGTTGCCCACCGAGGGAAAGGTGTACATAGCCGATGCCTGAACATTTTCGTGCGTTGATCGTCATCCTGTTTTTGGCGAGCGTGGTCTTCCTGATGGCGCGGCGACCCGCCACCGACCTTATTCCGCTCAGCGACTACAAGCGCCGGCGCAATCTCTGGTTCCTGCTGACGGTGCTGGCCTTTGCCTCGCACAGCTTTTGGCTGTACCTGGGTGCAGGCGCGGTCATCCTGTTGCTTGCAGGGCGCCGCGAGCACAACCCTATGGCGCTGTTCTACATGCTGCTGTTCCTGATTCCGCCGGCATCGGTGCAGGTGCCCGGGTTTGGCGTGGTCAACTACCTGGTCGACCTCAACCATATCCGCCTGCTCACCCTGTGCGTGCTGCTGCCGGCCGCGCTGCAGCTGCGCCGGCAAGCTGACACGTTGCGCTTCGGCCGTACCTGGGCCGACAGGCTGCTGGCGGCCGGGCTGCTGCTGATGAGCGTTTTGTATCTGCGCGAAACCACCCTCACCGACACCTTGCGTCAGGCGCTGTACCTGTATGTCGACGTATTCCTGCCGTACTACGTGGCCAGCCGTGGCCTGCGCCATATCAGCGACTTCAAGGATACCTTGCTGGCCTTCGTGCTCACCGCCTTCGTCATGGCGTTGATCGCCGTGGCCGAGTATGTGCGTCACTGGTTGCTGTACAGCGCCCTGATCGACGCAATGGGCGTGCCGTGGAGCATGTCCGGCTACCTCAGCCGCGGCGGCGCGCTGCGGGCCAGCGTCACCACCGGCCAGGCGATTGCCCTGGGTTATGTGATGAGTGTGGCCATCGGTCTGTTCCTGTTCGTCCAGGGGTATGTGCAACGCCCGCTGCACAGAGCCATGGGCGCCCTGCTGCTGGCCGCCGGGCTGTTCGCGCCGTTGTCACGTGGACCGTGGATTGGCGTCGTGGTCATCGTGGTGGTCTTCATTGCCATGGGCAAAGGCGCGATCAGGCGCCTGGCGCTGCTAGGCGCGGCTGGCATGCTGGCGCTGCCCTTGCTTACCGTCGTACCGGGCGGTGACAAGGTGCTGGACCTTTTGCCGTACATCGGCAACATCGAAAAAGAGAACATCACCTACCGCGAGCGGCTGATGGACAACTCCTGGATCGTCATCCAGCGCAACCCGCTGTTCGGCTCGTTCGACTTCCGCAACACCCCGGAAATGCAGTCGATGATCCAGGGCGAAGGCATCATCGACATCGTCAACACCTACATCAACCTGGCGCTGCGGGTGGGGCTGGTCGGGCTCGGCCTGTTCGTTGCGTTCTTTGCTGTGGTGTTGAGGGGTATCCGCAGGGCCATGCTCACTTTCCCCGACAAGGATGACGAACGACGACAGCTGGGGCGAGTGCTGCTGGCAACACTCATCGGCATTCTGGTGATCATTTTCACCGTCAGCAGCATCACCTTCATACCGGTGGTGTACTGGTCAATCGCGGGGCTTGGCGTGGCGTACATCCAGATGGTCCGCCGGCTGGACGACAGCCCGGCTACCGAGCTGGCCGAAACCGGCCTTCAACCCAGGTAATGTCCATGAACGTGCTTACCCTGCGTCACCTTGTGCAGGCTTCGGCCATGGCTGGCCTGGCTTTGCTGCCGTTGGCCGGCTGGGCTTCGCAGTGGCAGGTCAGTGTCGATGAGCAGAATGGCCTGCCTACTGTGACATACGGCGGCGGGCCGGTGATGAAAGCCAAGTTCGACTTCTGGGCGGCCAACTGGAGCTGGACCGGCTTTTACACCGATTTCAAGGTCAATGGCCCCTACCAGTACACGCTGCTGGGCAAGAACAAGGAACTGGACTTCGACCTGAAGGCGGATATCCGCAAGGAACAGGCACAAACCCTGAGCTGGGCCTTCGACCTTACCGCCCACAGCCGCCAGGCCGGGGTGATGGGCGGCGGCATGGTGTTCCAGTTCGACCCGGCGCAAATCGCCGGCGACATGGGCGCCCCGCAACTGCTGCCCGACAACCGTGGCTGGTCGTGGGGCAAGGCCGACCAGGGTCGGCGCGTCGAAATGCGCTTCGATCCGCCACTGGCCAAGGTCTATTTCGAGCGCGGCAATTCGTCCGAGCTGCGTGCGTTCCTCTACAAAGACCCGATCAACCCCGGCCGACAGCAGCTGAAGGCGGTGCTCAACGTTACCGGCGACATCGAGCTGGGCCCCACCCCCACTGAGCGTTTCGGCCTCGCCGACCCCGCCAGCTGGCCCGATGACCAGCTGGACTGGCGTACCTCGCCGGTGGACCTGTCGTTCCTCAACGCCGCGGAAAAGCCCGCCGGCAGGCGCGGTTTCGTCAAGGCGGTCGGCGAACAGCTGATGTTTGCAGACGACACCCCGGTGCGCTTCTGGGGCACCAACCTGTCTGCCTATTCGCTGTTCAAGAGCCCAGACGAGGAAATCCGCCAACAGGCCAAGCGCCTGTCGGCACTGGGCTTCAACCTGGTGCGCCTGCACCACCACGATTCGCCGTGGGTCAGCCCGAACGTGTTTGGCGACGGCACCCTGGTGCGCGATACCCAGCAGCTCAGCGCCGAATCGCTGCGCAAGCTCGACCTGTGGATCAAGGCACTCAAGGACGAAGGCATCTACATCTGGCTGGACATGCACGTGCAACGTGCGTTGACCGCCAACGACAACATTGAAGACTTCGATGAACTGCCCGAAAAGGAGGGCCGCGCAGACCTGAAGGGTTACGCCTACATGAACGACAGTATCCAGAAGGCGATGCAACGCTTCGCCGAGCAGTACCTGACCCATGTGAACCAATACACCGGCCTGGCCTACAAGGACGACCCGGCCATCGCCGCCGTGCTGATCACCAACGAAAACGACCTCACCCAGCACTACGGTAACGCCCTGATGCCGGACAAGGACGTACCGCGCCATAGCGAGCGCTACATGGCGGCAGCCAAAGCCTTCGCCAGGCAGCATGACCTGCCCGCCGACCTTACCTGGCGTGCCTGGGAGCATGGCCCGTCGAAGCTGTTCCTCAACGACCTGGAGCAACGCTTTGACGCCGACATGATCACCCACCTGCGTGGCCTGGGCGTCAAAGTGCCGATTGCCACGACCAGCACCTGGGGCGGCAACGGCCTGAGCGCACTGCCGGCGCTGACCGCAGGCGATGTAGTCGACGCCCACAGCTACGGCGCCATTGGCCAGCTTGAGAAAAACCCGTTGACCAGCGACGGCATGATCGACTGGATCGCCGCCGCCCAGGTGGTCGGCAAACCGCTCACCGTCACCGAGTGGAACGCCGAGCCGTTCCCGCTGCCCGACCGCCACTCGTTGCCGCTGTATGTAGCCGGCACCGCCAGCCACCAGGGCTGGGACGCCATGATGCAGTACGCCTACAGCCAGCAAGGGTTCAACCCGGGCTGGCGCACGGCGGACAACTGGCACGCGTACAACGACCCGGCGATGATCGCCACCCTGCCCGCGGCCGCCCTGCTCTATCGCCGGGCGGACGTCAAGCCGGCAACGACCCGCTACGTGTTCGCGCCGACGCCCGCCACCCTCTACAACCAGGAGATCACCCCGCGCAATTCGGTACTGCTGCGCACAGCCATGGAAAAGGGCCAGTTGCAGATCGCCCTGCCGCCGACACCGGAACTGCCCTGGCTGAAACCCGCTGCCATCCCGTCTGGCGCACAAGTGTTGCAGGACCCGGGGCAATCGCTGCTGGCCGCCGATGCCACGCAGGCGGTGACCGACACCGGCGAGCTCAAGCGCAACTGGCAACAAGGCATCTACACCATCGACACGCCGCTGACCCAGGCCGCCACCGGCTGGCTGGGTGGTCGCTCGATCAGCCTGGGTGCCGTACAGGTACAGACGAAAACGCCTTACGCCAGCGTCGCGGTACAGAGCCTGGACGGCAAACCCTTGGGCCAGTCGCGTGAGCTGCTGCTGTCGCTGGGCACACGTGCCATGCCCAAGGCCGATGACAAGACGCCGTTCAACGTGGAACCGCTTGAAGGCACTTTGACAATCAAGGCACCCGCCGGTCTGAAACTGTTCGCCCGCGATGCACAGGCACAATTGAAGGCATTGCCGGTGGCCTACAAGGATGGGCAGTACAGCATTACGTTCGACGGCAACTACATGTCCAACTGGCTATTCTTGAAATAGGGCATAGGGCCATCTACGCTCAGGTCACCTGTAGCTGATCATCCCACCTGCACGTTTCAGGGACGGTTCACTGCGTCTGTAAACAGCAGATTCCAGGAGGTGCGGATGAAATTTCTGGTAGTGGGTGGTGCAGGCTACATTGGCTCACACATGGTCAAGCACCTGCTCGGTGCCGGCCATGAGGTGGTGGTGGCGGACCTGGTTTCGCCTGGCTCCGGCATCCAGTGGGCCAAGCTCGACATTGCCGACGAAGCTGCCCTGGATGTGCTGTTCGGCGTCTGCCACTTCGATGCAGTGTTCCACTTTGCCTCGTTCATCCAGGTGGGCGAGTCGGTCAGCGCACCCGGCAAGTACTACCAGAACAACGTCGCCGCCACCCTCGCCTTATTGCAGGCCATGGTGAATGCCGGCATCAAGCATTTGGTGTTTTCTTCCAGTGCCGCCGTTTACGGTAACCCGCAGTACGTGCCAATCGATGAAGCGCATGCCAAAGGGCCGATCAACCCTTATGGGCTGAGCAAATGGATGGTCGAGCAGATTCTCGAGGACTTTGACCGGGCTTATGGCTTGAAGTCTGTATGCCTGCGTTACTTCAATGCCGCCGGTGCCGACCCCGATGGCCAGCTGGGTGAACGCCACGAACCGGAAACCCACCTGATCCCGCTGATCCTGCAGGCCGCTTCAGGCCGCCGCGAGGCGGTGACGGTGTTTGGCCGGGATTACGATACGCCGGATGGCACCTGTATCCGCGACTACGTGCATGTGGCCGACCTGGCGGCGGCGCATGCGTTGGCGGTGGATTATCTGTTGGCGGGGGGCGAGCGCACTGCGTTCAACCTGGGCAATGGCCTGGGCTTTTCGGTGCAGCAGGTGATCGATACAGCCAGGGCGGTGACGGGGCGGCAGATCAATGCCCTTGACGCGCCACGCCGCGCTGGCGACCCGCCACGGCTGGTGGCGGATGCGAGCAAGGCGCTGCAGGTGCTGGGCTGGCGGCCGGAGTTTGCTTCGCTGGAGCAGATTGTGCGGCATGCGTGGCAGTGGGAGTTGCAGTATCCCTGGAGCCTGCATCAGGGCTGAGATCTTTGGGGGCTGCAAAGCAGCCCCAAAATCTCGAACCTTAATAATAAGTTCGCGGCTGCTCGTCAGCCTTGTTCAGCACCGTCCCGACCAGGTTCACCGTGGCCAGGTGGTGCAGGCAGTCCTCGATTTCCTTCTTGTTGTTCATCCCGTTGGCTACCACCAGCAGCACACAATCAAACTTGGGTATCACGGTGATCGCATCGTCAGAGCTAAGCAGTGGGGGTAAATCGAAAATGCAGATGCGCGAGTCGTAACGGTTGCGTAAATCACTGATCAGGTTGTTCACCTTGGGCGACGACAGCATCTCGGTCGACATCGGCACCGGCACACGTGTCGGCAACACCACAAAGCGCGGCAACGTCGGGTTGACCAGGCATTCCTGCAACTCGGCCTTGTCCGTCAGGTACTCGTTCAGCGCCTGCTCCATGGGCAGGCCAAGGGTACTGCCGACTTTGGGCCGGCGCAGGTCAAAGTCCACCAGCAACGCAGTCTTGGTCGTGTGGTGAGCAATACTCATGGCCAGATTGATCGCCAGCACCGTCTTGCCCGCCTCAGGCGTTGGCGAGGTGATCGCCAGGGTACGCCAGCCGTTCTCCTCCATGGCCCTGAGCACCTGCGTGCGCAGCAGGTCGATGGGCCCGTTCATGTTGGAGTTCTTGTTGTACGCCACGATGCGGTGGCGCTCCAGATGGTCCGCCCGCAGCGGCACCACTTTGGTGTTCACATAATCGAACTGGCCAGGCACTTCCGCCAGCGCGGTGCCGGGGGCGGGTGACAATGCCTGGGGGGTTCCCGGGGTAACCTGGTGAAGATTATTGCCAACAGACGGCTTGGTCCTGTCCATCACTGCTTTCCCTATGCAAACCGAGATATGACTTTGAACAACAGCACATCCAGTGGCATGTAGAAGACGTGCACCAGCACTACCATGATAGCCGCCAACGCCAGTGCCGCCAGGATCAGCCAGTTACGCCACCGTTTGCGCCTGGCCACGTCGGCCCGGGTATCGATGTAGGGGATTGCCACCAGCACCCGTTTGCCCAGCAGGTTTTCCAGAGCGCCGACGCCGCGCACGCGCTGGTTGAGTATTTCCAGCAGCATCACCAGGGCGCCGCCGCCTGCCGGTGCCAGCACCAGGCCCAACGCAGCGATCTTCTTGCGATTAGGCTTGATCGGTTTTTCAGGCATCAGCGGTGGCTCCAGCAGTACAAAGCGCTCGGCCTTGTTCTCCTGCTCCAGGCTTTCGGTAATTTTCGCGCCCATTTCCTTGGCGCGGATTTCTTCATACTTCTTGCGCGCGTTATCGTGGTCACGCATCAAGGTCACCAGGCCACGCTCGACTTGCGGCGCCTCGAGGATCTCGGCCTCGTAGCCCTCCATCTTTCTGGTCAGCTCGCGCTTCTGATCGGCCAGCGAGCTGATACGTTCCTGGGCCGCGCTCATCTTGGCTCGAACGCGCGCCACGTCGAGGCTGACTGTGGACGTGGTGGCCGTGCGCCCGCCGCTGGCTTCGAGCGCCTGGATCTTGCGCTTGACCGCCACCACATCCGGGTGGGCATCCTTGTAGCGGGTCAGCAACCGGGCGTACTCGGCCTTCAGGCTTGGCAGGTCCTGAGGCTGGTCGGCACTGGCTGGCTTGCTGCCTTCGGTAGTCTTGGTGGCCAGGCCGGCATTGGCCGCAGACAACTCCAGCTCCAGGTAGCGCAGTTCTTCCTGGGCGGCCTTGTAGTCACGATCGACTTCGCGGAACTCCAGCTCCGAGCGCGAGAGCATGTTCATGCGCAGGGTCTGGTGCTCTGGCAAGGCATTGGCGTGGGCCTGTTTGAAGTCGGCCAGCTGGTTCTCCAGGCTGGCCAGTTCGGCACCCAGCTTGTTGGCCTCCTGGGTAAGAAACTCGGTGGTTTCGTTGGCCCGCTCGGTGCGCTGCTTGAGGTTTTCGTTGAGAAAAAGGGTAACCAGTTCGTCGGCCACTTCCTTGGCGACTTCCGCCTGCTTGTGTTCGAAGGACACATTGAACGCAACCGTCGCCTCGCCTCGCCCGCGCACGAACGTGGTGAGGGTTTCGACCACGATGGCATTGCGCATCTGGTCGATCTTGTCAGACTCGCTCAAGCGCTTGTCGGCGAACAGGTTGTACTTGTCGATAATGCGCAGCAGGTTCTCGCGGGTCATCACCCGCTGGCGAATCACCTCGATGCGCTCATCGGCAAAGCTGGTGGTGTTGGTCGACACCAGCTCGGGCGAAATCTGCTGTGACTCCACAAGGATGGTGCCGGTCGACTGGTAGAGCGGCGGCACCATCAACGCGACCGCCACGGTCGCGGCAAGAATGACTACGGCACTCACCCCTAACACCAGGGCCCTGTCCTTGATAATGGCGATGTAATCTCTGATGGAGAGTTCGTAGTCAGACTTCATGGGGCCACCTGCCTGAAGTTCAGATGTCGGGGTACCTGTACGTCAACGTCAAACCAACGATCGTAGCGGTTGCATCGGGCGCCTGGTCCTGTTGCCGCTCCTTGTACATCAGCGACAGACGCAGGTCCCAGTACGGTGAAAACTGGCGGCTGGCCCAGACGCTGTACGTCTGCAATGTATTAGGGCTCTGCCCTTTGCTGTCTTGCCAGGCAGCGTCAGCGCCCACCCGGTCCAGTTCGGTGACGGCGTAACTCCACACGCCACGCACCTGGTCCAGCTCGGCGAAGCCGCCTTCAGCACTGGCCACCGTGCTCCGCTCGGCGGTCAGGCTGGCAATGGCACGCGTGCCGGTGTAGAGCAACGCCACCCCACCCTCCCCGCGTCGACCGCCGTCGTCGCCAGACACCTGGTTGACGCCAATGTGGGCATCGGCGCTCAGGCCTTCGGCAAGCTGGTACTTGATGCCGACTGCCGGGGTGTAGCTGTTGGACGCGGTCGCGGTAAGGTCCTGCTCTGGCTCATAGCGTCGGGCACCGAAGCGGGTATACACATCGGCCCGCTCGCTCCAGGCATAGGTCCAGGTAAACACGTTTGCCAGTTCGTCGTACCCCGTCAGCGTACTGATGTCATAACGGGCACGGTTAAAGGTGGTTTCGTTGCTCAAGGTACTGCGCTCGGTAACCGCCTGGCTCCGGTTGCCGGTCAGGGTGTAGAGCTTTTGGGTACCGTCGGTGGTGATCACCCCGGTATCCAGCACCGTGCCCGACAGTGTCGAACTTTCGTTGTAGCGCGCCACCAGGCCGAAACGACCACGCTCGGTGGTGCGCTGCCAGCCCAGGCTGATATCAGGGTCTTCACGGTCATCGACCACATCCGTGTCGGACGAGCGCAACACATGCATGCCCAGCCCCAACCTCAATTCGTCCTGGCCGAAGGTACCGATCAGGGTGTAGTCCGGCGCGATGATCGTGCGCGTTACACCCTTTTCCCCCGATGTCAGCAACAAAGGGTTGCTGTCATATTCGACGGATGTCGGTACCACCACCGTAGACTGCCAATTTGCCGCCAGGACCGCGTCCGTGAACGGCAAGACCAAGATTGCCGTTGCAATGCTAGTTGTTCTAAGAAGAGGCATTAAATGTTCTTATTAAAGGCAAGATCAAGGAACGACCAGCGTATCGCCAGCCTGAAGTTGGATGTTGGTGGACATATCCCGCCCAGACACCAGGTCCTTATATCGCACGGGCAGGATCTTTTGGGAAGCACCGGTGCCGCGGACCACCTTGATATCGCTTTCGTCAGCAAACTTGTCCAGGCCGCCCGACATGCTCAGCGCCTGAAGCACTGCGGTAGGGCCCGCCATCTGCACGGGGCCCGGCTTGATCACTTTGCCTTGGACATAGACCAGGTTGCCGGCGATGCTCTTGACGACAACGCTGACGTTCGGGTCGGGGAGGAATTTTTCGAGTTTGGCAGCCACTTGCTTCTCAACTGCCGTTACATCCAGCCCGGCAACATTGATGCGCCCGGCCAAGGGGAAGGTAATACTGCCATCGGGTAGTACGGTGGCTTCTTGACGCAGGCTGTCTTCCTGCCACACCGAAACCATCACCACATCACCGGGGCTGAGCAGGTAAGCCGCACCGCTCTGATCGGCGTTGCCAGCACTGGACCACACGGTCAGCACGCAGAATGCGGCAATCAATGAACGCATCATGAGGGTCCCTCCGGCCAAATGGCCCGAAAAAGAGCACTGAATGAGAACAGCACACCAACTCTCGCTCTGCTTCGCGGCTTAGGCCCGCCGCGATGGCCTCGTCCTTCCTGGAGGCCCCAACCTTGACGCTTTACAGGTAGGCTGCCTTGCTCTGCAAACCAAGGCCCTTCAAGGGCTACTGGGAATATAGCAACGGTTGGGAAATTCACAAGCCAGGCCCCGGGCTTGCAACAACCTCTGCCCACTCTGGAAAAAAGGCGGTCAGCCTCAGATTTTTCTTCTGTTTGCCACCAGCACAAAGCCAACAACTGCGAAGGCTAACAACCAGCCGGCGGTTGAAACAGGAATGATACTGTTTTGGTTTACATATGAATCTGCCGCACGCGCAGCGCCACTCAGCAACACCAGCAAGAACATCGATTTGATAATCAGAGTCGTGCGCATACGCCCCTCCAAAAAAACAGGAAAATCAATTAGTTATTTGCTCGGTGTGGCGGGAGTTGTTTCGCTGTTGACTTGAGCTTATGGGCACAATGACACTACGTCAATGATCCGACACCATAATAAAATTCAATGGGAGATGGGGTTATTCGTCAAAATACCGACATGCAAATTATGCAAAGAAATGCCGCTGCAAGGGAGGCTGCGTTTCACGGATGAGAATACGTGGGGGCGTTCCCCTGCCCCCTGTGGTTTTATTCGTCTGCGTGGTGAACCACGACCAGCAATTGCGCCGGCTGGGCACCTACCGAGCGTAGTCGGTGCGGTGTCTGGGCGTTGAAATGCAAGGCATCGCCCTGCTCCAGCAGCACCCGTTCGGTCATGAAATCCACCTCCACCTGGCCTGCGTGCACAAACAGGAACTCCTCGCCCAGGTGTTCCTTGAACGTGGGGTCGCTGAACTCGTTTGGCGGCTGGATCAGAAAGGGCAGCAGGCTGCGCTGCCCGACCTGGCTGGTGAGGGCTGCATAGCCCGGCCCTTGCCCATCGCCTACCAGCGCCTGACGTTCGCCATGGCGCACCAGGCTGTAGCGGCTCTGGCCGGCCTGCTCTTCAGCGAACAGCTCTTCGACATTGACGTTCAATGCCCGTGCGAGCTTTAGCGCGGCGGCAATCGAGGGTGTATTAAGGCCGCGCTCGACCTTGGACAGGTAGCTTTTGGTCATGCCGGTCTTCTCGGCCAGCATTTCCAGGGTCATTCCCAGTTTCTTACGCAGCAGTTTCAATCGGATAGACATGTGACGCGGGTTTCCCAGGCTGAGGCAGCCATGATACGCATCTGAAAGCTGACGCCAAGCCTGCAGATTGTCGCCCTGCCTCGGCAGGCACCACCTCACCCTGTGGGAGCGGGCAAGCCCGCGAAGAATACGACGCGGTGCTTGGCACCGGCTGTGCCGGTGTTCGCGGGCAAGCCCGCTCCCACAGAGTGCCTGCCCTATGGCATCACAGGCGGTACGTATTGCAGCGTCGTACCCAGCGCCCACAACAACACCAGCACCAACGGCACGTGCACCAGCAACTGCACGAACGAGAAGCCGATCAGGTCGCGCGCCTTGAGCCCCAGCACGCCCAGCAGGGGCAGCATGTAGAACGGGTTGATCAGGTTCGGCAAGGCTTCGGCAGCGTTGTAGATCTGCACCGCCCAGCCCAGGTGGTACTGCAGGTCGTTGGCCACCAGCATCACGTACGGCGCCTCGATGATCCACTTGCCACCGCCCGATGGGATGAAGAAGCCCAGCACCGCCGAATACACCCCCATCAGCACGGCATAGGTGTCATGGGTGGCAATCTGGGTGAAGAACAGCGAAATATGGTGGGCCAGGGTCTGTTCATCGACACCCTTCACCTGGGTGAGAATGGCCGCGATGGAACCGTACAGCGGGAACTGGATCAGTACTCCCGTGGTGGTCGGTACGGCGCGCGCCACTGCGTCAAGAAAGCTGCGCGGGCGCCAGTGCAGCAAGGCACCGAGCATGATGAACAGCAGGTTGTAGGTATTCAGCCCGGAGATCGCGGTAATCGCAGGCTTGGTGGCGAACTCCTGATAAAGCCAGCCAGCGGCCAGGGCCACCAGCAACAGGATCAGGATCGGGCTGTGCTCCAGCCACTCACCCGGGCGAGTGCGCTGCGGTGCAGGTGGCGCGGTGAAGCTGGGGTCGACGCCGCAGTCTTCGGCGCTACGTGCACTGTTCGGGCCTGGGGCGGTGGCATAGGCGATGAACAGCGAGACCACCACCAGCGCCGCCAACATGACGCCGGACTGCCAGAGGAAGATGGTTTCAGTGAACGGGATCACGCCAGTAATCGACAGGATCGAAGGTGGCAGGCTGGCCGGGTTGGCCTGCAGTTGCGCCGCCGACGATGACAAGCCCAGTGCCCACACTGCGCCCAGGCCCAGGTAGGCGGCCGCGCCGGCGGCGCGGTAGTCCATCTTGAGATCGGTGCGCCGCGCCAGCGCGCGTACCAGCAGGCCACCGAATACCAGCGACAGCCCCCAGTTGAGCAAGGAAGCCAGCATCGAGATCAGCGCTACCCAGCACACTGCCGAGCGACCATTGCCGGGGATGCGCGCCAGGCGATCGATCAGCCGCGCGGCGGGCGGCGAGCTGGCCACCACATAACCGCCAATGACCACGAAGGCCATCTGCATGGTGAACGGGATCAGGCTCCAGAACCCGTCACCAAAGGCCTTTGCGGTGTCGGTCGGCTTGGCTCCCATGGCCAGGGCACCGATGCACACCAGCAGCACCGCCAGTGCGGCGAACACCCAGGAGTCGGGGAACCAGCGTTCGGCCCAGTTGGAACAGCGCAAGGCAAAGCGCGCGGAACGGCTGTCTTGGATTTCAGCGGCCACAGTTGAATTCCTTTTATTGGTTTTATCGGATAAGTCAGCAAAAACACAAAACCCCTGTAGGAGCAGCCTTGTGCTGCGAAGAGGCCAGTACAGACAAACATTATGTGAATGCCTGCACTGGCCCCTTCGCAGCACAAGGCTGCTCCTACAGGGGAATGTATGAAGCCCGTTGAATCAGAAGGTCATTTCCTTCACATCATCCGGCACGATCAGCTTGCCGGCGGTTTTCGCGATGATCTCTTCAACGCTTACCCCCGGCGCGGTTTCGCGCAGGATGAACGCGCCGTCTTCGATTTCCAGGTAGGCCAGGTCGGTCAGCACCTTGCGGATGCAGCCGGCGCCGGTCAGCGGCAGGCTGCATTGCGCAAGCAACTTGGACTCCCCGTCCTTGGAAGCGTGGGTCATGGTGACGATGATGTTCTCGGCGCCAGCCACAAGGTCCATGGCACCACCCATGCCTTTGACCAGCTTGCCGGGGATCATCCACGAGGCGATGTTGCCTTGTACGTCCACTTCAAAGGCACCCAGCACGGTCAGGTCGACGTGGCCACCACGGATCATGGCGAACGATTGTGCCGAATCGAAAATCGAGGCGCCGCGGCGGGCGGTGACGGTTTGCTTGCCGGCGTTGATCATGTCGGCATCGAGGGTACTTTCGGTCGGAAACTCGCCCATGCCGAGCAGGCCGTTTTCCGATTGCAGCATCACATCCATATCTGCGGGTACGTAGTTGGCCACCAGGGTCGGAATGCCGATGCCCAGGTTGACGTAGTAGCCGTCTTTCAGTTCACGTGCGACGCGTTGCGCCATCTGTTCGCGGGTCAGTGCCATGGTCAGGGTCTCTTTGTTGTTCTGGTGGATGGCGCTCAGGCCTTGACGGTGCGCTTTTCGATACGCTTCTCGAAGGTGCCGACGATGACACGGTCCACGTAGATGCCCGGGGTGTGGATTTCGCTCGGCAACAGCACGCCGGGTTCGACGATCTCTTCCACTTCGACCACGGTGATCTTGCCGGCGGTGGCAGCCAGCGGGTTGAAGTTTTGCGCGGTGTTGCGGTAGACCACGTTGCCGTAGTGGTCGGCCTTCCAGCCCTTGACGATGGCGAAGTCACCGGTAATGGATTCTTCAAGGATGTACTTGCGGCCCTTGAACTCGCGCACTTCCTTGCCCTCGGCAACCGGGGTGCCGTAACCGGTGGCGGTGAAGAACGCCGGGATTCCGGCACCGCCGGCGCGCATCTTCTCGGCCAGGGTGCCCTGCGGGGTCAGCTCCACGTCCAGCTCACCGCTGAGCAGTTGGCGTTCGAATTCGGCGTTTTCTCCCACATAGGACGCGATCATCTTGCGAATCTGCCGGTCTTCCAGCAACACGCCGAGGCCGAAGCCGTCGACGCCGCAGTTGTTCGAGACTACGGTCAAGCCCTTGACGCCACGTCGCTTGATTTCGCTGATGAGGTTTTCCGGGATGCCGCACAGGCCGAAACCACCGGCCAGCACTGTCATGTTGTCGGTCAGGCCTTCGAGGGCCTGTTCGTAGGTTGCAACGCGCTTGTCCAGTCCGGCCATGCTGATCCGCCTTTTGTAGTTGTAGAACCGACGAGGCTGTCGGTGAGCGTGTGCAGACATCTTCACCGCACGCGACTGATTTGTTAATTTTGTTTTCGTCATCGATTGATAACTTTTACAAAACAAACAATAGGCCTGTCATGAACGTCAAGCAACTGCGTGCCTTTGTCGCCGTGGCCAAGTACCAGAGCTTCGCCCAGGCCGGTGAGCACCTGCATATATCGCAGCCCGCCCTGAGCCTGACCATCAAGGCCCTGGAAGAAAACCTCGGCGGCGCCCTGCTCAGCCGCACCACGCGCAGCGTCAGCCTGACCGCCGAGGGCGAAGTGTTGCTGCCGCTGGCACGGCGCCTACTGGCAGACTGGGACGACACTGAAGAGATGCTGCGCCAACGTTTCACCCTGCAACTGGGCCGGGTATCGGTGGCGGCCATGCCAGCCTTTGCCGGCAACCTCCTGCCCCACTCGCTCAAGGTATTTCGCCAGCGCTACCCCAAGGTCAACGTCACGGTGCATGACGTGATCAACGAACAGGTGCTGGAACTGGTACGCCATCGCCGCGTCGAACTGGGCATCGGCTTCGAGCCGGACAACATCGACGGGCTGGATTTTCACCCGTTGTACCTGGACCGCTTCGTCGCAGTGGTACCGGCCGACTCGCCCCTGGCGTTGCTGCCCCAGGTCAGCTGGGCAAAGCTGATGGCCGAAGACTTCGTGGCCCTGCAACGCCCTTCGGCGGTGCGCCTGCTGATGGAGCAGAATGTGGCCGCCCACCACGGCAAACTGGCCGTGGCATTCGAGAGCCACCAGTTGGCAACCATTGGCCGCATGGTCGCCAGCGGCCTGGGGGTCAGTGCCGTACCGGCGCTGTGCATCAACCAGATGCAGGAGCTCGGCGCCCGCTGCATTACCTTGGTGGAGCCCACCGTCGAGCGGCGCATCGGCGTGATTGCCCTCAGTGAACACAAGCTTTCCACCGCAGCGCAAGCGCTGCTTGAGGTTCTGCTTTCCAATACACGGATCCCGGAGGTGACATGCGTTACGTGAAACTGGCAGGTTCGAGCGTTCCGGCCATTGGCCAGGGCACTTGGTACATGGGTGAGGACCCCGGCCGCAAGGCTGCCGAAGTGGCGGCCCTGCAACAGGGTATCGAGTTGGGCCTGACCCTGATCGACACCGCCGAGATGTATGCCGAAGGCGGCGCGGAAGAAGTGGTTGGCCAGGCCATTGCCGGGCGCCGCGGCCAGGTGTTCCTGGTCAGCAAGGTGTACCCGCACAATGCCAGCCGACGCGGCATGGCGGCCGCCTGCGAGCGCAGCCTCGCCCGCCTGGGTACCGACTGCATCGACCTGTACCTGCTGCATTGGCGTGGCCAGCACCCGTTGGAAGAAACCGTCGAAGCCTTCGAGCGTTTGCGCGAGCAAGGCAAGATCAGGCGCTGGGGCGTGTCCAACTTCGACGTCGACGACCTGCGCGAACTGCACAACCCTGAATGCGCCACCAACCAGGTGCTGTACAACCCGGCGCAGCGTGGCATCGAATTCGACTTGCTGCCTTGGTGCGGAAAGCGCGCGCTGCCGACCATGGCCTACTGCCCGCTGGCCCAGGCCGGGCGCTTGCTGCAGCATCCTGTGCTGGCAGAAATTGCCGAGCGCCATGGCGCCACGCCGGCCCAGGTCAGCCTGGCCTGGGTGACCCGCAGTGATGGGGTGATCGCCATCCCCAAGGCCGTGGCGCCCGAGCATGTTCGGCTGAATGCAGCCGCAGGTGCGCTGACCTTGAACAGCGAGGACCTTCGGGCAATCGACCGGGCGTTCCCGGCACCGACGCGCAAGCAGCGGTTGGCGATCGTCTAACTACTCACGCGGTACTTGTAGGAGCGGCCTTGCGCCGCGAAAGGGCCGCAAGGCGGCCCCAGCAATGGATGCGGCGAAGCTGAAACCCTGGGGCCGCTGTGCGGCCCTTTCGCGGCGCAAGGCCGCTCCTACAGGGGGCCGTGTTGATGCGCAACTCAGTGGAAATCCCGGCTGCGCACATCCAGCCCTTGCAGCAACGGGCTCACATCTTCCAGCCGCCGTGCAATCAGGTGCCGCACGCCGTTCTCCTGCTCCAGCCGCCCACTGACCTTGAGCAGCTGCGACCCCACCAACGCCCGCCGCTGCCGTTCGGCAATGTCCCGCCACACCACCACATTGACCATCCCGTGCTCGTCTTCCAGGGTGACGAAGGTCACTCCGCTGGCGGTCTGGGGCCGTTGCCGCCCCACCACCAACCCGGCCACGGCAATGTTGTCGCCATGCTCCACACCCTGCAATTCGCTGGAGCTGCGACACCCCAGCGCCCTCAGGCGTGAGCGCAACAGTGCCAGCGGATGCGGCCCCAGCGTGGTACCCAGGGCCTGGTAATCGACCATCAGGTCTTCACCTACGGTAGGCACAGGCAATTCCACTGGCGTTTCAGGCACCGGTTGCACCTCGGCAAACAGGGGCAGCTGCGGCTGAACCGCCGCCACCTGCCAGCGTGCCTGGTGCCGGTCACTGGCCAGGGCACGCAGCGCCCCGCCATCGGCCAGGCGGGCTCGGGCCCTTGAATCGAGCCCTGCACGCAGGCACAGGTCTTCGACATCGCGCCATGGCCGTTGCGCCCTCGCCTGCTCCAGGTGCCTGGCATCGGCCTCGGCCAAACCGCGCACCAGGCGCAAGCCCATGCGAATAGCCAATGTGCCTTCAGCATCAGGCTCAAGGGTGCAGTCCCACTCGCTGTGGCAGACATCAACCGGGCGCACCTCGATACCCTGGCGCCGGGCCTCTTGCAACAACTGGTCAGGGCTGTAGAAGCCCATGGGCCAGCTGTTGACCAGCGCGCAAGTGAAAATCGCCGGCTCATGGCACTTCAGCCAGCTGCTGGCATAACACAGCAAGGCGAAGCTGGCCGCGTGCGATTCCGGGAAGCCATAGCTGCCAAAACCCTTGATCTGCTCGAAGATGCGCTCAGCAAACGCCAGGTCGTAACCATTGCGCAGCATGCCTTGCACCAGCCGCTCACGGTGCGGTTCCAGGCCACCGTGGCGCTTCCAGGCCGCCATGTTACGACGTAGCTGGTCGGCCTCGCCCGGCGTGTAATCGGCGGCAACCATGGCCAGCTCCATCACCTGCTCCTGGAACAGCGGCACGCCCAAGGTACGCTCGAAGACCTCCTTGAGCTGCGGCGATGGGTAGGTTACCGGTTCCTGCTTCAGGCGCCGGCGCAGGTACGGGTGCACCATGTCACCCTGGATCGGCCCGGGGCGGACAATCGCCACCTCGATGACCAGGTCATAGAACGTGTTGGGCCGCAGCCGGGGCAGCATGGCCATCTGCGCCCGCGACTCGATCTGGAATACCCCCATGGTCTCGGCGCGGCTGATCATGGCGTAGGTGGCCGGGTCTTCGCCAGGAATGGTAGCCAGGGTCAGTTGTTGGCCGCGATGGCGTTGCAGCAGGTCGAAGCAGCGGCGCAAGGCACTGAGCATGCCCAGCGCCAGCACGTCGACCTTTAGCAGGCCGACCATGTCCAGGTCGTCCTTGTCCCACTGGATCACCGTGCGCTCCGCCATCGCGGCATTTTCCACCGGCACCAGCTGGTCGAGTGGCTGCTGGGAGATGACAAAGCCGCCTGGGTGCTGCGACAGGTGCCGGGGGAAGCCGATCAGCTCGCCAGCCAGCACCAGCACCCGCCGCAGTGAAGGGCTGCCGGCCTCAAAGCCGGCCTCGGCCAGGCGCTGGTCATCGGGAATGCGGTCGCTCCAGCGACCACAGCACTTGGCCAGGGCATCCACCTGGTCTGCCGGCAAACCCAATACCCGCGCTACATCGCGCACCGCACCCGCGGCATGGTAGGTGTTGACCACCGCCGTCAGCGCAGCACGGTGTCGGCCATAACGGCGAAACACATACTGGATCACTTCTTCGCGCCGGTCGTGCTCGAAGTCCACGTCGATATCAGGCGGCTCGTTGCGTTCGCGCGACAGGAAGCGCTCGAACAGCAGGCGATGCTGCATGGGGTCGAGCTCGGTAATGCCCAGCACGAAACACACCACCGAGTTGGCGGCCGAACCGCGGCCCTGACACAAGATGCCTTGGCTGCGGGCGAAGGCGACGATGTCGTGCACGGTCAGGAAGTAACTTTCGTAACCAAGTTCCTCGATCAGCGCCAACTCCGTGGCCAGCACATCACGCACCTTGTCACTCGGCCCGCCTGGCCAGCGTAGCGGCAAGCCTTGCTCGCACAGTTCACGCAACCAGCTTGCCGGGGTATGGCCCTGGGGCACCAGTTCGCGCGGGTACTGGTATTTCAACTCGCTCAGGTCAAATTGGCAGCGCTCGGCAATGGCCATGGTCTCGGCCAGCAGGTCGGCAGGATAGAGTTCGCCCAACTGTGCCTGGCTGCGCAGGTGCCGCTCGCCATTGGCAAACAGGAAGCGCCCAGCCTCATCCACCCGGCAATGCTGGCGGATGGCGGTCATGCAGTCCTGCAAGGCACGGCGGCCGCGCACATGCATGTGCACATCGCCACAGGCCACGGCGCGGATACCCACTTCAGCCGCCAGGCCTCGCAAGCCTTGCAGGCGCAGGGCATCGTCACTGCCTCGATGCAGGTGCACGGCCAGCCACAGCCGTTCGCCGAACACGCTGCGTAACCACTCACCCGTGGCAGTGTCGGCGCAGTCATCGGCCACCCACAGCGCCAGCAGGCCTTGATGGTGTTGTTGCAGGTCGTCGCGAAACAGCTGGTAATCGCCCTTTTGCGCCCGCCGGCGAGCCCGCGTGATCAGCGCGCACAAACTCTGGTAACCGGCCAGGTTCTCTACCAGCAGCACCAGCTTGGGGCCGCCCTGCAGAAGCACCTCGCTGCCCACGATCAGCCGCAGCTGATGCGCCTTGGCAGCCTGCCAGGCCCGAACGATGCCAGCTAAGGTGCACTCGTCAGTGATCGCCAGGGCCTGGTAGCCCTGTTCACCCGCGCGCCGGAACAGCTCGTCAGCGCTCGACGCCCCGCGCTGGAAGCTGAAGTTGGACAGGCAATGCAGCTCGGCATAACCCTGCTTGCTCATGCGAACCACCCCTGCAGCCACAGCGGGCCGGCCTGACCCAGGTCGCGGTAGGCCCAGCCGCGCAGGCCATCACGGGTTTCGATGCGGTAGTAGTCGCGGCGCACGTCGCCGCCATCCCACCAGCCCGACTCGATGCGTTCGGCCTGGCCCTGTACCTGGTAGCTGGCGGCGTCCAGCGCCATCGGGGCTGGCAGTAGCCAGCCCGGGCGAGTGCCTGGGGCAACCGGCATGCTGCCTTGGGCGCCTTGCTCGGTCAGCTGCCAGGCGCATTCGGGGCGGTGATCGGCAGCCGCGCTCAGCCCCTTCACGGCCTCATCCCCCAGGCGGGCGCGCAGCCGCTCGCGCAATTGTTCCCAGGGTTGCGCCTGCTGCGCACGAGGGTCAAACAACGCCTGGTGCTGGGGCACGAAGGTAGGCAGGTCCTCGGCAACCAGCCGCACGTTGCGCACGGGTGCGGGAATGCGCAACGGCTCCAGGCGCCCACGGGTCAGTTCGAACAGCATGGCGGCATCGCGTTCGGCAGCCAGCAGGCCTACCGTGAGCAGGGTGTCCGGCCCTTCGGCATGTTCCAGGTGCAGGCAAAAGCGCTGCACGCCACAGTCGCGCCCGGCGAGGAATGCGGCAAGGTCGTTGAGCATGCGCCGCAGCGGGAACAACAGCGCCTGGTGCGACTCGACATCGAAGTTCAGCTCCAGCCGGGTTTCGAAACGGTCCGGTGGCTGGTAGAAGTCCAGCCCCATATTGCGCAGGCCAAGCAGCTGGTCGAGGTGCAATTGCACCTGGGGCGCAAAGCGCCTGGCCAATGTATCGCGCGGCAAGGACAGTACCTGGCCCAGCTGGCGCAGGCCCATGCGGGCAAAGGCTTCGGCGGCGTCTGTCGGCAAGCCGATGCGGGTGATGGGCATGCCTAGCAGAGCCGCACGGGTGGCGTCGGCATCGCCCACGGCCAAGCCATCATGAGCATTGGCAAGCATGCGCGCCGCTACCGGGTTGCTGGCCAGGACGATGCGTTGGCGCAGGCCCAAATCTGCCAGCTCCTGGCGCAGACGTGCCTCGAACAAGGGCCAGGGGCCGAACAGTTGCAGGCTGGAGCCTACTTCCAGGAGCAACGCCCGCGGGTAATGCAGGCTGACCTGGGCACTGAAGCGATAGGCCCAGGCCGCCAGCAATTGCTGCACATGCTCGATACGCCTGGGGTCGGCTTCGACGCAGGTGAAACCCTCCGCCAGGGCACGTGCCGCCGTCAGGGTCTGCCCTGCCCTCAACCCGAGTGCGGCCGCTGCCGGGCTGACCGCTTGCAATACCCGGCGCTGGGTAGGCCCGCCAAGCAGCACCAAGGGAGTGTCGGGGTCGTCACGCTCACGCAGGACCGTGTCCAGCGCCAGCTGCGGGAGCAGGATGCAGGCCCAGAGCATGGTGCATCAGCCCCGCCCTGGGCAGGCGATGGGCAGCGCCGGTGGCATGCCGCCCCGGCTTTTAAGCACACGCCACTGCGCCGGACGCGTGTCGAGGGCAACCCGCAGCGCTGCTGGCGACGGGTTGTGTGCTGCCTGGTACGGCCGGCAGGCGAATGCCAGCGCCTGTCCGGTTTCTGCGGCCACCTGCAAACGCCGCAGGGCCCGGTCATCGGCACGTTCAGGCCAGCACAGCACCGCCGCGCAACTGCCCGAGCGCAGGCACTGCTCGGCCGCCCACAAGGCATCGGCAGGGGCGGCATCTACCTGCACCAGCCAGCGCAGGTCTACCCCGGCTGCCTGCCAGGCCGGTGCGTAAGGGATGAACGGCGGTGCCACCAGTACTACCCGGCTGCCTTCAGTACTCAGCCGCGCCAGTGTGGGCCACAGCAGTTGCAGTTCGCCGCAACCGGGGCTGGCCAGTAGCAACTCGCTGAGTGCCGCCGCCGGCCAGCCGCCTTCAGGCAGGCGCTCGTCAAGGGCCGCATGGCCGGTGGGCTGCAAGCCGAGTGGCCGCGCCTGGGCCTGCCGCCCGCGCCAGACACGGCGCTGATCGAGCAGCCTGTCGAGGTCGACCACTGCGCCCATCAGTCACGCCTCAGCAGGCCGCAGAACACGCCTTCGATGAAAAATTCCTGTTCAGGCTGCACATCGATGGGTGCATAGGCCGGGTTGCGTGGCAACAACCGGTAACCGCTGCCCTGGCGTTGCAGGCGTTTGATGGTCACTTCGCCGTCCAGGCGCGCAACCACGATCTGGCCATCGCGGGCGTCGGCCTGTTGCAGGATGCCGACCAGATCACCATCGAAGATGCCGTCGTCGACCATCGAATTGCCACGCACTTTAAGCAGGTAGTCAGGGGTGCGGCGGAACAGGCTGGGGTCGATCAGCAGCTGTTCGTGGATATCGAGGTCCGGGCCGATGGGTGCACCCGCCGCCACCTGGCCCAGCACCGGCACTTCGAGGATTTCTGGCCGACGCAGCGGTTCGGCCAGGCGAATGCCCCGCGCCTGGTTCGGCGTGACATCGATATAACCGGCCTGGCACAAGGCGGTGATGTGCTTGCGCGCAACGCTGCGCGAAGCAAAACCGAAGCGCGTGGCGATATCGGCCAGGCTCGGTGGCTGCCCTTGATCGGCAATGCGCTCGCGGATGAATTCGAAAATGGCGCGGCGTTTGGGGGTAAGATTGTCCATGGAGCACATTTGTACTCTTTTCGGAGCACGCTGAACAGCCCCCTTCGTCGTCAGCTTTGGTTATGATCCCCTGGCTTGTGTTTTCTTGATCTGGATATCCCATGCTGACCGCCCTGCTGTTCGACCTCGACGGAACCCTCACCGACACCGACACCCTGCACCTGCAGGCCTTTCGCCAACTGCTGCGCGAACATGACGGCCGCGAACTGAGCCAGGCGCAGTTCGATGCCCAGGTCAGCGGCCGCGCCAACGGCGAGCTGTTCGCCGAGCTGTTCAGCGGTGCGAGCGTCGAACAGTGCCGGGCGCTGGCCGACCGCAAGGAGGCGCTGTTTCGCGACCTGTCACCGTCTCTTGACCCGATGCCAGGCCTGTTGCGCCTGCTGGAGCATGCCAAGGCCCATGACATCGGCATGTGCGTGGTGACCAACGCACCGCGGCTGAACGCCGAACACATGCTGAACGCCATGGGCCTTGGCCAGCAGTTCGAGCATGTGCTGGTGGCCGAAGAACTCGCGCGGCCCAAGCCAGACCCGCTGCCCTACCTCACCGGCCTGCAGCGGCTGGGCGCCGAGGCCACCCAGGCGCTGGCCTTCGAGGATTCATTGCCGGGGGTGGCGGCCGCCAGTGGGGCGGGGATATTTACCGTGGGCGTGGCCACGACACAGACGCCGGAGCGGTTGCTGGAGGCGGGCGCCAAGCTGGTAGTGAATGATTTCAATGACCCGGCGTTGTGGGCATTGATCGAGGGTATGGCTTGAGGTGTGGGGTGTGATTGAGACCGAGCGCCGCCCGCGCGGCGCTTCGCAGCACAAGGCTGCTCCTACATCTGGTTAGGGCCAGTGACGCCTGCGCCAACGTGCGCGACCGCCTTGTTTATTCGACACGGTATCGAGGTGAACACCAAAGGGCCGCGCGCCTTGACCACAGGAATCATTGGCCCGAAACAGATGTAGGAGCAGCCTTGTGCTGCGAAGCGCCGCGCGGGCGGCGCTCGATCTCAAACACCCCATAACCCTATAGCCATACCCACCCAGGCCCCCATGCTGATCGACGAAGAACTGACCCTCAAAAAGCTGGAAACCTTTCTTGCCTTCATGCGCACCGGCAACCTCGGCCGCGCGGCGGTCGAGTTGTCTACCAGTGCCGTCAGCGTGCACCGCGCCATCCACTCGCTGGAAAGCGCCCTGCGCTGCCCGTTGTTCAAGCACGAAGGCCGCCAGCTGATCCCTCTGGAAAGCGCCTACGTGCTGGAAAAGAAAGCCCGGCAGCTGATCCAGGACGCCGAACAGATGGTGCGCCAAACCCGCGAAGCCGCAGGGTTCTACGCCGAGCGCTTCCGCCTGGGCGCGCTCTACTCGCTGACGGTAAAAACCGTGCCCAAACTGGTCATGGGCCTGAAACTGCGCCGCAGCGAGCTGAACATCGACCTAACCCTGGGCTCCAACGTCGACTTGCTGCAGCGCCTGAAAAACCACGAGCTGGAAGCTGTCCTGGTGTCTCTCGACGAAAGCGTCAGCGACCCGGCCTGCGAGCAGCTGCCGCTGTTCTCCGACGACATCTTCCTAGCTGTCCCCACCGACTCGCCCTTCGCCGGACAGGCCGAGGTAGACCTGGCCGACCTCGCCGACTCCACCTTCATCACCCTGACCCAGGGCTTCGCCACCCACCGCGATGGCGCGCGGGTGTTCCAGCAGGCCGGCTTTGAGCCCAAGGTAGCCATGCAGGTGAATGACATCTTCACCCTGCTGAGCATGGTCAGCTCGGGTGTGGGCTTTGCCCTGCTGCCCGGGCGCATTGCGGCGGTGTACGAAAACCGCGTCAGGCTGATTGCCTTGAAGCCGCAATACCGCTTGCAGCAGCACATTGGCGTGGTGTTTCTGAAGGCTAGGGAGCGGGAGCCGAACCTGCTGGCGTTGCTGGCGGAGTGCCGGATGTACAGCCTTGAGCGCTAACCCGTAACGCAGCATTTCGCCCCTGCAACCATACCGCCAATGCCGCCAGCCCGGCAGGCAACAGCAGCGAAGCGAACACTTGTTCAAAACTCCAGCCCAGCGCCAGCATCTGGGCCCCGGCAAAGGCGCTGAGCACGGCGCCAATGCGCCCGATGCCGCTCATCCAGCTGGCCCCGGTCGCCCGCGCTTGCGTCGGGTAAAAGGCCGCCGCCAGTGCATTCATGCCAACGCTCGCGCCATTCAGCCCAAAGCCCACGGCGCAGGCAATGGCGCACAGCCAGGCGAAATCCCCCGCCACCTGGCCAATTGTGAAGATAACCGCGCCGCTGAACAGAAACGTCAGCATCAGTACGCGCTGCGGGTTACAGCGATCCATGGCCCAGCCCACTGAAATCGCCCCTACCGGGCCGCCAATCTGGAAACAGGCCGTGACAATGGCGGCTTCAGACACCGAAAAACCACCGCCCTCCTTCACCAGTGTCGGCAGCCAGCCGCTGAACAGATAAACCAGGAACAGCGCCAGCACGTAGCCAGCCCAGAGCATGCAGGTACCAAAGCGGTAGCGCGGCGAGAGGATAGTGCCAATCGCGCCGCCAGTGCCCTGGGGTTTGGCGGGCGTGACGAAGGTACTGTCGGCATTGACATGTTCAGGGGCCAGGCGGCGGACAATGGCCAGAATGCGCTGGCGGTCTGCACCTTTGCTGACCAAAAAGGTGACCGATTCCGGCAGCCGCCAATACAGCAGCGGCAGGACAAGCAGCGGCAACACCCCGCCCAGCACCAGCACACTGCGCCAGCCCAGGTTGGGTATCATCCAGGCGCTGACGAAACCACCCATCGCCGCACCTAGGGAGAACCCGCAGAACGCCAGGGTGATCAGCAGCGAGCGGCTGCGCGCCGGGGCGTATTCGCTGACAAGGGTGCTGGCATTGGGCATAGCAGCACCCAGGCCCAGGCCGGTAAGAAAACGTAGCGCGACCAGGGTTTCCAGGTTTGGCGAGAAGGCCGAGGCCAGGGTCCAGATGCCGAACAGCAGCACGCTGCACAGCAATACCGCCTTGCGCCCGTAGCGGTCAGCCAGGGGGCCGGCAATCAGGGCGCCAAGGGCCAGGCCGATCAGCGCAGCGCTCAATACCGGGCCCAGGCTTTGCGCGCTCAGGCCCCAGTCGCTTTTCAGCTGCGGGGCAATGAAGCCGATGATGGCCACGTCCAGGCCGTCCAAGGCGATGATCAGGAAGCCGAGGAACACTACCCATTTCTGGTAGCGGCCGATGGGTTGCTGGTCGATCAGTTGGCGCACGTCGAGTGTGTTGTTCATGGGTATCACCTGTTGTTGTTTTTATGACGGTGTTTCGGGGCCGCGTTGCGGCCCAATCGCCGGCACAGGCAACATCACTGCCTGTCGAGGCTGCGCAGATACACAGGCCTTATGATCCGTGTTTCCTGCGTCACCACCAGGTCACGGGTGGCATGCAGATAAGCAGCAAAATCCGGGTCGGCATCCCGCGCCGCGCTGCGCTTTTCAAAGTCATCCAGGCTGTCATAACCCCACAGGTGCACCACCTGGTTCAGCGGCCCGATGCTGCTGGTGTAGAACGCCAGTGGTGCGCCGAGGTGGCGCAGCAGGATTGGCATCGCCAATTGGTCGAAGGCTTCGAGAAAGGCCGCCATGCAGCGCGGGCGAATGGTATAGATACGGTGATCGACCACTGCCTTGTCCATCACGCCACCTCCCGCGCATTGCCGGCCGCCGCCAGCCCCTGCTCCACACCAGCCAGGTGGCGCCCGGTGATGTAGCCAAAGGTCATGATCGGCCCGAGGGTAATGCCGGCACCGGGGTAGTTGCCGCCCATGATGCTGGCACGGTCGTTACCCACCGCATACAGCCCTTCGATGGCCTGCCCGTCGGCGGCCTGCACTTCACCGACCACGCTGGTGCGCAGCCCGTCGAAGGTGCCCAGATCGCCCATGATGACCTTCACGGCAAAGTACGGCCCCTCGCCCACTGGCGCCACGCAGGGGTTGGGCTGTTGCTGTGGGTCGGCCAGGTAGCGGTTGAAGCTGGTGCTGCCGCGGCCGTACTGGCGGTCTTCACCCTGCACTGCCCCAAGGTTGTAATCGCGCACGGTCCGTTCCAGCCCTTGCGCATCGATACCGGCCTTGCCTGCCAGCTCAGCCAGGGTCTTGCCCTTGAGCAGGTAGCCGTTACGCAACAGGGGCCCCGTCGGCATCGGGGCAGGCTTGGCGAAACCCAGGCCGTACTTGGCCAGGGTGCGGCGGTCGCACACCAGCCACATGGCGGTTTCTGCCTGGCCGGCACAGGCTTCGATCAGTGCTGCACCCACGTCGTGGTAGGAGTTGGACTCGTTGGTGAAACGCTGGCCCGAACGCAACACCCCGATCACACCCGGCTTGTAGCGGTCCAGCAGATGCGGAAAGGCGATGTATCGCCCGGCACCTACCGGCACCTTCGACACGGGCATCCAGGCCGCCGGCGCTTGCAGGCGGATATCGACCTTTGCCCCCAACGCCTCGGCCATGCGAGCGCCATCGCCGGTATTACCCGCTGGCACCGGTGAAAAATGCTCACCACCACGGCGCACATGCGGGTAGGCCTGGCGCAACCGTTGCAGGTCATGGGAGAACCCGCCACAGGCCAGCACCACCCCGCGCCGTGCCTGAATGCGCAGTTCGCTGTTGCCTTGCCCGGCCAGTGCCCCCACCACCCGCCCACCGTCGCGCAGCAGCTGCCGCGCCGGGGTGCCGGTGAGGATCGGGATGCCCAGGTCCAATGCCGAGCGTACCAGCCGCGCTGCCAAGGCATTGCCGCTGGTAACCTGGGTACCGCGGCGATACAGGGCAAGCTCCTTCAGGTGGGTGAGCAGGCGCCTGGCCACATACACGAACGAAGTCAACGATCGGGTAACGTTGAAGAAGTGCTTGAGGTCGGCATTCGATGAATTGAACATCATGCCGATGAAGGTGATGGTTTTCAGCGGCGGGCGCAGGCGTGCCATGTCCGGCCCCAAGCCGCGGATGTCGTAAGGTGCGGCCAGTATCGAGCGGCCCACATCGACGCCCCCTTCGACTTGTGGGTGATAGTCGGGGTACAGCGTGGGCACGAACTTCACGGCGGTTTCCCGCTCGAAAAAGTCCACCATCTGCGGCCCGTAGCGCAAGAACGCCTCGACCCCGGCCGCGTCAAAGCAGGCACCGGTTTCGTTGCGCAGGTAAGTCATGGCCGCCTCGGGGCTGTCGTTGGCGCTGTGCCTGTTACCGGGCACCCACAACACACCGCCGGAAAACGCCGTGGTACCGCCAAAACAGTCGTCTTTTTCGATGACGATCACGTCAAGGCCATGCTTCTTTGCAGTAATGGCGGTCGCCAGGCCACCAGCACCCGCGCCGACAACCAGCACATCGCAGTTACGCGTGGTCATGCGCGTGCCCCCTCAAAGCCTGGGCGCGGGATCAGCGCCATGGGCATGCTTTCGAGGCCGCCATCCACGGTCAGCTCTGCACCGTTGATGTAGTCGGCGCGCTGGCTGGCCAGGAACAGCACGGCTTCGGCGATATCCTGCGGTTCACCAATGCGCTGGTTGGCCGTCATGGCGCAGCGCTGGCGTTCGATCTGCGGGTCGGCATAAAACGCTGCGGACAAGGGTGTGCGGATCAACCCCGGGCAAACGGCATTGCTGCGCACACCGCGCGGCCCCCATTCCACGGCAATCTGGCGCGACAGCATGCTGACCCCGGCCTTGGCCGCACTGTAGGCACCGCTGTTGGGTTGCGGGTAATGGGCGGCGATCGAGGCCACGTGCACGATACGGCCCTGGCCGCGGGCCAGCATCGAACGGCCGAAGGCCTGGGCACACAACAGGTAGCCCGTGAGGTTGACTGCCAGCACCTGGTTCCATTGCTCCAGGCCTAGCCCATCCAGCGCACCGGGGCGCAGCACGCTGGCATTGTTGACCAGTACATCGCAGCGCCCATGCAGCGCCTGAACCTGGGCGGCGGCCTGCTCTACGCTGGCCGGGTCGGCGATGTCGCAGCCCAGGGCGCTGACCTCACCGACACTGTGTTCGCCCAAGGTGGCAGCGAGTTCACGGCATTTGTCCAGGTCACGGTCCAGCAGGACCACATGGGCGTGCTGCCCGACCAGGGCGCCGGCCAGCGCCGCGCCAATACCACCGGCGGCACCGGTGACCACGCAGACGGCCGAATCCAGGCCCAGCCATTGAGAGGGGATCTTGTTGTTGTGCATGCTGCTCTCCAGAGTGTCGCTTCATCTGGGCCACAGCCTAGGGCCGGCAGGCACACCGGCAGAATGGACAAAACCTGCAACCAGCCCCACATTCCCGACAATTTTCGCCCTGCCGCCTGAAGCCTGCAGGCAGCTGTGGCACAGTAGCCAGGTACCGAACAGAACAATTACAACAACATGAACAAGATCCCCAACTACGCCCTGTACGGTGAAACCGCACAACCGGTGTGGCACGAAGCCCTGCATGTGGAGCAGATCTCCCAACGGTCTGGCGCACACAACTGGGAAATTGCCGCGCACCGTCATGAAGGCTTGCTGCAGCTGCTGTACCTGCAAAGCGGCGGCGGTGAAGTGCTGTTCGACAGTGACCGGCTCCAGGTGCAGGCCCCCTGCGTGGTGTATGTGCCGGCGCAAGTGGTGCATGGATTCCATTGGGCCGGCCAGGTCGAGGGCCACGTGATCACCGCCGCCCAGCACCCGCTGGAAAGTATCGCCCAGGTGCTGGCACCCAACCTGCTGGTGCAGGTGCGCAAACCACAGGTGATCGCCCTGCCGTCGTGGGCAGCCGACGAAGACCCGTTGCTGCCGCTGTGCATGGCCTTGCGCGAGGAGTACCACAACCGCGCCCGTGAGCATGTGGCCAGCAGCATGGCGCTGTTGCTGACGCTGCTGATCCAGGTGCTGCGCCATGAACCGCACCTGCCCCACGGTGGGCAGCGCCCAGTGTCAAGGCGCAGTCAGCAGCTGACCGCATTGCGTGAATTGGTGGACATGCATTACCGCGCGCACTGGCCACTTGAGGACTACGCCGCCGAGCTGGGCATGACCCTGGCTACGCTTGGGCGGTTGTGCCAGGAGCACCTGGGCATGACGCCCATGAACGTGATCAATGCCCGGCTGGTGCTGGAGGCCAAGCGCATGCTTGGGCATTCGAGCCTGAGTGTGAAAGAGATCGCCCATGAGCTGGGGTTTGCCGATGTGGGGTATTTCAGCCGGTTCTTTCGCAAGCATGCGGGGATGAGCCCTAGCGGGTTTCGCGAGGGCCAGTAACATCTGCCGGCTTTTGCTGTGGCCTGCACTGGCCTCTTCGCAGCACAAGGCTGCTCCTACACGTATCGCGTGCTCATGTAGGAGCAGCCTTGTGCTGCGAAGAGGCCGGCACAGGTCAGCACTAGACCGCCAAGGCCCGCTGCACCTCGCCTACCGTGGCCGCCAGGCATATTCATTACTCGCTCTCCTACATGAGCACGCGATACCTGTAGGAGCAGCCTTGTGCTGCGAAAAGGCCGGCGCAGGTCAGCACTCGACCGCCAAGGCCCGCTGCACATCGTCTACCGTGGTCGCCAGGCTGCTCAGGTGCAAATTCATTACTCGCTCCACCGGCGCCTGATCCAGCGGCCAGTGCAAGGCAATGCTCCCGGCCAGGCGCCCTTCGGCATGTACCGGCAGCGCAATGGCGCGGATCAGGAATGGCAAGCGCACCGGGTACTCCCAGTACCCTTCGGTTCGCTGGCCAAAGCCCTTGTGCGCGTCTTCTTCGATGTTGCGCAGCACCGTGTCATCGCGCAGCCGCTCATGGGCCGCCAGGCGTTGCACTTCATCCACCGCCAGTTCACCCAGGCAGGCCCGCCCCATCGCCGAGTGAAACAGGCTGGCATGGTGCCCGACGATCTGGCAGGTATGCGGGTACCGCTTGCGCAATACCTGAGGGATGGCGCTTTCCATCACCTCCAGCCGCTCGCCGTCGAAACACGACAGGTCCACCACCAGCCCGGTGCGCTCGCTCAGGTCCAGCAGCATTGGTGCAGCACTTTCCACCAGGCGCCGCTTGAAGCGCATCTGCCGGTCACCGAACAGCCGCCGCGCGCACAGGCGATAACGCCGGTCGCTGAGGCCACGGTAGACCCAGCCCTGCTCCTGCAAGGTGGCCAGCATGCGCGAGGCCGTGGCCTTGGGCAGGCCGGTAAGGTAATGCAGTTCTTCCAGGCCCAGCGCCTGGTGCTCGCCCAGCAGGTCGACAATGGCCAGTGCGCGCTCCACCGAACGCACGCCGCCACTGTCTGCCGTAATGCCCATGGGTATGACCTCCCTGTAGCTGGATGGTCAGCATAGCCAGCAAGAACCGCGCCTGCCCAGTGCTTTCATCAGGCCTGCAGGCACGGTGGCGGGCGCCGCTCAACCCACCGGGTCAGCTGTTCATGGGCGTATGCCAGTTGCAACACCGCATGATCGGCCTGGGCCGGGCCTATGATTTGCAGGCCCATGGGCAAACCGTCGCTGTTGAAGCCGACCGGCACGCTGATGCTCGGCAAGCCGGCCAGGGTCGGCCCGATCACCACCTCCATCCAGCGATGGTAGGTGTCCATCGCCCGGCCCCCGACGGCCGTCGGCCACGCCAGTTTTGCATCGAAAGGGAACACCTGGGCAGACGGCAACAGCAGGTAGTCGTAACGTTCAAACAGGTTGGCCAAGGCGCGGTACCATTCGCTGCGGTCCAGCGAGGCCTGGTACAGCGAAGCTGCGCTCAGTTGCAAGGCGCCCTCTACCTCCCACTGTGCTTCGGGCTTGAGCAAGGCGCGCCTGGCTGGGTCGGCATAGGCCGCGCCAAGGTTGCCGTGCACCAGGAAGTGGCGGTGGGTGAGCCAGCATTGCCACAAACGCGCCGGATCGAATGCCGGTTGGCAAGCCTCGACCCGGCAGCCCAGTTCGGCGAAATCGGCCAACGCTGCTTCACACAGGCCCAACACCCCGTCATCCATCGGCAGGTAGCCGTTGTAGTCACCCAGCCAGCCAACCCGCACACCCCGAAAATCGCGCTGCAGCCCTGCGGCGAAATCGCGGCGGCCCTCGCTCAGCGATAGCGGCGCCCGCGCGTCAACGCCTGCCTGGGTCGACAACAGCCGCGCCACATCCACCACGCTGCGCCCCATCGGCCCTTCGGTAGCCAGCTGCTGCACGAACAGTTCGGGCGCAGGACCATGTGGCACACGGCCCTGCGACGGGCGCAGGCCGAACACATTGTTGAACGCCGCCGGGTTGCGCAGCGAGCCCATCATGTCGCTGCCGTCAGCCACCGGCAGCAGGCGCATGGCCAGCGCCGCTGCCGCCCCGCCACTGCTGCCGCCGGCTACCCGATGCGGGTCGTAGGCATTGGTGGTGGTACCGAACAGGGTGTTATAGGTTTGCGAGCCGAGGCCGAACTCCGGCACGTTGCTTTTGCCAACGATCAGCGCCCCGCTCGCCCGCACCCGCGCCACGCTGATGGCGTCATGCTCGGGTACCTGTTCGGCGAACAACGGCGAGCCCAGGGTGGTGCGCAACCCGGCAGTGGCAGCCAGGTCCTTGATCGCCTGTGGCATGCCGTGCATCCAGCCGCGGGAATGGCCCCGCTTCAGCTCACGGTCACGCTCATCGGCTGCGGCCAGCACCGCCTCGGCCGGGCGCAGCGACACCAGTGCGTTGACCTGCGGGTTGCAGCGTTCGATATGCGCCAGGTAGGCCTGCATCACTTCCCGGCACGATACCTGCCGGGCATGGATGGCCTGGGACAAAGCTTGGGCATCGAGGGCAACGATGGGGTCGATGGCTAACGGCTTCACGGTTTTACTCCAAGGTTGAATGCGGCAGGCTTACCCGCCCGGGGTGCTTCTTTCAGGCAATAGGTACCCAGCAGCGTCAGCAGGCAGGCGAACAGCACGTAGAACGACGGTGCCACCGGGGTAGCGAGCACCTTGGTAAGCCAGGTGACGATCAACGGGGCAAAGCCGCCGAACACCATCACCGCTACGTTATAGGCCACCGAGACGCCGGTGGAGCGCACCTCGACCGGGAACTGCTCGGCCAGGGCGGTCGGGGCCGGGCCAAAGAAACCGCCGATGGCCGTGCACAGCAGTAGTTGCATCACCAGCAGGCGCTCCAGCGAAGGCGCAGCGGCCACCCACACATACAGTGGGTAGACCATCACGAAAAAGGCCAGGGTGAAAGCCATCAGCACCGGGCGCCGCCCCACCCGGTCAGACAACGCCCCTGCCAGAGGAATGACCACGGTCATCAGCCCCACGGCCAGCATCTGCACCAGCAGCACCTGGTCCAGCGGCAGCCCGAGGCTCTTGTGGGCGAAGGTCGGCATGTTCACCAGCACCACGTAGAACGACACCGTCGCGCCACAGGCCAGCCCCATCGACACCAGCAGGCTGCGCCGATGTTCACGCAATACCTGCCACAGGGTGGGCGACTGGCCCTTGGCCTGGCGGCGCGCCTCGACGAACTCCTCGGGCTCTTCCATGTGCTTGCGTATCCACAACCCGACCGGGCCGATCAGCAGGCCCAGCACAAACGGGATGCGCCAGCCCCAGCTGTCCAGTGCCTCAGGCGAGCACAGGTGGGTAACCAGTGCCACCATCGCCGCCCCGGAAAAAACCGCCAGGCACTGCCCTACCAATTGCCACGAGCCATACAGGCCCTTGCGGTGTGCAGGCGCGCTCTCCACCAGAAACGCCGTAGCGCTGGCGTACTCGCCACCGGTGGCAAACCCTTGCAGCATGCGCGCCACCACGATCAGCAGCGGCGCGGCCATGCCGATGGCCAGGTAGTCGGGGGCAAAGGCGATCATGGCGATCGACACGGTCATCAGGCGGATGATCATCTGCATCGCCGCCTTGCGGCCCTTGCGATCGGAGTACATGCCCAGCAACACGCCACCCACCGGGCGCATGAAAAACCCTACCCCAAAAGTGGCCAGGGCCATCAGCAGCGAAGCGTACTCGTCGTCGGACGGGAAAAACTGCCGGGCGATGATGCTGGCCAGAAAGCCGTACACGATAAAGTCGTACCACTCCAGGGCGTTGCCGATAACGGCGGCGACCACCTGCCGGGTACGCGACACGCCGGTGCTCGAAGTCTGCATAGGGAACACTCCACACAAGGATTGGGTGATCGCCCAGGCGCGGTCGCGCCCGGGTTCCAGCGGCAGTCGTCAAAAAGGAAAGGTCAGGCGGGCGCGAGCCAGCGCTCTGCCAGCGCGCCCCAGTAGGCGGCACCGGTCAGCAGGATGTCGTCGTTGAAGTCGTAGGCCGGGTTATGCACCATCGGCCGCGATACACCATTGCCGATGAACAGGTAGGCGCCCGGGCAGCGCTGCAGCATCCAGGCGAAGTCCTCGCTGCCCATCAGCTTGCGGGTGTTGCCATCCACCGCCTCGGCACCCAGCAACTCCACCCCCACCTGCGTGGCGAAGGCGTTTTCTGCGGCATGGTTGACCAGCACCGGGTAGGCCGGGCGGTGCTCGATGCTGGCACGGCAACCAAAGCTTTCGGCCTGGCTGACGATGATCGCGCGCACCCGCTCCAGGGTCTGCGCCCGCACCTCGGCGTTCAATGCGCGCAGGCTAAGCCGTAGCAGCGCCTGTTGCGGAATCACGTTGGCCGCTTCGCCGGCCTGCAACGCGCCGACGGTGACCACCGCAGCCTCCTGCGCATCGATGTTGCGCGCCACCACGGTTTGCAGCGCCATCACCACACTGGCCGCTGCCACCAGCGGGTCTACGGTCAGGTGCGGCATCGAGCCATGGCCGCCCATCCCGTCGAGGGTCACCGTGAGCAGGTCTTGCGAGGCCATCATCGGCCCCTCGCGAAAACCAAGATGCCCGGCCGGCAGCCCGGGCATGTTGTGCATGCCGAACAGCGCATCGCAGGGGAAGCGTTCCAGCAGGCCGTCGGCCAGCATCGCCTCGGCACCGCCCTGGCCCTCCTCGGCCGGCTGGAAGATCAGCGTCAGCGTGCCGTCGAACTGCCGGGTTGCCGCCAGGTAGCGCGCAGCACCCAGCAGCATGGTGGTGTGCCCGTCATGGCCGCAGGCGTGCATGCAACCTTGGTGCTGGCTGCTGTAGGCCGCGCCCGTTGCTTCGTGGATGGGCAGCGCGTCCATGTCGGCGCGCAGGCCCAGGCGGCGTGGGCTACTGCCATTGCGCAGCACGCCGACCACACCGGTCTTGCCGATGCCGGTGTGTACTTCATAGCCCCACGCCTCGAGCAGCCGGGCGACAAGCGCCGAGGTGCGGCTCTCTTCAAAACCCAGTTCCGGGTGGGCGTGGATATCGTGACGGATTGCGTGCAGGTCGCTGGCCACGTCGTTAAGCCAGGCCAGGATGTGCTGATGTCGGGACATGTAACGTCTCCTCGCGCGGGTGGTTTCCCGTTCTTGTTGTTCGCCTTGAGGTCACGACGGGTAAGGCAGGTCGTGCTTGGCTCACAGATAAGCGCGAGGAGAGATGAAGCACAATCGAATCTGGTTTCACACCGTGGAACCGAAAGCATCGAGGCGACCTGGCACCGTTTGCCAGACTGTTCATCCCCTGCCGGCAGGCAGGCGAACCAATAATACTTTTTCTGGCAACGGCTCGAGGATGGCCGACTCCTGGCCGCGTATTCGGTTCCACCCCGTAGCTTCCTTGATGGACTCAATTGCCAACTTACCGAAGGGCAGTCTATTCAACCTGGCTTGAAGATAGGTCGACCTCATGTCGGTCAACAGCTGCCTGATTTTACCCACACCCGCAAAGGACGCAGCCCCTATCCCGGCCCCAGCGACCAGTTCAGCCCCTATTGACTCAAAGGACGCTGAAAGAGCGAGCGCTGCCCCGGGTGCCTTGATCACGGTACCGGCCAACCCACCAATAAATATCATCGCATTGTTGGTTCGGCTCGCGTCATCAAACTCCTTCGGTATTGGCCGCCCTTCAGCCTTGGCAATCGAACGTTTGACTATTGCTTTGGATGCCTTGTTCAGCGACGAGAGCATCCCCACCGTTCCCCTTACGAGTCCGGTGGCCTGCCCGACTGCACGTGTGGGCGAATGGCCATCGCGGTCGACATGGTTGATGGGATCACCCGTGCAATAGGCGTATGCATTGAGGCCTCCCCGACCAAACGGGCTGAATGCATCGGGGCTGAGAAAGCGCATTTGCACGGTGCGATAGCCACGTTTGCCATTACCCAGCAGATAACAGTGCGGCGCTTGCGCAACAGCCTCGCCGGCAAAGGCCAACAGAGGCCTGCCCCGAACCGCGTGGTAACCATAGGGCGTGTATGCCCGCAGCAGGGCATCATTGCCTGTGTGTACTGGGGCTTGTTGGTGAGTTTGCATGGCTTCAATTTCCTGTTAGTGGTGATCGGCCATTCACACTAACCCCATCAACATGCCACAAATAACTCTCAGACATGATGGCCGGAAACATTACCCACGGACGATCGATACTTCCCTATGTATTCGGCTGTTGGATGACGATTTCCATCAAGTTCCGCGCTTTTGCACAAGCCTAATAGATCAATCCAGGCCAACGTATCGAAGGTTAGCAGGATGTAATGGCCACTCTCGGGGCAGACCAGGTACAACTGCTCGTGCGCGTATTAGATGCGACCGACAACATGCACCACAAGAAAAATATTGGCTCTACTTATGTCGCGACAGAGCAACTAGCCCATGAGCTAGTAAAGATCAAACCCTTAGCATCCTAACACCTAAACAGGAGTTTTAAATCATAAACTATACATAACCGCGCATCAAAAATCAGATCCGGACACTAAAATTCTGACACATAACCAATCCAGGCTCCTCAGGTCTACGCCGAGCTTATCATTCACCCTCATATAAACCAGCATATTTCAAGCCATTATAATTTGACTTTAAAGATTTGGAAACAACCGTACCACCATCGGAGTACCAAAAAATTGCATTAGCCTTAGAGATACCAAGCCTCAAGCACTCTGCCTTTAAATCCTCAATATAACGGGCGTCAACCGCAGACTCAATCAAGATTTCATCTAAACTCACCTCCTCCGCTTTTCTTGGTATAATTCCTATGAAGTCCTCGTCATACCATCTCACACCAATATCTCTGCAAAACCCACAAACCTTGTATGCGGGATCATCCAAATCCACAGAATAGTCCAACTCAAAATACTTTAGATAGTCATCCTCCGAAGAGAAATTTGTACCTACCCAAACATGAATTTTTTCATACCGCTCAACATCATAATAATCCATTTAGCATACTCCTGGCTTCATGTATTTGCTGCAATATGAATCGATCGCGCTAAGCGCTCTAGCTTTGCTTTGATTGCTATGCAAATCTTTAATTAAACTATAATGGAACAGCCTTCTAGCTCTACTACCATGGTACGGACCGTCCGGCACAGGATTATTCCACCACATGTACTTGGACTTGTAGGTCGCATCGATGATGGTGAGCGGCAGGCCGTCATCGCTGTTCAGGCTAGCACGGCTGCATAGCGCACATAGCCGCCGTCGCTGCCTTGGGTGCTAAACCGCTGAACATAGCCGTTAATGTGGCGGAAAGAGCCGTTGGATAACTCGATTTCTACCGTGGCCTGGCTGCCAATCAGTGACTTGAGCTTTATATCGCTCTGTTGGCTGAGCAAGGCCAGATCGCATTCATAGAGTTTGGAAAGCTCTTCAGTGCCGGAAAAGTGCTCAAGCAAAAACTCATCGTTGGCTGTTTGTGTCAGGATATTCAGCTTGAACAATCGCCTGTTTTGCGGCGCGAGCATGGAAAGAACGTCAGTTAGCATAATTTACTCCCTGTAACGGTGAACATCAGCGCGCCCGTACGGCGAAAAGCCTGCCCAACCACGAGGCAGCACGCATGCTCTGAATAGTTTCTATATCCATGAATGTGTATTGACGGTTTTCCTTCGCTTCGCGCACTTTCAGGTCTCTGAGTGCACTGATCTTGTCACGATTGTAAAACACCATGAACACGGACATTAGCGCAAAGAAGTAGATCAACCCGGTGGCCGGCACGTCATGGCTTTTCATCAGCGGATAGATCACGCTGCTCAAGCCCGCCGCCAAACCCGCCTGCCACCACTGAACTTTCTGAGGCGGCTCGATGGATTCCACGCGCTGCCCTTTAAAATGGAGAATATCACTTTTACGGCGCCAGTAATAAGCCATTGCATAGGCCAACAACACCAGCACGACGGGCGCGAGCCCTAACATCAAAGAAGTCGCCGCTCCCAACTTCATTTTTTTGTAGGTAACACCCAGTGTCAGCAGCGATGCGAACATTGGTGCAACTGACATATTGAAGAACATGCGCAAATTCGCGAAACTTACAAAGTGCTCACTGCGGTAAGCACAGTTGATGCACCACAGCGTCATAACGATAATGATCAGGATCGCCGGCACCGCCATGAATGGCGGCGCCACTCCGGTCATCATCAGGGCCAATATCACTACCAGCAGCCACACCGACCAGATTTTTTTAAAAAAACGTTCTGTGGTAAACATTTAATCCTTCCCCTTCAAGAAATTACCCAGGGTAGTGCCCATCCCCGAAAAATCGTCACTCATGACAAACTGAACTGCCAAACCCGCACCCAAAGACAAGGCAATCACGACGACAGCCGGCCCTGTCAGCCCGCCGACCAATACACCGACACCAAAGGCCAATGCATTGGTCGGCTGGGTGTAAGCTGACTTCTGGAAGAACTCCGAGATGCATTTTGCCTCCGTCGCATCTAGGTAAGCCTGGGGGCCGAACGCCAATGCGCCGCCTAATTTGGCCCCGTAAGTACTTTGCCTACGCCACGGCTGCTGTACCCGGCCGAGTCAATATGGGCACCGTTGATCTCAGCCTGCTTGGCCACCCGCCGCCCAAGGCCGTCGTACCGGTACTCGCCTCGGCTTTCCAGCTTGCCATCGACCACCGTCTCCGCCCGCACCAGCCGGTTCTCGCAGTCATAGCTAAAGCTCTGCAGCTTGCTGTGCTCCGAGCGCTTCTCGATCAGGTTGCCCCACGGATCGTAGCGGTACTCCTGATCCCTACAAGCTCTCCAAGCCTTATATAGAACGTCCAACAAGGAGTCTCTTTCGGCTGTTTCAATTGGCAGTGCCAACGCATTGATATCAAGCATACACCTCCTAAACAGCGGAAGTACCAAGGTGCACGCGAGTGCCGCCGGTGGCGCTGATGTCGGTCAGCGTGCCGTCGGGCGTGCGGGTGAAGTGCAGGAAGTGGCCGAGGGCGTTTTCGATGCGTTGTAGCGGCACTTCGGTGTTGGTGTCCGGCACTTCTCTAGATTGTCGAGGGTTTGCAGGAGGTAATGAGCCACCTTGGATACAGGCCCGCACAATCACCTATACACGTTTAGCGAACGTGACTTTTAACAATGACAAAAATAATTATATTAACTAAGGCAGCTTCATTCCAGTCGCTCGACAGTATCGGCTAACGGAAAAATAGTTGAAGCTGGCACCCCAACTACTTTCAATAGCTTTTTAATATTTATTCTTCAACAATGTCACATAAAAACAAAAACCGAAGCCAGACTAAAAACGCCTCAAAAAATCAATCGTAAATACCATCTTGCTGAGATTTTTCGATAAATATATCCTGCAGGTCACCCTGAATATCTGCACCATCTAATTGTACAACAAAATCGCCCTCAAGATCATCCGGAAAATGGACACCATCCAACGTCCCAAGCACTACAGAAGCGCTGTCTGCGATAACAATTTTAAAAAAGTTAATGATATCATGTTTTTGAGTATCATCTAGCGATGCTAGAGCATTACGCGCACGAGCATATGAGTCCTTATCTCCGTTGACGGGTTTAGTAAGAGAATTTTTATATTGAGGGAAGTTTTTCTCAAACAATTCGGAATAAATAGCATCAACAAATTTATTATCACCCATAAATCTCTCCCTTTACTTCCGCATTTCTGGATACATAGATTTATTCAGAGCGATTAGCTCCTGTAGCTTTTCATTCGGCACTTCGGGGTAAACACGCCTAAGTTCTCTAATGTCGCGCGCAACCACATCACGAGCGCTAGTAAAAGGGAGTCCTGTCCTGGGATTTATACTACTTCTAGACACAATTCCTACACCTTCTTTAGAAACTGTATGTCCTACTCGGGGTACCAGCATAGCAGGCCCTGTAGCATGATCGTAGCCCTCAACAAGTCTTTCATCAAATTTTTCTGCCCAACATTATGTGAGTCTAGGCCTAGATTCTTCCCTTTAACTGCATTTTTGTTTGCCTGATGGGTACTAACATCCCACTTATCACACGCTAGCCCTAATGAGTCTATCCAGGACTGAGTGTTTTTCGCATACTGATAAAGATTATCACCACCAAACAAACCAACAGGATCTTGTGTTACAAATCTCCCCAATTCCGGATCATAATAACGAAAAGTGTTGTAATGCAGCGCAGTCTCGCGGTCGAAGTACTGCCCCTGGAATCTTAGATTTTGCTCTATTCCATTGACCGTTAGCTGCTCTATCCCCCCCCAAGAACGATACGTCGCCTGCCAAACGATCTGCCCGTCACTGTCCGTCAGCTCCAACGGCGTCCCAATCTGATCCGTATGGAAGTAATAAAGCTTCTGCCCTTCCCCTTCCACCTGATCAACCCGCGCCAACGGCGCATAGCTTCCCGGCTCGTACAGGTACAGAATGTTTTGCCCAGGCGTCTCCTCACGCAGCATCCTCAGCCCCTGCCAGAGGAAGCGCTTCTGTTCGAGTTCGCCGTTGATTTCCGCCGGCTTGGCCACCCGCCGCCCAAGGCTGTCGTACCGATACTCACCTTGGCTTTCGAGCTTGCCGTTAACCAACGTCTCGGCCCGCACCAGCCGGTTCTCGCAGTCATAACTAAAGCTCTGCAGCTTGCTGTGCCCAGAGCGTTTCTCGATCAGGTTGCCCCACGGGTCTTAGCGGTATTCTTGGTCCCGCCACTGTTTGATCCGGTTGTCCTTGACCTTGGCAAACTGCTGCGCGTTGAGATCCAAGCGGTTAGCTGCCGCGTCGTAGCGGAATTCTTCGCTACCGACAAGCGAGCCGGTATCTCGGCTGCGCAATTGGCCATTGGCTTCGTATTCGTACTTGATCTCGCCACGCAGCTTGTCGAGGGTGCGCACCAGTTCACCGGCCGGGTCGTACTGGTAACGCCGATTAATCGGGTTGTAGGCGTGCTCGACCAGCAGCGACGTATTCACACCGGTGTTGTGCACTTGCGAGAGCTTGTCGGCCGGCAAGGTCGACGCAAACTGCCATGCCTTGCGCCCCATGGCGTGATAACCGAAGCAACTGGTGAGCTTGCCCTGCGTGCGGTACACCTCGCGTCGCGGTGCAGGTCATCGCGCTCCATGTCGCTGATCACCTGACCGTCCAGGTTCAGCTGGTGCAGGTGTCCGCTGCCGTCGGCTAGCACTGAATGCTCAGCAGCCAGCTGGTATCGTCGTAAGCGAAGTCCTGCCGGGCATTGCTAAATAGAAACCCGCCTCTAGCTCATAATATTGACTAGCCAAATAATTCGTTTTCAGCCGTGTAGGACTACGTCGAACGAATCATCAAAAATTAGCAACACAAATACAACCACAACAGCAAACCACTACATCATACCTTCTTAAGTACATTAAAAACTTTGCCCACCCCATTACCAGCAACCTAAAGCAACTATTATAAATACCTGCCACAAAAACCAATCTAGATAACAATTAATTTATTCTTTGAGTATCCAACGGGCCACCTACCGGAAAAATATAATTCAACTATCCTCAACCAGGCACTTTCTTCCCCATAATAGCACTCAGAGACATACTGTCGAAACGCAAAACAAGCCGCATTTCTAGCAGCCAAACTAAAATCATGCGCACCCGACAAAAATTTATCTTTGGGAACCTTCTTTACCGACTGCATTACAGCCTTACTTACTCTAAGCCTAAGATCAACCAGATCCTTAGGAGGCTTCGGAAATGACTTGAACGGATCATCTTGGGTGGGAGTGGTCGGTAACCACTCAAGATCTTCATAAGCACCGAGAAACTCAGACTCAACCGGCTCAATAAAAACCCTAAATACGCTCTCTACATATATAATATTTTCAACTTTATCAGGCACATCCTCCATCTTAGAAAAAAAGTTTGCACGGCCAATTTCATCAGTTAGCTTTTCGAAATCCAGCATTTTAAATTCTCATATCTGTTATAGTACCCGGCGGCAAGGCCTTCCTGCTCTGTTGGATTGTGGTTCTCAATACACCGCCTGCAGCATGAGGCCCAGATATTCCAGGCAGGGAGTGATTAGGAAGCTTACCTCTCGTAGGCATTAAATTTCACCATTTATTCGCCCCACCACTCTCTAGCGGAATAATATGATGCGGCGTAGCCCCTTCTGGCCACACTCGTCCCGTATGAGCCTCCCACTGCCTCATCAAGTAATCTTGATCTCTCACAAATTCTTTTCGCGCCACTTGATTTTGGAAGACACTACGGCGTTGCACCACTGGTAGGTTACCTTTCAAAATGGCAGCTTGCTGCGCTGTAATATTCCCTCCAGGAGCTGCAATCTGGTTCGCCTCGGCAATAACCTTATCATTCAGCTTGCCACAAGTTAGCCCTAGCGGATCAACCCACCCATTTGGTTCCGGCGCATATTGATAAAGGTTACTACCGCCTTCCAGCCCAATTGGATCCTGAGTAATGAACCTCCCAATTTCAGGGTCATAATAACGAAAAGTATTATAATTAAGATTGGACTCACTATCAAAATACTGCCCTTGAAACCGTAGACTTTGCTCAAGTTCATTAACAGCCAGCTGCTCTACAGCCCCCCAAGAACGGTAAGTAGCCTGCCAAACAATCTCACCCTCGCTATCGGTCAGCTCCAACGGCGTACCAATCTGGTCAGTATGGAAGTAATAAAGCTTCTGCCCTTCCCCTTCCACCTGATCGACCCGCGCCAACGGCGCATAGCTTCCCGGCTCGTACAGGTACAGGATGCTCTGCGCAGGTGTCTCCTCCCGCAGCATCCTCAGCCCCTGCCAGAGGAAGCG